>NZ_JBFTME010000001.1:0-837285 GCF_056396805.1 Rhizobium sp. 05N49
CCTCAACGACTGGGCCGGCTGGGACTACCTCGACAGCTCCATCCGCGGCCCGGTCCAGATCGGCAACACGGTGACCGTCACCGGCGGCGGCTGGACGACCGGCAACTACATCGGCGGGCGTGGACGTTCGCTCATCTGCGGCTCGAAACTCTGGCTGCCGACGGGGCTGACGATGACGAACATCCGGCTCGATAACCTGCTGATCTTGAGGCACTTGTGCAATACGGGCGGAACAGGTGTTGCCAAGATCGGGGCGCCGGTCATTCGCAAGATTGGCAGTCCAAGGACGGCGTGGGAATTGGCGGCCTGACGTGGCCGCCATTCATCAAATGGCCATACGGTTAGCCGGATCACGAACGCACATCGATCGGCGGCGGTCAGGTTACCGGAGCACGTTTCAGCAGCCTGGATCGCGACCGGGGCGACCCTCGCATCTTTACCGCCGCGACCTCATGTCTCCGAAACGGGTGTCCTGGAAGCTTTCAGCCTGCCTCTCACGAGCAAGAGCAGTATGCCTGCTGCAGTGAGGGCCTGCAAAGACAAGTACGCGTACAAGATCCACCAGAACATGATCACCTTCCTCTCCCTCGGTAGGTGAACATAGAACAGCAGATACCGAGGAAAACACGGACAAAGGTCTGATGTGCGATGCCATTTTTGATAAAGCAAAAGAAACGCCTGAGAGCACAAGCGGGTCTTAAGCTGGCGGGCTCCAATAATTCAAGCTCGCAGAGGCGGCGCAATGTCAGGTGCTTGTATCAAGGGCGTATCTCGGGCGCCTATTCCTGCCCTCGGCGGACGTTGAAGCTGATCTCGGCCAGCGTGCCGAGAGCGATGGCGAAGATTAGAATGTACGTCCCGCGGGCGATCACTTTGCCCGAACTTGGGCCTGGCGCGAATAGCGGCAGAGCGGACGGTCCCAAGAACCCGGTTCCTACTCCGAGACCGATGACGACCTGAAACGCACCTAATACGAGCGCAAGCCAGGCCACGATCCTGGCGAGTTTGCTGAAAATCATGTGTCCCCCCGTACAACTCAAGCATGGCCATAGTGCCATAGATGATGCATGGCGTTGCACGTAAGTTCAATTGATCGGGACAACTTCTCAGGGCGGGTCGTGAGGCGTTCGACAAGGTTCCGACCAGAGCCTTCGAAATCAAGCCTTGGCTGCGGACCGACCCCGCGTTAGGGGCAACCTCGATCAGCATAGTCGACCCATGCCACCAAGCCTAGCAGTCTGAGACCGAGGAAAAACATAGGGCCAAACGCGCCGGCCAGGGCAAGTTCAAGCCCAATCATCGAGACACCGATAGCGAGAAGCCATAATGTTATCTTATCGGCTGTCCGCAACCGGCATGGGAGTTGGCGGCCTAGGCCGCCGCCAGTACTCGCTTGACACAATGAGGCACCCCTGCTCTTGTCTCAACGGGGGCACGGGTGGACCTAAATCAACAACCACATACTGTTGAAGATTGGCTGGTGCTCGCCGAGCGCCACCGCAACGGCGCCCAAATTATGCGTCGCAATAAGCAGTATTCGTTGGCTTGGGATCACGTTGGGTTTGCGGTCGAATGCTACCTCAAAGCCGCGATCATGAAGAAAATGCGCTGGAACCGCTTTCCGGATCGGGATGACCAACCGCGGCTTTACACGCACGATATCACCTACTTACTAAGCGTATTAAGGATAAGCCCGTCGGGCCTTGTTAGGCACCCCGTAGGACCTCATCTAAAAACAGTAATGGATTGGAGTAGGCACCATGGCTATAATCCAAATTCGATGCCGAGAACCTATGTCGATGCGATATATGAGGCCGCGTTTTCAGGGAGAGGAGTGGTCGAATGGATAGCGAAGACCTTTCAACTACCCTGCTGAAGGCGGGCGAGGAATATCTCGCAGCTCTTCGTCGACTTCATCTGGAGCCGGACGGTCTTCTCTGGGCGCGTGAGAACGAGGTTCGAACATCGGAAGACCCTGACGGGAAAACGGAAACAAATAATCTCGGTGATTGGCACTTGGTATTGGTCACGAGCACTATCGATGTTGCCGGGCCGCTCGCCATGAATGCCTTGCTCTTCAAGGCATATAATCTCTCGGCTACGCCTCAGGAAATCTCTCCTTTTATTGTCGATGTGATGAGCACCAATTCAGGGTTTGTTAGGGAGCTAGTCGAAAGCCTCCGTGAGCACGACGATATGCGCGCCGGATTGGGGATTTTCGGGTTCGGCGACGGCGAGAACGCTAGATCTTTTGCAGAGTTTGTGCCAAATCAAGCGCTCGTGGATGGGCTGTGGTTCAATAAAAAATGGATATACCACCTAACAAACTACAAGCCCAAGGAAGTGGCTGGGGAAAAAGCTTGGCGCGACTTTAAGAGGAGCGTAAATGCTCTCGCCGCGTAGGCTAGCCCCGTACCCCAGCATCACATGACAGCGTCAGCGCCTGCCTCAAGCGGCTGTTCCCCATCATGGCCATATGCGCGATTACCGGCGCCGTGTGGCAAACCTACGATCACTGGCGTCAAAGCCTGTCGGAGGGCGTTTAAGCGATGCGACACATCCAGTGCATGCTCTTTACTCGTCAATTGCTCTCCGTGAACGAGCGCGTCAAGAAGTTGAAAGCCAATATGGTTGTCCCGGTTCAAGAAGCCCTGAAGGGGATAGGCCTCCTCCACTCTTCTAACCAGGTCAGCAGGGTAGTGGGGAATAACTTGAGTTTGCTCAGGCCAGTTATTAGCGGCATTGCGAACAATCCCCTCTACAGAACCTGCAAGCTTGAAAAGCGTGTAAGCGGCATGAAGTTTGTCTCGACGGTTAACTTCTAAAGCGGCAGCCCTTGCATCGGCGAGTTCCAGCCGCTGCACCTCAATTTGCTCTTTTAGGAGCCGTGAATTCTCCAGCGCAGCTTGTCTCGTCGCATCGACTGTCCATTTGGCTGCGAGAAGCGCCATGAATCCCGCTGCCGCGGTGGCAAATGCGGAAGTCGCCCCAATGACAACGCTCCATTCTGACGCACCCCAAGACATTTGCGACTCCTCGACTGTGTTTGCATTGCAGATATCTCAGCGACATGAAGCACCCCACACCTCATGCGCAAACGATTCCACAGATAGCTAAACTGCGCGTTATTCTGTTTAAATACCGGCTCTCTCGATACACGCAAAATGAAACCACGCGATCCCGGAACACGTCCCAGAGGCCTTTTCTCCTAGGTTCTTGTTATATTCGAGTTCAGGGGGAAATAGAGGACGCGCAAACCAGCCATCAAGTGCGCAAGGCCATCAACGTGAGACGTACAGCATCCCCTACCGGCATCTGTCAGCGAGGACTTTCCTGCCGAAGAGCCTTGCGATGGAAGCGACGCCCGCATGCCAGGCAACGGATGCGGCAGAAGCTCGGCGAACGATCGGCTGCGGGCCGGCCTTCGGGCGGGAGCGAGGTGTCAGTTGGCTCTCTTCTTTCATGGACCCAGCCTCGCCTTCCCGCATGTCTGCGCGTCCGGGCGAAATCGCTTCCTTGACGATCCTGCCTTCTGAAAGCTCGCGCTTGGTCACAACAGCGGCCTGTATCAGCTCGTCGATGTCGTGAACTTGCGGCTCTTCTTCAAAAAGCCGCTCGAGCTCTGCTGCTTCCTCAAATAACTGCTCGATGCTCATTCCATCTCACTCCGGAAACTTCAACCGTGAGGCAGCGGTATCAGGCTGCAAATTTCACGTAAATCGCGCAATGCATCGCGCTCGGGAGAAAGTCTGATCAAGGTCAACCGGTAAGGTTAAATACCTGCCGTCCCACCCTCTTTTGCCGGGCTGGGGGTCAATGCCCGCCGCAGATCGTCGGCGGGCGGCGCCATCCGCGCCTCAACGAAGCCCGCCAAGGGGTGTTTGGCGGGCATCTCAGGAGAAATGTTTGAAAAGGGCGCTTCCGGTCAGGGAGAGACACCCTTTTCGTACTGACTCTGGAGGCATCAGTGGAAGAAGAATTAATACGCTGATCGCCATCTTCAATCGGACTAAAGTCCCAAATGCCACCATCATCTTGGGTGAGGATCAGCACCGGCGGTCTGGCAAAAAGAAGCCCGCCGAAGCGGGCAAGCTTCCGTGAGGAACGGTGGAACCGCACGGCCGAAGCGATTGAAGGGTCAAGGAGACGCGCATCGGCCGCGCGATCCACCCGCTATAGACTGCAAAGGTGCCGGAAAGTTCCCGTCAGCCCTTGCCTCTGGCAGCAAATACCAGCGCTTTCAGCTGATCGAAATTATGGACGCCCTGACGGTATAGTTCGATCGTGATCGCGGCGATGCGCACCGTCTCCTCGTCATCCTTGTCGAGCTGGAATTCCGCCTTCACGGCATCCAGTACGCGCTGGCAAATGGCGAGGTCTTCCGATGTCATCGGTTGATCGCGCCCGCTTACGTGACGTTCAATCATTCGATCCCTCCATTATGGAAATCGGGATTCGAGATAATTTGTGATCGCGGATTTTCAAGCGGGTTTCGCCGGAATATGTAGGGCAGGCAGAGACCCGACCCCTCGTGCTGACCGGGCCTCCCCCATACCACCTCATAAGGCTGAGCATGGCGGCGGGTCCCTACCCCCTTCACCGCCATCAGTCAATCGCCGGCGCGTTCCCTCTGGTCAGTGAAGAACGGTAAGGGCCGTAACGCCCGCTTCGTCCGCGGCCCGGATGATGGCGCCCCTGAGCTGGTCAGGGTCAGCCCTGCCGGTCATCACGTCCAGGCAGGCCTTCACGGCCGCCAGGAACTCCTCCCCGTCATCGGACGGCCATTCTCTCATCAGCGCGTTGGCGGCTTCCCCGACCGTTCGGACAATCAAACGCCTGTTTCCATCCTTGAAGACAAGGATGACAGGATCGAACGATGCAGAAGTGTCCCATTTCATTACGCTTGGTTCCCGACCAACTAACATATCGGTAACCTTGCAAAACTCGTGCCGCTGCACGCGGTGGTTTGGCGACTGCCCTCGGCCGCTCTCCGGACAACGAAAAACGGCCGGCAAAAGCCGGCCGTTTCAGATGCGGTAACTGCTGCATTCCTCAGACCAGGAGCGAGCTGTTGATCAGGATATCGCTATGGTCGAAGAACGCCTTGTTGACGCCGACGAAGGCGATGTCCTGGGCGGCATCCTTGCCGGCGCCGTCGTGATCGTAGGAGAGCACACCGGTCGCGGCGTTGTAAGTGAGCACCGCATGATCGCCGCTGACCTTCGGACCGTTCTTGACGAGCACGAGGAAGGCGTCGTCATCGACTACGCCGTTATTGTCCTTGTCGAGGCCGGTGAAGACGGAGCCGAGCGAGATCTTGTCGTCGGCATCGAAATCCCAGATCGAATCCTTGTTGGCAGCACCCATTTCGTTGAAATGGAACGTATCGGCGCCACCCTTGCCGTAAAGGCTGTCATTGCCGGCGCCGCCGGCGATGATGTTGGAGGAGGCGCTGCCGGTGATCATGTTGGCGAGGCCATTGCCGATGCCGTTGATGGCAGTGCCGGACAGCCGGAGGTTTTCGACATAGGCGTTGTCGTTGAGATTGACGCTAACCGAGGCCCAGATCGTATCCGTGCCGCCGCCCGCTGCTTCGTTGAGGACGCGATCGCCGGCATTGTCGAAGACATAGCCGTCATCACCAGCCGAGCCATGGACCGTGTCCGCACCGGCGCCGGCGTCGATCCAGTCCTTGCCTGACGTGCCGTAGAACGTGTCGGCAGCGGCCGAACCGACGATGGTCACGCGCTCCACCGAGGTCAGCGAAACGGTCGAGTGGTAGCCGTTGGCGCCGAGGATATCGTAGACGACCGTACCGGATTCCAACGTCGCGGTAACGTGCTGGGCGAGCGAAAAGTCCAGTCCGGCAGAATCGTTGCCGTCTTCACCGACGAAATATGCGGATTGGCCGTGGAGGAATGCTAGGGGATCCGCTTCCCCTCCCAAGCCCAGCTTGTACACCAGCACATCGTCACCAGTGCCGCCGTAGATGAAGGTGCTGGAGGCATCACTTGTCACCAGGAATGTATCGTTACCTTCCCTGCCCTCAAGCGTGTTACTGCCCGCACGGCCATCGAGGATGTTGTTGCCCTCGCTTCCCGTCAACCAGTTATCGAGTTCGTTGCCATAGCCTGACGCGTTGCCCTGAAGAAGATTAAGTTTTTCGAGGTTGGCCCCAAGAGTGTAAGTCGAAAGCGTCGTATTAACGGTATCGCTCAAACTGAAATTGCCGCCAAGTTCGATGACCTGATCGCTGACATCGTCAACGACGTAGGTGTCCATCTCGTCACCTCCAATCATCGTATCGGCCCCGGCGCCGCCGTTGATGAAGGCGGTCCAGCCACCACCTACCTTGATGTAATCATTGCCGGCACCCGTCACGATGCTTGCAGAGTTTACACTCGCCGCTTCGATGTAATTGTCGCCATTACCACCGTATACGCTTAGGAAGTCGGCGGTAACGTTATGGACGTTCAGCGGCGTATCCGAGAGCTGACCAGCGAAGAAAGCCTCATTCATCAGGTTATCGCCGTCAAAATAGAGCCAATATGGCCCCGTCCCGAGAGTAAGTCCGAGCGATGTATCAAACGAACCTATCGCCAGCGAAGTATCGGCGGACCCGCCCGTAAATGTCGTGCCGTCGATAAATTGACCGAAGTATTCGTCGTCAGTCTGAGTAAGAATGATCGTTCCCATTAAATCCTCACAAGAAAATTGTGCGAAAAGGCGATTTCTTTTACGGTTTGCAACCACACGCCAAAATGCCATGTGGGAATTCTTGGCGGAGTGACTTGAGACATCTCGGCACAAGGCAGATCGCGGCTGACGCCTGCCCATCACTCAGAAACGGCCGGCGAAAGCCGGCCGTCTCCAATGCGCTAATTGCGTTCCTCAGACCAGCAGCGAGCTGTTGATCAGGATATCGCTATGGTCGAAGAAGGTCTTGTTGACGCCGACGAAGGCGATGTCCTGGGCGGCGTCCTTGCCGGCGCCGTCGTGATCGTAGGAGAGCACGCCGGTGGCGGCATTGTAGGTGAGCACCGCATGATCGCCGCTGACCTTCGGACCGTTCTTGACGAGCACGAGGAAGGCGTCGTCGTCGACAACGCCGTTATTGTCCTTGTCGAGGCCGGTGAAGACGGAGCCGAGCGAGATCTTGTCGTCGGCATCGAAGTCCCAGATCGAATCCTTGTTGGCTGCGCCCATTTCGTTGAAATGGAACGTATCGGCGCCACCCTTGCCGTAAAGGCTGTCATTGCCGGCACCGCCGGCGATGATGTTGGCGGAGGCGCTGCCGGTGATCATGTTGGCAAGGCCGTTGCCGATGCCGTTGATGGCAGTGCCGGAAAGGCGGAGGTTTTCCACATAGGCGTTGTCGTTGAGATTGGCGCTGACCGAGGCCCAGATCGTGTCCGTGCCGCCGCCTGCTGCTTCATCGACGACGCGGTCGCCGGCATTGTCAAAGACATAGCCGTCGTCGCCTGCCGAACCATAGATCCTGTCCGCACCGGCGCCGGCGTCGATCCAGTCATTGCCCGACGTGCCGTAGAACGTGTCGGCAGCGGCCGAACCGATGATGTTCACGCGCTCCACCGAGGTCAGCGAGACTGTCGAGTGGTAGCCGTCAGCGCCGAGGATATCGTAGACGACCTTATCCCCATCGACGGTTGCCGTAACACGCTGCGCAAGCGAGAAGTCGAGCGCAGCGTTGTCAGTACCGTCCTCACCATCGAAAAATGCCGATTGGCCGTGGTCGATTGCCCAGGGCAGCTCTCCGCCACCCAAGCCCTGCTTGTAGACCAGGGTATCGTCGCCGGTGCCGCCGAAGATTGCGTTGCGCGATTGGTCGCTTGTGACGAGGAACCTGTCGTTACCTCCTCTGCCCTCAAGCACGTTATTGCCTGCGAAGCCGTTGAGGATGTTATTGCCATCGCTTCCGGTGAGGTTGTTGTCGAGTTCGTTGCCATAACCCGATGCGTCCCCCACCAGCAGGTCGAGGTCCTCAATGTTCGCCCCGAGAGTATAGGTCAGGAGTGTTGTGCTAACGCTATCGTGAGAACCAAAGTTGCCGCCGAGGTCGATTACCTGATCGCCAACATCATCGACCATATAGGTGTCGTACTCGGATCCTCCGATCATTATGTCGGCGCCGGCGCCGCCATTTATGGAGACGGAACCAAAGGAGCCAACGGTGGAAATGTAGTCGTTGCCTGCGCCCGTTCCAATGGAGGCGAACGCCGAAGTGATTGCCTCAACGTGATCATCACCATTACCTCCGTACACGAAGAGCGTCTGAGCGGCCACATTGGCATTTAGCGGTGAGTCAGAAACGTTGTCGTAAGCATACGCGCTGTACATCGCGCTATCGCCGGAGAAATATGGAGATGATGAGGATTCTGAGCCGAGAACAACGCCTAGAGACGTGTCAAAAGCTCCGATCGACATGTATGTTAGATCGGTTGATCCGCCAGTAAACGTCGTGCCATCAATAAACTGGCCGAGATACGAGTTATTGGTATTGCTATAAGTAAGGACAAGCGTTCCCATAAAAACCCCACAAAAAATCTGCGCACGCGGGATTTCTTCCACAGACACAACCAGAAGTCAAAGTATTGGTTAACAAATACCCAATACTGTTGCATCGCAGCAATATTTTAGATCATATAAATATATCGATACTATAAGGCGTCCCCTCGCCCATCAAAATTGAGGGTTCCCGGCTTCCTGCAACCCCAGAAATACAGCAATGTTGCGCTTGGAAGACGTAAATTCCTTTTATTACCGCCGCAGTTTCAGCTTAAGCCATTGGCAAGTCCTGCCGACCTGCCTACCGCAGCCCAGCCTCCTCAAGCGAAGACCTCAAGACAGTGTACCCATCCGGAGATAGATGCAGTTTATCAACGGCATAATTCGCGCAGCCCTGCTTGGCGAAGCCGCATGTCAGCTCATCCTCGTCGATCTTGACGAGCGTCACGCCGGTCTTTCCAGCAAGGTCACGTTCGATATTCGCATTCACCTCAAGGCGATCCTTGGCGCGGAAGGTGAAGCCCGAGCCGCGCGGAAGGATGGGCACGACATAGATCGGGCTGTCGCTCCAGCGGCTTCTCAGCGCATCGACAACCGCCACGACACCCTGCGAAACTCCGCAGGGGGCAAAGGAGCCATCCCACAGGTTGTTGGTTCCGATGATGAGCACGATATTCTTGGGCTTGATTGCCGGCGGCATTTCCTTCAGGCGCCAGAGGAGCTCCTGGATGTGGTCGCCGAAGATACCGAAGTTTCCGACGGTCGCGGCCCCGAAATCCCGTTTGAGATTGGGACCCCAGTTCTCCGCCAGCGAATCCCCGAAGAGCGCCACGTCGAGCGCGCCGGAGATTTTCTGCTGCTGGCGTGCCTTCATGATCCGGGCGGGAGACTGCTCGATGACAGGGGTTTGCGCGACGAGAGCCTGAACGGGATCGCAGGCCGGGGCGGCGTTCGCCTGGGATGCTGCGCAGAGCATTAGTCCGGCGATCGCCCAAGGGAGCCACYGCGTCAGAAAATCCGTCATGTCGAGCCTCGCTGCCGAAGCGTGTCGCGCGCTCAGTCACTGGGCCGCCACGCTTCAGGTTTCTGCTTTCCGCACGCCTTAACCGCAAACTAGCGGCACGTCTGCGCGCCGCACTTTAACGTGCGGATATTGCCGCGATCATGATGTGGCCGATAAATAAAGGCGCGGTCGCGATCTCCGAGATCCGCTTGGCACGCATCAGGACCTTGTTGCACACGCTTCTGCGCGACATGCTTCAGAAAAGAAACCACAGGAACACGGCCAGCAGCAGCGCGGCGGCGGCGAACTTCAGGATAGTGGCTGGAGCGAGCGGAGGCTTCCTGCGGGCGACAACATATGGCTCGATGATATTCTGGAAGAAAATGTCACGGTCTTCGGGTCGAGCGGCCATCAACTGTACGTAGCGGGATTTCGTGATGCCGCTTGCCTGGCCGCTGCCGCCATCGGCGTACAGGATCTCGAGGCTCCGGTCGCTCTCATTGTACTTCACCTTCCGTACCTTGTGACATTCAAAGGAAGTCCAGGTCATTGTGGCGTCCAAATAGAATTGCTCCCGATGCGAAGGACTATTGCTCACCTGCGCCATGCGATAGCCAGGTGATCCCCATAGTTACTGATGATGCTGAGCTTGACAAATTGCCCATAATAGTTACTTGCCACCGCCTCTTTAGCTGCAATGCTAGGCCAACACCCCGTTTATAGCCGGGATGTGACGGTTGTTATATCTTTCGACGGAGAGCCGGGGTAGGAGATGGGCGGAACGATCCGGGTTCGTCTCCTGCTGGATTTGCAGCATCGGCAGCGGGCAAGCGAGCGTGGGCAGCAGGAAAGCCCACTGGAGTTTGCGCACCGCAACCGACAGAGGAAAGCGGTGCCCAGGTGAAGACCTCACCTGCTACGATACTCGATGAAGCCAGTGCACTATCTCTTGATCATCTTCATTGCGCCGCCGCTTATTGCGCTCGCGCTCGGGATCGTCGTGATCGTCTCGTCATTCCGCGGCGAGCAGGCTGACTCGCGCCCGACGGGAACGATCGGCGTCCGAAAGGGCGGCAGGATCGGCAATCCCGGCTATGTGCTTCCGCCGCCATCGGACGGTGACTTTCAATAGAACTGTAGCCACCCCTCGCCCACCGCCGCTGGCGCGGGCTCTCAGGATCTGCGCGCCAGCGGCGGCAGAGTTATGAAGGCATTGTCGGGATCGTAGCTCGCCTTCGGCTTTCCCTTGCCGGGCTTGAGCAGCCCTGGTGCCAGATGCCCCTTCGGGCCGAAGAGATAGGCGCTTCCCGCGCAGAGATGGGCAAGCGCGCGGTAGTCGAAATAGCGGAACGTGCTGTCGGCAAGGAAGGCCGCCTCGTTATAGGCCGTGCCCTTGATCTCGGCAAAGCGTGTCTCGGTCATGTAGGCATAGAGCGCCTTCTTGTTGAGCGATGCGCCGCTGCAGAGCGTGGCGAGCGAATTGGCGAGCTTCACCACTCTCAATGTCTGGGCATCCGGATTGTCGAGCGGCCTCATCGCCTCGGCGACATAGTGGTTCGTCGCCGGATCGTTCGTCATGGATTTCTTCCAGAAGGCCGGCACCTCCTCGGCTGCGGCCGGGCCGGGAGATACAAGGCCCGAGATCGCAAGAAGCGCGGTGAAGAGACAAAGTCTGAAATGATAGGTCACGCCATCCCCCGTTCGGCATATCGGCCCGGCGCCATCGCAAGCCCTGCGGAAATGCCCCGTCAGCGCTGCTTCAGTTCGAGCCGGATCCTGTAGAAATTCGCGGCATCCGCCATCGCCTTCACGTCGCATTGCTTGGTGCCGACGGCGACTGTCGCGATGTCGCGGACATCGGTTGTCAGCCAGATCGGTGCCTCGCGCGTATAGGAGCGGCCGGGCAGCGCCCGCCAGTTGGCGAAGAAGATGCCGATCTCCTCGCCGGCCGCATTGAGGAAGGTCGCGACGACGCAGACCTGGTCGTCATCGTCAGGGTCTTCGTTCTTCAGCGTGATTCGCGACATGACGGAATTCGTCTTCGGGTCGGCGCGGAAGGAGAAGCTGTAATATTGCGGCCGCTTCCAATCCCACTTGTCCTCGACGAGCTTGCAATATCCATCCTCGGAGGAAAGGCATTCCTGCGCTGCCTGGACGCGCCAGACATAGTTCTTCCATCCGTCTTCATCGGGAATGGGGGCGTGGTCGCTGGTCAGGAGGCCAAGGGCGATGGAGAGTTGTTTGAGGGTCGGCATACCAGGATGCTCGCCGGATTCGCCGCACCGCGCAAGCCCCTGACACCAGGGGCCTTCGGGCCGGACCAGACGATCCGGTCTTCTATCCTGTCAATGTGTTGCAGGCGCAGTCACGACAATTGACCGCGCTTGCCGGTCACCATGCGAAACATCTGTTTTGCGCGTCCATCAGCACCTTCGGCCGAGCGCGGATAGGCATCGCGGATATGGCGCGTGTAATACCAGCCGGGCGACGTGGCCGTGATCAGGTTTTCATAGACGACCGGCGGCACGTTGAAATAGCGGCGGTGGCCCTTGAGGCGAATCTCGATGTCGAGGACCCCTGTCGACGGGTCGTAGGCAACGGATTTCACGAGTTTTGACGAAAGTTCCATCGTTGCTCCATATGCTGCGTCGCACAATGGAACCATGGTTAAGATAATAGTCAAGCCTTTGTAATGTTTCAGGACACATTACCTCACAAACCTTGCCTAACGTGAAGCCCGCTCTAAAAGGCCGATCCGCAGGCAGTTGCCGCCCTGCAGCATTTCGCCTCACCCGCTGCTTGCGCCAAAATCCGTTTTCCGTTGTGCCCACCCTAGTTCTCCCGCTATATAGGAGGAAATGCAAAATCTCGGAGACAAGCATGCGACAGGAAGATATCGAGGAAACCGTCGCCGAGAGTGGCTACAGGCAGATTCGTGCCGACATCATCTTCGGCCGGCTTGCGCCGGGACAGAAGCTGAAGCTCGAAAATCTCAAGAGCGCCTATGGCACGAGCGTCAGCACGCTGCGCGAAATCCTGAACCGGCTGACCTCGGAAGGGCTCGTCGTTGCCGAAGGGCAGCGCGGCTTCGAGGTGGCAGGCGTTTCCGTCGCCGATCTCAGGGAGATTGCCGCACTCCGGCTGCTGCTCGAGGAACATGCGCTGGAACAATCCTTCGAACAGGGGGATGTGGAATGGGAGGCGCAGCTCGTTTCGGCCCATTACAAGCTGGCGCGCATGGAAAAGGTCATGGCGACGGGCGATACCAGCCAGGCCGAGGACTGGAAGCGCTATGACTGGGAGTTTCACCAGGCGCTGATTGCCGCCTGCGGCTCGCGCCTGCTGATGGAAACGCATTCGGCCGTCTTCGACAAATACCTGCGCTATCAGATGGTGGCGCTTTCCTATCGCGGCAACGTGGCGGAAGAGGAGCACCGGCAACTGCTGGAGACGGCCCTCAAGCGCGACAGCAAGACCGCCAAGGAGATCCTGCAGCGGCACATTCAGGCGGGCGTCGAACATGCGCTCGGCCGGGGGCTGCTGTCGGCCCTGCCCGCGCAGGCCAGGGGATGACGGCCTGATGCGCAGCGAAAAACCCGTGCCGAAAATGGCAAGCGAAACCTCCGAGACGATCAGCGATGTCGTCTTCCGGCAGGTCCGGCAGGATATCATCTCCGGCGCGCTGGCGCCGGGCACCAGGATCAAGCTCGAACAGGCGCGCGAACATTATTCGATCAGTGTCTCGTCGCTGCGCGAAATCCTGAGCCGCCTTGCGATGGAAAACCTCGTGCTTGCCGAGGGCCAGCGCGGCTTCGAGGTGAGCCCGGCCTCGATCAAGGAGCTGGAGGAGCTTGCCGATCTCAGGACAGTGCTCGAAACCCACGCGATCGGCCTCTCCTTTGCCGCCGGCAACCTGGAATGGGAAGGCCGCATCGTCGCCGCCCACCACAAGCTGGCAGCCGCCGAGCGGAAGCTGCTTGCGGGGGACGCCTCGAGGACCGTCGACTGGGTGCGCTATGACTGGGAGTTTCATCAGGCGATCGTTTCCGCCTGCAATTCGGCGACGCTGATGGCGACGCTGTCCTCGGTGTTCGACCGGTTTTTACGCTACCACATGCTGGCGCAGAGTTTTCGCGGACAGGCCGTGGTGGATGATCACAAGCTGCTGTTCGAGCTGGCGCTGAAGCGGGATGTCGAGGGTGCCAGGGCGGTGATCGTGCGGCATGTGCAGAGTGGTGTGGCGCATGTGTTGAAGAGTGGGCGGATTGGGTGATGGTGGCAGACCTGTACTGGCGAACCATTGGAGCTGCACCGTGTAGCACCCCCTCTGTCCTGCCGGACATCTCCCCCACGAGGGGGGGAGATTGGCTGGGAGCACCCCTTTCCTCAAACAAATAGCGTTGCAGACCGTATCACGTCAGAGATGTGTGAAGGTCCGGCCGCTTGTCGATCTCCCCCCTTGTGGGGGAGATGCCTGGCAAGGCAGAGGGGGGTGCCACACCGAGCACACTCGCCATCCAGCACCCTCACCCCGCATCCCTCGGAACCCCCTCCGGCCGCATCTGCTTCTTCAGCGCTGCAATCCTGAAAATCGCATTCGGCGCCCCGTAGCCGCGATAGCTCCGCCGCTCCACCACCTCGAAGAAGAAGCCCTCCCCGTAAGTCCCGCTATAGAGCTGAAAATACTCGCCCTCCCCATCCCGGTCATAGAGGATGTTTTCCGCCTTCAGCCGCTCCGTCAGCTCCGGCTCGAGCCCGAAGCGGGCTTCCACATCGTCGTAATAATTGGGCGAAATCGGCAGCGGCTTGAAGCCTTTCGCGCGCAGGCGCTCGGCAGTGGCGAAGATATCGTCAGTGGAAAAGGCCAGATGCTGGATGCCGGAGCCGAATTTCTCGGCGATGAAATGGCCGGCGAGCGTGCGGCGGTTTTCGGCGCCGTTCATGGTGATGCGAAGCGTGCCCGCCTCGTTCTCGATCACCTGGCTGCGCACCACGCCTGATGGGTCGATGATGTCGACGACAGGAGTTTTCCGGGTTTCGAAGATCGACGTGTAGAAGAGCAGCCAGGTCAGCATCTCGTCATAGGAGACCGTCTGGGCGATATGATCGACCTGCTTGAGGCCGGCATCGTCCTCAACACCCTGCCCCGCCACCGGCTCGAAATCGATCTCGGAGAAGCGGCCGAGCGGGCTTTTCTCGTCGATGAGATAGATCAGCCCGCCGCCGACACCGCGGATCGCCGGCAGCTGCAATTCGCCTTCCACGACCGCCTGGGTGAAGGGCTCGGCATCGAGCGCCAGCGCCCGGGCATAGGCTTGCGCCGCATCCTCGACGACGAGCGCCATCGCATAGGCGAACGTGCCGTGCACGGCATAGGCGGCATTGGCGAAACCCTCGGGATCGACATTGATGAGGATGCGGATATTGCCCTGCTGGAAGAGCGTCACCTTCTTCGAGCGATGCACCGCCGCCTTGCGGAAGCCGAGCGCTTCGAGAATGCCGACAAGCTCCACTGCCTCCTCGTCATCGGTCGCGAATTCGATGAAGCCGACGCCCTTGACGGCGGCGCGCGCGGGCATGTCGATGCCGACTGACGTCTCCACCTTGCGGCGGATCTGGTCGGCCAGATAGATCAGCGAGCGATGGCCGTCGGCGGCGATTGCCCGTGTCGAGCCGCCGCGGAACTGGTCGTTGAAGATCTCCAGCGAGAAGAAACCGTCATAGCCTGTCGAGGCCACGGCCTCGGTAAATTCGGTGACGGGAAGATCGCCCTCGCCCGGCATATTGCGGAAGTGCCGCGACCAGTAGAGCAGGTCCATGTCGATCAGCGGCGCATCGGCAAGCTGCACGATGAAGATCTTCTCTTTCGGGATCGAGCGGATGGAATTGATGTCGATCTTGCGCGATAGCGAGTGGAAACTGTCGAGGATCAGCCCGACATTCTCATGATCGGCGCGCCGTACGATCTCCCAGGCGTCGCGATGGTCGTTGACGAAGCGGCCCCAGGCAAGCGCCTCGTATCCCACTTTCAGCCCGCGTTTTGCCGCCCGCTCCCCGAGCTCGCGGAAATCGGCCGCCGCCCGGTCGATGCCGCCAAGCGCCGCCTGCGAGACATTGGAACAGACGAGCACCATGTCGGTGCCGAGCTCCTGCATGATATCGAACTTGCGCTCGGCCCGGTCGAAGGTGCGGCTGCGCAAACTCTCCGGCATGCCCTCGAAATCGCGGAAGGGCTGGAAAAGCGTGATGATCAGCCCGAGATCGCGCGCCATGCGGCCGACATCGGCCGGGCTGCCGTCGAAGGCCAGGAAGTCGTTTTCGAAAATCTCCACGCCGTCGAAGCCGGCGCGAGCGATCGCTTCGAGTTTTTCCGGCAATTCGCCTGACAGCGTCACCGTCGCAATCGAGGTCTTCATACCAAGCATCCTCCTCGTTCGGGCCACGATGGACAAAGCCATCGACCCTCCTGAGGGCATTATGGCGAATGTCGTGAGTATTTCAATTCAATTGATCAAATCAAAAGTCTCATATGATTTTCAAAAACTATGTTGATTTATGAGCGCGCCTCTGGCAAACATGATGAGAACAGTCGGGAGAGGATGACTGTGAGGCTGCTTTTGGGCGGCCGCCAAAAAGGAGGAGAATTCCAATGCTGAAGTCGTTGCTGACGCGGCGTGGCGCCATGCTGGGTGCCGCCGCTCTTGTGGCCGCCATAGGTCTTGCCAACCCGGCCGCTGCCGTCACCCCCGATGAAATCAAGGCCCGCGGCAAGCTGATCGTCGGCATCCAGGGCGACAACCCGCCATGGGGTTTCGTCACCAGCGCCGGCAAGCAGGATGGCTTTGATGCCGATATGGCTGCGGCCTATGCCAAGGAACTCGGCGTCGAAGTCGAATTCGTGCCGCTCGAAGTCAACAACCGTATCCCGGCGCTGACATCGGGCCGCGTCGACGTGCTCTTCGCCACCATGGCCATGCTGCCGGATCGCGCCAAGGCGGTGCAGTTCAGCCAGCCTTACAATGCCAATGCCATCGTGCTGATTGGCCCCAAGAACAAGTCGATCAAGACCAATGACGATATGGCGAACCTGACCATTTCCGTCGCCAAGGGTGCCGCACAGGACACGCAGGTCACCAAGAATGCCCCGCCGACCGCCACCATCCGCCGCTTCGACGGCGACGCGGCAAGCGTTCAGGCGCTGGTTTCCGGCCAGGTCGATGCGCTCGGCGGCAACATCTTCTACATGGACCGTGTGGAAAAGGCCCGCCCCGGCGAATTCGAAAACAAGCTGGAATTCCAGAAGCTCTATAACGGCGCCTGCACCCGTCTCGGCGAAAAGGAACTCAACGCCTCGATCAATGCCTTCATCGACAAGATCAAGGCCAATGGCGAGCTGAAGGTGATCTACGACAAGTGGATGAAGGTGCCGGTTCCGGAATTCCCGAAGAGCCTCGAAGGCATTTCGTTCACGGCCGGCTGAGCCATAGCTTCTTACAATCCGAACACCAGGGCGGGCATTTCGATGCCCGTCCACGCCACCCCCATGCCCAAGACCAAGCAACCAGCTTTGCCCCGTTCGAGGTGCGCGACATGACCAGAACCATCTTCGTCCTCAACGGACCGAACCTCAACCTGCTCGGCGAGCGCGAGCCTGCCATCTACGGCTCCACCACCCTTGCCGATATCAGGGAGAAATGCCTGGCGAAGGCGAAGAGCCTCGGTTTCGAGATCGATTTCCGCCAGACCAATTTCGAGGGCGAGCTGGTGGAAAGTGTGCATCAGGCCCGGAAAGAGGCCTGCGGCATCATCATCAATCCCGCCGCCTATACCTTCACCTCGGTGGCACTGCTCGATGCGCTCAAAACCTTCGATGCGCCGAAGATCGAGCTGCATATTTCCAATGTCCATGCCCGCGAGGAGATCTACCATAAATCCCTGATCTCGCGTGTCGCCACCGCCATCATGATCGGCTTCGGCGCCCGCGGCTATGAGCTGGCGATCGAGGCGATGGCCGGAATGGTGGGAGCGGCGAAAGCAGCATGAACTATCAACTGGATTTCACGCCCGTCATCGATGGCCTGCCGAGCCTGCTTCTCGGCTGTCTCGGCACGTTCCTGCTGGCGCTCTGCGGCATGGTGCTTGCCGTGATCATCGGCATCGGCGGCGTGGCGCTGAGGGATTCGCATATCAAGGCGCTGCGCTGGCTGGTGATCGGCTTTGTCGAGCTCATCCGCAACACGCCCTTCCTGGTGCAGATCTTCTTTCTCTTCTTCGCCCTGCCGCTGATCGGCATCAGGCTCGCCCCGACGCCGACGGCAATCATCGCGCTCGGCATCAATGGCGGCGCCTATGCGATCGAGATCATCAGGGGCGGCGTGCAATCCATTCCCAAGGGGCAGATGGAGGCGGGCCTGGCGCTCGGCCTGCACAAGGTGCAGGTGTTCCGGCTGATCATTCTGAAGCCGGCGCTGAGGGCGATCTACCCGTCGCTGACCAGCCAGTTCGTGCTCCTGACGCTGTCGACCAGCATCTGCTCGGCGATCTCCGCCTATGAGCTGACCTCGGTGGCGCAGCGCATCGAATCCGACAGTTTCCGCAGCTTCGAGGTCTATTTCACCATCACCGTGTTCTACCTCGTCATCTCCTGGCTGATGATGCGCCTCTTCGCGCTCTTCTCGGCCCGTTATTTCACCTATCCGGTCAAGTGAGGGCACCATGGGCAGCGAAGAATTCATCTTCCTTCTGATCGGCCTGAAATGGACCGTTCTTCTCTCCGCCGTCGGCTTCGTCTGCGGCTGCCTCGCCGGCCTTGCCGTGGCGCTCGCCCGCACCTCGGGCATGCCGTGGCTGGAGCGGCTGACTTCGGCCTATATCGCCGTCTTCCAGGGCACGCCGCTCCTGATGCAGCTCTTCGTCACCTATTACGGGCTCGCCCTTATCGGCTTCAAGCTCGACGCCTGGGAGGCGGTGGCGATCGGCCTCACGCTCCATGCCAGCGCCTATCTCGGCGAGATCTGGCGCGGCGCAATCGAAGCCGTGCCGCGCGGCCAGACGGAGGCGGCCAAGGCGCTGAGCCTCAAATATGTCTCGCGCATGAAGGATATCATCCTGCCGCAGGCGCTGCGCATTTCGCTTCCGGCCACGATCGGCTTCCTGGTGCAGCTCATCAAGGGCACCTCGCTCGCCTCCATCGTCGGCTTCACGGAGCTGACGCGGGCCGGCAACATCATCTCCAACCAGATCTTCCAGCCGCTCACCGTCTTCGGCATCGTCGGCATCCTCTATTTCCTGATGTGCTGCCCGCTGACCATCCTCGGCGCCCGCCTGGAGCGGCGCTTCAACGCGGCCCACGCGCGCTGATGCAGCGCCCTCACGAATTGGACCAGAGACCATGACATCAGCTCCCGCTCCATCCCCCAATCAGAACATGATTGGCGAAACCATGATCACCATGAGCCATGTGGAGAAGTGGTACGGCGCCTTCCAGGCCCTGCACGATATCAATATCGATGTGCACAAGGGCGAGCGCATCGTGCTCTGCGGCCCCTCGGGAAGCGGAAAATCGACGCTGATCCGCTGCATCAACCACCTGGAGACCTACGAGAAGGGCGAAATCCGCGTCGGCGGCATATTGCTCGGCAACCAGGCCAAGGCGATCGACGCGATCAGGCGCGAGGTCGGCATGGTCTTCCAGCAGTTCAACCTCTTCCCGCACCTGACCGTGCTGCAGAACTGCATGCTGGCGCCGATGCGCGCACTCGGCGTCGCCAGGGCCGAAGCCGAGGACCGGGCGCGGACCCTGCTGGCCCGCGTAAAAATCTCCGAACAGGCGGAGAAATATCCGGTGCAGCTCTCGGGCGGCCAGCAGCAGCGCGTGGCGATCGCGCGCGCGCTCTGCATGCGCCCGAAGGTGATGCTCTTCGACGAGCCGACCTCGGCACTCGACCCTGAGATGGTCAAGGAAGTGCTGGATACGATGATCAGCCTTGCCGAGGAAGGCATGACGATGATCTGCGTGACCCATGAAATGGGCTTTGCCCGCCAGGTCGCCAACCGGGTGATCTTCATGGCAAGCGGCGCGATCGTGGAAGAGGCGCACCCGGCCGAATTCTTCACCAATCCGCGCCACGAGCGCACCCGCAAATTCCTCGGCGAAATCCTGCGCAACTAGGCCTGAGCGAAGACCGGGAGAAGCTCCATGTCAAAACGCCCCCTTGCTATCGCCGTCATGGGCGCCGGGCTGATCGGCAAGCGCCATATCGAAGGCGTGCTGGCCGAGCCGCGCACCACCCTTGCCGCCATCATCGACCCCTCGCCCGCCGCGCGTGACGAAGCCCGCGCAAACGGCCTGCCCTGGTTTGCAAGCCTTGCCGAAGCGCTCGCTGAAAACCGCCCCGATGGCGTCATCGTCGCCACCCCCAACCAGCTGCATGTGGCAAATGCCGACGATGTGGTGGCAGCCGGCATCCCCGTCCTCATCGAAAAGCCAGTTGCCGACGATGCGGCGGCCGCAGCCGGCCTTGTCGGCCGCGCGGAGCAAGCCGGCGTGCCCATCCTCGTCGGCCACCACCGCCGCCACAACCCGATCATCCGAGAAGCCAAGCGCCTGATGGAAAGCGGCCGGCTCGGCCGCATCCGCTCGATCAACGGCAGCTTCTGGGTCGCCAAGCCCGATGACTATTTCGAGGTCAAATGGCGCCGCGAACCCGGCGCCGGCCCGATCTTCATCAACCTCATCCATGATGTCGATCTCTTCCGCCATCTCATCGGCGAAGTCGAAAGCGTGCATGCGATGGAAAGCAATGCCGCGCGCGGCCATGCGGTCGAGGATACCGCCGTCGTGCTCCTGCGCTTTACAAACGGCGCGCTTGCCACGCTCAGCGCCACCGATGCCGTGCCCTCGCCCTGGAGCTGGGAGCGGACCTCGGGCGAAAACCCCGGC
Source organism: Rhizobium sp. 05N49 (assembly GCF_056396805.1). NCBI lineage: Bacteria > Pseudomonadati > Pseudomonadota > Alphaproteobacteria > Hyphomicrobiales > Rhizobiaceae > Rhizobium > Rhizobium sp. 05N49. The sequence continues at coordinate 20,472 of NZ_JBFTME010000001.1, forward strand.
TTCCCCAGGGAAAACCAGTCCTGCTACCAGATCGGCGGCACTGAGGGCGCGCTCACGATCCCCGATCTCACCCTCTGGAGCAATGAAGGCCGCCCCGACTGGCGCGAGAAGCTGGCGCAAGAGCGCCTGTCCGTTACCCCGGCCGACCCGCTCACCCTGCAGCTCCAGCATTTCTGCGATGTCATCGAAGGTACGGCCACCCCCCTCGTCAGCGGCCGGGAAGGCCTCGCCACGCTTGAGGTCATCGAGGCGATCAAGGCCTCCGCCAGCACCGGAAGGACTATATTCCTAAAAGGCAAATCCCATGATTAGCGGCACCACACGGCTGATCGCCCATCTCGGCTACCCGACGGAAAGCTTCAAGGCGCCGCTGATCTACAACCCCTATTTCGAGGAACAGGGCATCGACGCCGTCGTCGTGCCCATGGGCTGCCGGCCGGAAGACTACCCCGCCTTCCTGAAACTCGTCTTCCGCCTCTCCAACATCCACGGCGCCCTCATCACCATGCCGCACAAGATCCCGACCATGGATCTGCTCGACGAAATCTCCACCAACGCCCGCGTCGCCGGCTCCTGCAACGCCATCAAGCTCGGCCCCGACGGAAGACTGATCGGCGACATGTTCGACGGCGAAGGTTTCGTACGCGGCCTCAAGCGCAAGGGCCAGACGATATCAGGTGCCAAAGCCCTCCTCATCGGCGCCGGCGGCGTCGGCTCGGCAATCGCAGCGTCGCTCGCCTCCGCCCAAATCGGCCACCTCGCCCTCCACGACGACAACAAGGCCGCCCTCGAAGGCCTGAAAACCCGGCTCAACACCTGGTACCCCGCAACCCGGGTGACGACAGGCTCCAGCGACCCCGAAGGCTTCGACATCGTCATCAACGCCACCCCGCTCGGCATGCGCAAGGATGATCCGCTGCCGCTGGATGTGAGCAGGCTCTCGGCCGGAACTTTCGTGGGGGAAGTGGTGATGAAGGAGGAGATCACGCCGTTTCTGGCTGCGGCGCGGGAGCGAGGATGCCGGTATCAGGTGGGGACGGATATGCTATTCGAGCAGATACCGGCCTATCTGGAGTTTTTCGGGTTTGCGACGACCACGGCCGAGCATTTGCGGCGGGTGGCGCGGTTGTAGAGTGCGGCTGGCAAAGCAGAAGTCGGCTCGGGACCGAGGTCTCTCATGCCCCGGCTCCGCGATCACGAGGTTGCCGTGCGCCGGACCTCGCCGAAGCCAATCCTATGTCTTTGAATGGGCACTCATCCAATGAGGCCAGACATGCTCTTTGGTTAGGCCAAACCCGCCGCAGAAGATGCATTTGCCCTGTGGCTTTATCACAAGGCTCATGAACTCTTGATCACGACAATGATTTGCTTTTCCCGAAGAGCTTCGCGACGAATGCGAGCGCCATGTGAAGGACCGTGGATACGCCGGACGGACGGCGAACGATCGGCGGCAATCCAACCTTCACGCGAGAACGAGGCGTCAGTTGCACGGTGTCATGCATCGACCATCCGTCCGCCTCGCGAACTTTGACCAGACCCAGCGCTTCTGCCTCTTTGACAAATTTGTCTTCCGAGATTGCGATGCCGGAAAGCTCACCGCTGTTGGCGGCAACCTTCTGTATCAGATCGTCAATACCTTGAAATTGCTGTTTCTCTTCGAACAGCTTCTCGATGCTCATTTATACCCCACCCCATAACCTCAACCCAAGGACAGCGGTATCAGGTTGTGATTTGCACGTAAACCGTGCGATGCAGCAGAGGTTGTAAAAAGCCTGGAAAATGGTCAACCAGTAAGGTTAAGGCTGACCAGGTACGGATGCGACCCTGCTGGACACGGGGAAGCCGTGACCGAGCATCATAGGCGATGAAGATGTTTCTTCACGAGGGCAGCGCAGCAACTGAGTGCGACTGCTTGTATCGCTCCAACAGAATTCCCGTAAGGCCGACGAATGCAGCGCAGGTGAGAGAGAAGACGATGATCTCCGCGGGAGTCAGCCCAATTGCAGCGGCAATCGCAGAGAAGAAGTAAACAGACAAGCAACTGACGAGATAGCACTCAAGCGAGTTTTTCCCGATAACCGCAACAGTTCTTGCGACGAACGTCTGGTGATAGGTCTGAGTAAAGTTGAGGAACGCGGCAAGGAAAGCTAGTACCACCGCTGTGTGGATTATGCGGAGCGCTCCGAGGGCCTCCTTGTCCGCTAAGACGGCGTTCAGGCCAAGCAAGTTTGTCCTATAGCTCACGGCAGCGAATGCCAGCGTGGCCAAGGCAAGCAGGGCGATCCGGCGCTTTTGGGTCCACGCGAACAACTTCCGATGAACCTTCGCCATTCCAAGCATGATCCCAAGAAGAAACAGGAACTGATAGGCGAACGGGTTCATATTGTATTGGTAATCGTCGGCCTGAGGACCACCCGGGAGATTTAACCAGTCGAATGAGTTGGCAGAGAGATATGCCAGGAAGGATACCGCGACCGCAAGGATCGGTCTGCGCCGAATGATATCAGCAGCGAAAGCCGTAATGATCATCAGAATTATATAGACTTGGAGCACGTCCACGAGGGCCGGAGCCTGGCCGAGCAGCAGGAACTGCAGTGTCCCCTGTAGAGGGTTCTGGATCGTAAATGCCGTGCCCGAAGCAACCTGAAAGTTTTTCGGGGCGAACCAGCCGACCGTAATGACTGCCGCAAATAGCAGTGCATTTACGAAGTACAAGTACGAGGCGCGGTGCAGCAGTCTTTTTTCTATCTCTGGTTTCCTGAAATAGACCAGTCCAACCATATAGCCGGACATGGAAAAGAAGATTTCAGCGCCGCTCGAGTATCCGAACTGTGTGAGCGTCGGGATGATTGCTCCTTGGTAGCCCATACTTTTGCAAAGCCAAGCGAGGTGGTTGACCGTAATGGTCAACATCGCAAACCCTCTGATTAGATCGATACGAGAATCTCTTACTTGCAATATAGTCATCACTAACACCTCGACGAGTTTAGCAACTCGTTTGAAATGAGTTTGTTTTCTAGGACGAAACTCAGATTAATTACGGTTCCAGAGTCGTAGGTCTGAACCGGAGGTGCAGAAAATGCCAAGTTATATTAATGTTAAACTGTATCTCGATCATGCGTCGATCTGTGATGCGGACAGCAGTCCACAGCACGCCTCCCAAAGTTCCTCAACCCAGGGAGATAATTAACAACCTGTCGTTTAGGCGTAAAGCGGGATCCCTATCGCGTCGGTAGAAATACCAAAAAAAGTCAAGAAGAAGAGCCGCCTCTCCTCCTATTGCAATGTTGCCAGCAGCAGAAAGTAATCGAAAAACCACAATACCATCCATCCAGTGGAAATAGCTGCGAGCAATGCGGCGGTGAGCTTCACATGGCTTATAGAAACTCGACGGACGGGTTTTCGACTTACAATAAACGGTTCAATGAAATTGACGAAGAACGTGTATTGGTCATCCTTGTGTGAATTGATAAGTTCTTCGTACCTAGACGCCGTTATGCCCACTGCGCGCGCCGTTGAGCCATCTTTGTATAGAATGGATAGAGATTTGTCGTCGATGCTGTATTTAACAGAGCGAATCTTGCGGCAATAGATTTGATTCCAAGTCATCAACTGATTCGCATAGTCACGTGTTTCATGTCAGTGGAGACATTATGACTTACTGATCGATTTTAGCCAACACGCGGCTATGGAATACTATCGCCACGGTTAACCGCCGATCTTGGTAAACGCTGGCGAGAGCACAACTTAAGGGCGTAAAATAATATATCTGCGAAAATTGGAGAAAAGGTAGCTCGACGGCGCGAGCGCCGGAACGCGGAGATGAGAATGGAGAGGGTTGCCGCCTTGAGCTGTTGCCGGCAGCTACCCTCTTCCCTCACCCTCGCCTACAACTTGCACCCCTTCGAGAGCGCCGCACTCTCCATCGCCGAAACCTTGCCCTTCGACACCGCGACCTCACCTTCCTTGTCCCCGCCGGCCACACTGCCGATCGGCACCCCCACCAGAAACACCCCGAAAGCATCGCCATTGGCGGCCGAGATCTGCTGCTTCGACAGGTCGTCGAGCTTCTTCTTTTCCGTCGTGTGGAGCTGGGCGATCTGCGGGCAGCCGAGATTGGTATAGGCCTGCATCGGGATGTCGGCCTGGACGATGGCGTCCGGTCTTTTCGCGCAAGCGGCGAGTGTCGCGGCAAGTGCCACGGCGAGAACGAGTTTTTTCATGATGTAACCCCAGTTAGCGGCCGATTTCTAGCATTGCCGCCCGTGTGGCGCGAGTAACTGGGAGGAACAACCACAGGAGAATTATCTGACGCCGCCAGCGGCTTTTCGACCACCGGCCCTGCCTTTCAGGTGCACCCGCCCCTCGGAGAGTTCCTCAAAGAGGATTGATGTAATTCATGATCGCCACCTGCCGCAGCACCACTCGGCGGATGATGTGGGTCGCCTTCACATGGTCGGTGAAGATTGCCGCCGTGCCGGTGGCGCCGGCCGGCAGGCTGGCGGCGAAGGCCTGGTCGTCGAGGCGCACGCGCACGACGAGCGGGGCGGTCAGGATCGCCGATGGGGCGATGGCGCTGCCGGATGTCTGGGTCTGGCCGCTGGCGACGGCCTGGATGACCGTTTCCACCTTGCCGGTGAAGATGCGGCCCGGCGCGAACTTGAAGGTGATTTCCACCGCCTGGCCGGGCTCGATATAGCGCGCGTTGATCTGGGCGATCTCCACCCCGATCAACGTATCCGACGTATCGATGAAGGCCATGACGGGCGCAAGCGGCAGGCTGGAGACGCGGGCACCCGAACGCAGCGCCAGATTGGTGACATAGCCATCGGCCGGCGCGCGCACCACCGTCTTGTCGAGATCCCATTGGGCGCCGGCGATTTCGGCGGTCAGCTGCTCCACCTCCGCCTGCCGCTGCTCGACATCATAGGCGCGCCCTGCCCCCGTCGTCTGCAGACGCGTGGTCTCTTCCAGCCGCTGCCGGTTTAGGCCGAGCTGCGCCTTCAGTGCGTCGAGCTTCGCCTGATAGGGCTGCGGATCGATCCTGAACAGGGTATCGCCGGCCTTCAGGGCCACGTTTGCCTTGACCGGCACATCGGTCACCTCGCCCGCGACATTAGGCACGATCGCCACCGAATTGCGCACCACGAGCGCATTGCCCTGCGGCGCGCCCCAGCCCATGGGAATGAACAGGCCGACGAGCAGAAACAGGAAGACGAGGATGGGCGAGATCTTCCAGAACAGGTTGAACCTGACGATATGCAGCTTCACCAGCAGGAAGAGGATCACGAGATAGGTGTTGAGCAGGACGACGATCATGGCGCCCGCTCCGGCGCCGCCTTGCGGGGAATATCGACATAGGCCCAGATGAGAACGAGCGGCCAGAGTGCAAAGCCGAGAAAGAGCGTCACCCAGCCGCCGACGGTGACCGCCTCCTTCCAGGGATGGTCGCGGCGCCTGGCGATCATGCCGGGTAGCATCGCCATAAAGACGACGACGAAGACCGTGCTGGCGATCAGCACGATCAGCACGATCCAGGCGAAGATATCGATGCCACTCATCCCTCACTCCGTTGACGATACCAGACGGCATTTTTACCAGGACAAACCGGCTTCCCGGACGGCATCCTCGAAAGCGATCCTCGCCAGGTAGCTGGGCGACCAGCTTTTCATGACATCGCCGCAAGTGGCGACGGCATGGTGATAGGCCGCTTCGCGCACCGGCCACCTGTCTGCCAGGCGGGCCAGCGCCTGCCTTGCCGAACTCACGAACTCGAAGCCGTCGTGCTCGGCACTGCGAACGAGCACGCATACGTTCCGCGGACCGGGACTGAGATCATCGCCTCCACCATCCTTGGCCATGGCGCTCACCAGTCGTTCGGCGGGCGCGGCTTGCGCAGGCGCACGCGCATCCACCGCACCGGCGCCAGCAGCAGGCACGCCCCGACGAAACCGAGCGCCAGGAATTCCACCCAGCCGCCATAATGAAAGCCGAGCCCCTCGAACATCGCATTGAGCAGGACGGCGCCGGCAACGCCCGCCACGACATCGACAATCAGATGGGCATGCGCATGCATGAACTTGTTTGCCATCCACCCGGCCATGCCGCCGATCAGGATGGCGCTACCCCAGTCGACCGGTCCTTCGTTCATCGGTCTTCTCCATCGGCGTTCGCCCGGACGATAGCGCGGTCGCATGCCGTGGGAAGTACGTAACGGTAAATGCGGGGCCTCATTTACGTTGCAATCGAGTATTGCGAACATCCGCCGGGCGCCGGCGGCACGGTCGTGACGGGCCGTAATCGACGGGCAGAAGGCGCCGGCTCGCAGCCGGAAGAGCCGCTTCATCTACCCCCTGCAACGGAATGATGAGGGGCGGCCGGCGGGCATGCGCGGGCCAGTTTCGGCCTAACCCTTTTGGATGAATTGCGAATCGTCCGAACCTCGACGAAAGTAGCTAGGCGGCGGTAGTAGGATTACTTGGACCGAAACCGATGCGGGGGGCTTGCCGAGTATCGAGTGGAAGCCCTTCAATTGTTGATGCCTGCGCCGTGCAGAGCGCGGGTGAATGATCAATGGCCGCTTCCGCCTGAAGCGGCCATTATCGTATCGGCAGGCGTTGAGGCATGCTCCGGGCCCTCCGCCGCCTGCATCGCGCAGCCATCCAGAATCGCAAGTGAGGGTCATGATCGGAGACGCGCGGCCGCCGGGCGGGGCCGTGGTATCGCGAGGAAATGAGACAGGGAAAGGCTGAAATCTGCTGTGAATTTGAAGCCAGTTATAGGGCCCGCCACGCCATACGTTCGCGAGCCTCTATACCTGCTCAGTCCGCCAAAACGCGTTTAGCGCGCGAAATAACCATGAATAAAGGCCGAAGTCGCGTGAAAAGTGTGTGACACGCCCGACCGGGCAATATCCCATTCGGCACGCGTCATTTTTCGCTGATCCTCGCGCGCCGTCATCCGATCGCAGCCCTGCGCCCGCCGCTCGATACCGCCTGCAGCGCCTCCCCGTGATGGCTGTTCTTCTCCGCATCCTGCACCGCCGCGACCCGCGACGGACCGGAAGAGGAAGCCCTCGGGCGCGTCGGGTAACGGAGCTCGCGTACGCCCTTCCCGCTCTTGCCGTGCGATCGCCGGAGGGATCGCCTGATGGCATGAAGGCGAGGCGTCAGCGCCAGCCCGCACCCCGATCGGGTGCAACCAAGAGGAGTACTCCTATCGGTGCCTTGTATAACCCGTGAAAAAGCGGTTAGCTGCGGCAGTTGGGTACGCTCATTCCGCATGGTCGAGTGCGCCCGCATGTCGAGGCCCGGCATGTGGCGGCTCCGCATTTCGAGTCCGCGCATTTTGAGGCCCCGCATTTTGAGGGAAGTTCCGTGGGCTGGTCCAAACCCTTAAGGCTGCATCTCGGCGTCCTGGTCGTCGCATCGCTGCTCTGCACGTCGATGCCGATCATATGGCTGGCCTTCAGCCGCGGAAGCGAGGCCGCGGTCAGCGCCGGCGTACAGCAGATGCGCGGCATGAGCCTGCGGCTGATCGAGGGATACCGCAATACGCTGGAGGGCGCCATGGAAGCGGCGGCGCTCGCCTCCACCTCGCCCCAGCTTGCCTCCCCGCCGCCTCAGGATATCAAGGCAAAGCAGGACTTCTTTCTGGAGGTTCTGCGCAACGTCCCCAACGCGACAAGCGTCTATGCCGGCTATCCTGACGGCTCCTACCTGCAGGTCATCAACACCGAAAGGCAGGATACCCGCCGCACGCTCGCAGCCCCTGACGGGACGGCTTTCGCGATCCGCACCATCGCCGGCAGGCAAAGCGCCGACGTCGTCTCGACGCTGCAGTTTCTCGATAGCGAGACAAGGCCTATCGGCGAGCGAAAAGTGGACTACGCCTCCTTCGATCCGCGCCAGCGCCCCTGGTATCAATCCGTCGTCCAGGATGGCATGCCGGTCTCCGTCGGGCCCTATGTTGCGGGAACACTGGGTGTCCCGACGCTGACGATCGCAGCGCCCATGCGCGACGATGCCAAGGTGGTGGTCGGCATCAACATCCACCTGGAGACCATCAGCCGGCTGCTGGACGCGCGCGGGATCTCGCCGCGTGCGCGCGCCTATATCATCGATGCCGGCGATGATCTCATCGCCCATTCCAACCCCGATATCATGAGCAGGATCATCGCCATCTGGTCGCGAACGGCAGGCACGCTCGACGCAACGGCCAACGGCTTCGAGACGAGCATCGAGACCGTGGCGAGGCTGAGGCGCGATCCGGCCTTTGCCAATGGCGGCCTGGCACGCATCGAGCTCGACGGCGAAAGCCATCTCGTGCAGATCGCCCCCGTCAGCGTCTCCGGCCTGTTCAAGGGCAGCGCGGCGGTGATCATCGTGCCGATGGAGGATCTGGTGGCCGAGGCCAACCGGCTGCTCCTGCACAATCTGCTGATCGCCGCGGGCTTGGTGCTCGCTGGTGTCGCAGCTTCGGTGCTTCTGTCGCGCATGGTCAGCCGCTCCCTCTATCGGCTGGCCGACGAGGCGCGCAGGATCGGCGATCTCGATGTCGGCGAGAAAGCCATCTCGCACTCCTTGATTACCGAGATCAACACGCTGGCGACAGCTCTTGCCGCCAGCCGCCACGCCATCGGCCAGTTTGCCCTCTATGTGCCGCGCGAGGTGGTCCGCCGCATCGTCAGCCCCGGCGGCCGGGCCGTCGTCAAGGCGACGCGCCAGGATGTGACCGTGCTCTTCACCGATATCAGGGATTTCACCGCCATATCGGAGCAGCACTCGCCTGAAGACGTGGTCGATACGCTGTCAGCCTATTTCGAGCTTCTGAACACCATCGCCGAGCGCCATGGCGGCACGGTGGTGCAATATCTCGGCGACTCCATCTTCGTCATGTGGAATGCGCCTGTCGAAGATCCGGCGCACGCCGAACACGGCTGCCGCTGCGCCCTCGCCATGCGCGCCGCGATCGATGGCCTGAACGACGAGAACGCCAGAAACGGCCGCCCCGAACTCATCACCCGCTTCGGCCTCCACACCGGCCCCGCCGTCGTCGGCAGCTTCGGCGCCGTCTCGCGCCAGCAGTACACGGCCATGGGCGACACGATCAACGTCGCCTCGCGTCTGGAAGGCCTGAACAAGGAATTCGGCACCTCGATCCTGACGAGCGCGGCGATCCACGACGCGGTCGGAACCCGGTTCGGCTTTCGCCCGCTGGGGCTGGTGCAGGTGAAGGGCCGCGCTGAGAAGGTGGATCTGTGGGAGCTTGTCGGGGAGAGCGGCGGCTAGTGCTGTCGAGCAATATCACGATCAGCCGCAAACGATGCCGTATTCCTCCGCGCCGTCCTTAGCCTGATACCGGCTTATCCATGCCAGCGTCAGTCACTGCCACCACTTGGCCTTTTCAAGCGTAACCTTGCGCAGCACATTGCGATTGTCGCGCGCCTGGATCTCAATGGTTTTGCCTTTGTTTCCTTTTTTCATCTCGGCACAAACTGCAAACATCGCCGAAAGCGTTGAATCGAGACCGGGAGCAGTCATTCCAAAAGTGCTTGCGGCTTTCATTGCCGATTCTGTCGTCATGTTGAAACCGCATGCCGACTTTGTCATGGCGTGAAAGGTAGCTGCCGCTGCGGCTGTGCGACCGTCAGCCTGAGCATGACCCGTAGCAGCAAGAACAAGCGCGACAGCGCCCAAAATACGCAGATTCATTACGTCGCCCCCCAATATGATTTCTAAGCACAAGACAGCCGATGAGGCCCGCCAACCCCGCCTCAGACAAGCTTCTTCGGCTCTGTCTTCGTATGCTCGTGATACTTGTTCTCCCGCGCCTTTCCGAACAGCTTCAGGCTCTCCAGATGCTCGCGCTGGGCGCGGTAGAAATCGTTGAGGAACAGCATCTCCTGGCCGGGCTTCACGGGATCCTCATAGCGGATCCTTCTCGTAATCGTGCGCACGATCTTGACGATCTCTTCGGTGTTCGGCTTCTTCGTGGTGTCGCGCAGCACATCCTCCAGCGTCTGCAGCTCGTATTTGCCGTAGATATCGAGATGCTCGGGCAGGAATTCGAATGCCGGCTGCGACGAAGCCTTGGCAGGAGACGAAAGCGCGAGATCCGAGAGCAGCACCGAGCGCGGATTGTCGACCACCAGCGTGCCGGCGATCATGTCGCCGATACGTTGCCGGCGGCGGTTGGCGAGCGGAACGATCACCACCACCAGGAGCCAGGCAGCCGTCAATCCGCCTTCCAGCCCCGACTGTTCGCCGATCGTGCCCAGAAGGCCCATTGGAGCGAAGATCTCCACCTCTTTCATCAGGTTGCGCGCGGTCACCTGATGCGGCGTCAGGCGTCTGCCATCGACGTTGATGACGCGGATGCCGGTTATCCGCTTTCCGAGCGTGCGCCCGTTCCAGATCAGCTCCGAGAGCACGTAATAGGGTGTCCGCAGCAGAAAGCCCATCAGGGTGATCAGGACCGTCATGGCGCTAAGGGGCAAGACCCCCGTGAAGATGACGGCAAGCGCGATAATGATGAAAAGCAGGGTCGTGAAGATGATATCGAGGATCTGCGCGCCCAAACGCGCTCCGATCGAGGCGATCGCGAAACTGATCGGCACGCCCTCCGGCGGAATGAACTGCATGACGCGCTTGCCGTCAGTCATCGTCTGGTCCGGCTGCTTCATCTGGCGGCCCCATGCTTGGCCTTGCCTTCGCGCCCTGCAAGCGAGAGCCATGCGACCCAGAAGACACCCATGCCCCAGCCGATGCCGATCCGCCAGACCGGCTCCTGCACCAGCTGGCGCAGGAAGCCTTCGATAAAGGCTGCCACGACCAGCATCAGGGCCGCGAGGATTGCGAGCTTGACAGCATCATGCCCCTGGTGGCGCAGAGCCTCTTTGCGGGTTCTCGCCCCCGGAAGAAGGACGGCGAGCCCGAGCCCCGCTCCGCCGGCGCAGGCAATCGAGATCGCCGCAAGCTCGGTGACGCCGTGGATGGAAAGCCAGGCGAAGGCATCGTAGCCGAGCCCTTTCTGCCGGAACATCGCGAAGAAGGCGCCGAGCATCAGGCCATTGTAGAAGGTCAGAATGAAGCTCGGCACCGATGCGAAGACGCCGAGCGCGAAGATCATTACGGCTATCCCCGTATTGTGGGAAAAGAGATAGGCCGAAAAGGCTGCGAGCCCGTCGCTCTCATGCCGTTCATTGCCGTAGATCGTCGAGCGCAGGTAATCGGCCGACGCGTCCGGCGTGCGCAGATCGGCGAGCTCCGACGGCACGAACGTATAGAACCAGCTCGGATCGCTGCTGCAGAGCCTGTATCCGGCAAGAGCGCCGAGAACGAGCGCCAGGAAGCCGATGAAGAGAGGCAGGGCCGAGCGGCGCACCGCCTGCGGAATGCCCTTCAGCAGCAGGCGGGAGATCAGCCCGCCGAGGCTTTCCTGCGGCGCATAGACGACGAGATAGGCGCGCGCGCAGAGGCTTTCGAGATAGGCGACCAGGGCCCTGTCGAGCGAAATATCGCGCGCGACGCTGAGCGAATTCATCGCCTGCCGGTAGCCGGCCGCAAGGTCGCGCACCTCGTTATAGCTGAGTGCAGCTGCCCCACCCTCCTCCGCCCGGCTCACCAGCTGGTCCAGCTGGCGCCAGTGCGCCTCGCGTTCCAGCCGGAAGCGGGCCGAGCGCAGGAGATCGTTCTGCACCCCGCCGGCATGGAGCGTCGCGCCACTATCCATCCTGGGGTCGATGCGCAGATCCGTCATATCATCTCGCGGGATTTGATTTCGATGTAGCGGGCAATGAGATCCGATGTCAGCGCCTCGGGCGTGCTGTCGAGGCAGAGCACGCCGAGACGCGAAAGCTTCTCCATCACGGCCCGCCGCTCCTGCACGATCTGCCGTGCCGCGACAGAGCGGGCGATGGCATCGAGCGTCGTCTCCTCCGGCTCCACCAGCTTTGCCAGGACAGGATCGCGCAAGGCGACGTAAACGATGAAATGGTGCCGCGCGAGCACCTGCATATTCTCGATCATCAACTCCGCCGTGATGCTGTCCACGAAATCGGAGAATATCACGATCAGCGAGCGCCGCTTGAGACGGCCGGAAAGATGCGTCAGCCCCAGCGTATGGTTGGTCTCCTGGGTTTCGTAGGCGAGATCGGCGCAGATCGTCTGCAGACGTGGAAACGCCGCACGCCCCGGCAAGGCAGGCTGGAAGAGGCGCGGACGGCTGTCGAAACTGTAGAAGCCGACGAGATCGCCCGCGAGCCCTCCCGCCCAGCACATGGCGAGCGCCGCATTGATGGCGCGGTCGAGCTTGGTGAAGCCGCCGACCTGCTCGGCCATCAGCCGCCCGGAATCGACGCAGAGAATGATCTGGTGGTTTCGCTCCGCCCGCATCTCGCGCACCACGAGATTGCGCATGCGCGCCGAGCGCTTCCAGTCGATGCTGCGCGGATCCATGCCGGCGGCAAATTCCCGCAGCTGATGGAATTCCGATCCCTCGCCGCGCAGCCGCAAATCCTTCTGGCCGGCTTCCAGCGGCAGGATCTGCGTCTTGACCGCGCCCGACAGCACCGGCGAGATATCGGGAATGACGGCGATCTGGCGCCCCACCGGCAGCCGCACGATCCTGTCGATCAGCCTGAGGCGCGACGGCCATTTCAGCCAGAGCTCACGCACCGAAAACTGCCCGCGCCGCGTCAGCTGCAGATCGAAGGATGCCTTCACCGGCCCGGTCTCGGCACGCTCCATGCGACGCTCGCCGATGACGAGCTCCGGCGCGACATCAAGCCTGAGATCGATCCCCTCGGGCAGCTTGCCCTTCTGCCTGTCGATGACAACAGTGAAAGGAGCCGCATGGCCGACAAAACCCTGCGACGGCAGATCGACATCGACAGCCATCCGGCCAGACAGCGCCGACAAGACGAGATCGCCCGCCGTGACGACCGCCAGCGCAACCCAGAGGAAGACCAGCGGCATGCTCATGTCGCGCCACCACACGCTGACGATGACCGTCAGCGCCGCCATGGCAAGAACAAGCGCGATCAGGTGCGAGGACGGCCGCATTTACCGGGGCGCATCCACGCGGTTCCGGAGGCTGCGCAGCACATCGTCAGGCGTGCGCCCGTCGATCTCTGCCGAAGGCGACAGCACGATGCGGTGGCGCAAGGCCGGTGTCAGCAGCGCCTGCACATCGTCAGGCAGGCCGTAGTCCCGACCCTCGAAGGCAGCCCGCACGCGCACGGCGGCAGCAAGCGCATCGGCGGCACGGGTCGATGCGCCATAGAGGATATCGGCATCGGAGCGCGTGGCGCGCACGAGGTCGACGATATAGGTGAGGATCGACTTGTCGAGATGGATCGCATCGATCAGCGCCCGGCCGGCGGCAAGCGCCTCGCTCGTCACCAGCGGCCGGATGCCGGCTTTGCCTATATCTGATTTCAGCGCCTGATCGGCATGGCGCGACAGGATCGAGATCTCCGTCTCACGGTCGGGGAAGTCGACGACCAGCTTGAACAGGAAGCGGTCGAGCTGCGCCTCCGGCAGCGGATATGTGCCCTGCTGCTCGATCGGGTTCTGCGTGGCGAGCACGAAGAAGTCAGGCCCGAGCTGATAATCGACGCCATCGAGCGTCACCATCCGCTCGTTCATCGCCTGCAGCAGCGCCGATTGCGTCTTTGGCGGCGCGCGGTTGATTTCGTCGGCGAGAAGGATGTCGGTAAAGACCGGTCCCTTGGTGAGATGGAACTGGTTGGTCTGGAAGTTGAAGAGATTGACGCCGAGCACATCGCCCGGCATCAGGTCCGGCGTGAACTGGATGCGCCGATAATCGAGCGCCATGGCAGCCGAAACCGAGCGGGCAAGCAGGGTCTTTGCCGTGCCCGGAGGTCCCTCGACGAGGCAGTGCCCGCCCGAGAATATCGAGATCAGCACGAGATCGATGATCGCATCCTGTCCCTGCACCACCTTGCCGATCTCGCCCCTGACAGCGGCGATGAGATTGCGAAATTCACCCAGATCCAAAGTCGACGCTCCCTAGCGATTTCCTGAATGTTTCAAGATTGCGGTGCAGATCCGCAGATTTCATCAAATGCCCGCGGTCAATCAGCGCCTGAGCCGACGAATGCAGCGCCTGCGCCGCCGCGTGATCGCGGCGCGCCAGACGTTTGAACAGCCGATCTATGCCGGCCTCGTTTCCGGCTCCGGGGCCGAAGAGCAACTGCGCCTTGTCGGCAAGCAGATGGAGCACGAACTGCGACACCATCCGCCCGTCATTGCCCGACAGGCGAAGCAACCTGGCGGTTGCTTCGATCGCCGCAGATTTCGACAGTTCGATATTTCCCGAGGAATCCTTGAGCGGCGGTCCGAAACGCCAGAACCCGCGCCAGAAGCAGATTGCCACGACAACGAACAGGGTTCCCCAGATGGCGGAGAGCGGATAGGCGAAGAAGCGCTTGAGATCGGAGCCGGAACGCTCATAGCTGCGCCCTTCGTCCACCGGTTTCTTGTCATCAAGCGGCGCGCCAGTCGTGTCGATATAGACCGGCCGCGTCTCGCCGACGCCACGCAGATACTCGAAGAGGGCCACGGCAAAGCTGGCATTGTCAGCGAGCGCCAGCCCGTGATTGGTCACGAGATCGGGGTCGGACAGCAAATAGACGTCGGGATTGTCATCGCAGCGAACGAGCAGCGCGCCCGACGGCATGCCGACGATCTCCTTGCAATCGTCCGACAGGCTTTCCCGATCGAAGGTCTGCGCCTGATACAGGGCGATCTTCATCTGCTGGAACTGTTTCAGACCGACTTGTGCCTCTTCGAACTCAGGCGCGTTGCGCGAGAGATGCTTGCTGGAAAGTTCGACCCTGTTGAGCCTCTCCTGTATGGCGGRCAGAGCCAGCAGGTCCGACTGCCCTGCAATGCCATCCCTCAACACGCTGCCGCGCCATTTCGGCATGACGATCAGCGTCGGCAGACCGTGGTTGACCGCTTCGTAGGCCCAGTCTTCCGGAGACACATCGCCCGTTTTCTCTTCTCCCGCGGGTGCGGCGGTCTCGATCTCCGATATCGGCAGGAAAAGCATGCGCACGGAGATTTCCGCCCGCGCCCTGACGAAATGCGGATCGGAGCGAATAACGGGAATGCCCTTGGCTTCCAGCCAGACCTGCAGCCCGCGGCTGCCGAGCGGCGAATGATCGAAATCATTGTCCCGCGGCATCCCGAACAGCGCCAGCGCCGCAAGCCCTACCAGAACCAGCAGGATGAGAACGGGCGCGGCATTACGCATGGCTGAGCCTGCCTACCGACAGCAAAGCGCGCGCCGAGTTGAGAAGCGTATCGAAATGCCCTTCCTGCAATGTGCGGCCGCCATAATGCACGAGCTCCGCCTCGGCCAGCAGATGTTCCAGCCGCTCGCGGTCGGGCATGGTTGCCGGCAGGCGGGCAAAAACCGCCCGCTCCGTATCCGAGCGGAAAAGCCGTGTCCCCGTCGCGTCAGCCGCGTGCAGCAGGCAGTGCCGGAGTAGCAGCACCAGGGCCTGCCGGCGATCGGCCATGGCGGCAATCCGCGACAGGAAATCATTCGGCCTTTCCTCGACCGCAGCGTCGGATGTGCGCCAGCTCTCCGGCGCCTCCCCCTGCCGCTTCTTCACGTCACGCGGCGCAGATGAGAGCAGCACGCCGCCATTGCCGAAAAACATTGCAAGGCCGATGATGACGACAAGGGCGACCAGCACCAGTACGACTGCCAGCGAACCGCCGACGGCTGGCTCCTGCGAAGAAAACGAGCGGTTGTCACGCGATAGCGCCGCATCCGGCACGCGCTTCGACTTTTCGACGCCATCATGGCGATAGGTGAGCTTGCAGCGCACGCCATTCAGCGCACATTGCGCGGCATATTCGCTGCCGACGACGCTGAGAGGCCGGTCGGCCTGCTGACCGCTGCTGTCCTGCGCCAACGCAGGATAAAACTGGGCCGAGGCGGCCAACGATAGCGCCAGCAGCAGGCCAATATGACGGAGGATGCGGCTCAGGTGAAAACCTCCGCCCGTGGTTCCGCAATCAGCGAATTCGGCCCGTATTTGTTCGGACCTTCCGTGCCCGGAAGCAAGCAGATCACGATCACCGCAGGCCCGGCAAGGATCGCCAAACCCGGAATGGCACAGAGAAGAACCAGCGTGCCATATCGGGAGCTGGAAATACCGCAATCCTGGAAACGTCGCGCGTGAAGGGCCGTTTGCGGCGACAAGGTCGCCAATAGGAACAGGATCAGGATGGTCATCATGACTTCTGCGATCTGCGAAAGTCCGTCAGGCCCATCCGTCGCCTCGCTGACCGTAACAAGCAGCGGGACATACGCAGCCAGCAGCGCCCAGTAGAGCAGTTGGAACCACCAATATTCCGAGCGGGAGGCGCGACCGGAGAAGATCGCGTACTTCTTCGACAGAACCGTTCGGACAGATTCAGCAAACCCCATTTGAAATGCCCACTCCCAGCCCTAGGCGAAAACCTCGGCCCTGCCCTCCGGGCGCAGCGGATCCGGCCCGTATTTGTTCGGACCTTCCGTACCCCTGAGCGCCGAAACGATAAGAATTCCTATGCCCGCACCGCGACCGATATAGGGAACAAAGCTCAGAATGACTGCCACAAAATACCACCAACCGGACATGTTGCGATCATGGAAGCGGCGAACATGAAGGGCTGCCTGCGGCAAGAACATTGCAAGTATGAACAGTCCAATCACGACAATAATAAACGTAGTCGATGACGAATATCCGTCAGGCCGGCGCGTCGCGTCTGTGACCACGCCGAACAGCACAAAAAGGGCAAGCAAAAGCCCCCAGAAAAACAGCTGAAACCACCAATATTCTGAACGGCCGGCGCGACCGGAAAAGGTCAAATATTTCCTCCTCAGAACCGTCCGGACAGATTCAGCAAACCCCATCGAAATGCCCCATTTCCGCTTACCCCAAGCGCCCCCACGTCAACCCATCCCACTGGAATGGCAGTCGTTTCGGATAAAAAGTGCTACAATTCAAACGTGGGGATTGCAACAACACAGTTGTATCGCCTCGCATTTCAAAGAAATAACGATCTTGCGTTGTTTTTCTGCATCGCAGTATCGCTCGAGACTAATTTGCCGGGAACGCAGCTCTCGGCAAGTCGATATTGCGGGTAAACCAATGCCCTAGGCAAAAACCTCCGCCCTTACCTCAGGACGCAGCGGATCCGGTCCGAACTTGTTCGGACCTTCCGTGCCCCTAAGCACGGTAATGACGAAGCCCGCGAGGCCCGCGACAACATTGAGGTAGGGAATGAAGTTTGCGATAAAAATCGCGAGATACCACCAGCCCGAGATGTTGCGATCATGGAAGCGGCGAACCGTGAGGGACATCTGCGGCAACATCATTGCGAGCACAAACAGGCCGGCGATGACCCCAATGGCAATGAGCAGTGACGACGGTCCATCCTGACCATTGGAACCGGCGGCCAAAGCAGCAAAAATTCCAAGCCCGACCAGCACCAACCCGTAGAACAGCTGAAACCACCAGCACTCCGAGCGGGAGGCCCGACCGGAGAAGGTAGCATATTTTTGCGTCAGAACCGTCCGAACAGCTTCGGTAAACCCCATAAAGTGCCCCCATTTCTGCTTGTTGCTCGCGTGGTGACCTCTCACCATCGCCTTGGAATGACAGTTGTTTCGAATGAGAAACAGCTACGATTCAAACGCAGAAATTGCAATAAATCAGTCGTATCCGTCACTATTCAAAAATGAAAACGCTTTTGCGTTCAATTTCTTCACACAGCTGGAATTAGGCCGTCGATTCCATCGGAAGCGGGCCGCCGCGCCGATTGACCTGCCCCCCCCTGCGAAAGGCAAAACAGAGCCAAGGTGGCAATAGCGCAGCCAGCAAACCCAACATTCCCGATGGCGATGCCTTAGGCGAAAACCTCGGCTCTCACTTCCGGACGCAGCGGATCCGGGCCGAACTTGTTCGCGCCGACAGTGCCCGGAAGCACGCTGATCACGAAAATGGCGATGCTCGCAATCAAACCGACATAGGGAACCAGCCCCAGGATCACCAGCGCGAGGTACCACCAGCCGGACATGTTGCGATCGTGGAAGCGGCGGATCTGAACGGCTAACACCGGCAAAATAGTTGCAAGCAGACACAATCCGCCGATGACCATGAGACCAACGACAAGCGACGAAAGTCCATCCCAACCGCCAGAAGCAGCGGCGGCCACACCAACTACAATTCCAAATCCGATCCACACCAAGGCATAAAATAGATAAAACCACCAATATTCCGAGCGGGATGCCCGACCGGAGAAGGTTGCATATTTTTCTCTCAGAACTGTGCGAACAGCGTCAGTAAACCCCATTGAAATGCCCCCATTTCTGCTTGCCGCGAGCGCGGTGCCGACTCACCATCGCCTAGAAACGATAGTCGTTTCGTAGGACAAAGTGCTACAATTCAAACGCAGAGATTGCAATAAGTCAGTTGCAGCTCTCCGCGATGTGAGAAAAGCAACGATTTTGCGTTGAGTTTTTTCATCTCCAGGGCCGACGATGCCTTAAAGGCAATGGCGAAGTACAACCGGAATTCTTTCAACGACGTGCCCCGCCGTTGCCGATATGGTATTCTCGGCCACCACCGGCTGACGTTAGGGATATTGCCGCAGCCAGGTTTCTTTCGGGGAACTATCCGGAGGCACTGTCGCTTCTGGAAAAAATGGCCGAGCCCGGACCTCGCCCTTTCAAGCCGCCACATCGAAGACGCCGCCGGCCGATCCTCACGACAGCGCGAATATCCTCACCTCGCGCGCGATGCCCTGCAGCTCCTCCATGCGGGAGGCCGAGGTGATGCCGCTGTCGCGCAGCATTTCCGAGACTTGCTCGTTGCCGACGACCGCCTCCGTCGTCAGGATCACCTGCGGTTCGGCAAGGCCCTGCACGCGCGAGGCGATATTGACGGTCTGGCCGAAATAGTCCTGCCGGTCGTTCATGCTGACGGCAAGGCATGGTCCCTCGTGGATGCCGATCTTCAGGAGCAGATCCTCGCTGCCGCGCTCGGCATTCAGCCGCATCATTGCCTCGCGCATCCTGAGCGCTGCCGCCACCGCGCGGTCCGGGCTCGGGAAGGTCGCCATCACGGCATCGCCGATGGTCTTGACCACCGCCCCGGCCTCGGTGGCGACGATCTCGTGCAGGACCCGGAAATGGGTGCGCACCAGGTCGAAAGCGGCGAGATCGCCGACGCGCTCGTAAAGCGCCGTCGAGCCACGCAAGTCGGTGAAAAGGAAGGTCAGGCTGGTGATCTTCAGGCGCTGGTCCACATCGAGCGTGTCGGTGCGGTAGATGTCGCGAAAACTCTGGTTGGTCAGCAGGCGCTTGGCCGTCAGGAAGGGCCGCCTGCGGCCGAGAATGTCGTGCATCTCGTCTGCCGCGATACAGACATTCGGCAGCACGCGGCGATCGGTGTGATTTTCCAGCGTCAGGCGCAGCACACCGGGGTGCATGACGAGCGTATCCTGCTGTGCATGACCGTGACTGAGGACCATCGAGAGGTTCTGGCGTTCGCTGGTCGGCTCGCCCTTCACATCGATGAACTGCGCCGAATGCGTCACCGCATCGAAGATGATGACGAATTCCGCCGGCAGCTGCAGCGAGACGAAGGCCTTCTCGCCGGGATCGAGCTCGATCATTTCAAGCAGGATGCGCGCAAACCTTTCCTCGAGATCGTCAGGCAGGTCGACGCCGGAGGAGAAGAAGATCTGCCGGTAATATTCGAAGGGCGGCAGCCGGTCCGGGTCGTGGCCGGCAATCCGGCGCACGCGCGGGCTGACAGTGAAGGTGACCTCGACCATCTCGTCGAGCGTCGGCTCGTAGCCGGCCGCACACAGCGCGCAATGATAGGCCTCCCGGTCGACGGCTTTCAGGGTGGCGCCGGTATCGAGCACTCCGCCGCATCCCGGGCAGAGAACGTTCCAGGTCATCTCGAAGGCGCCGATGCGGGCTGCGTGCAGAAAGGCTGCGATCGACCTCTCTTCATCGAGATCGTGTGCCTTGGCAAAGGCCAGCGCATTGATGCGGTTGAGGTCGCGATCGGCGCCGTGCCGGACGATATTCTCGATGCACTCGACCGCCTGCGGATCGGCCGCTTGTCTCAGGGCCGAAAAGAGAACGTCCACTTCGCTCATCGCACAGGTCTCCGTGCACGCAACGCCACGGCTGATGATGCCGTATCAGGCTGAAATTATATCACGGAACGTGCTGATAGAAATCGGTATGGCGGGGTGCCGCGCAATACCCGATCGAATGCCGGATTTTTTCGAAACCATGCGCCGTCCGGCTCTGGAAATCCGCGACATCGGGCTGTCGCCCGTCACAATCTCCCGCTAGAAGGTCAGGCCCGGATCGGGCAAGGGAGACCAGAAAGTTGCAGCAGCGAAAGTCACTGAAGATTGTACCCGTCCTGACGGCCGTCGCATCCCTGTGGTGCGTATCCCCTCTGCAGGCGCAGGACCCGGCTGGCGGCCTGGCCTGGTCGAAAGATCCGGCCAGCCATTGCGAATTCGTCTCTCCCGTGTCCCTGACCGCAGGCCCGACATACTGGACCGGCGCATGCCCTGATAACAAGGCGTCCGGCCCGGGGATGCTGCGCCGCCGCGACGGCGATCGCGCCGGACCTGCCTTCTATGGAGAGATGCGGGCCGGCGTGCCCGTCATCGGCGTGATCGACGACGAAGGCTACCGCGTCGGCAAGTTTAGGGGTGGCGATATCGGGGGCGATGCGGAACTGGACCCTCAGGTCAGGCTCGACGCGTTCCGCGCAGCCGCAAAGGCCGCCCGTGACGTTGCCGGCCTCTACGCCAAGCAAGGGAACGCCGCCTCATCCCGCCACTATGAAAGCGTGGCGAAACAGCTGGACGAGCAGATCGAATGAAGGCCCGGCGCCTCGGCTCTGCGGATTGAGATCCGCCTCGTCACATATCCTCGGTAAACGTCTCGACCGTGATCTCGAAGACGACGATCTGCGGCCACTCGCTGCGGCTGGACACCATGGTCTCCTCCGAGACCATGGAGATCAGGAAGTCGCGGCCGACTGAATCACGGTACTGGCTGGCCGGCGAATCCCACAGGCAGCAGGAGCGCTTGAGCCGGTTCAAACCCACGGCCTTGATGAGATAGGCCTCGGTTGCAGCCGCAAACCGGCCGGAGACGCGGTATGTCGCCTCAAGCGGTTTGCCCTGCCGATCCGGGGCATAGTTGCAGCCGGCGAATTCGACATGAGCAGGCTTCTTCCTGATCTGCGCCAGGAAATCGCCGCAACCCTGCGCCGTCACCGGCCTGGGTGCGGACGCTGCCATCAGCGGTGGCGCAACCATATTGCCGAGCGACCATATGGCAAGAAGACAAGCGGCAAACTTCATGACCAGCCCCGTCCGGACACCCGATGCCGGCATCGAGCCTTATAGCGGATAATCGGGTCGGGGACAGATAGGCCGGTCAGGGTGCGTAGCGGCTGAACACGAAGTCGCGGTCCTTGACGACCGAGTGACAGGAAAAACATGCTTCGGGCATTGCTTTTGCGGAGGGCTTGCCGTCGTCGAACTCGACATATCCCCAGCCGCCTGTCGAAGCATATTTTGTCGCGTCCTTGACCATGAACTGCACGCCGTTCTTGGGCAACCCGGCAACGAATGACTGGGCAGCGCCAAAGGCCGCCTCGCTCTCTTCCAGCGGGTGATAATCCCAGGCCAGGCGCCCGATGATGGTGCCGTCGGGATAGGTGGCGGCCCCCTCCCGGAAGGCTTTGATCGCGATATCATTGCCGAGGATGGCCCTGATATCGTTGAGCTTGCCTTCCTCATGCGCCACGGTGATCAGCGGCCAGTCGCGGTAGCCGGCAGGCAGCTCCGACAGGGCCGGCGCACGTCCCTCATCGGCCCCGGATGCGGCGGCATTGTAACCGACGAGGCCGGTAACCAGACCAACGGCCAGTGACACCACGACAATCTGCTTCATTGAATGCTCTCCTGCGATCAAATGCGGAGCAACATTCGCAGATATTGCCGCGAGCGAAATCATACCTTGATATGGTAGAACAGTCCCGCTGCAAGTCTAAGGGCCCTGCTGACAGGCGTGAGTGCCGCGCCGGTTCCGCCGGTGAAGCGGCGTATTTCCTCAGCCGCCCAGGGCGACCGCGATTGCAACCAGGAACAATCCGAGGCAGGTCATGGTGATGCCCGCATAAAACGGGCGGCCGCCCGAAAACCGGGCCCACGCATAGCCGGTCACGAACAGCAGCGCGATCAGAAGGAAGTTGCTCGCTCTCAGGGCGCGGTTGGCATCGTCGATCAGAAAGAACGGGACGACCGCAGGAAGTGCGGTGGCCGAGACCAGGATAAAGATCGCAATTGCCGCCGACAGATCGTCTCTCGTCAGCGGCACCTTCACCGGCTCGGCACGGGTTGTGAGTGCCAGCAGCGACCGATAGAGCGCCTCCGCGTCGGCAGGCTTTGCGGAGAGCGGCGTGCCTTCGATCGGAAACTCCTTCGCGAGCACCGCGAGTGCGGCGCCTTCGTCGCTCGCCGTCTTGACCTGCCGGAACAGGCGCAGACGCCTGCTCCTGAAAAACTTCGTTCCGAGCGTGAACAGGACGGCGTCGATAATGCCCCAGGCGAGATTGCATCCGATTGTCGCAACGACGAGGTCGCGCACGACCAGTCCTTCCTCACGCAGGACGAGCCTCGAACCGATCGTCCAGGTCAGCGCCATGATCAGCCCGAAAAGCACCTCGCCGAGCGCATCGCCGGGATCGAGATTTTCGAAGATGGAAAAGATCCCCGTAGGCTTCATGGAATGGCTCCGGGCAGGTCGCAGCCCGGGAACTATGATCGAAGTGGCGGATCTCTTCATTGCGTTGAATCAAGGCCGAGACAACGAGGGCCTGAAAAGCGGGGTTCGGCATTGCGTCGGGAACTGGCGCGCGCCCCGCGTCCCGTGTGCGTGTCCTACAGTAATATACGTAGCCGTTGAGCCATTTCATGCATAATGGCAGGGTCGATCCCGGTCGGTTGGCCGCCATCGAAGATCGGGCGAAATCCTGAAGCGCGGTCCTCCGCGGATGATCTTATCGCTACTTGTTCTGACGCGGGATCACCCGTGCGTGCGCCTACCCAAGACATGGACCTTCCGATGGGGATCGGAAGCATGTCGAGAAGAGTGAGGCAATGATGCGCGGCAGGGCGCGCGCAATACGAAACAGGCCTGCCGCGTGGCCAATGACCAGAGCAACGCCGCCTGCAGACAGGACAAGCGCCAGACCAGGCAGAGCGGCCGCAAGACTGCGCGCGACCTGAAAATACTGAGATCTGGCCCTTCGGGCACAGCAGCTGGAGCGGCCGGAAACTCGCAGTCCCGCCCTTCAGGCGCACCGAGATCATACCGCGCCGATCCGCAGCAAGGACGGCGCGGCATTTGCCGGGCGGGGGCCCGGGCACTGGGGGGAAAATCATGGGCTGGAACCGGCTCTATAGCTTGAAGAGCTACATCAAGTCATCGCTATGGCTGGTGCCATTCATTGCCCTGCTCCTCTATATCATGGCAATCCGCGTTGCCTCTCTGCTGGAGCCTTGGCTCGTCTCGATCGAAGCATGGCCATGGGGCATAGAAGGCACCCAGAGGCTGCTCGAAACGATCGTCACGATGACGCTCACCTTCGTCGTCTTCACCTTCGGCTCGCTGCTGGTGGCGATCCAGATCGCAGGTGGCCAGCTGACGCCGAGGATCATCGCGACGACCCTGCTGAGCGACAACGCCATTCGCTTCACCGTCGGGCTTTTCACATTCACCCTGCTCTTTGCAACCGGTGCGCTGATGCGGCTGGAAGCCGCCATCCCGCAGGCCATCGTGGAGATCGCCGGCCTTCTCGGTTTTCTGTCCATCGCCGCCTTCCTCTATCTGATCGACTATGCCGCCCGCCTTCTGCGGCCGGTGAGCATTATCCTGCGCGTGAGCGAGCAGGGCCGCGCGGTGATCGAGGATGTCTACCCTGCAATGGCGAAAGCCGAGGCCGACGCCGCCCCCACTTACCTGCGCCCCGGCAACGAGCCGGACAGAGTCATCCTCTACCGGGGGCGGCCCGCCATCATCGTCGCCGTCAACAAGGATGCGCTGCTGGCGCAGGCCGAGAAGACACGCTCCGTCGTCGAGCTGGTTCCGCGCATCGGCGATTTCGTCGCCTCCGGCGAACCCCTCTTCCGGCTCTACGGCATCCTGTCGCCGGACGAAGGCAAGCTGAGATCGTTGATTGCCTTCGGGCCGGAACGGACCCTTGAACACGACGCGACATTCGCCTTCCGGATCATCGCCGACATCGCGATCAAGGCGCTTTCGAAAGCGATCAACGATCCAACGACGGCCGTGCTCGCGATCGATCAGCTGCAGCGCCTGCTCTGCTTCGCCGGCAAGCGCGATCTGGGCAAGGAAGCGATTTTCAACGCGGCCGGCGAATTGCGGGTCATCTGCAGGACCCCGGACTGGGAGGATTTCGTGAAGCTCACCTTCAGCGAGATCAGGCTCTACGGCGCCGAGAACTTTCAGATCGCCCGCCGCCTGCGTGCCGTGCTGGAATATGGGCAGCAGGTGCTGCCCGAATTCCGCCGGCCTGCTCTCGAAATGGAAATGGCTCTGCTCGATCGACGGCTCGCCCAGATCTACGACTTTCCGGAGGATCTGGAACTTGCCAAAATGCCGGACACGCAGGGCCTCGGCGGTTCGAAATCCCTTCCCCCGAAAGCGCAGCCTGCAACCGGCTCGGTCACCCCTTTTCGTCAATAGCGATCGACGCGGTTCCGATTGTGCCAATCCGGACGGCGGGTTCGGGATTTCCGCCGGTCCGGCCTTCCCTCGGGTTTTCGCGCTTACTGCTGGATATCGGGCTCGACCAGGCGTGCGAGATTGCGCAACGATTCCTGCCAGCCGAGATAGCAGGCCTCCGGCGGTATGAGATCCGGAATGCCCGCCTGCACCACGTTGAGTTCGGTGCCGACCGATACCTTCGTCAGGGTCACGGTCACGTCCATTTCGCCGGGCAGGTTGGCATCGTCGAACTTGTCGGTGTAGCGGATCCGCTGGCCGGGAACGAGCTCCAGATATTCGCCGCCGAAGGAATGGCTGTGGCCGGTCGTGAAGTTGCGGAAGGACATCCTGTGCGTTCCGCCGACGACGGGCTCCAGATGATGGACCGTGCAGGTAAAGCCGTTTGGCGGAAGCCATTTGGCCACGGCATCGGCTTCCAGGAATGCGCGATAGACCTTGTCCGGCGTGGTCGCAAGGACACGGTGAAGTTTGATTGTGCTCGGCATGATGATCCTCCTTTGGATTGAACTTTGGCAATGCCTCTAGGACGGCCCTTGTCCTCCCGATCCGACATTGCGACTGATTTTTTTGTTTCCACCCCTTCGCCGATCATAGGGCAACCGTTCAAAAACACGACGGCAAAAAGCTGTTTTTATTTTTGCAAATCGATTTGCAAATCGATTTTTTGTGTGTTTTGATGCGCTCATGAGCACGATAGGCAAGGTCGCAGAACGAGCAGGAGTATCGCGGACGACAGTCTCGCATGTGCTCAATCATGCCGATCGCGTCTCCCAGGCGCTCAGGGAAAAAGTGCTCGCGGCGGTCGAGGAACTCGGCTACGTGCCGAACCCGCAGGCCCAGAGCCTGCGCACCGGCAAGACCAATCTGGTCGCCATGCTGATCCCCGATATCCGCAACCCCTTCTATCCCGAGCTCGTCAAGACGGCGCAGTCGGAGATGGAGGCGGCCGGCCTCGACATGCTGATCTTCAATACCGACGTGCCGGGCGGCCATTCGCAGGAGCACGGACGCGAATATCTGCGCCAGATCCGCAACCGCCRCATCGACGGCCTGATCGTCGGCGACTTCGCCCTGCACGGCATGCACGACGCGCTCTTAGGCATCGACCTGCCGACGGTGTTCATCGGCGACCTGCCCAATCGGGCCGTCGACAGCCTGAAGATCGATGATTTCGGCGGCGGCCGGCTGATGGGGCAATATCTGGCCTCCAAGGGGCACAAGCGCATCGCCCATGTCACCGGCCCCTCCTTCTTTGCCGAAGCGATGGCGCGCGCGGCAGGCTTCGAACAGGGCCTGCGCGATGGCGGGATCGAGCCCGATCCCGCCCTGCGTTTCGAGGGCAGCTATCTCGGTCCGTCGGGCCAGGCCTCCGTCGAGTGGCTGTTGGCGCACCACAAGGGCGCCCTGCCCTCGGTCGCCTTCTTCGCCAACTTCCTGATGGCCTCCGGCGCGCTTGCCGAGTTCTACGATCGCGGCATCAGGATACCGCAGGATATGGCGGTCTCCGTCTTCGGCGACCAGACGCAGCTCGAATATGTGCGCCCGCGCCTGACCCGCGTCGGCCGCCCGCCTGCAGCCCTTGCCGAGCGCGCCACCGCGATGCTGCTCGAGCGCATGTCAGGACGCTATGACGGGCCGCCGCGCTCGGAAATCATCGCCTGCAGCCTTCAGCCTTTCGATACCGCATGAACAAAAACCGCCCGCAGTTCGGAAGAGGAGCCGGCCTGCAGGTCCATCAACGGGAGGAAGACATGACCGATATCAAGACGCCTGCAAAGGGCATTTCCCGTCGGCAGCTGATCCGCAAGGGTGCGCTG
Organism: Rhizobium sp. 05N49; assembly: GCF_056396805.1. Lineage (NCBI taxonomy): Bacteria > Pseudomonadati > Pseudomonadota > Alphaproteobacteria > Hyphomicrobiales > Rhizobiaceae > Rhizobium > Rhizobium sp. 05N49. The sequence continues at coordinate 47,174 of NZ_JBFTME010000001.1, forward strand.
TTCACCGGCGCCGGGCTTGCCGCCGGCCTGACCGGCTTTCCCTATATCAACCGGATGGCGGTGCGCGCTCAAGGCACGCCACTGAAATTCTGGCAGTTCTATGCGCCGGGCGGCCAGGTCGCCAGCCAGGTCGATTGGTTCACCCAGATGATCACCGCCTGGAACGACAGCCACGAGCAGAAGGTGGAGCTCGAATACGTTCCGAACGCCGAATATATCAACGGCCCCAARCTCGCCACCTCCTTCGCCTCCAATGAAGGCCCGGATATTTTCCTGATCTCGCCCGGCGATTTCCTGCGCTATTACAATGGCGGCGTGCTGCAGGACCTGACGCCGCATATCGACGACGCCACCAAGGCGGATTTCCCCGAAAGCGTCATCGCCAACCGCATGGTCGACGGCAAGATCTACGGCGTGCCGATGGAAGTCGAGCCGATGGCCATGTATTACTCGGTCAAGGCTTTCGAGGAAGCCGGTCTCAACGAGAACGATGTGCCCAAGACCTGGGACGAACTGCTCGAAGTCGCCACGAAGCTGACGACGCCGAACCGCTACGGCGTGCTCTTCGAGACCACGCCCGGCTATTACCAGAATTTCACCTGGTACCCGTTCCTCTGGCAGGGCGGCGGCGAATTCCAGACGAAGGACGGCAAGAGCGCCTTCGATTCACCGGCAACGGTACAGGCGCTGAAATTCTGGCAGGATGCCGTCAATAGCGGTGCCGCGCCTCGCCAGGTGCTCGGCAATGGCGCCAACGATACGGTGGCCAATCTTGCCGCCGGCTATTGCGCCATCCAGAATGTCGGCATCTGGGGCATTTCGCAGCTTGCGGGCAATGCCAAGGATTTCGAATACGGCGTCTTCAGGCTGCCGACACCGGCCAACGGCAAATATGTGACCGTCGGCGGCGGCTGGGCCTTCGTTGCCAATGCCAAGGGCAAGAGCCCGGATGCGGCTGCCGAATTCTGCGCCTGGGCGCTCGCCTCCATGGACAAGGGTTCCGTGCAGCGTGTCGCCGACTGGTGCACCAAGGCGAAATCCGACATGCCGCCGCGCAACAGCGCGCTGAAGGCCGGCGGCGATGCCTTCACTGCCGGCAATATCGGCACCTTCGCTAAAGATATTCACCCCGGGACACGGGCTGAACCGCGGGTGCCGCCGGAGGTCTACAAGATCATTTCCGACGCCATCCAGCAGACGCAGCTTGGCGGCGCCGATCCGCAACAGACGGCGACCGCAGCTTCCCAGCAGCTCGACGCGTTCCTCGCTTCCTATAGCGGCGCGCCGATCCTCTAGCTGAGAAGCGGGCCGCACGCGAACCTCGCGTGCGGTCTTTCGGGAGATGCAGATGGATACGGGTATGAGCCCACACCAGAACAAGCCGGATCAGAGCCAGGCCGATCCAGTCACGCCCCTTCGCCGCAAGGGCCTGTCGGCCAAGCATCGCGAATGGATCGCGGGCTATCTCTTCGTGCTGCCGGATGCGATCGGCCTTCTGATCTTCCTCGGCCTGCCGATGGCGCTTTCGCTGGTGCTGGCGCTCTTCGAGGTCAACGGCTTCGGCGGCTATCGCTTCGTCGGCTTTGCCAATTTCCTGCGCATGGGCAAGGACCCGCTTTTCTGGCAGGCGGCCCGCGTCACCGCGCTCTATGCCGTCCTGCTCGTGCCGCTTCTCTATGTCTGCGGCCTCGGGCTTGCCCTTCTCGTGCAGAAGACCAACCGTTTCAACGCGGTCATGCGGGCCATGTTCTTCGCGCCGCACATGGTCAGCCTCGTCGTCGTCGCCGTCGTCTGGCAGTTCATGGTGGTCGACAAGATCGGCGTGATCAACAAGCTGACGCCGCTTCTCGGGATTTCAGGCGTTTCCTTCCTCGGCGATCCGCAATTTGCCCTCGTCACCGTCGTCTTCGTCAGCCTCTGGTTCCTGATGGGCTTCTACATGCTGATCTTCTTGGGCGGCTTGCAGGACATCCCCAAGGAATATTACGAAGCGGCCAGGATCGATGGCGCGAGCCCCTATCACTGCTTCTGGCACATCACCCTGCCGCTCCTGAAACCCACGAGCTTCTTCGTGCTGATGGTCTCAATGGTGGCGGCTGTCGCCGGCGCCCAGGCCTTCGACATCATCTACGTCATGACCAAGGGCGGGCCGGCAAATTCCACCTCGGTGCTGATCGTCTACATCTACCAGCAGGCCTTTTCCTTCGGCGCCTTCGGTTATGCCGCCGCCATGTCCTCGGTGCTGGTCATCGTGCTGATGCTGGTCACCGCCATTTTCTTCGTCATGACCAAGGGAGGCCGGTTCAACTATGACTGAGGCACGCGCTTCATCCTATCCTTCCAACTCGCAGGTGACGATCGTGCGCGTCCTCTGGATGCTCGTGACCGCGATCCTGGCGCTGATGATCCTCTTTCCGCTTCTGTGGATGGTGTCGATCGCCTTCAAGACACCGGCCGAATCCTTCTCCGCCAATCTGATCCCCGAACATCCGACCCTCGACAATTTCAAATATGTGCTGACCGGCGTTCCCTTCATCCGCTACATGGCCAACAGCTTCTTCGTGTCGGCGAGCGTGACTGTGATCGCGCTGTTCTTCCACACGATGGCGGGTTATGCGCTGGCGCGCCTGCGCTTTCCCGGCCGCGAGGTGATCTTCCTGGCGATCTTTTCCACCTTCCTCGTGTCCCTGCCCGTCATCATCGTGCCGCTCTTCGTGATCGTGCGCGCCATGGGCATGCTGAACACCTATGCCGGACTGATCGTGCCGGCCATCTTCAATGCCTTCGGCATCTTCCTTCTCCGGCAATATTACCTGTCGCTGCCGCGCGAGATGGAGGAAGCGGCGATTGTCGACGGCGCCGGCTACTGGCGCATCTACTGGAGCATCATCCTGCCGCTCAGCCGGCCGATCATGGCAGCACTCGCCATCCTGTTTTTCCTGGCCAACTGGAACGCCTTCCTCTGGCCGCTGACGGTCGCCTCCAAGGCCGACCTCTGGGTGGTCCAGGTCGGCATCGCCAATTTCAAGAGCCAGTATTCCGCCTCGTGGAACTACATGATGGCGGCCTCCACGATCGTCGCCATCCCGACCCTCGTGCTCTTCATCATCTTCCAGCGCCAGATCATGGATTCGCTGAAAACCAGCGGACTGAAATAACATCGAGAGGAGATTTGAATGACCCAGGCTGGCATTTCGCCGCTGCGCGGGCTTGCGACACTGAGAAAGGCGAAGACGCGCCGTTTCTCCAGCTACGACCGCACCGGCGGCAATGACGACCGGCTGCATATCGAGCCGGGCAAGACCGTCGTGATCGCCGAACATGCGGGCGCCGGCATCGTCACCCACATCTGGGCGACACTTGCCTGCGAGAGCGAAAGCTTCCTGCGCAAGATCGTGCTGCGCGCCTACTGGGATGGCGAGGACAGCCCCAGCATCGAGGCGCCGATCGGCGATTTCTTCGGCATGGGCCATGCTCAAACAGGCAATTATGCCAGCCTGCCGATGCAGGCGAGCCCCGAGGACGGCAAGGCCTTCAACTGCTATTTCCCGATGCCCTTTGGCAGCCACATGCGCTTCACCATCACTAATGAAGCCGAACACGACCTGCTTTTCTACTACTATGTCGATCTCGAGCTGCATGACCGGCTGGAAGACGGCCTTGGCCGCTTCCACGCGCAGTACCGACAGGCGCGCCCCAAGGGCGAAAGCGAGGCGGGTCTCACCAACGAACAGTTCCTCTTCGGCGGCGAGACGACCGACGGCAAGGAGAACTATACAATCCTCGAAGCCGAGGGCCACGGCCACTATGTCGGCGTGCTCTTTTCCGTCTATTCGCGGCGCCGCTCCGATGTCTGGGACTGGTACGGCGAAGGCGACGACATGATCTTCATCGATGGCGAGCCGGGCCTCTCCGTGCCCGATACCGTGCGCAAGCCCGATCCGCGCATCGGCCCGAAAGCAGCCCTCATCGAGCCGCGCGGCGAAAGCAGCCTAGGGGCCAACGACGCCTGGCCGCCGACCCTGCACGGCACCGGAACGGAAGATTATTTCAACACCGCCTGGTGCCCGACGCAGGAGTATAGCGGCCCCTATCACGGCATCATCTCCGCCGGCGGCCCGAACTGGACCGAGCCGGTCACGCTCTACCGCTGGCACCTCGAAGACCCCGCCATCTTCCAGAAGCGCATCCGCGTGACGATCGAACACGGCCACGCCAACCGCCGCTCCGACGACATTTCCTCCGTCGCCTTCTGGTACCAGGCCGAACCGCACAAGCCGTTCGATACATTGCCCGCGATGGAAGAGCGCATCCCGACCTTCCGGCGGCCCTATCAGAACTGGAATGCGGCAGCGGCGGCAGCGAAGAAGAGTGGCATGTAGAGCGAGTAGAATAGACCCCTCCCCAACCCCTCCCCACAGGTGGGAGGGGCCAAACCGGGGCACCGCCTCGTTCCTCTCGAAACGTCGAGGATTCGTCTTCGGAACGGTCAGCGACCGAGGATCTCGCTATGGCAATGACGGCCGAGCCAGAACGAGAAACCATCGCCGATGATCGCGCCCGCAACGGCTGACAACCCCATATGCAATGTGAGGATGGGCCCCACAAAAGCAGAAATCGCCTCGACCCATCGCATGATGGCAAGCTCGTTTGTTCAGAGAATGCCGGTGATGAAACGGTCCACGCGCGTTTCCGGCTTGTAGAAGGTTTTGACGATGACGGCCGCGAGGATGCCCGTCAAGGCTCCACCCAGCACATCGCTGAAGTAGTGGATCCCGATGTAGAGGCGCGAGAAGGACACAAGAATTGCCGCCAGAAAGAAGAGAAGCGCGCGCTTTGGCAGATTGTGCAGAAGGAAGGCCGCGGCAATGGCAAACGTCGCCGTCGCATGATCGGAAGGAAATGACGGGTCGCCGCTGCGCTCGATCAGAAGCCGCGTAATTCCCGCATCATACGGCCGGATGCGGTCGTCGAAGAGCAATATGATCTGGTTGATGCCAAGGCCGATCAAGAAGGTCAGGCCGGCGGCGACTAAGGCATGTCGGGTCTTCAACCGTTCCGAGCCAATCCACCACTGAGCGGCGACGGCAACGACGAGCATTGGTACACCATAGGCGGAGACAATGATCATGATTCGATCTAGGGCGCTACTCCCGGACAGTCCGTTGATCCATCCGGTGATTGTCGCGTCGAGTTCATACATGTGATGCCTTCCCTGCTTTCTCTGTGAGACATTCCTACCAATCCCGAAATATCTCTCAGCCGGAGCACATAGCTCTATTGTCTGACATGCACCTGAAATCTCCATCGAACCGCTGCGCTGGCCGTCTCACAATGTGGAAATCTTGCTGCCACCTCTCCGAGAACCGGCAGAAGAAGGAGGCCATTGCGGCGCCTGGACGCCAGCGCGTTCCCACGACCGGGGCCATTGGTGGCGGACGGCCTGAACCCGTCAGGAGCCAATGCCCGGTTGCCCGCCGGTCCGGCTTGCCGTTAATCTTGCCCCATGCCGCGAAAGAGAAACCAAGACGTCACCTCCTGGTATGAGGCGCCAGCGCCGGATATCTGCCCGCTCTGCGGCCGGGTCGTTCCGGCCGGGCAGCGCGACGAACACCATCTCGTGCCCAAGAGCCGCGGCGGACGGCAGACGCAGGTCCTGCACCGCATCTGCCATCGCCAGATCCACGCACAGTTTTCCGAAGCGGAACTGGAACATTCCTATGCAACCGTCGAGGCCCTGCTCGCCCATCCCGCCATCCAGACCTTCGTCGCCTGGGTGAAGAACAAGCCGCCGGGCTTTTACGACGGCACGCGGCGGAGCAACCGGCGACGGGAGTAAGGCGGCGGTTGCTCCGCGCGCTTTCATCGCCGCGCCGGCATCTCATCTGTCCTGCCTGTCGCTAGCCTCTGCGGATGCCGAGCAGCTTGTAGTGCTCACTGCCGAGATCGCCGTTCTTGGGATAGTTCTGGTAGCAGACCCTGTTCCCCTGATTGCCGCCGAGGATCTTCAGCTTTGCGCCGAGGTCCTCGACGAAAAATCCCACATGGCCGTTCGTTCCGCCTGCCGGACCGCGGGCGAAGACGGCGATGTCGCCTTCCCTGGGATTGTCGCTCGCATCCTCTCCCCAGTCCTTCCAGCTTCTCGCATCCTGCCGGTCGGTGCCGATCATGCCGGCCTGTTCGACGCAGTAGTTCACGAACGAGGAACACCAGGCGACGCTGTCGTCGGTTCCGGACCAGTGATTGGTGGTCTTGTGATACATGACGATGCGCGGGTTGTTGCCACTGCCGGGAACTTCGGCGACACCCTCTGCCAGTTCTTCCCTGGCCTTATCGTAGGGCGTGGCACCCACCGTCGATGCAAGCGGGAACCCGCCCGACAGGACCTTCAGGAAGGTTGCGTGCGTGTAGCCGTCTGCAGCGCCGTCGCCGTTCAGATCGACCTTGGCCCAGTCGCCGTTGCGCTCCAGGATGGTCAGCGGCGTGCCGAGCGCAAGCACCTTTTCCACTGCGAAACTCTCGCCCGGCCCGCGGCGCAGGTTGAGCCCGCCGGTGGCGCTGACTTCGGCCAGTTCGGAATGGATCTCGACCGCAGCCGCAAGCAGCGGCGAAGCGCCGAGCATCGGGGCCTCGGAAACCGCGCTGGCGCGGAACTGGCCGAAATCCTTCCATTTTCCGCCGACGATATTGCCGTCGTAACCGACCCCCCTGTAGGCCAGCGGCGGATGCACCTGGTAGAGCGCCCATTGGTCGGTCTTCAGCATGTCCTTCGTGCCCGACCAGCCTGTTGCCGCTGCCAGCCAGACGAAGTCCGCAAAGCCCGCCTGGCGAACCGCGGCACCGACTGCACCCGAACCATAGACCCCGACACGATGACGGCCGAACAGCGCCTGCGACACAGCCTGGAAATAAGCCCTGATCGAGGCCAGGTCCGGCGCCTTGTAATAATCGTGATCGACCGAGAAATAGATCGCCGAATTCCGCGGCTGCCCGTAGCTCTCGGCAAGATCGAGGGCACGGGCTGCGTCCCTCGCACCGGACTCGGCATCGAGATCGCCAATATTGCCGCCCGCACCGCCGCGCTGCTGAAAGACGATGGCCAGGGACAGGCCTGCATCGAGAATGTTGTCGTATTCGGCCTTTTCGATCCGCTTCTGCGGCAGCTTGTTCGAATTGGTATGATTATAGTAGCGAATGATGGTTTCGACGCCTTCGGCTTTCAGTTCGTTGGCGTATTGGCCCAATTCCCATGGGCTATCGATGACCTTGTGCATGTCGATTCCCCCGAACGATTTTGAAAAACTGGCTGAAGCCAAATAGAATTACCAGATACACTTATAGGGTGCAATATATATTGCAGAATAGCTTTTCACTTCTTCGCCAGAACCTGAACGAAATCTTGGAACTATACTGGCGCAGCAGGACAGGATACGCCAGCACTACCTGCCCTTGCCCTTCCGGGCGCGCTTGCCCGCCACCTCGACCAGCCGCCGGAAAGTCGGGCATTCCATATGGGAGGGCGCGGAGCATTCGGCGACGTGGCGCAGAGTGTCGCTGAGCGCGGTCAGCTCCCGGATCTGGCGGTCGATCTCGTCGGCCTTCTGGTGCAGCGCGGCGCGCGGCAGGTCCGGAGCGCCGGTCCTGCCGAACATGCCGGATATTTCGTCCAGCGAAAATCCGGCCGTCTTGCCCATGGCGATCAGCTTCAGCTGCAACAGCACATCGGGCGCAAACTGGCGGCGCAGCCCGTGGCGGAGGACCGAGGTGATGAGCCCTACCTCCTCGTAGTAGCGCAGCGCCGAAGGCTTGATTCCGCTGCGTGCGGAGACTTCTCCGATATCCAGAAATTTCATGCTTGACCTCAAGTCGGCTTGAATTCGTAGCCTGCTCCTGAACGACATTTCAAGCAAGAGGACATCGATATGGAACAGGCGGAAATGAATGGATCGGAGCGAAGGGAAAGGCGCGGCGCCACACTGGCGCTCTCGCTTTCCATGCTGCTCGCCTCGCTCGGCACCAGCATCGCCAACATCGCCCTGCCAAGGCTCGCGGAAGATTTTTCGGCACCCTTTGCGGAGGTGCAGGGCATCGTCGTCAGCTATCTCGCAGCCTTGACGATTTCGGTCGTCGTCGCCGGTCGGCTCGGCGATCTCTATGGGCTGAAGCGCATGCAGCTTGCGGGCCTCATGCTCTTTGCCGTGGCTTCGCTGCTTTCGGCAATGGCACCCGATCTGCCGCTGCTGATGGCGGCCCGCGCGGTTCAAGGCGTCGGCGCGGCCTTCCTGATGACGATCTCGATGGCGCTGATGCGCGAGACGGCGAGCGAGGCCCGCATCGGCCGCGCCATGGGCCTGCTCGGCACGGTTTCCGCCCTTGGCACGGCGCTCGGTCCTTCGCTCGGCGGCGCGCTGATCCCCCTTGCCGGCTGGCGCGGCATCTTCTGGGTGCAGGTTCCGCTGGCGGCACTTGCGCTGATCCTGGCGATCGCGGCGCTGCCGGCTGACAGGGCCAGGGGCAAGGCGCGCCCGGCGAATATGTTTGCCGTGATGGAAAAGCGCCTCGTCCCCAATCTCGTCGTCAATATCGTGGTGGCGGCCGTGATGATGGCGACGCTGGTCGTCGGCCCCTTCTATCTCGGCCTGGCACTCGGTTTGAAGGCAGCTTCGGTCGGCCTCGTCATGTCGGTCGGCTCCGTCATTTCCATCGTCAGTGGTGTTCCCTCCGGCAGACTGGTCGATGCCTGGGGCGCGCGCGCCGTGCTTTCGATCGGCCTTGCCCTGCTCGCCGCCGGCGCCTTCCTCTTGGCGATCCTCCCGCAGATCCTGGATGTCGCGGGCTATATTGCCGCCATCATCGTGCTGACGCCCGGCTACCAGCTTTTCCAGGCCGCCAACAATACTGCCGCCCTCGCCGATGTGCCGAAGGAACGGCGCGGCATGGCCTCCGGCCTGCTCGGACTGTCACGCAATATCGGCCTGATGGCGGGCGCATCCCTCATGGGCGCCGTCTTTGCCTATGGCGCCGGCACGGGGGATTTCATTCATGCGGCACCGGCAGCGATTTCGGCCGGCATGCAGCTGACCTTCCTGCTCGCCGGCGGGCTGATGATTGGCGCCATCGCAGTCGTCTTCGCTGGCGCCTTTGAGCGGAGATCGGCCAGAGCATGACAATTGCCGACCTGTCTCGGCGGAGCGACCAACGCCCGGGGCCGCCTTTACCAAAGCTGCAGTAACGACATGCCGCCATCGACGATTATCGAGCTGTCTGTCATGAAGTCCGACAGGTCCAACCCTTCCAAAAACMTCTTGCAGGTGCAACCATATGACGCTGACGACAAGGACGCATTGAAGAGCGTACAGCCTTCGGAGGAATTGATGCATTACACACTTCATGCGGCGCCCGGCTCCTGTGCTTTTGCGCCTCACATCCTGTTGGAGGAAATAGGGAAGCCCTATTCGCTGGCGTTAATGTCTCCAGGCCATCCAGAAACCAAGACTGAGGAATTCCGTCGATTGAACCCGAAAGGGCGAATCCCTGTTCTTGCTGCCGAGAATTTCATCCTCACGGAAGCGCCGGCAATCCTGTTGCACCTCGGTCTGGAAAATCCCGATTCCGGGCTCCTGGGAACGGATCCGATCGACATCGTCCGTTCCGTCGAATGGTTTAACTGGCTGTCGAGCGCGGTTCACGCCGTCGCCGTCCGCATGATCTGGCGTGCCGACTTTTTCTTACCGGATGAATCGATGCACCCGCCGCTGGTAGACAAGGGAAAAGAGCATCTAACCTCCGCTTTTGCACTTGTAGAAACCAGATTGAAGGACCGGGTTTGGGCAGTCGGAGAGCATTACTCGATTGTTGATCCCTATCTGCTCGTATTCTTCAGGTGGGGAAATCGCATGCCAATTGACATGCAGAATGCCTACCCGGCCTGGACCTCCCATGCTCGTCGCCTGGAGGGCCGCGCGGCAGTACAGCGAGCCATATCGCAGGAAGGAATATCCCTCTGGAAGTAGAATTTCAGTTGCATCATGCGAAGATTGGCAAGGCAGCTCAGGTAAATACGGCAATGCAGACGGCGGTCCAGAGCAACCCCGTCCCCAGTACCATCGCTCGCCTGGCGACGGCGACCTTGTCTGGCTCGTCCTCGGCCACAGGCGTGGTCACGATCCAGGGCACGCAACCAAGTGCGGCAAACCCGAGGACGGCGACGATCAGCACGAGATAATCGACGGCACGCCAGCTCCCCTGTTCATAGACACCCCAGTAACCCAGAAAGGCCATTCCGACCGCAAACATGGTGGCGGATGCGGAGCAGAGCCCCGTGACCGACCCGGTAGGCGCACGCAAATTGCTTTTTTCACGTGTCTGCGAATTCATGAGGCAATATCCACACCGATTGGCTGTCCCGCGGCGAATATGTCAGGAATCGAGCGCGGCGTGAAGCGCTGGCGACCTACTGGAATGGCCGCGAACTTCCCCGCCTCGGGCGGCGCGACCACCGCCCGAGACCAGTGCGGCTAGAGCAGCCGAACAGACATGCCGCCATCGACGATCATCGGGCTGCCGGTCATGAAGCTCGACTGGTCCGACAGCAGGAAGAGCGCTGCCTGCGCGATCTCCTTCGCTGCGGCCATCCGCTTCATCGGATGCAGGCCCGAGATATAGTCGAGGAATTCGGGGTTGTTCTCTCCACCTGCCGGCGTGATCGTTCCGCCGGGAAGCAGGCTGTTGATCCTGATGCCGTCGGCCGCGTAATCGGCGGCGACCGATTGCACGAGACCGATCAGGCCTGCCTTGGAGGCTGCGTAAGCCCCCATGCCGGGCAAGCCGCCATTGCTGTATCCGACGAAGGACGAGGTGAAGACGATCGAGCCGCTACGCTGTGCCTTCATCACGGGCAGCTGCGCCTTCAGCGCGAAGAAGGCGCTCGTCAGGTTGGTGGACATCACCGCCTCCCAATTGGCAGCGCTCATCTCCGAAAACGCCCCCATCTCGCCGACGATGCCGGCATTGTTGAAGGCGCCGTCGAGCCGGCCATAGGCATCGAGCGCCCGGTCGACGAGCGCCTGCGCATAGGCTTCATCGCGCACATCACCAGCTAGGGACACGGCCATGCCGCCCATTTCGATGATCTCGGAAACGAGCTCCGAGAGGGTCTGCGCCCGCCGCGCACCAAGCACGAGCTGTGCGCCTCTCGCGGCAAACAGCCGGGCTGCGGCCGCCCCGATGCCGCTGCTTGCACCTGAAATGATGATGACCTTGTCTTCGAGTTCCATATCCGAGCCTCCTGTTTTCATGGCAACGGAGGCGTAGGAAATATGGAGACCCGCAGCCACCCGATTCCCGATCGGCGACCCGCCGCCCGACGAGGAACCCGTTAACCATCTCCCGCTCTCTAGGACTATGGTCCGACGAATGACAGACCTCGGTCCGATGCACGCTCCGCGTTTCGCGCCTAACATCGTTCTCATCCTGATGGCCGCTTTCCAGAATCGGCCATCTCACGATTTTTGATGAATTATCCTGCGAGGGAGACCCGGATGCGTATCGCAACTCTTGCGTCCATAGCCGCACTTTCGATTGCCTTGGCTTCCAGTCCGCTGACGATCACCGGCGCCGATATTGCCGCCATGGCAAAGGGCGGTGGAAACGGTGGCGGCAATGGTGGAGGTAATGGCGGCGGCAACGGTGGCGGTAACGGCAGCAGCAATAGTGGCGGCAATGGCGGCGGACAAAGCGGCAGCCACGAGAACCGCGGCCACCAGTCCGGCAATTCGAAGACGGGCAATTCGAAGACGGGCAATTCATCGCACGACAATTCGAAATCCGAAAACGAAGCCAGGGGCAAATCCGGCGAAGCGAAGACAAAATCGCTGGCAGCGAAAAACGCGCCGGCCGAGATCAAGCACGAGAACCTCGCCTCCGAGTTCAAGGGCCTCAACTCTCTCAACCGCAGCTACAAGGCCTATCTGCACACGTCCGATCCGAAGATGACCGCGATTGCTGCCTACGCGGTTGCCTATGCCCAGTTCGAACTCGACAACGGCATTGAACCCTCGGTCGACGATCCCGTCCTCGGCGATGACGCCTTGGAGGATGCGCTCGCCTCAGCCACGCGTCATGGCGAAGTGAGCCCGGCAGTCCTCGCCGAGGCCAAGGCCATCCTCGGCGTCGGTGATGCCGACGGCAAGATTGACCAGATCCGTGAATCCCTGTCCGACTCCGCCCCGACCTCGGCAGGGAATTAACGGCCGCTCGATCCGCCGGGCGGCATACCCGGCGGATCGATTGCACCTGTCATGGGTTTTCCCACGGGCAGGATAATTTCTTTCCCCTCGCAATTCCCCTTCGCCGCCCCGACGTGCGCCAGAGCGCCACGAATCTCCTTCGCTTAGCTTTGCAAAGATCGGCTCCGGCGCAAATGCCGCTTCAGGAAATCTGCTTTGTAAGGAGCGGAACGGCCCTGTCCGCATCGACGAGCAGCCAACCAAGCTTTTCGTAGAAGGCCACCGCATCCGGTGCGGCGTGAACTTCCAGCTGCGTGATGCCTCTGTCGGTGGCGAGCCGTTCAAGAGCCTCCATCATGGCTTTGCCAATTCCCTGCCGCTGATATTGCGGAGTGATTGCGACGAGGCGCACGGTTGCAGGGGCGCCACCTACGAGCCCGATATCCAGCCGAACAGTGCCAACGGGGACATCGTCGTAGATGAACAGCAGAGGAAGATGATTTTCCCGATGCTCGTCCGGATGATCCTCATCATAGCCAGCCTGGCCACGCAGTTCGAAGAGAACGTGACGTCTGATCGCGTGATATGCCTGCCACTGGTTTCTGTCCTGCACCTGCAGCAACTGCATTTTCATCGCCTGCTTGCCTCAGTCATTTTGATCGCAACCGTCATCTACGCGTGGATTTGCYGTAGCGTACTGATCCCACCCTGTCCTGCAATAGACGCCTCTGGCCAACATCGGGCAGAGACCATGAACCGATATTTTCTCGTCACGACCACCTGAGCCTTGCCCGGTATCGAGCCGAAACCGGAAAAACCCGCAAAAAACCTCTTGAGCCGGACCCAGCGTCATAGCTTAGAAACGGTTCCGACAGATCGCGGGAGGCCTGATGGACGCCAAGGGACGGGAAGAGAGCTGGCTGACGGCGGCTCAATGCGCCGAGCGGATCGGCATCACGGTGCGCGCGCTCAGGCTCTATGAGGAAACCGGGCTCATCCGGCCGCCGCGCACGGGAAAGAACTGGCGGCTTTACGGCACAAGGGAAATTGCACGGCTCACCGAGATCCTGGCGCTGAAGCGGCTGGGGCTCAGCCTGCAGGACATCGCCCGGCTGCTCGCCGGCCACGCGACCGATCTCGACCGCATGCTCGCCATGCAGAACCACGCCCTGCAGGAGCAGCTGACCCGCACGCAGCACAGCCTCGCCATGACAGACGCGCTGCGGGCGAAGATGGCCGCAGGCGACATTCTCTCGATCGATGAACTGCTGAAGCTCGCAAAGGACACGAACATGACCGATACCTCAGCCGATGCCATAGCCTGGCGTCGTTATGAGCAGGCGCGACCGCGCACCGAACAGAAGATCGACCCTGCGCTCTATGCCGATTATGCCGGACACTATCATCTGGATACGTCGGCCTATGTGGTAAGCCTGCGCGACGGGCGGCTCTTCACGCGCTTGACCGGTCAGCCGGAGCTAGAAATCTTCGCCGAGGATGCCGACCGCTTCTTCTACAAGGCGGTTCAGGCACAGATCACCTTTACCCGCAACGAAAGCGGCGCTGTCACCGGCCTCGTGCTGCACCAGCACGGCTATGAACAGGCAGCATCCCGCATCGACGAACGCGCCGCGACCGATCTGGAAGAGGCGATTGCCACGCGCATCCGCGACAAGCAGCCGGTGGAAAACAGCAAGGCGCTGCTGGAACAGGTCATCGAACAGCACCAGCGCGGCGAACCCGACTATGAGCGGATGAGCCCRCCGCTCGCCGCCCTCGCACGCGAACAAGCTGCCATGATCAAGGCCGATCTCGATCGCATGGGGCCGCTCAGGGACATATCCTTCAAGGGCGTGACCGCGGAAGGCTGGGATGTCTACGACGTAGCCTTCGACAACGGCCATCTCGAATGGAGTTTCGCGCTGGCGGCAGACGGAAGATTCGGAGGCATCTTCATTCGCCCCTCGCTGTGATCAGTCACGAGGCAGACGTCCCTGCCCCGCCTCACGCCTGCTCCTCGATCGCCGCCTGCGCCACTTGCGCCATCCCGCCATTGATCCGCGTGGCGATCAGATGCCCGACCGCCACCGCCCCGATGCAGAGCACGACGGAGGCAGCGACATTGATGCAGGCCCGCACCGTGGCGCCCGAGCGCAGCAGGTCGAGCGTCTGCAGGCTGAAGGAAGAGAAGGTGGTGTAGCCGCCGCAGAGGCCGATCATCACGAAGAGGCGCATATTGTCGGAGACCGGAAAACGGCCATTGGCGAGCGTCAGCGTGCTGAACAGGCCGATGATCAGCGAGCCCGTGACATTGATGATAACGGTGCCCCAGGGCAGATCGCGGCTGATGGGCATGGCGAGGACGGATACGGCGTAACGCGCGAAGGTGCCGAGGGCACCGCCGGCCATGACGATAAGGCAGGTATAGAAGGACATGCTCGCTCCAAAACATCAGGGCGGGCAATAAAAAACCCGCCTTGCGGCGGGCTCCGGACAGATTCCCACCGCGGTTAAACACGGTAGGAGTCATCAGCCTTGTGGGCGGTTTCGGGGGCACTCCATCCCCATCGGGGCGATCTATAGCGCGAGCTGCGGTGAAGTGGCAAGGGGTGGACTGCGTGACGGTGCAGGCTCCAACCCTCCCCATTCCTGTTTCCTCATGCGGGCACGAGGGCTGTCAAAGAGATCCGGCAGCGGCGCGCCAGCGCGGCGAGAGACTCATCTACCATGGGAGTGGAAAAAAATCTTTCCTGGCCAAGGACTTGGGCAGGCTGGTCGCTTTGAGATCTCTCGTGCCAGCACGAGGAAACAGGGTGGCCGTGTCGAATGCAGCTCCTTCTGTTGCACTTTCATCCCCCCATTCCCTCCCCGGTCTTGCCCGAGGAGGGAACGAGGTAAGCGCCGGCCGCCGCCCCTCGCGTTGCAGCCGGCGGGGTAACTCATGCGCGCATGGTCTGCCGGGCCGTCTGGGGACCGAACTCCGAGGCGATCTCGCTCACGAGATCGGCCGGGAAGCCGCCTTCGCGGGCGTGGCGGTAGACGGTTTCAGCGCTGTCGGCCTCATGCACGCAGTAGATCTTGTCGCCGGCGACATAGCTGGTGATCCAGGTATAGGGCCGGTCGAGACCCTCGACGACCTGGTTCGACTTGGCGGAAATGTTGCACAGGTCTTCCGAGGTGAGCTTGCTTGCGCCGGGAATATTGCGTTCGATAAGATATCTGGGCATGGCGACCTCCTGTTCGCATCCATGTTGACGAGACGGACGCTAGGCCTATGCCGGTGTCGGCGCATCGGGATATCTCCCCATTTTCTGGGGCTCGCCGCCCTATTTTGACACGCTCCCCTATTCCCAGCCGCCGACGATGCTGGCAATAATCCGCCATGCGGCTAATCGAGCGCGCCCCCAATCTCGATCATCTTCAGTCGTTGTTGCGCGAAGCCGCCGACGGCAGTGGCAGGGTCGTGCTTCTGGAAGGGGAAGCGGGTGCGGGAAAATCCTCCCTCGCCGCAGCCTTTGCCGGCGCCGTGCCCGAGGATACCCGCGTTCTCTCCGGCGCCTGCGAGAATTTCGGCACGGCCGAGCCGCTCGGCCCCTGGCGCGATATTGCCCGGCAAGCCCGCTGGACGCTGACAAGGGTCACGGGCGGCAACTGGATCGCCCTCTTCTCCGAAGTGCTCGATCTCCTGACCGATGGCGGCCGGCCGACATTGCTCGTCATCGAGGATATTCACTGGGCCGACGACGCCACGCTGAACCTCATCCGCTATATCGGCCGGCGCATCCGCCACACCTGCCTGCTGCTGGTCGCAACAGCGCGGAATGACGATACGCCGGGCCAGACGCGGCTCAGGCGGCTGCTGGCCGATATTCCGCCCGCCCACTGGCTGCGCATCACCGTCCCGCCGCTGTCGAAGGCCGCCGTGCTGGAGCTTGCCGACAGCAAGGGCCTCGATGGCGAAGCGATCTTCAGCGCCACCGGCGGCAATGCCTATTTCGTCAGCGAGCTCGTGGACTGCGCCGGCAGCGACAGCCTGCCGCCATTCAACCGCGACCAGCTGCCGACAACCATCCGCGATGCCGTGCTGGCGCGGGCCGATATCCTTGACGAGCATGACAGGGAAGCGCTCTGGGCGGCCTCAACCTCGCCCGATGCCTTTGCGCCCGAATTGATCGAGGCGATCTGCGGCAGCACCGCCCGCGCCTCGCTCGAGGCCTGCACCGCCTGTGGGCTTCTGGTGCCAGCCGGTGGCAAGGGCAGCAACCTCCTCATGTTCCGCCATGAGATCGCCAGGCAGGCCATCGAGCAATCGCTGCCGCCGCTGCGCCGCCGGGCGCTGCATGAAAAGGCGCTCGCCTATTTCCGCGACCGGCCGGAGGCCTCGGTCGCGCGCATGGTCCACCATGCCAACGAAGCGCAGGACATGAGCGCGATCTCCGAGCTCGCCCCGAAGGCTGCGGCCGATGCCGGCAGACTCGGCGCCCACCGGCAGGCGATGCGCCATTACGAGCTGGCGCTCGCCCATGCCGGCGACCTGAGCGATGCCACCCGCGCCTGCCTCTACGAGGGCTATGCCTTCGAATGCCACCTGACCGGCCAGATGGAACGGGCCATTGCCGCCCAAACCAGCGCGCTTGCGCTCTACAGGGCGCTCGGCGACATCAGGCATGTCGGCGACAACCTGCGCTGGCTGTCGCGGCTGAGCTATCTTGCCGGAGACCGCAAGGGCGCCGATGCCTTCGGCCGCGAGGCGGTTGACGTGCTGGAGCAGGCCGCAAGCCCCGCCGAGCTCGCCATGGGCTATTCCAACCTGTCGCAGCTCGGCATGCTGGCCGGTGACGCCGAAACCGCCACACTCTACGGCGAGCGCGCCATCGCGCTGGTGACATCGGACGACATCGCCAGGCCCGAGGTCCTCTGCCATGCGCTGAACAACGTCGGCACCGCCATCTGCTGGCGCGAGCCGGGCCGCGCCCGCCAAACGCTCGATCAGGCGCTGGCGATCGCTCTCGACCACGGCTTCCAGGAGCATGCTGCCCGTGCCTTCACCAACCGCGCCTGGGTGGAAATCCGGCTCCACGCATTTGATGTCGCCGAGGATGTGCTGACGCGGGGCATCGCCTATTGCATCGAGCATGACCTCGATACATGGCGCGACTACATGCGCGGCGAGCTTGCGGAACTGCTGACCGTCCTCGGCCGCTGGGACGAAGCAACGGCCGCGGCGCAAGCCGTGGTCGACAACCAGAACGCCCCGGCGCTATGCCGCTACCCCTCGCTCGTGGCGCTGGCGACGCTGAAAACGCGGTGCGGCGAACCAGCGGACGAGCTCTTGCAGGAAATGGCGAAATTCCTCGAAAACACCTTCGAGTTCCAGCGCCTGTCCGCCCATGCCGCATTGGTGGCCGAGCGCGCCTGGCTCGGCCTCTGCGACCGGGAGGAGGCGCTCGCCGGTCTGCGGCAGGCCGCTTCCCTCTGCAGCGACGATGCCGCCGGCTCGATGATCGGCTTTTGGGCGCATATTCTCGAAGAAACCGGCCTTGCGCCTGACGGCGACGATGGCGACGCAGCCGTGATCGCCACGCTGCGAGGCCGATGGCAGGAGGCTGCCGATATCTGGACCGACCGCCGCGCGCCCTATCTCACCGCCCTCGCCCTGCTCGACGGCGACAATGACGCGCTCTACCGGGCCCTGGCGATGCTGGAAGCCCTCGGCGCCACTGCCGTCGTCACCCACGTGAAGGAGCTGATCCGCAAGCGCGGCGGCCGGCTTGCGACGCGCGGCCCCCGCGCCAGCACCCAGGCCAACGCCGCCGGCCTCACCACGCGGGAAATGGACGTGCTGCGGCTGATCGACGAGGGCCGCTCCAATGCCGAGATCGGCGCGCGCCTGTTCGTCTCGGCCAAAACCGTCGATCACCACATCTCCTCGATCCTCGCCAAGCTGAATGCGAAATCGAGGGGCCAGGCGGCGGCCGAGGGGCGCAGGCTGCGGCTACTGCAGTAGAAAGCACGCCCCTGCCCGGACCGCGCCGTCCATCAGGATCACTCCGCAATGCGGCCAGCAACAGGCATTGCCGATGCAGCGCCGTGCGTAATGCCGATAATATTTTCCAATCCGGACATATTGCAAACAAGCTCGAAAGGAGGGTTTTTATTTACGACTGCCGAGCTGTTCACAGAACTATAGATCGACCGTAAGCTTTCCGACCGCGCGGCAAAAGTATAGCCAGATTAATTATTAAAGATTATCTTGACGCGCACCTTCCACGATAGTTTAATTACAAAATGCCACCCCACCGGGAGGCTGAACATCGAAACGGGGGCTTGTCGCATGAGCAATAAGAGCCGCGTGATCCTCTTGGCCGCATTTTCATCCTTCCTTGGCCCATTGGCGGCCAATGCGGCGAACCATCTATATCAAGGCATTTGCGAGGCCTCGGCCGCAGCGATGGTCGACAAGTCGCATATGGCCGTCGCGAGCGATGATTTCTCCGCGATCATGATCTATGAGCGGGGGAAGCCTGAGCCGGTGGCGAAATTCCCGGTCGACGATGTCACCGACATCGAAGGCGCCGCCCGTATCGGCGACACCATATTCTGGCTGACGTCCCATTCGCTGAACAGCAGCGGCGAAGACAAGAAAAAGCGCAAGGAACTGTTTGCAACGACCGTATCGGCCGACGGGACATTGTCCGGTTCCGGCGAGGTCTACCGCAATCTTCGCGCGGATATGGCCGCAGCGCTGAAGCTCAGCGAGGATGATTTAAAGACCCACGTCAACATCGAAGGCCTGGCGGCGACACCCGAAGGACATCTCCTGATCGGCCTGCGCGGACCCGTGCCCGATAACCGCGCCATCGTGCTCGAGCTCGCCAATCCGATGCCGCTGGTCAAGCTGGGCACCGGGGACACGGGCTCTCCAATAATTACCCAGGTCGTCACGATGGACCTTTCCGACGGACCGGGAACGACCGGCCGCGGCGTGCGTGACATTGAGCGGGTCGGCAACCGCTATCTCGTGCTTGCCGGCTCCGAACCCGATGGCGGCAATCCTCCGCCCAAGCTTTTCTGGTGGGACGGAAATGCCGATGGCCGCGTGACACCAGGTCCCGATGCGGATTTCTCGGGAATGACGCCGGAAGCGATCATGGTCTGGAACGATCACGAGGGCGAAATCCTCAGTGACAGCGGCGGCGCGATGATCAAGGGAGTGGCCTGCGCCGACAAGGATCCGCCCAAGGACGCCTTCTTTCCGGCCATCGACGTGAGATTCTGAGTTTCGCCAGTGTTTGATCCGGCAAGGCAAGTGCCATCGGGAGGGGAAAGGCATGGCTTACATTTTGTCCGTCGGCGCGTTCGGTAACGACGTCCGCCGCCTTCAGGAATATCTCAATCAGGAGCTATCGGCGTCCTTGGGCACGGACGGCTCCTACGGCAGGAAAACCAAGGAAGAGGTCATCCGCTTCCGGAGGAAATTCGGGCTTCCGGAAAGTCCGACATTTGACGACCAATGTTTCGCGATTTCCGAAGCGCATGCCGATATCAAACCCGATTTCGATCCGGACCCGGCAAAAAAGGGTATCGACTGGCCAAAGAAGAAGCCGGGCCTGTCATCGCCAAGCGCCGCGGACATGCAGTCAAAATGCGGTGTCATAAAGTTCAATCATAGCCCGGTTTCCGGCAATCCGGAGCACATCACGATCACCAACGGTTTCGAGGCGAGCAATATAACGACCGTGAACATTCCGGAGCTGAAAGACTGCGTCATTCCCCTGGATTCGGGCGTCACGAAAACCGACGGACGCATCCGTTTCCACAAGAACCACACGACGCGGCTCGCCAAGCTTTTCTCTGAATGGGCCGCGGCCGGGCTCGCAAACCGGATCCTGACCTTCGACGGCAGTTTCAATGCCCGCCTGAAGCGGGGCAAGACGAAGGCTGTTCCCGAGAATTTATCCAATCATGCATGGGGAACCGCCTTCGACATCAACGCGACGTGGAACGCACGGGGAACCATACCCGCTTTGATGGGAGATCGCGGTTGCGTGCGCGAGATGGTCGCGATTCCCAATGCCAACGGATTTTACTGGGGCGGTTACTTCACCACGAAAGACGGCATGCATTTCGAAGTCGCCGCCGAAAGCCTCTGAACTCTTCTTTCAGATGTACTGGGCCGGCGGCCTCAGCCGGCCTTGTTCTTGCTACTGCCCGTGTGGCCCGCCACCTCGAACAATTGTGGCACGGCCGGGTTCCCGGCGGCGAGCGGTGCGCAGAGCACGACTTCGAATTCCGGGGCGTCGTCGAGCGTCCTCGACACCACGCCCTCGGCCAGATCATCGCAAAGCGATTGCGGGATCAGCGCCACGCCCAGCCCCTCCTGTACCAGCCGGATGATGGTGTGCTGCAGGCGCGGCTCGAAGGCAAAATGCGGCACGACGCCGCCAGCCGCGCAATAATGGCCGATCGCCGTGCGCAGCGTCGGCGCGACGGTCGCGGGTGCTGCGATCAACCTTTCGCCCGCAAGCGACTGCGGCCCGATAGTCTCGGCCTCAGCCAGCCGATGGCCCCGGGGCACGATGAGGCACAGCCGGTCGCGGGCAAGCAGCAGCGTGCGCTGATGCGGCGCCGGACCGCCGCCGAAAGTGACGGCGGCATCGAGCGTTCCCTCCGCCAGCATCTCCTCGATATCGGTCGGAATGCGCTCTTCCAGGATGAGGCGCACATCCGGCCGCGCCTGCGAATAAAGCCGCACGAGAGCTGGAATGACGCTATGGGCGGCATGCATCATGAAGCCGAGCTTCAGCTCGCCCTTCATGCCGCTGGCAACCAGCTGCACATCGCGGCAGGCGGCATCGAAGCCTTCGAGCACGGCGCGGCAATCGGCAAGGAAATGCTGGCCGGCGGGTGTGAGCGCGACATTGCGCGAATTGCGCTCGAAGAGCTGCACGCCAAGCGTCTTTTCGATGGCCGATATCTGCCGGCTGAAGGGCGGCTGGCTCATGTTCATGCGCTGAGCCGCATGGCCGAAATGCAGGGTTTCGGCGAGCGCCACGAAATAGCGCATATGGCGCGTGTCCATTCGATACCTCAGAAGTATCAATCAGTGCTCAAGATGACATTGGATTATCTTGATCCTGCACGCTAGGCAAGGATCGCCCTCAAGCAAGACCCGCCCGAGTTACCCCTGATGCTGACGAACCTTTCGATTGTCCTGCCGATCTTTGCCCTCATCCTCGCCGGCTGGATCGCCCGCAAGACCGGGGCGCTCAGTGAAAATGCCACGCGCGAGGTCAACCGGCTGGTCGTCTATCTCGCCCTGCCCGCGCTGCTCTTCGATATCATGGCCAATGCCAAACCCGCCGAGATCTGGCAGCCGGGCTTCATGACGGCATTTACCGCAGGCTGCGCCGTCATCTTCTGCGCCACGCTCTTCTGGCGCATCGCCAAAGGCCGGCATCTCGCCGATGCGGCGATCGACGGGCTGAATGCCAGCTATGCCAATACCGGTTTCATCGGCTTTCCGCTCGTCCTGTCACTGATCGGCGACACCGGCATGGCGCCGGTGCTGATCTCCACCATCCTCACCGTCTGCGTGCTCTTTGCCGTCGCCATCATCCTCATCGAAGGCGGGCTGCAATCGGAGACCCGGCGGCGCGACATCGCCATCAAGACGGCCCGCTCGCTTGCGAAAAACCCGCTGCTCGTCGCGCCCGCCCTCGGCGCGCTGGTGATGTTTTCGGGTGTGACGCTCCCCGCTCCCGTTCATGCCTTCCTGAAGCTGCTCGGCGGCGCCGCCTCGCCCTGCGCGCTGATCGCACTCGGCCTGTTTCTGGCCGGCACCAGGGCCGGTGAAACCAGCGCCCGCGCAACGACGACAAGCATAATCGTCGGCCTGAAGCTGATTGCCCAGCCCGCCGTCACCTGGGTCATCGCCGCGCCCCTCCTCAACCTGCCGCCGACCGCCACCCATACCGCCGTGTTGCTCGCGGCCCTGCCGACCGGCACCGGCCCCTTCATGCTGGCGGAATTCTACGGCCGCGAGGCAAGCCTGACGGGCCGCGTCGTGCTCGCCTCGACCGTGCTTTCGGTGCTGACGATTTCAGCCTATCTGGCGCTGGCGGGGCGGGTGTAGAGCGATTTTTCCGAGTTTGATCTGCGACCTGCCTTGGGCAGGCGGCCGACCTCCGTTCCCGTCATCCCTCTGCTGCTTCTTACAGGAATAGTCGAAGGTGCACGCAGTGCCCGTCGCCCCCTCATCCGGCCCTTCGGGCCACCTTCTCCCCGTTGGGGCGAAGGGGTGTCGCGGCTGCGTCCTGCGCATCGAGGTATCGTGTCTCTCCGCAGATCGTACCGGCGGCTCCCCCTTCTACCCATCGGGGAGAAGGTGGCCCGAAGGGCCGGATGAGGGGGCTCCGGGCGCTAACCCAACCCTCCTCATTCCGATGGCAAGATCGCTGTCCTACTTCCCCAGCAGATCCTTCACTCGCCGCCCGAACGCATCGCTCAGGAACGGCTTCGTCATCACCTGCATGCCATGGTCCAGATGGCCGTGGTTCAGCACCGCATTCTCCGCATAGCCGGTGATGAACAGCACGCGCAGATCCGGGCGGCTGAAGCGCACGGCGTCAGCAAGCTGGCGGCCGTTCATGCCGCCGGGCAAGCCGACATCCGTAATCAGGAGATCGATCGGCTGGCCGGTATTGATGATACGCATCGCCGCAGATCCATCTCCGGCTTCCAGCACCCGGTAGCCGAGTTCCTGAAGGATTTCGACAGCCACCATGCGCACGAGCGGATCGTCATCGACGACGAGAATGGATTCGGAACCGGCGGAAAGCGGCTCCGTCACGGTGTCGGCCACCTCATCCTCGTGCCTGTCCTCGCCGAGATGGCGGGGCAGATAGATGCAGATCATCGTGCCCTTGCCGAGCTCGGAATAGATGCGCGCCGTGCCGCCAGACTGCCCCGCAAAGCCATGCACCATGGAAAGGCCGAGACCCGTCCCCTGGCCGATCGGCTTGGTGGTGAAAAACGGATCGAAGGCGCGCTCGATGATATCGGGCGCCATTCCGGTGCCGGTATCGCTGACGCAGAGCGAGACATACTGGCCGGGAGCGAGCCCCCGCTGGCGCGCTGCCCGCTCGTCGAACCAGCGATTGGCCGTTTCGACGGTGAGCTTGCCGCCTTCCGGCATGGCGTCGCGGGCATTGAGGCAGAGATTGAGGAGCGCGTTTTCCAGCTGCCCGGTATCGACGAAGGTGGCCCAGAGGCCGCCGGCAAGGGCTGTCTCGACCGCGATCGTCGGACCGACGCTACGGGCGATCAGATCCTGCATGCCGGAAACCAGCCGATTGATGACGGCCGGTTTCGGATCGAGTGTCTGGCGGCGCGAGAAGGCAAGCAGGCGCTGCGTCAGGCCCGCCGCCCGCTTGGCCGCACCCTGCGCGGCGGTCAGATAACGGTCGAGATCGCCGATGCGGCCCTGCGCCAGTCGCGTCTGCATTAGCTCCAGCGATCCGGAAATGCCGGCCAAGAGATTGTTGAAATCATGAGCCCGCCGGTCAGCTGGCCGACCGCCTCCATCTTCTGCGAGTGGCGCAGCTGTTCTTCGGCGCGCATCAACTCGGCCGTGCGCTCGGCCACACGCTGTTCCAGCGTATCGTTCAGGCCGCGAAGCGCGGCAGCGGCCCGGTCGCGCTCGGCTTCGACAGCGCGGCGTTCCTCGATATCGAGGAGCACGCCCGGAAAGCTCAGCGGCGTTCCATCGGCAGCAAGCTCGACGCGGCCGTTGGCCTCCAGCCAGTAATAGTGGCCATCGGCGCGGCGCGTGCGATACTGGTGGGCATAGGCTCCGCCGCGACCAAGCGCCTCGTTCATCGCGGTTACAAGCCCGGCCTTGTCATCAGGGTGAACCGTATCGATCACCTGTTCCAGGCTGAGGCCGTGGCTGCCGAGAGCCGGATCGAGGCCGAAGGCCAGAGCGAAAGCCTCATCCACCGTGAACCGGTTTGTCTGAACGTCCCAGAGCCATGTGCCGATAATCGCCCCGGCCGCGAGTGCCAGGTTTACGCGCTGCACATTCTCGCGCGAAATCTCTTCGCTGGCGCGCAGCGCCGCCTCCGCGAGCTTGCGCGCAGTGACGTCGCGAAACAGGACCGAGACCTGGCGCAGGCCGGCAGGCTCGACGCGGGAGGATGAAACCTCGATATAGCGGCCCGCCGCCACAAAATGCTGCTCGAACCGGATTGATTGCCCGCTGGCCAGCACTCCGCCGTAAAGCTTCAGCCATTGCTCGGCATTGTGAGGCTCGATCTCGCGCAGCCGCTTGCCGACGACATCGGAAATGCCGGTATGACGCTCATAGCCGGAATTTGCCTCGATATGCACATAGTCGCTGAGCGGCCCCTCGGGACCGTCGATGAATTCGATGATACAGAAACCGTCGTCGATCGCTTCGAACAGGGCGCGGTAGCGCGCTTCGCTTCGCATCTGCGCGTCATCGCCGGCGTCCCGAAGCGCACCATCGGCTTCATTCGCCCCTGCAGGCACCTGCGCGTTCAGGCGCTGCGCTTCTTCTCCCAGTCCCTCCCCGGAGGGCGATGAAATATCCTGATTCAAGAACAGACCTTTGTGAGCGGTATGATCCGCCTACGCGACGACAGGCGGGGAAACTAGTTCAGGGCGGCATGACTGCAATGGGTCGACGGGCGAAGATTTAGGATTTCGGCATGCAGCAAGGCTCTCGCGCATTTTACCACCACTCCGGGCCTTGAAGGCGCGCTGCGCTGCAGCATGTTTATGACTAATCCTTTTTCGTTAGTCGCCATTTGCCATGGCATCGGTATCTTGGACCCTAGGAGGACTCAGCAATGGAACGCGTAGAGCCAACCCATGTCGATGCCGATGCCCTTACCAAAGTCTGGTCAGTGACCGAATTCTGCAGCCGGCACCGGCTGGATAGCCAGGAGGAAAAGCGGCTGCTGCAACTCTTCGGCTGCTTTGCGACCGCCAGCGAACTCCTGCACAACGCCCGCCGCGAGCCGAAGTTCCGCTAGCCGACAGCCGCGCCCTCTGCGCAAAAAGATCAACAATACAAAGTGAGTACACTGAAGATCCGCCCCGACAGGACGGAGGGCTGAAGCTTTGCGGGCTTTGCCTCCTTCGTCACCGGATCACCAGCGACGGGCGCCTGCCGGCCTGTCAGGGATCTAGAACAATCCGATCAGTCGGGCGGAGCTGATCGCAAGGCCGGCGATCGCCACCAGAATGACGACGCTCGCGATGACGAGAAAAATGGGGCTCTTCACAATATCTCCTTCAAGGCCGGCGATGGCCGTGCGCGTGAGGTAGCAGTTGCGATTGAGAGCGGCAACCGTGCGGTCGTGGTCGAAGGCCAGATATGGCACCAGATATGGCAATTGTCTGCTACGCCGCAAAGTTGCAGAATAGGCCGCCGCATTCATGCCATGCGACTGAGGGGAGCAGGGGCCGATCATGCCATCCATCACCACGGGCAATGCCGAGCAATATAGCGACAGCAAGAAACTTGCCGCGCGCGGGCGCCTGAACCGGGAATATACAATTGCCGAAACCGGCTGGTTTCCCTGGGTGGCGCAGCAGCTTCCCCTTAAAGCCGGCGATCACCTGCTGGATATCGGCTGCGGCCCCGGCTGGTTCTGGGCTTCGGTCGCCGCCGACCTGCCCGACAATCTCGACCTCACGCTCGCCGATCTCTCCCCCGGCATGCTGCAGGAAGCGCTCGAACGCTGCCACCCGCTCTCCTTTGTCCGCGTGACCGGCCAGCAGGCCGACGCCACCACCCTGCCCTTCGAAGACGGCTCTTTCGACACCATCATCGCCATGCACATGCTCTACCACGTGGCCGATCAGGCCAAGGCGCTTGCCGAAATGCACCGCGTGCTGAAACCGGGCGGTCACCTTGCGGTGACGACCAATGGTGCGAACAACATGCGCGGCATGTACGAACTGACGACGGCCTTCGGCAGCCCGCCCTGCGACCCCGCCGGTGCCGCCTTCGGCTACGAGACTGCCGAACGGCTGATGCAGGCGCAGTTCGGCAATGTGACGATGGCGGAGCACCCGGCCCACATGCGGATAACGGAGCCGGAAGACGTGTTCCTGGCGCTGACCTCCTATCCACCCGGTGACAGGGCGAGCGAAGCCGAGCTTGCTGCGTTTCGGGCAGCGATATCGGAGGCGTTCCGGGCGGGCGACGGCGTGCTGGAGGTGGGCAAGGAGACGGGGTTGTTTCTCAGCCGCAAGGCGGGCTAACCGCAACTCATCTCCCGAGATTCCGAGAGAAATTTCGTGTTGAAAATTCGCTCCCGCCGTGCAACCTGCATCTGGGGTTTGGGGTGAATATAAATGCTTTCATTTCTTTTCAGTTTACAGGGCATGTCGGTTGCAATGCTTTTCTCGACTGCCGCTCTTCTTCCAACGTCAAGAATTGCCGTGGACAAATGGGCGGAGAAACTCTTCCCCGACCCTGTTGATTGCGCCTTTGGCGAAGGCGGGCTTTCCTATAACGCCGACAACAAGGAAATGCTGATCAACAACCTCGCCCTGCCCGACGCGACGAGGCAAAGCCTGAAGGCCATGGAAAGCAGGATATCGGCGACCTGCACCTCGAAGGAAGGACCACCCGTGGTGGTCAATACGGTTGGAGAATATTTCGGAAGCCGCTTCAACCAGTTCAGCCTGCCGATCTATGCTCTCAACGCCGGCGGTGGCTGCATGTCGGATTTCTATTACAGTTTCACTTTCCCGGAAAAAGCAAAGACGGTGCACGACAATATCCTGCAGCGCACCGGCAAGGATCTGAAGGTCATCACCGAATCCGGGCGCAAGCCGGAATTCGAGGACGATGGCTGGATCACGGACTATGGCACTTACAGCAAATATACCTGCAGCATGATTGGTTACGGCTGATGGGYTGCACGCGCCCCCGCTTTCCGCCATTCCTGAACCATCCCTCGTACCTGCACTACGAGGGAATGCGGGAGGTTCGGCAGTCGTCCCGCCTCACCTCTCTCCATCCCGCGGTTCAAAACTGCGCCACACCACCATCCACGAACAGCTCGATCCCCGTAATATAGCTGCTGTCCTCGGACGCGAGGAAAACCGCAGCCTTGGCAAGATCATCTGAAGTGCCCATGCGCCCCAGCGGCACATTGGCCTTCATCATGTCGCGCACGCTCTGGTCGGCGAGCGTCGAGAGGCCGGGCGTTTCCGTATGGCCGGGGCTTAGCACGTTGATGCGGATGTCGCGGCCCTTGAGATCGATGATCCATCCGCGCGCGAACGAGCGGATCGCCGCCTTCGTGGCGTCATAGACCGAGAAGGCCGGGAAGCCCTTGATCGAGGCGATCGAGCCGGTGAGGATGACAGACGATCCCCTGGACAGAAGCGGCAGCGCCTTCTGCACGGCAAAGAGCACGCCGCGCACATTGGTATTGAAGGTCTTGTCGAAATGCTCCTCGGTGATTTCGCCGAGCGGGCCGAATTCATAAATGCCGGCATTGGCAAAGAGCACGTCGATGCGGCCGGCCTTCTGGCCGACGATCTCGTAGACACGGTCGATATCCGCAAGGCTTGCGGCATCGGCCCGAATGGCGGTGACATCGCCGCCGATCTCGGCCACGGCCTTGTCGAGTTCGCTCTGTCGCCGGCCAGTGATGAACACCTTGGCGCCCTCGTCGACGAAGCGTTTTGCCGCGCCGAGACCGATGCCCGCACTGCCGCCGGTGATGACGGCGACCTTGTTTTCCAGCTTCCTGCTCATGTTCTCATTCCTTCTGCACAGCGCCGGTTCTTGCCGTCGCTCGTTGAACACGAGGTAGAAATTATGGGCTTTGGTGCGGGCGAAGTAGAAAGCCGGCGCGACTAGGACTTATTCCCGTCAGGAATGGAAAGAACGGTTCAGGCCGCGCTGAGCTTTTCCTCGACAAAGGCCACGAAGGCGCGCGCCTTGGCGCTCACACCACGGCCTGCCGGAAACGCGGCCCAGAGATCGAGCGGCGCAAGGCTCCAGTCCGTCAGCAGCAGCTTGACGCGGCCATCGGCAAGCTCGGGCGCAAACATCCATTCCGAGGCGACGGCAAGGCCAATGCCCGACAGTACCGCCGAACGCACGCCCTCTGCGGCCGAGACGCGCAGGCGTCCCCGCATGGTGACAGGCACTTCCGCTCCATCCTTGCGGAAGAGCCAGGCATCGCGGCCAAAACCCTTGGCATAGACCACGCTCTGGTGCTGGCCGAGTTCGGCGGGATGGCTTGGTTCGCCATGCCCGTCGATATAGGCGGGTGCTGCGACGACGATGCGCGGCGACTGGCCGATCTTGCGCACGGTGAGCGCAGAATCCGGCAGATCGCCCATTCTGAGGGCTATGTCGATGCCCTCCTCGATCAGGTCGATACGCTCGTCATCAAGCACGACTTCCATGTCAAGACCGGGATGCATGCCCAGGAATTCACCGAGATGCGGGATGATGTGCAGGCTGGCGAAGGCCGGCGCTGCACTGACGCGCAGCCGGCCGGAAAGGCTGGCACCGGCGCCGCGCGCTGCATGATCGGCCTCATCAGCCTCCTCGATCGTGCGCTTGGCCCGCTCGTAATAGCTCTCCCCGGCTTCGGTGGGCGTAAGGCCCCGCGTGGAGCGCAATAGGAGCTGGATACCGAGTCGTTGCTCCAGTTGCGCGATGGTCTTGGAGACCGCCGGTTGCCCCACATGCATCTGCCGCGCGGCCTCCGAGAAGGAGCCGGCCTCGACCACGCGGACGAAGGTTTCCATGGCGGCGAGTCTGTCCAATGCGGCGCTCCGTGCGCGGATGGGTGTGGGTGGGTTTTAGCATGTCGGGGCGGGTGTTGGTATTCTCTGAGGGAATGGAAATGGTGAGAATACCGATCCTCCCGATCATCGCAGCATTTTCGAAGACCCCTCCCCAACCCCTCCCCACAGGTGGGAGGGGCTAACTCAGCGGCACCGCATCGCTCCTTCCGGGACGTCGAGAATGTGGCAGCAAGGTGCGGCGAGTTAAGCCCCTCCCCCTTGTGGGGAGGGGTTTGGGGCGGGGTCTTTACCCAAGTCCATCCCCCCACCCACTTCACCCCCACAACCATCCCCACCCTACCCATGAGCTCAAACCCAGGAGGTTCGCCCATGGCTACCGTCGTCTCTATCTGCAATCTCGCCCTTTCCAATATCGGCAAGGAGAATATCAACGATCTCACCGAAAAGAGCGCGGAGGCGCGCGCCTGCAATCAGTTCTACGCGCAGACGCGCGACGTGCTGCTGCAATCCTTCCCCTGGGCCATGGCTGGCAAAACGGTGGCGCTCGGCGCTCTCGATAATGACAAGCCGGGCGTCTGGCGTCATTCCTATGCCCGCCCGGCCGATTGCCTGCAGATCCGCTGGATCAGGTCGGGCTATCTGGCCGACGCGTCCGCGCCGCTCGATGCGCCGACGCCCGATCTCGATGAGGCCGGGCGCGAGATGCAGTATCCCTACGCGCTCGAAGGCGACCGTCTCTATTGCGATATTTCGCCGGTGCTCTTGCGCTATACCAGCCGCCTCACCGATCCGACGAAATATTCGCCGCTCTTCCTCGAGACGCTCTCCTGGCACCTTGCCGTGCGCCTTGCCATGCCGCTGACGCGCGATCCGAAGATCCGCGCCGATGCAATGTCGCTGGCCCAGAGCACGCAGGCCGCCGCCGAGCAGGCCGAGGCCAATCAGATCAGGCATACGAGCGCGGATTTTGTCAGCGAACTGATCGCGGTGCGCGCCCATGGCTGATTTTCGCGCCTACCAGCCTTCGTTTACCGGCGGCGAGCTTTCACCCGCCCTCGGCGCCCGCGTCGATCTCGCCAAATACCAGAGCGGCCTGCGCACGGCGCTGAATGTCTTCGTGCATCCGCATGGCGGCGTCTCCAACAGGGCCGGACTGCAATTCGTCAGCGAGGTGAAGGACAGCGCCAAGCGGGCGCGGCTGATCCGCTTCCAGTTCAATACCGAGCAGACCTATATTCTCGAATTCGGCGATCTCTATATCCGCATCTTCCGCGATGGCGGGCTGGTGCTCTCAGGGGCGGCCCCTTACGAGGTGGCCAGCGCCTATACGGCCGCCCAGGTGCAGAACCTCGTCTTCGTGCAGGAAGCCGATGTGCTCTATCTCTGCCATGTCGACCATCCCGTGCGCAAGCTGGGGCGGCTGGCCGACAATAACTGGACGCTGACGACAGTCCTGTTCAAGCCGCTGATCAATGCACCGACGGGAACGCCTGTCGTCACCAAGCCCGGCGACACATCAGGCAAGACCGGCTATGTGGCGACGACCTATCGCTACCGCGTCTCTGCCGTTGCCGATAGCGGCGAGGAAAGTCTACCCTCCAACGCCGGCTCCGTGGTCAACGATCTCGCCATCCAGGGCGGCATCAACCGCGTAACCTGGACTGCCGTCACGGGTGCGGCGCGCTACATCGTCTACCGCGACGACAACGGCATTTTCGGCTATGTCGGGGGCACGACGGGCCTCACCTTCGATGATGAGAATATCACACCCGATCTCTCCGACACGCCGCAGGCTGGCCGCAACCCGTTCAATGCCGCGGGCAATTATCCGCGCTGCGTGACCTTCATCGAGCAGCGGCTGGCCTTTGCCTCCACACAGAACGATCCGCAGGCCGTGTGGCTCAGCCAATCCGCCAATTACGAGAATTTCGGCGTCTCCTCGCCCGCCAAGGCAAGCGACGCCGTAACCTTTCGTATCCGCGCCCGGCAGGTGAACGAGATCCGCTCGATGATCTCCGTGCGTGGCCTTCTGCTCCTGACGTCAGGTTCAGAATGGATCGTCACCGGCGGCTCGACCTCGGATGCGATTTCGCCCTCCGCCATCAAGCTCGATAACCAGGGCTATCGCGGTGCGGCCAAGGTGCAGCCGATCGTCGTCGGCAATACAGTGCTTTTTGCCCAGCGCCTTGGCGGCGTCGTGCGCGATTTCTCCTATGACTATACCCAGGACAGCTATGTCGGGAAGGACCTGACCATCCTTGCCCGCCATCTCTTCAAGGGCCGCGAGATATCGGCCTGGGACTATGCCCAGGCGCCGGATTCCGTTGTCTGGGTGGTGCTTGATGACGGGGCGCTCGTCTCGCTCACCTACATGAAGGAGCAGGATGTCTGGGCCTGGACCCGCCATGAGAGCGGCCCCGGCAATGATGCCTTCTTCGAGGATGTCACCGTGATTGAGGAAGATGGCGAGGACGTGCCCTATTTCATCGTGCGCCGTACCGTCAACGGCACGCGTAAGCGCTACATCGAGCGGCTGCACAGCCGCGCCTTCGAGGATGTGCAGGATGCCTTCTTCGTCGATTGCGGGCTGACCTATTCCGGACCGCCGGCCACGACCATTTCCGGCCTTGGCCATCTTGAGGGACAAACACTCGTGGCGCTCGCCGACGGCAATGTCGTACGCAATCTTGTCGTCACCGGCGGCGCGGTGCGGCTGCAGAATGCGGCATCGAAAATCCATATCGGCCTGCCGGTAACGGCGGCGATCGAGACGCTCGATCTCGATGTCGGCCAGGTCCAGGGCCTCGGCACCGTGCAGGGGCGCTCGAAATCCGTCTCCGAAGTGACCTTCCGGGTGGAGAATACGCGCGGCATCTTCACGGGGCCGGAGGATGGCGAGCGGGATGGCGGCACGCTGGTGGAATACAAGCAGCGCCGCAACGAAAACTGGAACGAGGCGATCAGCCTCTATACCGGCGATCTGACCGTCACGCCCTATTGGGACTGGAGCACCAGCGGCAGCATGTGGGTGAAACAGTTCGATCCGCTGCCGATGACCATCCTTTCCATCATGCCGGATGYCACCCTTGGCCGCTGAAATCTGCATTGTCACGGCGCGGCCGGGGCACATTCGGCAGATTGCCGAACGGATGCGCGCGGCCGACCGCGCGGAGATATTCGCCGCCTCCGGCCGCTCGCCACTCTCGGCGCTCTCCTTCTCCTACCGCCACTCTTCTCACGTCTGGACCGCCCTCTTCGATGGGCGTCCGGAAGTGATGTGGGGTGTCGGCGATCTCAACATCCTTACCGGCATCGGCGCGCCCTGGCTGCTCGGCACCGATGCGGTGGACAAGAACGTCCGCGGCTTCCTGCGGATTTCGAGACATTGGCCGTCTCAACTGTTGGGCCGTTATCGCTTGCTCAGAAACCTCGTGGATGCGCGCAACACGATCTCCATCCGCTGGCTCGAATGGCTGGGCTTCCGGCTGTCAGACCCCGTCGAGATCAACGGCCATCCATTCCACCTGTTCGAAATGGGAGACGCGGATGTGTGATCTTGGTCTGGCGCTGACTTTGGGCTCGACGCTGCTGGGTGCTGCCGGCCAGGTGCAGCAGGCGAAGGCGACGGCGGAGGCAAACAAATACAACGCCCAGGTCGCTGAAATGAATGCCGAGATCGCCGACAAGCAGGCGAAGGACGCGATCGAGCGCGGCAAGCAGGAAGAGCAGCAGAAGCGGCTGCAGACGGCACAGCTGGAAGGACGCCAGAAAGCCGCGATCGCCGCAAACGGTATCGACCTCTCCTTCGGCTCGCCGCTGGATACGATCGTCGATACCGCCAAGATGGGCGAAATCGATGCGCTCAATGTGCGCAGCAATGCCTATCGCGAAGCCTATGGCTACAAGGTGCAGGGCACCAACCAGCTGGCAAGCGCCAAGCTGGACCGCATGCGCGCCGATGCCGCTGTGAAAGGCGGTTATCTCGACGCCGTCGGCACGATCCTCGGCGGCACAGGCAAGGTTTATACGCAGGGCAAGGCCCTCGGTTACTTCAAGTGAGGGTTTGATGCCGACTGTTCCGACTTATCAGGATACACAACAGCACGTAGCACTGCGCCCGGAATATACCGAGGGCTTCACGGTAAAGGCCGATGCCGAGGCATTCGGCTCCGCCATCGGCAAGGGCATGCAGGGGCTGGCAACCGGCATGGGCACGCTCGGCGAGGCCGTGGTCGAGGTGGAAAAGCTCGACAATGACAATGCCGCCAAGGATGCGCAGACAAAGCTCAACGACTGGGATCGTGACGCGCTTTACGGCAAAAGCGGCTTCCTGACGCTGACCGGCCGCGCCGCCGTGGAAGGCCGCGCCGCCTTCGAAAAGCTGGCCGAGCAGAAGCGTGCCGAATTCGGCAAGGGCCTGACGCCGGGTGCTGCCCGCACCTATGAAGAGACCAGCCGCGCCAGCATGAAGACCCTGCTGGACACCACGATCCGCCACACATTCGACCAGCGCAAGGCATGGTTTGCCGAGACCTCTCAGAAGAGCATCAAATCCTCGGGCGAGAATGCGGTGGCCGTCTACAGCGATCCTGCCAAGGTCGATGCCGAAATCAAAAAGGGCGTTGCCGAGATCGAGCATCAGGGCCGCATGCACGGCTGGAGCGAGGAAAAGCTCGACCGGGAACGCAGCCGATACGTCTCCGACACGATGAAGAACGTCGCGCTGCGCATGGCCGACGACAGTGCCATCAAGGCCGAGCAATATATCAAAGCCGCCGGCGACAGGATGCTGCCGGCCGACAGCACCGCCATCCTTAAATCCCTGCGAACCGCCGTGACCGACGAGAAGGCGCGGCAGAACACCACCGACATCATCGCCGGCCTGCCGCCGACCTATACCGGCGCGCCGGATGCCAATGGCGCCGCCTCGCCAGTAGCGCCGGCTGGAAACGCCGATGTGGGTGCAGGTGGCCCGCAGCAGACCGTGAACACCGGCCAGACGACCGTAGCGGGCGCAAGAGGCAATGGCCTCGAAATGGATGGCGCCGGAAGCAGAACCGGGGCAGCACGCACGCTTGGCGCACAGCCTTCGGCGGGCAAGACCGCAGCCCTGCAAACCGCCGGTAATCGAAGCACAGGCCCTCAAACCACTGGCCCGCAGGTGTCGGCCGCCCCTCGCACGCCACCCCAACAGCCGAGTGGCCCCGAGGATTTCCGCACCGTTGCCGCCACGCTCGCCTTTCCCGGCAAGGCGAAGGACGATCCGGCACTGGCAGGCTTCGTGAAAAATGCCGCCGGCAGTACGGTCGATCCTTCACTCAGGGAGTGGCTGAGCGATGTCACAGGCGCCGTCCTCGGTATCGCCGGGGCGCCTGCCAATCTCGTTGGAAGCGCTGCCGCCGATGCCACAAGATTCCGCCATTTCGGTCTGCCGACGCAGACACCCCGCCCCGGCGACATCGTCGTCCTCGGCCCGCAGCAGAAGAAAGGCGCCGGAAGCAACAGCAGCACTGACAAGGGCCGCATCGGCTTCTTCCGCGGTTACGATGCGGACGGCAACATCCTCGTGCTCGGCCCCGATCCGAGACGTGCCGGCGATACCGCGCTCACCGCCCACCCAGCAAAAGAGGTCGTCAGCTTCCGCACATCCGGCACCGTCGATGAGAAGACCACGACCCTGCCGAACTACAATCCCGAGAGCTTGCGCCGGATCGAAGAGAGCCTGAACAGCATCGCCGACCCGGGGCTGCGCGCCGCCACCGAAGAGCAACTCAGCGGCTACATGGTCGCCCAGAAAAAGGCGCTCGACGCTCAACGCATCCAGGTGCAGGAATGGGCCAATAACCAGGTCATCGCCGACCCGACCTTCGACCCGACGAAACTGCCCCTCCACATCCAGCAGGCGATCGGCCCTTCCGGCTTGCTCACGCTGCGTGACTACAAGGAAAAGGTCCGCGCCTACGGCCAGCCGCTGACGGATACGCAGACGCTCTACGACCTGCAGACCGAATTCGCCAGGGATCCGGCCGCCTTCTCGCAGATCGATCTCCTCGAATACCGCTCCAAGCTCTCAGACAAGGATTGGGAAAAAGTCACCGGCTGGCAGCAAATGGCCGCGACCGACCAGCGCAAGGCCCGGCTCGAGAGCCTCGATATCAACACAGCCTTCGAACTCGCCAAACCGCAACTCGAAGCGCTGGGCCTCCTCACCCAGGACGGCGGCTACGCGACCTCCTATAGTGTCCCGCGCCGCGTCGCCCAGTTCCGGTCAGCACTCCTCGATCAGATGGATGAGTTCAAGGACAAGAACGACGGCCAGAACCCGACCCAGAGCGACATCCAGAAAATGATCAACCGCCTGTTGTTCCCGATCGTCATCAGCACACCGAGCTCTTTCTTCAGCATGGGAACTCCCGCAAAGACCCACGGCTACCTCTATCAGGCCAACTCACTCACCGACGATCAGAGCTACGATATCGACGTGCAATATCAGGATATTCCACGCGATCTCAGGATGGCGATCGAGGCGGATCTGACGAAGAAAAACAACAAGAAGCCGTCGCAGGATGAAATCGCAAATGAATACGAACTCTTCATGCTCAATCGCTGACAAAGCGCATTAGGAAAAACCAGGCGGCCCGGCATCGCGGGAACGCTTGGCCGACACCTCACTTCCCTGTCGAAGTCTTCTCGAACCGAGCCTTCAGACGCTCCACCTCTCCAGCCGGCCACCCCGGCGGGTCCGTCACCGCAAGCCACGCATCGATATAGTGTTGCGGCGCATAGACATGGCCGTAGCCCATCGGCGAGGTCGTGGCGATCATCGCGTCGAAGCCGAGCTGCAAGGCAGTGACGACGGGATACCAGCGGAAGGCCGGCGAGACATCGGGGCCTCTTTGCCCTTTCATCCAGTCCGGCTCGCGGTAGAGCGCGCGCCAGTCGAAGAAGGTGACGGGGTCGCTGGCATATTGCAGGAAGACAATGCGGACGGCGCTCCAGGGCTTGTCCAGCTGATCGGCAGATGTCTGCTGGTTGGCAAAGCGGATCATGCTGCCATCGCGGAATTGCGGCAGCCAGGCCGGCGATCCGGGATTACGGTTTGCGGTCACGTGGGCCCATGTGGCGCTGGCAAAGGGCGGCCCGCTCCACAGCGCCCCCTGGAAGGGATCGGCGAAGACATCGTAGAGATTGAAGGAGAGCTGCGAATTCAGCGCCCCGAGACTGAGCCCATGCAGATAGAGCTTCGGGCGATGATCGCGCGGCAGCGTGCGCCAATAGGTATAGATTTCCCTGAACAAGGCGCGCGCCGTATCGGCCCCGTATTCCGGCTCGACCATCAGCGACAGCCAGCTGCTGAGATAGGAATATTGCACCGCGACTTCGGCCACATCGCCATGCAGCAGATATTCGAGTGTATCCATCGCTTCCGGATCGATCCAGCCGGTGCCCGTCGGCACGATGACGACGAGGTTGGAGCGCTCGAAGGCGCCCTGACGCTTGAGTTCGGCAAGCGCCAGGCTGGCGCGTGCCTCGGCGTCATCGGCACTGTTCAGGCCGACATAGACCCGGATCGGCGACTGTGCGGACGACTGCAGGAAAGCGCCGATCTCTTCCGCCGTCGGGCCTGACGTGACGAAATGGCGGCCTTGCCGGCCAAGCTCATCCCAGTTGACCAGCGATGCGGCGCTTCCCGTTCTGGCCGGGTCGGTGGGAACAGGCGTGTCGTCATCGATCAACGCATCGGCCTCACGGAACGAGGAGTCGACCATACGCAGCGCCAGATGGAACAGCAGCCCATTGGCGACAGCCGAAAAGACCAGGATCGCCAGCAGGATTCCGGCAACGGCTGCGAGCCGGCGCGGAATGAACCGGCTGCTTTTGTTATAAAAGGCAAGCGCCATCAGCCTGAACAGCCGACCGAGGGCAATAAACAGGATGAAGACGATTGCGGCCATCAGCACCAGCAGCAATGGTTCTGCCGTGGTCACCGGGGCAAGCTGCATCAGCGCGCGGACAGAATTCTGCCACGAGGACGATTGCCAGACGAATACGGTGGCGACCGCGGCGCCGCCTAACAGTGCCACGGACCGGACGAGGCGTCCGGCAGCGGGCAGCAGACGGGGGATTTCAAGATACGTCCAAAGCCATTGTAGGAAGGCGCCGCAGCCATAGCCGGCAGCCGCACAGGTGCCCGAAAGCGCGCCCTGCACGAACCAGGCGCGCGGCATGAGGCTCGGCGTCAGCGACAGGCAAAAGCCGAGCAGCGCGAAAAACAGCGCCGGCCAGGAAAGAGGCCTGACGAAACTTGTCATGGAATGCCGCATGAACATCCTCCCAGCTCGCAAACGCTGCACCCCCTGTTTTATGACAGGTCCTGCATACAATCCAGAAGCGTTATGCCATTGACGTCACGGGCTGGAATGTGCCTGTTCTTCAGCAAGCTGCTTTCGGCCGCCGCATACGGAAAAGTGCGGCTGATTGCGCCGATCTACCAGGCCTGTCAGGCCGACAACCTTCCCACGCCTATGGTCGGCAAAACCAGAGGCGTGATCCATGACCATTTCAAGCGAGATAAACCGGTCCGGCCCCTATAGCGGGGACGGCGTCACTACGGCTTTCGACTATAAATTCAAGATACTCGAACCCCGGCATCTGCAGGTGATCCGCACGGACGCGTCCGGCACGGATACGATCCTGGTGCTGGATGCAGACTACACCGTGACCGGGGTCGGCAATGATGGCGGCGGCAGCGCGGTCATCACCCCTGCCCCGGCAGCCGGCAGCAGGGTCACCCTGCTGCTCGATGTGCCCTTCACCCAGGAAACCGACCTGGAAAACCAGGGCGCCTATTATGCCGAGACCGTGGAGCAGGCTCTCGACCTCGTCGTGATGAGGCTCCAGCAGCTCAAGGAAAGAGCGGCCCGCGCCGTCACCATTCCGCCGTCATTCGATTCGGCAACGATAGACAAGCTCATCGCAGACGTCCTGACCCTCAGCGACAAAGGCGATGCGCTGGAGGCCGTTGCCGCCGTCTCGCAATATCTGGAAACTGTGGCTGATATAGCCGATGACATCCCCGATGTTGCCGGCCTCACTGCGACCACGCAGCAGAAGGCCGCCGAAGCCGCCCAATCGGCGACAGCCGCAAATGCCAGCGCTGGGCTCGCAGCCGCCTATGCAGCAAATCCGGAAGATCTGGCGGTTCCCGGTTCGGGCGGGCTGTTTTCCGCCTTTCACTGGTATCGAAAGACGCTGGCGATATACAACGACGTCGCAAATACCCTGGCCGGCTGGTTGCACGGCGCGGCGGCAAAGACCGACATCGTCGATAGCGACGAATTCGCCATCGCCGACAGCGCGGCAGGCTGGGGGCTGAAAAAGGTTCTGGCGGGGAGTATCGTCAAATATGTTTGTGTTGCTACCGGTCTTGATTTCTTTACAGGTTTCATCCCCGCTTATGTCGGCGTTACGTCTGTAACCATCGGACCAGGCGTCGGCTGGTTTGGCGGAAAGAAACATCAGACCACCTCTGCCACCGCAAAAACGCTAGTTCAGCTACTCGACATAGGGGCCGTACAGGCGTCAAAGACGTATTTCCTGTACTCCATCAGGAAACTATCTGATGGCACCACGGACTTCATTATGTCGCTGTCTGGATCAGAGGCAGGCGTCACGAAGCCGCTCGGATGGGAATGCTTGTCCGGGAGCCGTGTGGGCCTGGTCCTCACCAATTCATCAGGAAATATTGTTCCGTTCTGGCAGACTGGCAACGAGGTTAACACCGACACCTACCCATGGTTCACCGCCACCGCCACCGCACAGGGCCTGGCCATACCGAGCAACACCCCTGTTGGACTAAGCGTCGATGTCTGGGTGCTGATTGACACCGGTGTAGCTAGCACGGGACAGGACTGCATCGGGATCGTCTCAGATGCCGCTGCTGCCAACTATACCACCGGTGCCGCGCATCACGTGCGATGCCGATCGCGCTCAGGCAACGACTATCCCGACCAGAGTTCGGCGGCGGGCAAGGTGCGAAGCAACGCCACCGGCCAGCTTTGGAGGTATGTCTCTGTGACAAGCGCAGCCTGTTCGGCCTCCTTTTTCGTGTGCGGCTGGTATGATTACTCTTGCAAGAGGCTATACGCATGACCCCTGTATACGTTCGTTACGACAGCGCCGGAACCATCCTTGAAATATTCACCCGTGACCAGCCTCATATGATCCTCGTCCGTTACGACGACCAGGAGCCCCCGATCGCCAAATACCTCCGGGACCCACTCGGCCTTGAAGAGCGCTTCCCGCCCCTCAGGAAATGGCAACTCTGGATCGCCGCGCTCGAACTCGAACCGCCGATTGCCAAGGCCGATATTCTGGCGACCATCAACGACATGCCCGACATGTCGTTCAAAGACAAGGAAACGGTGCGCATCATGATCGAGGACGCGCAGCAATATTCGCGTGAAGATCCCCGCATCGACCTGCTCGCGGTGGCCATGGGCATTCCGCCGAACCAGATGGACGATCTCTGGAGATGGGCGGCTTGCATCGAGCCTTTATGATCTGAGCTGTCGAAAAACAGTCGGCGGGGACCGGCCAATCCGGCTTGCCCCGCTCGCCAATCACTTCACAACCACCTCATTGCGGCAACGGCTTGCCGGTCTGTTCGGCCATCATGTATTCCGCATACCAGTCCGGCCAATTCTCGTCATGTTTGCCGCCATTGCGCTTCTCATGCTCGCCATGGGCTTCGGCCGCCCGGCGCAGCCCCGC
The DNA here is from genome assembly GCF_056396805.1 of Rhizobium sp. 05N49. Classification (NCBI taxonomy): domain Bacteria; kingdom Pseudomonadati; phylum Pseudomonadota; class Alphaproteobacteria; order Hyphomicrobiales; family Rhizobiaceae; genus Rhizobium; species Rhizobium sp. 05N49. The sequence continues at coordinate 86,986 of NZ_JBFTME010000001.1, forward strand.
GGCGAGGTCTTTCGCCGTGCCGAAAGCGGCGAGGTCGGAGGTAATTCGCCCCGGCAGCCGGGCGGTGATTTCCTGGAAGAGCCAGCCATTGCCGTCAGGGTCGTTGAAGGCTGCGAAGGAGCGGTAGCTGCTGCGGTCGGGATCGGGGCCATTGACCCGGCGCCGGCCGAAGAGATAGGGCACGTCAGGCCCGCCATAGACCTCTCCCTCGGGATGAAAGGCGTCGCTGACCTCTACTCCGCGCTCCCGCAGCTCCTTTCTGGTTGCCTCGATATCGGAGACGATGAGATACAGTCCCTGTGCGGAGCCAGGTGCCGCCGGCGTAACGTTCTTCCCGAAGATGACGGATGCTTTCGAGCCCGGCGGGGTGAACTGGATCACCCTGTAGTCTTCACCTGAGGAATAGTCTGCATCGAGGCGCCAGCCGAGCCCGCCATAGAAGGCCTTGGCGCGATCGACATCCGAAACGGGCACGACAATGATCTCCAGCTTCATCTCGCTCGTGCCGTTGCCGGCCCTGTTGCTTGCATCGCTCATGATCTTCCCCCTCCCATCGTCACGACGATGGTGTTGATGATGACGGCGATGCGGCAAGTGCATCGCCCGCTCCACTCTAGCACGTTGCGGGCCGATGATCTCTCTTCACGGCTCCCGCGGCATCGCCTTGATGAAATCGATGAAGGCGCGCAGCGGCGCCGGCACCAGGCGCCGGCCGGGATAATAGAGAAAGGGGCCGGAGAAAATCTGCCACCAGGGCTCCAGCACCGCCTCCAGCATGCAACCTTCAAAATAGGGCTTCAGCCAATCCTCGAAGGTGAAGACGATGCCGGTGCCGGCAATCGCCGCGTCAACGGCGAGATCCGTGCCGCCACCATTCTGGACGATCAGCGGGCTCGGCGGATCGACCCTGACGATCTCGCCGTCGCGCTCGAACTCCCAGACCGGGATGGCGCGGCCGGCAAAACGGCCGCGGATGCAGGCATGCTGAAGCAGGTCGCGCGGATGCTGCGGCCGGCCATGCTCTTCCAGGTAGGCGGCGGAAGCCGCACCGGCATAACGCTGGACGCGAGGGCCGATCGGCACGGCGATCATGTCCTGTTCCAGCCGCTCGTCATAGCGGATGCCGGCATCGCAGCCGGCGGCGATGATATCGACGAAATTCTCCTCGGTAACGATTTCGAGGCGAATATCCGGATAAGCTCTCAGAAACGCCGGCACGATCCGTGGCAAGACCAGCCGCGCTGCGCTGACGGGCACATTGAGCTTCAGCGAACCCGCCGGCCGGTCGCGAAAATCCTTCACGAAGTCGAGCGCAGCATCGATCTCGCCGAAGGCCGGGCCGAGCCGCTCCATCAGGCCGCGACCGGCTTCCGTCGGCACAACGCTGCGTGTCGTGCGGTTGAAGAGCCGCACCCCAAGCTCCGCCTCCAGCCGGCGCACCGCATCGCTGAGCGCCGAGGAGCTCATATGGCTCACCCGCGCTGCCTCGCGAAAACCGCCAGCCCTTGCGACGACGAGAAAGGCGCTGACATCGCTGATCTCAGGCACACCCTGTTTCATAGTCTGAGTTCCCATTGATTGTCCTGTAAGCCGGACAGCCCGTCCGGATTATAGCCGATTGTCCGGGAAGTGATACAGGCCTATCTGCTTTCCTGCCTTCAATCGGAGATGAGATTTCATGTCTACTGTCGAAAATTCCGGAAGCTTCAAGCTCGGCGATCGCGTGGTAAAGCGCCTCGGCTATGGGGCCATGCAGCTCGCCGGCAAGGGCGTCTTCGGCCCGCCACGGGATCGCGATGAAGCCATCGCCGTGCTGCGCGAAGCCGTCGAAAGCGGCGTCAACCACATCGATACCAGCGATTTCTACGGCCCCTACGTCACCAATGAGATTATCAGGGAAGCGCTGCATCCCTATGGAGATGATCTCGTCATCGTCACCAAGGTCGGCGCGCTGCGCGGATCCGACGCCTCCTGGAACCCGGCCTTTTCGAAGGAAGAGCTGACCGCGGCGATCCACAGCAACCTGAAAAACCTCGGCCTCGACGTGATCGAGGTGGTCAACCTGCGCGCCATGTTCGATGTGCACGGCCCGGCCGAAGGCTCGCTCGAGGCGCCACTGACGGTTCTGGCCGAGCTGCAGCAGCAGGGCCTGATCAAACATATCGGCCTGTCGAATGCCACGGCAAAACAGGTGGATGACGGCCGCAGGATCACCGAGATCGTCTGCGTCCAGAACCAGTACAACCTCGCCAACCGCGACGATGACGCGCTGATCGACAAGCTTGCAGCCGAAGGCACCGCCTACGTGCCCTTCTTCCCGCTCGGCGGCTTCTCGCCCTTGCAGTCCTCGACGCTCTCCGAGGTCGCCGCCAACCTCGGTGCCACGCCCCTTCAGGTGGCGCTCGCCTGGCTCCTGAAACGCTCGCCGAATATCCTGCTCATCCCCGGTACATCTTCGCGTGGTCATCTCAGGGAAAATCTCGCGGTAGCCGATATCGAGCTGTCGCCCGAGGTCATGGCGCAACTCGACGGCATTGCCGCAGCGAAAGGCGCCTGACTCAACGGAAGGTACGGAACGCGGCGCCCTCGCCGCGTTTCGCAGGCCATACCACGCCCCCTCGACAGATTGACGAATCGGCACAGCCTGAACATCATCATGGTCAGGCGTGACCTGCGCCCAACCTCCAGCGATCCTCCCCGACAGGGTCTTTCAAACGGAGGCAAAGGGACTTCCGTCTCGGGTCCATCAACCTTGGTCCGATCGTGCGGGCGTGGTTGCCGGGGAACATGCGTCCGTGACGGAAAGGCCTGACAATGACCCAGAACGGAAATCTCAAGCGCAAGGTTCGCGCCCGCGCGGCAAGGACGGGCGAATCCTATACCTCAGCCCTCAGCCATATCCGAAAGCCGAAAACAGCCCCGCAACCGCATGAACCAGCCGGCAAATCCCTGCGGCTTGCGGTGGCCCAGACCACGGTTCGCCTCGACCCGCGCGACGCGGATGCGTTCCGCGCCAATGGCGCCGAAATGCGCCGGTCGATGCGCCAGGCAAGCGAGGCCGGCGCCAGGCTTCTGCACTTTTCGGAGGGAACGATCTGCTTTCCCCACAAACGCATCCTGTCCGAGATCGGCCCCACCGAGATCGGCGCTGCAGACTGGAGCCGCTACCAATGGGAGGCTCTGCGTGAGGAACTGGAAGAGACGAGAAAACTCGCAAAAAAGCTGAGGCTCTGGACGGTCTTCGGCGCACCACACCGGCTGACCGCGCCGCACCGGCCGCATAACAGCCTCTATGTCATCTCTGACAAGGGCGAACTGGTAACGCGCTATGATGAGCGGCTGCTCTCCCACACCAAGATCTCCTTCATGTATTCGCCGGGCAGCATCCCCGTCACCTTCGAAATAGATGGCATGCGCTTCGGCTGCGCCGCCGGCATGGAGTCGCACTATCCCGAAATATTCATCGAGTATGAGCGGCTGGATGTGGATTGCGTGCTCTTCTCCACCTCGGGTGAAACACCCTCCGCTGCCCCGCCCTTTGCCGCCGAGGTGCTGGGCCATGCCGCCAGCAACACCTATTGGGTCAGCTACGCCGCCCACGCGCCGCAAAGCGTGATCGCGCCCTCAGGCATTGCCGCCCCCAATGGTCAATGGGCCGCCCTCTGCCCTGCGGACGGCACTCCCGGCCTCGCCTTTGCCGATATCGCCACCAATCCGGAAAACCCCGCGCGCCCTTGGCGGCGCACCGCCCGAGGCGATCTCTACCGGCCGCATCAGGTCGAGGGTGATCCGAGAAGCGACAGCCGCGAAGCCTTTTGAGGCCTGGAGCCGGCGGGCAAATTGCCCGTCGGTGTCCGTTCGGCGCTGCCTACGGCTTTCGCAGGAATTGCAACCGCCGGTGAAATCCCTATGGTCGAGCCAGCCGACCGCGGAAGATAAGACGTAGAGATTTGAGCGGGCTGCGTGGGAGCCCCAGCCCCTCTGCCATGTCCTCTCTAAAACTTTGGGGTGATCAAGCCCATTATGGATGCGACCGCGAAAGACCTCGTTCAGGCGTCAATTGCACCCCGTTCCCAAAAAGATCGGCAGCGATTACGGCTCGCCCTCAGCGCATTTGTTGAAAACGATCCGTCCATCACCTGGCCATCCATCCATTGGATCGAGGCAGAGAGTGGCAATGTGCTCCTGAGAGCAGCAAACGAAGCCGAGCTCACCAGCGCTCTCGACAAGATCAAACGCAACCACGCGATCGGCGCCGATACCGGCCCGCCGCAGGTGGTCTGCCGGGCGACCATCGCGCGGGTCACCAGGATCGACTACACCCACAAACGACAGATCGGCGGAACCGGCGAATTCGCCCGCATCAAACTGACCGCCACGGCAAACGATATCGGCCGAGGCTTCCAATTCCGGTCAGAGATCGTCGGCGGCGCGGTGCCGGAAGCCTACATTCCCGCCGTCGAAAAAGGCATGCGATCGGTCATCGGGCCAGGCGTGATCGCCGGTGATCCCGTCGTCGATATCAGCGTCATCCTGTTCGACGGCGCCTTCCACGATATCGACTCCTCACCGCTCACCTTCGAAACCGCCGCGCGCATGGCGATGCGTCAGGTGCTTGACGCAGGCGAGCTTGTCATTCTCGAGCCGGTCATGCGGGTGGACGTCGTCACCCCGACAGACTACGCCGAGCTGATCGCCGCCGATCTCCGGGCACGGCGCAGCCGGATCGATAGACAGGATCCGAATGGCGATACCGTCATCATAAATGCCCTTGCGCCGCTCGCAAACCTGCTCGGCTATGGCAATCAGCTCCACGTCCGGTCCGATGGACAGGCAAGCCACAGCATGCGGCTAGACCACTACGAGCGGGTTCCGCCCGACGATACCGATCCGCCATCTGCCGGCGGCGCGGCGGCCCTCGCCCGGCGTCTGTTTCGATAGAACCAGACGACAAGGGGTGAGGCGATCAAAGCCAGGAAAATGTACTGCATTTCCTTGATGATGATCTCACCGTTCGTGACATTGGGGTGCGGAAGGATACCCTTGATGACGAAGACTGCCGTAAAGCCAACGAAGGCGGCAAGCACCGTCAACAGCCATATGACAAGCGAAAATAGAAAGCCCATGGGCAATGCCTCCGACAGGCGATTGCAGACGTAAAGAAGCAGCAGCCGACGATGATTTCCATGAATCCCATGATTGCCCTCCCCTCAATGTTTCACTTATTGCCATCCGGCGTCGCAGCTTCGCAATTTTCGATGCAATGCCCGGGAAACAGCATCCGGCGCTGCGAGGCCGACGGTAGAAAGCTCACGATCGTGAGCTCATCGAAATAGAGCGACACGGAAATCTCGACTGCACCCAGCGGCAGGTTTCTCAGATAGGCCTTGGCTTCAGGGAAAGCCGTTTCCGGCGGCGGCTCCATTGGAACGATCGTCAGCCGCTGCAGATTCGGGTTGCCGTCCGCCAGATAACGCGAAAACCTGTTCAACGCTTCCTTGGAACCGAGATCGTGAACGGCCTTGATCACATCGATATAGGCGTTCTTGGTGTGGAATTCGACGAGGGTGCTGACACCGTCATTGAAGGTCTTCGTTGCTCTGACCGTCCGCCAGAAGGCGTGAGGGCCAGACGGAGTGAAGAGGGCAAGATATGCCCTGCCCTCCACCATTCCGATCTCATACTTGCCGACCTGGCCGAGAACCCTTGCCTCGTCAAAGCAGGCGGCCTGCCTTTTGGCATTGCCACAGGCATACCAGCCCTGCTGCGACAGGATGCTCTCATAGCTGTCTCCGGCCCTGATGCCGAAGAGAAATTCCAGCGGAAAAAGGGTGTCCTGGCCAGCAGCACCCGAAGCGAACGAAATGAGAGACGAAGATATCGCAATCCCGGCCGCGGCCAATCGATGGCCGAAATTTTTCGAAAACATCCCGCCCCCCAGTTAAGCTCGCGCCCTGCCTGTCTTCGCCACCCAGACAAGCTTCCGGCGCCGTATGTCTCTAATGAAGTCTGCCCAGGTGATGGAGCTCGCCGATATACTGCGAATAGGGCGCCGCAAGCGTAACGATCGCTCCACTGAGGCCGGCGAAAGGCGCTCCGCTTCTGCGTCTGAGGAAACGGACAATGAGGAGTACGATCAGACCCAGAACGAATGAGGGTATGGCACCGCCGACAGCCTCACCGAAAAACCTTAGCATCGCAGCGGTACCTTCCGGAATGCTCTTGTCGATGACGATCATGATCACAACGTAGCTGGCCTAAGCCACCGCCGCCAATAGCGCGATGCTCTTCCACACGCTGCCCCTGGCACCGGCGGACGCCCCGCGTACATCAGTCCCATTCACCATCGGCACTCCTCCCCCGATTTATAAAACAACCCTTCCGCATCTACCCCTGTCTCTCGGCCGAACGGGGGACAGTCATGGACAGTGTGCAGAACAATAACGCCTTGTCGCGGAAGCAAGCTCGGCAGGCCGCCGCCACCGCAAGCAGCATTATTCAATCCTCGGATGAAAATCCAGATCAAGTTGCAGAAGATAGGGATCTCGCGGTCACGTATGTGCGCGTTACCGGAAACCCGCCCCCGCCTCCCCAGATGATGCCGGGGAATCGCGAGTTTCTTCAGGGAATTATTGAGGCCGAACGCAACAGACTTATTCTGTCTTTGTCACCGCGGACGGCAACCTGGCTCAGCGAAAACCCCACCGCAGCGGTGTTGGCGAAGGATGATATCCACAACCTAGGCTCACTCGAACACGCAGCGCAAAGGTTCGGAGAGACGCCGAAGGCCATCCCTCAAACGAGTACTCCGGCCGCAGAACCCGTCGCTCAAGCCAGCCGAACTGCCGCGCCATCTGCAAGCCCTGTTGCCCAATCTCGGGGGCGCGTCGCCCCAATAGCGCAATCCGTCATTCCAGCCGGCGGTACCGCGATGATGGAGACCGTAGTCAGCGACGTACCAGCGACCGCGCCAACCACGGGCACTGCGACCTCAGTAGCCAATGAGGCACTCAGCGATGACGAGCAAAAAAAAGAGGAACTCATTGCCGAGGTCCGCAATGCGGGGGGCTTGTCTACTGAAGAATATGAAGCACTCAAGGAAAGAGTCCGGACACAGCCGTGGTTCGATGCCGGCACTGCTACGCTCTACCTGGAGGGCGTGTACGAAGGAAGGGTTACGGCAGATGACATCAATGACATCAACGCGCACCTAAAATCTCGGTACAGTCAGGCCACAACCGAGCGCGGTGTGCAGAATTTCAAGGAATTCGGCAAGGGCACCGCCACGGGCGTCGTTGTAGGTACCGGCCGCGTAATGGAAGGAACGGGGCAGCTTCTCAACACCAGCCCTTCCAAAGCGAAAAAGGCACTTGTGGCCCAGATCGCCAGAGCGGGATCATTGTCCCCTCATGAAGTCGATCTGCTACGTCTGAAAATCGATCAGCAAAACATCCTTCCGCGAGATTTGGCGCAGAGGGCGATGTCCGAAGTGCTGGCAGGGGATATGGCGCCCGAAGATGTCGAGCAGCGTTTCGAACCTCTGTTGAAAGAGGTTTCTGAGACCTTACAGCATAGAGGAGAATACGTCGCGGACTATGGCAAGACCATGCTGCCAGCGGCACCGGGGTATGAAAACAGCGTCGGCCGAGTGAGCGGGGAAACCCTGGGTCAGGCGCTGCTCGGAGCCGGGGCGACCGTTGTTTTCGGTCCAGCAGCCGGCCTTGTTGTAGAATCGGCGCGAGCAGCAGGAGACGGAGCTGCTGCTGCGAGAGAAGCGAACCGGCCAGAGGACCAGCAAACCATGGCGGCAATGTCCTACGCGCCGACCGCGCTCGTTGATCGCATCCCATTCGGAGAAGCTGCCTCGTTTGCACTGAAGCACCTTCCCTTGAACACAGTCGTGCGACATTTGGCCAAGACAATCTTCAAGGAAGGCGCAGCACAGGCAAGTCAACTTCTCGCCCAGAACGCCATCAAGCACTACCTGATCGACCCCAAGCAGGAGATATTCGAAAAGTTCAAGGAGACGTTCATCGCAGGCGGCCTTGCCGGCGTGGGAAAAGAAATTTTAGTGGACCTCGGCGAAATAGGTATCAAGGCCCTCACGCGCGGTCGCGGTTCTGCGCATATTTCTGCCTCCCGCCCCGAAGCGGCGATTCAGGACCGCCAGCAATTTGAAGAACTGGCGACGACAGCAGAGTCGTCTAAATTTCGCCAGCGCGACCCTGAAGGGCATCGAGAGCACACCGCCGAAGTGCTGAAAGACACCAAAGTCGAGCACTTCTACACGTCGCCCGAGAGTGTGGACAACTATGGAAAGGCGACAGGCGCGGATCCGTTCGGTCTGAACGACACTCCCGCCATGCAGGTGGCAAAAGATACCGGCAGCGATCTGAAGATCCCAACTACCGACTACCTGGCCAAATCCACTCCTTCCAAAGCGGACGCGGACTTCAGGGACAGTATGCGATTCGGCGCCGACGCCCTCAACCATTCCGAAGCCCTTGCTTCGCATATCGGCGTGCCTGCGCCCGGTCTCAATCCGAGAGTTAAGCAGAACGGCCCTTACATCGCCACTGGATACGTGGGCAACCAAAAGGTCGATGATTACGCGGTTTCGCATTCTCCCAATGCCGATCCCACCGCGAAGAAGATGGGGCGCGTCGGAAATTCAGGAAACACGAAGCGCAACCCCAGCGCGCTGAGCATCACCAGCACCCGCTCACAGCCCTGAACGCCTGCCGATTTCCCGAGAGGATTCCCGTTTTGAACAATCTGACCAACAATTCCGCCGGTAGCGAAGTACTGTCCGCCAAGACTTTGCCCGAGAGCCAAACGGCAGGAGCACATATTCCCCGGGTAGCCAACTTCGTCTCTAAGGATCAAGACCGCAATTTCGATGTCGCGCCCCACGTTCTGAACAGCACCGACGGCTTGGCGATCCTAGATATCTTCCGCAAGCCTGATCTCTCCCCCCTACTGTCCGGAGCAGGCGCTTATTTCCTTCAAACCATGCGGGACATGGCGGCACACGATATCCCCATCGTGACCGAAGATTTCGCCCATCTCGAAAACTGGTGGCGCGCAAGCACCCGCGCCGTGGCCGCCGATGCCGCTCGCGCGGCATCCGGCATCAAAGTCACCGCAAGAGACGTACTCGCCGCCCTCGACCACGGCACTACCGGCAGTCTTCATAAAGACGCCGCCATCGACGCCGGCATGCAGTCCCATTTCGCCCGCGCCGCCGAAACCTATCTGATCGAAGCCCAGGCGCCGTCACCCGAGATACGCGGCGTCTTCGAACAATTCCGCGACTGGTTGCTGTCGATCTATCGCCGCCTCGTCGCCCTCGATATCTCCCTCGCCCCCGACATCGCCGCCATCTTCTTTCGGATGCTCGCCAGCGACACCGCGATCGAGATGGCGGAACAGAATGTCGGCGGCGATGAACCCGTCTTTGCCAATGCGCAAGATGCCGGCCTGACACAGCCGCACTACGATCGGCTGCTAAAACTGCGCGCGCTGGCCTCACAGGAAGCAAAAGCCCGCCTTCTGCGGCAGATGATGGAGCCTGTACGGCGAGAGGGGCAGAAGGCTTACAAAGCGGAAAAAGCTGCCGTACAGCGCGAGGTCGAAAAAGAGATCGACGCCACCGGCCTCTACCGCGCCATTGAATGGATGGCGAACCGCCGATGGCTCGATGCGCAAACGCCGCCACCATCAGGTGACATCCGGTTCGACAAGGCCACTCTCGTGGCGCGCTATGGCGCCGCCATCCTCGAAGCTCTGCCGCAGGGCAAGCACTCCCTCTATACCGATGGCGGCGGGCTCGATCCGCATATCGTCGCCGATCTCTTCGACCTCGGCTCCGGCGATGAACTGGTGGCGGCCATGACGCTGGCCCCGCCTCGCGCGGATGCGATCGCTTTCGAGGTCGACCGCGTGATGCTGCAACGGCACGGCGACATGCTGATCGATGGTTCCGCCGAGGAGCGGGCAATCGCGGCCGTGCACAATGACAGGCGGGCCGAATGGCTGGCGGCCGAGCTTGCGGCCCTCATCGAGGTTGCAGGCTCGGGCGATGGGCTGACGGCGAGTGAAGCCAGGGCCTATGCGCTCTCGGCAACCGCGGGCATGGAGGTGGCCGATGCCATGGACGGCGCGCGCTTTCTCGCGGCCGGCCGGCGCACCGCGATCGAGGCTATCAGGCTGGGTGACGAACTGGCGCAGGATGAGGCCTGGCGCGAGAGGGCAAGCCGCAAAGCTGCCGGCGATGCAGACGCCGCCCCTCACGGACAGGACGATCGTATCGCCCGACTGATCACCGCCAAACGCCGCCAGCTTCTCAATCACGCGATCTATGCAGAGAGCCTCGACATTATCGGCGAGGTGGAAAAATTCGAGGCCGAAGCGCAAAGCCTCGTAAGCGGCCCCGCGCGCGAAAGGCTCGCCGCGGCCGTCCTTCGAGACAACGGCCGTATCGATTATGTCGGCGCGATCGACGCCCTGCTCGACCGCTACGGTCTCGGAGGACGGGCGGATCGGCAGACCGGAGGTCAGCCGGGTGGACAGGGTGATCCGCGCATCGCCCTCAGAGATTATAGTCTCGCCATGAAGGCGGCAGGCCGGGAAAATGAGCTTGCCATTCCCGATAGTGTGCTGATCGGCTCCGGCCGCCAGTCCTACAAGGAGATCACGCTGGAGCGGTTCCGCGCCGTCGCCTCGGCGCTGAAGAATCTGGAACATGCGGCGCGACGCGCCGGCAGGCTGGTCGATGCCGGTCACGAAGCCGATCTCGAGCAGACCGTTGCGAGCCTTGCCGGCGCCCTGAAAAGGCCGCGACCAGCAGGCCTGGACAAGCGCGAGCGTTCTCCCCTCGATCCGGCCCGCGCGGCGGATGCCCTGTTGCTTGAGCTCGACGCCACCCCTGCCGGCCCGGCCCATCAGGCCATCAAGGCGCCGCTCGAAGCCGCCGCAGGCCGCCTTGCACAGCGCAAACAGCAGGCTGCTGCCGATCTCAAAGCGCTCTACGATGTCTATTCCGGCGAGGAGCGACGCCAGATGGCAAGCCCCCGCTATCTCCCGGCCCTCGGCCAGTCCCTGTCGAAATGGGAGGCCATGGCCATTGCGCTGAATACCGGCAACGAGGCCAGCCGCCGGCGCCTGACGGATAGCCGCATCGAAGGCGCCCTGGACGAAGCCGGGCTCGCCGCCGTGCTCGCCTCGCTCGATCCGCGCGATGCCGGCTTCGTGCAATCCGTCTGGGATTATCTCGCTGAATTTGAGCCCGATATCACTGCCCGCGAGAAACGCGTGAGCGGCATCGAGCCTCAATGGGTGCAGCCCATCTCCGTCACCATCGCCGGCAAGGCGCTGAAAGGCGGCTATTATCCGCTGGCTTATGATGGCGTTGATACCGCCCCGGATCTGGCGCAATCCCTGCTATCGGGCCGCTTCGCCAGGTCGCAAACCGAGGCCGGTCATGGCCGGTCCCGCGTCGACCTCACCGCCAGGCCGCTCGATCTCGACATCGCTGTCCTGCACCGGCACGTCAATCGCCTGCTCTACGACCTGGAATTCAGCGAGCCGCTCTCGAATGCAAAGCGTCTGCTTGACGATGTCAGCCTCAGGACGGCCTTTGAGGAAAGCGGTCGTTCGCTCGATCTGGAGGCCCTGCAGGCCTGGCTCAGCGAAACTGGCGCCGGCGAGCTGCGCGCCGCAGACAGCATCGGCCGCATGGCCCGCCTGATGAGAAAGAACGCCACCGCGACAAGCCTTGCGAATGATCTCGCGTCCTCGCTTTCGCGACGCTACCGGCTGGACGACATCATCGGCGCGACAGGCAGGGACGATTTCGCAGCCGCGCTTCAAAATGCCTCCGGTCCCGATATCATCGCCGAGGTCACCAGCCACTCGCACATCATGCTCGGCCGTAGCTCTTTTTCGGAAGGTAAAGCAGCATGGGAAACGATGGCCGGCTGGCTTGCGGAGACATTGCGATTCCATCTCATCGAGATACCGGCCTGGCTTGCCCATTATCACAAGGGTCTCAAGCAATTCGGCAGCGATGAAGCAAAGGCCATCGCCCATGCCGACGCCTGCATGCAGCAGGCGATATTGGACCCGTTCCCGGCCCATCCCGACGGTGGCGAAACCCTGCGGCTCTTCAAGACCCTCGGCGCACATCTCGGCGCAAAGTTCAAAGCTGGTGCCGAAGCCGCCGATCAGGATGCGGCAGACGCCGCCCGGCAGGGCATTGCACTCGCCATGGATCTGACCGCGCTCGCCATGACGGATATGGTCTTCACCACCGCCCTCGGCGGACACGATCTTGACCCTGCATGGCAGGCCTTCCTGGCCCAGCACACCGGCTATTCCGTCATGGCCGCCCTGCCCTTGATCCGCGATGCGCAAAACCCGCCTGCCGGCACTGAGAGCGACGCAAGGGCACTTTCAAATGCCATCCATCCGCCCCCGGGCAATATCGGCATCGACCGCCAGCATGTGAGCGAGATCCTCGAGGCCGCCGGCCTTGTGGCGGGATCACCAACCGATGAAATTGCCCGCAAGGTCGATGCCGGCCTCAAGCAGATCGGTCGGTCGTGATTTTCGATCTCAACCGTTCGCCCCCTATCCATGATGCCAAACAAGGAATGGCATCATGGATGAGACTACCCGCAACGAGCTTGAAAAGCTGCATAGCAGGATCAACGATCTGAAGGAGCGCGTCGTCTCGCTGGAAGCGCAGCAGCCGCATATCAATGCCGCCCTGCTGCGCATCGAGGGCAGCGTCGAAAAGCTCGCAAACCGGATCGGCAAAGCGCTCTGGGCAGTCGTCGCGATCGTGCTGACACCGCTCGCAGGCCTACTGATCAAAGCAATTGCGTCCGGCACGCTCGCCCGCTTTCTCTAGAGCAATTCCAGTAAAAGTGCTTAAGCGGTTCTGCGTCCGGAATTGCATCAAAACAAAGAGATAGAGCACTTACCTGATTCAATCCCTGAGTTCAGTCTGACAACCCTTTCCACCCCATCCTGCCGCCCTCTCCAACCGGGCAGCACATATGACCCTCGTCTTCATCCGCATCCTCCTGCGTTACCTCGCCGCGATCCTCGTCACCCGCGGGCTGATCGCGCCCGATCTCGGCGAGATGATCTCGCGCGATCCCGATGTCGCCATGGCCCTTCAGGTCGCCTCGGGCGCGCTCATCGCCGCCGCGGCGGAGGGCTGGTATTTCCTCGCTCACAAGTTTGGATGGGCGAAATGAAGTGGCTGAGCGACCTGCTCTTCGGCGGCATCATCGAGAAATTCACCGGTCCGCTTCTGGCTGCCTATCAGGCGAAACTCGCGGCCGAAACCGACCAGCAGCGGCTTGCCGCAGCGGAAGTGATCAAGGGCATCGAGTCCGCCCGCGATATCGCGGTCACCGAGGCCGCCGACCGCTGGAGCGCCACCCGCATCGGCCGCCTGCTCATCGTCATCCCCTTCGGGCTCTGGTGGGCGGCGATCTACATGGTGCAGATCCTCAATCCCTGGTTCGGCCTTTCCCTGGTCGTCATCGACGTGCCGCCGCGCATCAATGACATGGCGCTGGTGCTGATCCCTGCGATCGTCATTGGCGACGCCGGCGCGCTGCTGGCACGGCGGCTGAACAGATAGGCAGGACAGCGCCTCAACCATTGCCTGCCATCATCATCCCATCAAGAGAGCGTTGGGTTGGGGGCCGAATTCCTCCGGTGACCTTGCGAAACGCCTTCGGCCGGAGCCAGGCGCTCTCTTGATGCCTCCCCCTTCCGAGAAACGTCCTTGCTCGCGTATAGGATCTCCACGCCGCAATTCGGCATCACGCGAGATCGAAGACGTTGAACATGTCCGCAACTCCAGAAGAAGCCCATGGCCAGGTCATCCTGGTCTCCGCCGAAGAGCGGCCGGACCTGATCCCGGCTTTCGACGAGCTCGGTTCCGCCGTCTGGCCGAAATTCATCGGTGGCGACGCAGCCGTCGTCAAATACTGGGGCAGCCTCTTTTCAGAAGCCCTCCGCCGCCATCAGTTTCTCGCCCTCGGCGTTGACAGTGACGGAAACGAACAGGTTCTGGCGACATCGAACAGCATTCCCTTCCGCTGGCCCAATCCCGATGACGACGCCTCCCTTCCCGACGAGGGATGGGACGCCGTCCTTGCTGATGGCGTCGAAGCCAGCAGGTCCGGGCAGAAACCAAATGCCCTCTCCGCGCTCGCCATCGTCGTCTCGCCCGCCAGGCGCGGCTCGGATCTCGCCGAACGCCTGATTGCCAACATGAAGACAAGCGCCCGACTAAACGGCTTCGATGCGCTCGTCGCGCCCGTTCGCCCGACGAAGAAGCCGGCCTATCCACTGACGTCCTTCGCCGATTACATGGGCTGGACGACCGCCGACGGCGCCCCGTTCGACCCCTGGGTGCGCAAACACTGGCAGCTCGGCGCGCGGATCGCGAAAATCGCCCCGCGCTCCATGCGGGTTGAGGCGCCGTTGGCGCAATGGACGGAATGGAGCGGGCTGCGCTTCCCCCTATCAGGGCCGTATCACGTAGAGGGCGGGCTGGCGCCGCTGATGGCCGATTGCGAGAGCGGGCTTGGGCTTTATGAGGAGCCGAATATCTGGATGCGGCATCAGCTGGAGGATGGTGGGCGGTGATGGTGTTGGCGGGCTGACTGAAAGAGACGTCTCCGACCATTTACGAATAGAGACCTTGTGCCGCGCGGCCCCCCTCATCCGCCCTTCGGGCACCTTCTCCCCGCTGGGGAGAAGGGGCAGCCGCATCGTCCCGACACCCAAAATGCCGCCGCATGGCACGTCCCCTTCTCCCCGCCGGGGAGAAGGTGCCCGAAGGGCGGATGAGGGGGCCGCGCGGCACAGCCTATCCTCTTCTTGCCTGTAAAGATCACAGACTCCCTCCTCGCATCTTCCGCCGTTCCTCAGACCTCACCCTAAAAACTTTCCACGATCATCCCGCATAGCGGAAAGCTATTTCGCTAAAGCGCCAATGACGCAAATTTCTTCGGATACAAACATGATTAAATTTATAGATTATATTGTTTCTACACATCAGGAGGATATCCATGCCGAAGACTGCATCCAATCCCATCGAGCTCGGCACCCGTGCCGCGGACTTCATTCTGCCGGATGCGAGGGGCGTGCTCCACAAGCTCTCGGATTTCGACGGCACGCCGGCGCTGCTCGTTGCCTTCATTTCCAATCGTTGCCCCTTCGTCCAGCTGATCCGCAATGATCTCGCTGCCTTCGCCAGGCAATACGAGGCCAAGGGCCTGCGGGTCATCGCCATCAACAGCAACGATGCCGAGGCGCATCCGGAAGAAAGCCTCGCCGCCGTCGGCCATGAGGCCGAAGCGATCGGCTACACCTTCCCCTATCTGAAGGACAAGGCGCAGGCGGTTGCCAAGGCTTATGGCGCAGCCTGCACGCCGGATCTTTTCCTCTTCGATGGCGCCCGCAAGCTTGCCTATCACGGCCAGTACGACGATGCCCGCCCGGGCAATGGCAAGCCCGTCACCGGCAAGGATCTGCGCGCTGCGACAGACGCCGTTCTCGCCGGCGCACGGCCCGCGCAGGAACAGACAGCGTCGATCGGCTGCAACATCAAATGGACTGCGGGCAACGAACCCTCCTGGTTCTCCAACGCTGCCTGATAGGTCCAGCGCGGCAGCTCTGTGGCTGCCGCGCTCTTTTATCATCACCTAGAGATTTTCTGATGTCGCTGAAGCGTAACGACTTGGCGGGCAGCGGCCCGTTGCATCTGCAGACGGACGTGCTCGTCATCGGCGGCGGGCCGGCCGGTGCCTGGGCTGCCCTTTCGGCGGCGCAGAACGGCGCCCGCGTCATCCTCGCCGACAAGGGTTACCTCGGCACCAGCGGCGCGACGGCCCCGTCGAATACCGGCACATGGCTGGTGCCGCCGGGCGAAAACCGCGCCCAGATCATCGAGCGCCGCTGGCAGCGCACCTCCAATCTCGCCGACCAGCGCTGGATGCTGCGCACCGTCGACCAGGCCTATGAAAACCTGCTGAAGCTTGCCGAATGGGGCTACCCCTTCCCCGATGATGAGGATGGCAAACTCTATATCGCCAATCTGCGTGGGCCTGACTACATGGCTTTCATGCGCCGCCGCTTACTCAAGGCCGGCATCACCGTTCTCGATCACCACCCTGCCCTTGAGCTCTATTTCGATGGCGAAGCCGTCACGGGTGCCGCGGGCATCGACCGCCAGCGCGACCGCGACTGGCGGGTGGATGCCGGCGCCGTCGTGCTGGCGACCGGCGGCTGCGCCTTCCATGAGCGCATCCTCGGGGCTGCCGCTCTCACCGGCGACGGCCATCTGATGGCGGCCGAGGCCGGCGCCAGCCTCTCCGGCATGGAATTTACCGGCAAATATACGCTCGCCCCCTATGGCTCCTCGCTCAACAAGGGCCTGCCCTTCCGCTGGGCCTCCTTTTACCGCGAGGACGGCACGCCGATCCTCGATAGCGAGGGTAATCATCTGCAGAACGGCATCGGCGAGCGCGAGAAGGAAATCGCCAGAGCCATGATCGAAGCCCCCGTCTATGCCGTGCTCGATCAGGCCGAGCCCGCCCTGCAGGACTGGCTGCGTCGCGGCCAGCCGAACTGTTTCGTGCCCTATGACCGCACGCCGGTCGATCCCTTCGCTCAGATGTTCCGCGTCACCTTCCGCGCCGAAGGGACCGTGCGCGGCACCGGCGGCATCCGCATCGCGACATCCGATTGCGGCACCGATGTGCAGGGCCTCTATGTCGCCGGCGATGCCGCAAGCCGCGAGCCCTTGGCGGGCGCCACATCAGGCGGCGGCGGCCCCAATTCATCCTGGGCAATCGCCAGCGGCTGGTGGTCCGGCCAGGGTGCGGCCGGCCATGCCAAACGCCGCGGCGACAAGGCCTTCCGCTCCAATTCCAGCCCGCTCGGCCAGGCAGGTCTCCGCCCCGGCGGCACGGTGAAGGACACGCTGACGGCAAAGGATGTCATCGACAGCGTGCGCGCCGAGGTCACGCCGCTGGAGAAGAATTATTTCCGCGAGGGCAGCCGCCTGCAGACGAGCCAGGACAAGCTCGACACGCTCTGGTCGGACGTCAGAAACCATCTCTCCGGCGCCGGCCTCGACAGACTGAAGGCGCGCGAGGCTGCCGCCATCGCTGCCCACGGCCGCTGGTCGCTCGCCTCCGCACTCGCCCGCAAGGAAAGCCGCGGCATGCACCGCCGCTCGGACTTCAAAGGCAACGACCCGGCCTTCGCCCATTCCATCACCGTGCGCGGCGTCAATGACATCGTGGTCAGCGCACAGGCAGAAAGCCGCCGGGAGATCGCATCATGATCGAAGTCGTCTCCGAAAGCCGCTGCGTGGAATGCGATATCTGCGTGAAGGTCTGCCCCGCCAATGTCTTTGACGCCACCGATGGCGTACCCGTCATCGCCCGCCAGGATGACTGCCAGACCTGCTTCCTCTGCGAAATCTACTGTCCGACCGACGCGCTCTATGTCGCCGAGCGCGCCGACGGTCCTCTCGCCATATCAGAAGAAGAGGTCGAGGCGCGCGATCTCTTCGGCAGCTATTCCCGCGCACTTGGCTGGAAGCGCGGCAAGCCGGGCGGATCGCAATTCGATCCCACCCACCGCATTCGCGTAGCTCAGGTCTGAAAGGAAATATCATGGACCGCATCACAGTCACCGATGTCCGCAAGACCTTCCAGCTGAAGCCCGGCCAGACCATTACGATCGACGGCCGCCCCTCCGACCGCGTCACGGTCTTGAACGGCATCGATCTCACCATTCGCAGGGGCGAGTTCATCACCCTCGTCGGCCCGAGCGGCAGCGGAAAATCCGTGCTGCTCGACATTATCGGCGGCCTCACGGAAGCCTCCGACGGCATCGTCCGGATCGATGGCAAGCACATCGTCAAGCCGGACCCGAAGACCGGCTACGTATTCCAGCAATATGCGCTCTTTCCCTGGCGCACGGCCCTTGCCAATATCGAATATGCGCTTGAAGTCCACGGCGTTCCCAAGCGCGAGCGCACCGAAAAGGCCCGTTACTTCCTCTCCCTCTTCGGCCTCTCCGGCTTCGAGGATCGCTTCCCCAACCAGCTCTCCGGCGGCATGCAGCAGCGCGTGGCGATTGCCCGCGCGCTCGCGACCGATCCCGAAGTGCTGCTGATGGACGAGCCCTTCGCCGCACTCGATGCCCAGACCCGCGAGATCCTGCAGACCGAGCTTCTGCGCATCTGGGAGAAGATCAACACGACCGTCGTCTTCGTCACCCACTCGATCGACGAGGCGATCTACCTCGCCGACCGCATCGTCGTCATGACGGCGCGCCCCGGCACGGTGAAGGAAATCATCGATATCGACCTGCCGCGCCCGCGCGATGGCGACATCAGAGCAAGTGCGGAGTTCAACGCCCATCGCGGTCGCGTCTGGGAAGCCCTTAGGGACGAAGTGAACAAGGCGCAGAAAGATTGGGCGCTTTCACCGGCTTACGCCCACTGAAACCGGGAGAACTGATATGGCCTATATTACTGACAAGACCGTCCTCGGCGCCGAGCTCTCTCCCGCCCGGCAAAAGCGTGCCGCCCCGCGCGCCAAACGCCGCATCGAATTCGGCGCCGCCACCTATGGCCTGCCGCTCATGGTCGTCTTCTTCGGCCTTTGGGAGATCGCGCCGCGCCTCGGCTGGCTGAACCGCATCTTCTTCCCGCCGCTGAGCGAAGTGCTGGAAGCCTGGTATGCGATGCTGCTCGACGGCACGCTCTCGGCCAATATCGGCATCAGCCTTGAGCGCGCCGCCATCGGCTTCCTTCTTGCCGTTGTCGTCGCCGTGCCGCTCGGCTTCCTGATGGGCCGCTACACGCTCTTCGAAAAGGTCTCCGACCTGCTCGTCCAGACGCTGCGCAACACCTCGCAATTCGCCCTTCTGCCTGTTTTCATCCTGCTGCTCGGGATCGGCGAGGCATCGAAGATCGCCATCTGCTTCTATTCGTCGGTCTTTTTCCTGCTGATCAACACGATCTCGGGCGTCAAGTCGGTCGACCCGCTGCTCCTGAAAGCCGCCCGCTCCATGGGCACGTCCGATCTCGACATGTTCCGCAAGGTCATCCTGCCGGCCAGCATTCCCTCGATCGTCTCGGGCATGCGCCTTGCCGTCAAATCCTCGATCTTCGCCGTCATCGGCGCGGAAATGCTCGCCGCCAAATCCGGCCTCGGATTCCTGATCCAGCAGTCGCAACTGATGATGGAAACAGCCGACATGTATGCCGGCATCATCACCATGACCGCGATCGGCCTGCTCGTGAACTACCTGCTCGTCTGGTTCGAGCGCTGGGCGACTGCCTGGAAGGGCAGCTCCGAAATCTCTCACAACTGAATGAATACCGTTTCTGAAGGGGACATCACATGACAAGCTTCAACCCATCGATCCTGCGCCGCACGCTGCTATCAGGCCTCGCGGCCCTCGCCCTCGGCAGCGCCGCCCTCACCGGCCCGGCTCTCGCCGAAGACAAGCCCGAAATCATCCGCATCGGCAGCACGGCTCCCGGCCACCTGAAATTCATCCTCGAACGCCATAGCGGCTCGCTCGCCAGGGAGTTCGAAAAGGACGGCATCAAGGTCGAGTTCATCGCCTTCACCAATGGCGGCTCGGAAGCCACCACCGCGCTTGCCACCGGCGCCGTCGAATTCATCTACACCGGCAATAACCCGGCGCTGCGCGTCGCCGCTGCCGGCGCGGACGTGAAGGCCATCGGCCTTTCGAGCTATGTAAAAGCCAACGGCTCTGCGATCATCGTCAAGGCGGATTCGCCGATCAAGTCGCTCGCCGATCTCAAGGGCAAGAAGGTCGCCTATCTCGCCGGTACCGTGCGCCACTCCACTTTCGCCAAGGCGCTGAAGTCCGTTGGCCTGTCTCTCACCGATGTGGAATCCCTCAACCTCGCCTTCGATGCCTCAGGCCCGGCGCTGGTGCGCGGCGATGTCGATGCCGTCGTCGAAAGCGGCGATGTCGCCGCCAAGCTCGTCGAAACCGGCCAGGCCCGCGTCATCCTCGACGCTTCCTCGCATCCGGAATGGTCCGCCCCCTTCGTCATCTCCGCCAACGGCGAATTCGCTAGAAAATACCCCGATCTCGTCAAACGCCTCCTGAAGGTCGACATTGAAACCGCCCGCTGGGCCGACGCCCACCCGGAAGACACGATCAGGATCTTCGTCGACGAAACCAAGTCCTCGGAAAAGTCGGTCCGCGAGACCTACAAGGACAATGTCTTCTACCAGGATCCGAAGATCACCCCGGAAGCGCTCGCCTCGCTGAAGAGCGAGGAACAGTTCATGGCCGATGCCAAGCTGCTCAAGGGCTCCGTCGACTACGACAAGTGGATCGATACCAGCTTCCTCGACGCAGCCTACAAGGAAGTCGACGCCAAGAAGTCGAACTGACCAATAGGGCAGCGCCGCCAACCTCTCCGCCGTCATGCTCGGGCCCGTCCCTGATATCTGCTGCCGTTTGATATCAGGGACAGGCCCGAGGATGACATTGAGTTGGCGGCAAAGGCCTTGCCGACAGATTGAACCCGCGCCAAAGCCGGCGCTCCGCTCTTCCGGCAGTCGGCAACAGGAAGCCTACCCCGCCAGCTTCACGATCACCTGCCGATAGGTGACCGCAAACTTCTGATGAAGCTCGGGGTTCGCCCCTGCACGGACGATTTTTGATGCCGCGACGAGATCGTCGGCGTCGAGTGCCGCCGTCAGCCGCGATGTCGCTGTGAATATCGGAGAATTGGCGCCTTTCGCAATATCTCTGGCGTCGTGCGCAACTGATCTGGCATGATGCGCCCGTTACCTTGCGTTCCATGCAAGAGCAAAAGGTGCATTCATGAATAGCAAATCCCAACCCACGGCTCTAGTCACCGGCGCGTCATCCGGCATGGGAAAAACCATCGCCGGRCGCCTGATCGCTGACGGCTATCTAGTCTATGTCGCCGCCCGCAGCGTCGAGAAGATGGCCGACCTGGCAGCGCTTGGCGCAATACCGCTGCGGATGGATATTTCGAAGGAAGACGACATCGTGGCCGCGGTGCGCACCATCACCGAGAAATCTGGTGGTGTCGATGTGCTGGTCAACAATGCCGGCTTCGGTCTCTACGGCCCTGTCGAGGAGATCCCGCTCGATGAGGCGCGCTACCAGTTCGAGGTCAATGTCTTCGGCCCCGCGCGCCTGACCCAGCTTCTGCTCCCGGCGATGCGGGCGCGCGGCGCAGGCACGATCGTCAACATCACCTCGATGGGCGGCAAGATCTATACGGTGCTCGGCGCCTGGTATCACGCCACCAAACATGCGCTGGAGGGCTGGTCGGACAGTCTGCGGCTCGAGCTCGAACCCTTCGGCATCCGCGTCATCGTGATCGAGCCGGGGCTTATCGAGACGGGCTTTGGCGATGCAGCGTCCGGAGGCATCCTCGAACGGTCCGGCACCGGTCCCTACGGCAAGCTCGCGCAGCGCGTGGCCGCCTCCATCGACAGGAGCTATGGCCGGGGCCAGGGTACCGATCCCAAGGTCATCGCCGATGTCGTCGGCAAAGCCCTCCTGTCGGCCCGGCCCAAAACCCGCTACGCAGCGGGCAAATACGCAAGGATGATGATCTGGGTGCGCAAGTGGCTGGGCGACCGCGTCTTCGACCGGCTGATCAAGAGCCAGATGTGACGGCCAGGCGGAGGATGCAGCGATGACCAGGGACGCAGGCGACAGGTGCCGGCTGCCGCAGGCCTTCTGGCGGGCGGCAGAGCGCATGGGCCTGCCCGCCCCGGCCCTGCTGCGGCAGGCCAGGCTGCCGGCGACACTGCACATAGCGCCCGAGACATGGCTGTCCACCGCACAGTATTTTGCGCTGTGGCGTGCGGTCGAGACACTTTCGCAAGATCCCGCGATCGGCCTCAGGATGACCGCCGAGACCGACACCTCGCTGCACCCGCCCTCCACGATGTCGGCCTTCTTCGCGCGCGATTACCGCGATGGGCTGCACCGGCTGGCGCGGTTCAAGCGGCTCTGCACCCCGGAGGAACTGACCGCAGCCGAGAGCGGGAGTGAATGCCGGGTCGCGGTGCGCTGGCTTCATACCGATGACGCCGAACCGGATGCGGCAGCCGACGTCACCTTTGCGGCAATCCTCGAGCTCGGACGGCGGGGAACGGGGCGGCACCTCACGCCGATCCGGGTCGAGATGACCAGGACCGGGACCGTGACCGAGGCGCACCGTTCCTATTTCGATGCCCCTGTTCGTACCGGCTGCGCGCAGAATGCGCTGGTGCTGGATCGCGCCGACCTGGACCTGCCTTTCGCAGGATATAACCCCGAATTGCTTGCGATCCTCGACCCGTCCCTTGCCGCATCGCTTAGCGAGATCGAAGCGCAATCCTCGCTGACCGATCAGGTGAAGATCCTGATCAAGCGCCGCATCGCCAGCGGCAAGCCCGATATTGCCGATGTGGCCCGCGAAATGGGCATGAGCGAGCGCACCCTGCAGCGCCGCATCACCGAACAGGGCACGAGCTATCGCGGCCTGCTGGACGAGGCGCGGCGCGAACTCGGCCGCCAGCTGCTCTCCGACGGACAGAACGGCATCGACGAGATCGCCTTTCTGCTGGGCTTTCAGGACACGAGCTCGTTCTATCGGGCCTTCCGCGCATGGGAAGGGCTTACCCCGGCAGCGTGGCGAGACCTTCACTGAAAGGTTGATCGGGCGCCACTCCTTGGTCGGTTTCGGCACGACAGAAAACCCGGTTCTCGGCTGCCAGACGCCGATAGCTCCAGTCTCCGCTTGCCTGTCCGCGCAGACGCCGCCCGGCGCCCCCGAATTTACGCCGATAGTACCGTTACGTACTTTCGCGCCGCGCACAAAGGGCTTAAAATTGAGACGAGACTAAAATGCCGTCCGAGGGGGATATTGGCATGGGGCTTCAAGGCAATACCACAAGGCGGTGCAGCAGCCGCAGGACCGCCGTTGGCACGGCGGCCATAACGGCGCTTCTGGCCGCTCAAAATGCAGCGGCTGAGGATGCGGCAGCACCGCAACCCTATCATGACGCTCTCACCAACCATGTGCCCGGTTTCATCACCGCGCCTGGGCAGACCGACATTCTCTTCATTATCGTCATCGTGTTTCTGCTGGCGGTCGTTCTCGTCATCGGCAACCTGTATTTCCAGCTCCATGCCGTTCCCGAGCGCATCGCGCACAAGACGAACAAGGTGCAGATGGAGATCGTCGCGGTACTGGCGCTGATATCGYTCYTCACGCACAACCACATCTACTGGATCATCGGTCTGCTGCTTGCGTTCATCCGCATTCCGGATTTCTCGACGCCGATCTATTCGATCGCGCGGTCGATGGCGCGGCTCGCCAACCGCGATCCCGCTGAGATCGACAGCGCGGCGGCGCCAGTCGCCCATTCGCCGACGGCCCACGAGCCGCCCGCCCCCGCACCAGTCAACCCTGCACCAGTCCACTCCGCGCCAGTCAACCCTGCACCGGCCACCGCAGCCCCGATCGTTGCAACCCCAAGCGCCAAAACCCCGACCGCGGGCGCCCCGATTGCCCCAGTGCCGGCTGCCTCCCATCCGCAGCCATCCGGCCAGACGAACGCACAGCAACCTGCCGAAAATGCGATAGGGACCGGCCCGCACGAAAGGGGTATCTGACCATGCTCGAACTGATGCTTTGCTCGATGCTGACCATCCTCCCCGACTATCTCTTCCGCCGTTATGTCCAGGACAAGCGCATCGGCCGCGAGATCACCCTCTACAGCATGTGGTACGAGCTGCGCTGGGGCATTACCGCCTGCCTGCTGCTCACCATCTCGCTGATCACCATGATCTTCTATTTCCACCCGGCGACGAAGAGCGTCACCGCCGTCTTCCGTACCGTCACCATCCTGCCGGAAACCATTGGCCGGGTCGACGAAGTCTATGTTGGCCTCAACCAGAAGGTGGAGGCCGGCGCGCCGCTCTTCCGGCTCGACGATTCCGCCCAGAAGGCAGCCCTCGATGTGGCGCACAAGCAGATCGCCGAGGTCGAGGCTGAAACCAAGGTCGCCGAGAGCGAGCTTGCCAGTGCCGACGGCGTGATCCGGCAGGCGGAAGGCGCCCTGCAGGTCTCGATCGACGAGCTGCAGATGAAGACCCAGCTCCTGAAGAACGATGCCGTTGCCCGCCGCGAGGTAGATCGGCTCACCAATACCGTGGAAAGCCAGCGCGGCATGGTCAGCGCCGCCTATGCCAACAAGGAGACGCTGCAGACCAAGCTCAAGGTGCTCCTGCCGGCACAGAAGGCGAGCGCCGATGCAGCACTCAACCAGGCTCAGGTGGAGCTCGACAAGACGGTCGTCAAGGCCGGTGTCGCCGGCACGGTCCAGCAGTTCACGCTGCGCAAGGGTGATGTGCTGAACACCATGTTGCGCCCGGCCGGCATCCTTGTGCCTGAAACGGCCGGCCGCGGCACGCTGGTTGCCGGCTTCGGCCAGATCGAGGCGCAGGTCATGAAGCCCGGCATGGTGGCCGAAGCCACCTGCGTCGGCAAACCCTTCACCATCATCCCGCTCGTCGTCACCGAGGTGCAGGACGTGATCGCCGCCGGCCAGCTGCGCCCGACCGACCAGCTCCTCGACGTTGCGCAACTGACACAGCCCGGCACGCTGACCGTCTTCCTGCAGCCCCTCTTCCCCGGCGGCCTCGACGGCGTGCCGCCCGGCGGCAGCTGCATCGCCAATGCCTATACCAACAACCACGATGCGCTGGCCGACCCCAATATCGGCACCCTCAAATCGATCGGCCTGCATGTCATCGATACGGTCGGCGTGGTGCATGCCATGATCCTGCGTATGCAGGCCATGCTGCTGCCGGTGCAGACGCTGGTGCTGACGGGGCATTGAGGGAGGCGACAAGCGCTGGCAGCAGATTGATAACAAGGCGCTGCCGGGCTATCTTAAAGCTGTTCCAGAAAAGCGCGCAGCGGCTGTGCGTTGGAAGCCGCGCGCAATAAAGGCATCATGACGCATTTTGGAAACCAGATCGTTCCTGCCGAATTCCCCGAGCTGAAAATGCTCGTATGGAACCGGGATCCCGCGCATCCCATTGCCGCCGCCGACGCCTTTGCCTTGTATGAACGGAACTGGCGTTTCGTCGATCGTGAGAACCTGACCCCTCGTGAAACGCTTCTGATCAAGGAGCTCACTGAAGAATATGGTCACGGCCTCATGTTGGTTTAGCAGATTTACCGATGCTTCCGAACTTTCTATCGTGACGATCGGCGCATCGGGAGACTGGAATGCACTTCGTCCGACCTGAACATCAGATAATCGCGGAAATGCTTGAGCGCATGGACAGCAGGTTTCTGCTCGACTGCGAATGCTGGTTCGGTGGCGGAACCGCGATCGTCCTCAAACTCGGCGAATACAGGAAGTCGCTCGACCTGGACTTTCTTTGCGCCAGCCGCGAGGGATACAGAAAGCTCAGGGAAGGCTTCTTCGAGCATGGCGTCCGCGCCGTGTTTCCCGAACCCGTTCAGACGCTGCGCGAGGTGCGGGCAGATGCATATGGCATCAGGATGATCGTGGGACTTCATGGACAGCCCATCAGGTTCGAGATCGTCAACGAACCGCGCATCGAACTGAGAGGCGCCTACGACCCTGACCTGAAGGTGCCGGCGTTGCTGCCCGAGTCGATGTTTGCCGAAAAACTCCTTGCCAATGCCGATCGCTGCCAGGACAGGRCTGTCGCCTATCGTGATGCCCTCGACCTCGGACGTCTCGTAGAGACATATCAGGCTATTCCCGACGCTGCGGTCAAAGCAGCGGAGGGAGCCTACGGCAAGGATATAGCGAGATTCATGGCATGGGTACTGAACCGGCTTCGTGACGACAACGAAATCCGATATGCGGCCGAAGCGCTCGATATGGATTTCGACGCCGCCGCCCGTGCGGTGGCCGTTCTTCGACAGGCGGCGCTCCACGTCTGGCCCGACAGGGGCATAGAGGAAGAGGTCTGATCATGGATCGGCCGTCAAACACGATGAACCCAGCAGACGACAGCTTCACCCACGCCCTTGCCCTCATCCCCGAGGGCTATAGCGAAGGTGCCTTCGAGAACCGCCGCTGGGGCGCCACCGTGAAGCGCTCGCCCGACGGCAAACGCATCTGGCTCTATGCCGAGGATCTCGCCGGAACCGATATCGTCAGCTTCAATCTCTACCTGCTGGCGGAGAGCGGCAGCACGCTGAAGCCCTGTGAAATGTCCTCCGCGAAGGTCATCGCCTTCGTGCTCGGTTACCGGCCGGACAGCCAGGATCAACCGATACTGCCGGCAAAGCGTTCGGCCAGCCTCTGACGCTGAAAACCTTCGGTGACAAAATCGACGAAGGCCCGCGTCTTCAGCGGCAGCAGCGTCCGGCTAGCGTAATAGATCGAGATCGGCCCGGCATCCACATACCAGGAAGGCAAGAGGCGGATCAGCTCGCCGCTGTCGAGATAAGGCAGCGCATCGGGCTTGGCGATGACAGTCACCCCAAGCCCGAGAAGGGCGGCGGCACACATCGCCGTCGGATCGTTGACGACGATCCTGGCCGGCAGATCGGCGGACTGCTCCTCGCCGGCGGCATTGCGCATCTGCCGTTGCGTCAGGCGCCCGGTGCTCAATGATTTCATGACGATACCGTCAAATGCTGAGAGCCCGGCCGGATCGACCGGCGGCCGGCGGCCGGCCATATAGGCCGGTGACGCCACCGCCACGAGATGGGCCGGCGCCAGCGTGCGCGCCACCACGCCCGAAGCGAGCTCGAAGCCACCGCCGACGGCCGCATCGTAACCTTCGGCGATGAGATCGACCGGCCGGTTCTCGAACATCCATTCCGGCTGCACCAGCGGATAACGCTTCATGAAACCGGGCAGCATCGGCAGGATATAGCCCGTGCCGAAACCCGGCGGCAGGCTGACCTTCAGCACGCCCGCCGGCTCCGCATGCTCGTTGGAGATCCCGGCAATCGCCCCCTGCAACCCCTCCAGATGATCGCGTACGGAGAGGAGAAAGCGCTCGCCCGCCTCCGTCAGCGTCAGGCTGCGCGTGCTGCGATGGAAGAGCCGGAGTTTCAGATTGGCCTCGAGCGCCGCCACATTGCGGCTGACGGCGGCTGGCGTCAGGCCGAGACGACGTGCGGCCGCCGAAAAGCCGCCAAGTTCAGCGCTGCGCACGAAGGATTCCAGATTTGCCAAACTCTCCATCCCGCAGGCCCCGCATCACCTTCAAGGAAAACTTGAAACTGATACCACCCACTCCCCTCTAATCAAACAGGAATGAGATCGCGATATTGCCTTCATCGAAACGAACACGACACGCAGAAAGGAAACTTGCCATGTCCATCGGCATCATCGGCGCCGGCAATATCGGTGCAGCCTTCGCCCGCGCCCTCGCCCGCAGTGGCATCTCCGCCACCATCGCCAATAGCCGCGGCCCTGAAACGCTCGGGGACCTCACCGCCGAGCTCGCTCCGCATATCACAGCGGGCACGATCGAGGAGGCAGCCAAGGCCGATATCGTCCTCATCGCCGTGCCCTGGTCGAAGCTGCCGGCAGCGCTGTCCGGCCTGCCGGATTGGGCCGGCCGCATCGTCATCGATGCCAATAACCCGATCGAAGCGCCTCTCTTCAAGCCGGCCGAGCTCGGCGGCCGGCTGTCGAGCGAGATCGTCGCCGGCCTCGTGCCCGGCGCCCGTCTCGTCAAGGCCTTCAACCACCTCTTCGCCAATCTCGTCTCCGCCGACCCGCACGCCGAAGGCGGCAGCCGCGTGCTCTTCTACTCGGGCGATGATATCAAGGCGAAGGCGGAAGTCGCCGAAATCATCACGCGCCTCGGCTTTGCCGGCGTCGACCTCGGCCCGCTCAAGATCGGCGCCAGCCTGACGCAATTCCCCGGCGGCCCGCTGCCGGCCCTCAACCTCGTCAAGTTCGGCTGAAGGAAGTTGATATGACACCGATGGAGGTCGCAAGGATCTTTCGGCAACTGGCTGCGATCAAGCGCTAGCCGCCTTCAATCATCCGCCCCTGTGGCGGCGTACGTAGAGCTCGTTCGCCGCCCGAATCAGAGCAGGAAGATTTCGGACATATTGGGCGGCGCCCCGAAAAATGTTCCGGAACCCGTCTCTGCCGGAGAGCCTACGGAAACTCTGGTTTCGGATGGCAAAGGGGCTTCCGTGTGCCGCCGCGGCATCGAGAGCCGCGTTCGCATCCGAAATCGCACCCAGCCTCTTGAGGGCCATGTAAAGAGGGTAGTAGCAATCCGTCTCGCCACTCTTGGCCGCCCGATCATACAAAGGAGCCGCATCGGCGAAATTGCCTTCTTCCGCCAGCAACCCGGCAAGCCCATACATGCCGAAGGCATCGCCTTCCTCCACCGCAAGCCTATAATAGTGTTTGGCTTTTTGCACGTCTCGCGGCTGCATGTTGTCGTAGGCATAGGCAATGTGCGAGGAGCACGGACCATATCCTTCAGCCAGCAGCTCAAGATAGATCGCCAGGGACTGCTCATAATTCCCCGCCTCAAGCAGCTTATATGCTTCCTCGCCGTTTTTGCTGGCAGTCAGGCTGTCCATGGTGCCCCCGTTCGCACCCTCGCGCCGCATCCCCCGATACGGGCTCCCCAGTCACGATACCAGTGGTTGTGCCCTCCGCCAATATGAACGAGCATCAGTCCGTTTACTGCTGCTGAAATGCCAGCCGCACGCCGAGCGCCATGTAGATCGAGCCGATCACCTTCCCCTGCCAGCGGCCGATCGTCCGGTTCCTGTTGAGCCAGCCGCGCACCGAACCGGCACTGATCGCGAGTGCTGAAGTCACGCAGATGCTGAGCGCCACAAAGATGATGCCGAGCAGCGCGAATTGCCCGATCACCGATCCGCTTTCGGGATGGATGAATTGCGGCAGGAAGGCGAGGAAGAAGAGCGCCGTCTTCGGGTT
Source organism: Rhizobium sp. 05N49 (assembly GCF_056396805.1). NCBI lineage: Bacteria > Pseudomonadati > Pseudomonadota > Alphaproteobacteria > Hyphomicrobiales > Rhizobiaceae > Rhizobium > Rhizobium sp. 05N49. Next base: position 116,034 of record NZ_JBFTME010000001.1, read on the forward strand.
CAGGATCTCTGTGAAGATCCCCTGACGGAAAGCCTTGCCGGGGCTGATCTCAGGCGCCGCCGCCATATCGAGATTGCCGGACTTTTCGATGAAGGCCCGGTATCCGAGATAGATGAGATAGGCCACGCCGATATATTTGACGACCTCGAAGGCGAGCGCCGAAGTCGCAAGCAAGGCCGAAAGGCCGAAAGTCGCCATGGTGGAATGGATGAGATCGCCGACCCCGATGCCGAGCCCCGTTGCGATGCCGGCCCGCCTGCCGCCGCTCACCGAGCGGGCGAGAACCAGCAGCGTCGCAGGCCCGGGAATCACCATCAGCCCGAGCACGACGAGAACATAGGTCGTCAAAACAGCCATACTCATCTTCGATTTCCATATCTGAAATAGCGACCGTCAGACTAACGACTTCGGCTGTCGGTGCAATATTCGAAAAGTTTACGCGGCGGCAGGTGCCATGGCCCTCGTCTCGCGAGAACGCCCTTGCGTAAAGCACGGAATAGGCGCAGCATTCGAACGCTGGCAGCCACTTCAAGGGCCCTGCCGGTTCGGGGCGCAAGCCCTGGCCCCAACGAAAGGGGGACGTCATGTCTTCCGACTTTTATCCATCAAGCCTGTCGCGCAATCTCATCCGAACCGGCGCATTCGCCTATCGTGAGAACGTGGCGCTCGGGATTCTCGATCGCGCCACAGACACCGCCAGGAACCCGGGTAATCTTTCGGAAGCGATCGGAAGTTTCGTGGCCTTTCCCGATTTCAGCGGCGAAGCGCAGACCCGCCGGGGAACACATAGGCGGCGCGTCTACGCCGCAGGACAATTGCCTCTTTCCACACTGGCGGCCTTTCTCGACGAACGTTCCGGCCCCGGCCCCCGGCCCCTTTGATATTGCGGCTATCGCGCTGCCGGCGGGCAGCGGGCTGCAATATCTGAACTGCCCCGCATCACCACACCAGGAGGAAACCATGGCCAAGGGCCAAGTGCGCAGCAACAAGGAAACCCGCAAGCCGAAGAAAGACCGATCTGCCTCAGCCTCCCCTGCCGCCGCACCCGGCACGCAGGTCAAGATGGCGAGCAGCAACGCGGGCGGCGACAAGAAGAAATAGCGCCCGCCCGCTCCGGCGCGGCGGCCCTTTGGTCGCCACGCCCATCGTCCCGAAGGATATCAAGATGACCACCCGCAAGCGCGCAGCGGAACATCTCTTCCGCCCGCCGCAGCCAGACAAGGCTTCCGATGCCGAAAAGCTTCAGGATGTCCGCAGGCGACTGCGCCTGAGACAGCGCGAAACCAGGCAGGACGAGCGCCGTCAGCGCCAGAAGACGCGAGCGGGCCTGCCCGCCGCTTCATCCTGAAACCGCGGCCTCCGAAAATCTGAAAAGCTGGAAGACCCTGGAATGGCTTGTCCATGCCAGGAACGAGCAAGGACCATCCACGTGGCAGAATTCGACTATACGATGCAAGCCGGCCTCTACAGCGGCAAGACCCTGCGCGGCACGCGTGCCCCGCGCTACAAACGCTTCGAAACCGCCGCCGAAGCGGTGCGTTTTGCCATGGAAGACATGCCCGGCTCGCAATTGCGCGGCTGCGTGCTGGAAGTGAACGAAGCCCGCTTCGATGAAAGGCAGATCCGCATGCTCTACGAAGCGCCCGCCTATCCGCTTTCGCGCAGGGAGAAGTAACGGGCACAGCGGTTATGTCACCGCGATCATTCGAGTGCCGCCTCGTATAATCAGGGAGGCAGGATGACGATCTTCTCCGTCCGCCATATCACATCCTACCATTACAAAAAGCCGGTGCATTTCGGCCAGCACCGGCTGATGTTTCGCCCGCGCGACAGCTTCGACCAGACGCTTTTGGGCTGCAGCCTCAATGTCTCTCCTCGGCCTGCTTCCGTGCGCTGGATCCACGATGTCTTCGGCAATTGCATCGCACTCGTCGATATCGCGTCGGCCGCCGCCGAGCTGCGCTTCGAAACCGTCATCCGCCTCGACCATACGGCGCAGGTTCCGCTCGATCTGGAGATCGATCGCAAGGCGCTGCGCTTTCCCTTCGCCTATGACGAGGACGAGGCGATCGATCTCGAACGGACCATCGTCAGGCACTATCCCGATGCCGGAGACGAGGTCGGCAAATGGGCGCGCCAATTCGTGCCGCTTGTTCATCAGCCGCGCACCGGCCACATCCTGATGACACTCTGTTATGCAATCCATGAGAGCTTCAACTATGTCAGGCGCTTCGAGCACGGCACGCAGACGCCCGGCGAGACATTGCTCCTGCGCAGCGGCACCTGCCGCGATTTCGCGTTGCTGATGATGGAGGCGACCCGCTCCCTCGGCTTCGCCGCCCGTTTCGTCACCGGCTATGTCTATGTGCCCGATCGCGATGGCTCCATCACAACAGGCGGCGGCGCGACCCATGCCTGGTGCCAGGTCTATCTGCCGGGTGCGGGCTGGGTGGAGTTCGACCCCACCAATGGCATCGTCGGAAACCGCGACCTGATCCGCGTCGGTGTGGCCCGCGACCCGCGCCAAGCGGTGCCGCTGTCAGGCAGCTATGACGGCGGATCGCAGGATTTCGACAGCATGCGCGTACAGGTCAACGTCACGACGGAACAGGAATTCGATGCGGCAAGCGGCAGGTGACGGAACGCCTTCCCCGCTCGTGCATTCGCCTGCAGGACATTTCATCCGACCGAAGGGACCACGCCCCCATGAAGATCCGCGCAGGCTTTCACATCGGCTATAACTGCAAACACGAAACGCCCATGCTGCTGGTCCTCAACATCCACCCTTCCCGCCGCGTAGACCTGCTGACGGAACAGGCCCTGGCCTTCGACCGGCCGATCGAGGCCTGGTCCTATGTGGATGGTTTCGGCAATTCCTGCAGCCGCATCACGGCGCCGCCGGGGCTGACAACCATCTCCACCGAATTCGAAATCTATGACAACGGTCTGCCCGATCCCGTGCCCGAAGACGCCCTTCAGCACGCGATCGACGATCTGCCTGACGATGTGCTCGTCTACCTGCTCGGCAGCCGCTATTGCGATACGGATCGCCTCGCCGATTTCGCCTGGAAGACCTTTTTCAAGACAGCACCCGGCTGGCCGCGCATCCGGGCGATCCTCGATTTCACCCACAAGCGTATTGCCTTCGACTACCGGAAGGCCGATCCGCTGCGCACCGCCTTCGGCGGCTATACCGACCGCACAGGTGTCTGCCGCGACTTCGCCCATCTCGCCATCACGCTCTGCCGCTGCATGAACATCCCGGCGCGCTACTGCACCGGCTATCTCGGCGATATCGGCGTGCCCAGGGATCCGAACCCTATGGATTTCAGCGCCTGGTTCGAAGTCTATCTCAGCGGCCGCTGGTACACGGCCGACGCCCGCCACAACACGCCCCGCATCGGCCGCATCCTGATGGCGACAGGCCGCGACGCCACCGACGTCGCCATGTCGACGGCCTTCGGCCCCGCGGTGCTCAAGCGCTTCGAGGTGATCACGGAGGAGATGCCAGGTTGATGTGGTTGAGGCTTGGTCACACATCCGCAGCCATGAAAGGGCTGCTTCAGAACGCTTTTGGAAGACCTGCCTGTTTCAGCGTCTCATTGGCTGTATGGCGGGATTTGACCCCATGATCGACGGTGAAATGGCGATTTGAAATCGGACTGAACCAGATTTCATGATCGCCCTTTCCTGGCCGAACATATGTGCAGCCGGCTTTCGACAATAACTCTTTGAGTTCCTTGAGATAGCCGGCCATGCAGTCAATAGCTGGGATTGGGGATGCGAACGAGCTGCTCTGCCATGATATGAACAGGGATTTCCGGCAGGTCAGACGTAAATCCGTTCAGCTCGAAAAGATCCGTTATGGCAGCGATGACCTTGGGCTCGAGAGCTTCCAGAGTATCAGCCTCAACAGCCAGTCCATCGATGTCGCTGCTGCTGGCGACCCAAACGGAAGCCTCTTCATCCCACTCCGCCCGCACAACGATCGATACGTGCTTCATACGATGACTTCTCCAAATCGGACATAGTTTGTCCAACACGTTCACGCACCAACAGTATGGCTCGCTACGGTGTCATAGTGCACATATATAGCGGAAAGAAAGTGAATTTTTTAGTAGAGCGCGATCTAGCGGTTTCGTGCTTCGTTCGGAACGCTCGAAGCGCCACCCTCACACCTCCCCCTCATCCGGCAAGGTAAACACGAACCGCGTTCCGTGCGGCTCGTTGCCTTCCGCCCACAGCTGCCCGCCATGCGCCTCGACGATCGAGCGGCAGATCGCAAGTCCCATGCCCATGCCCTGCTCTTTCGTGGAAAAGAACGGCTCGAATATCTTGTCGGGAAATTCGATGCCCGCGCCCCGGTCGCTGACCTCGATGCGCATCATCCCGTCCGCCTTGCGCAGGCGCACTTCGAGCACCCTGTCACCGGCAACGGCCTCCATCGCATCCATGCCGTTGCGCATGAGGTTGATGACGACCTGCTGGATCTGCACCCGGTCGAAGGCCACGCCGAGCACGGTATCCGCGCCTTCGATATCGATGCGAACGCCGCGCCGCATCGCCTCCTCGGCGAGAAGATCGCCGACCTCGGTGATGACACGGCCGAGTGTCACGCAATCCCGTTTGTCCTCGGCGCGCTTGAACAGGGCGCGCACGCGCGTGACGACGTCGCTTGCCGAATGCGCGCTGACGATGATGYGCTCCAGCGTTTTCTGTGCCCGCTCGATATTCGGCGGATCCATCATCAGCCAGCGCCGGCAGGCGTCGGAAGAGCTCATCACCGCCGAGAGCGGCTGGTTGACCTCGTGGGCGATGGAGGCGGACAGTTCCGCAAGGCTGGCGGCCTGGCTGGCCCGCGCCAGGCTCTCCTGCGCCGAAAGCAGCTTCTCCTGCGCCCGCACCTCGCCGTCTATATCGAGGCAGACGACATTCCACTGCACGATCGCCCCCTCGGCATCACGCATTGGTGCTGCGCGCGTCTCCACCCAGCGATATTCGCCATCGAAACGTCTGAGGCGATGCCTGCGGGCATAGGGTTCGCCCGTTGCCAGCGAATGGGCATATTTCTCCTTCACGGCGGCGAGTTCGTCAGGATGCACGCCGGCGTCCAGCGTGCCGGCCAGCCGGGATTTGCCCGTCCCGTCGAGCACATCGAGATCGTATCCGAGGAAATCCCGCAGTCTCTGGCTGCGGAAGATCGGTTCGCCATCGGGCGTGGCGCAATCGATCATCGCCGGCAGGGTTTCCACCAGCTGGCGCAGGAAGCGCTCCTGCTCGCGAAGGGCCTCCTGGGTGACAAGCAGATCATGGATATCGGTGCTGACGCCATACCATTGCAGGATGGCGCCGGAGGCGTCGCGCAGCGGTTCCGCCCGCGTCTCGGTCCAGCGGTAGCTGCCGTCGGCGCGGGCCTGGCGGTATCGCTGGACATAGGGTTCACCGGTGGCGAAGGAGTGGCGTACCGCCTGACGCGCCGCCTCCCGGTCATCGGGATGGATGACGCTGAGCGACGGCGATCCATCCTGCGCAGTGATGTCTTCAAGCGTGGCGCCCGTCACCTCGGTAAAGGGCTTGTTGACATAGGTCGGCAGTCCTTCGGCCGAAGTGGTCCACATCAGCGCCGGCACGGTATCGACAAGCAATTGCAGCTGCCGCTCGCGTTCGCGCAGTGCTGCCTCCGTGCGCTTGTAGGCGTCGATATCGACAGTCACGCCATACCATCCGGTAATGCGCCCCTGCCCGTCCCGTGTTGGCCGCGCCGCCGCCCGGTGCCACACATAGGCGCCATTGGCGCGCAGAACCCGGTATTCGAAATTCCAGTGCTCGCCGGTCCTCAGCGCATGGCGCAGCGTCTCGCCCGCCTCCTCGCGGTCATCGGGATGCACGCCGCGCTGCCAGCCCTGCCGTCCACCCTCGATGAAAGGCTTGCCGTCCAGAAGCAGGTTCAGGTCTTCGAGCGCCATGGCGATCGAGGTCTGCGCGGTCGGCGTCGCATAGGTGAACTGGCCTGAAGCATCCATCGCCCAGGCGCCGCCATAGAGGTTTTCGATGGCGAGTGCGGCGCGCACCGCCTCGCCGGTCTCGCCGAGAGAGCTCGCCGTCGTCCAGCGCTCGTCCTGCCGTGCGACCGCCGGATCGACCTCGACGCTGGTGCCGTATTTCGACTCCACTCGGAATTCCACCCACTGGTAGCTGCCGTCGGCCTGAAGCTTCCGGTAGCTGCTGACCTGGGGAATGCCGTGGAAGAAAGCCCGCGCCCGCGCCTGCTCCACCGTTGCCCGGTCATGCGGATGAACGTCGGCCATCGGCGGCAACGCAGTCATATCGTCGGGAGAACCATCGGGCGCATCGGCCGCAATGCCGCCGGCAAGGGCCGCGCTCTCGGCATCGATGACGGTGCCGTACCATCCGGTGATGACACCATTGCCGTCGCGCATCGGCTGACCCGTGCTGCGTGTCCAGCCATAGCCGCCGGTCGGCCGCAGCATGCGGTTGTCGACGCTGTAATGCTCGCCCGTCTGCAGGCAGCGCCGCCACAGCGCTGCAGAAACCTCGTAATCATCAGGGTGGATGGCCCGCCTCCACCCAAAACCCTTGCCGTCATCATTGGCATTGAAATCGTCGAGCCCGAGACCGAGAAAGGCAAGCACGCTCGGCGTCACATAGAGGAAAATACCGTCGGCATCGGTGGCCCAGGCAACGCCGGTAAGCCGCTCGACCGATTTGGCCGCCCGCACCGCATCGGCATCGGGCTTTGCAGGCGTGTTTTCCGAAACGACCGGGCCGAGAGACAGCGATAGCGCAAGGAAAGCCGCCCATGTGAAAGCCGGTTCGCGCAGCTCCGCATCGAACAGTGCTGCCAGCAGCGCGCCGAGAACGGCCACGGCCAGAACCGCATAGAGGAACTTCGCAGCACCGCCCCGCACACAGAGAAAAACGGCAGCGACGGGACCGATCAGCCCGAGCGGCGACGATGTCGCCCAGGATACGGCAACGCCGACAAGGCAGGCGATGACGGCAAACCCCAGTCGCCGGCGAGAAACATCCGGCATCAGCATGCGCTCACCCCGCTATCGGGCACAGGCTGAAAGCGATTGGCACCGGTTTTCGCCCTTGGCGTCCGGTCGCATGGAGGCATGGCTCGATCTGTTCCCATCATGTCCGATTGCAATATCCAGTCCTTGCCGAGGATAGCGCCACCCGAAGCAATTGGAAGGGCTCCGGCAGTCGCAGGGAGCGCCTGTGATCAGGCCCGTTTCAGCGCCGCGAGATCGCCGCTTTCCAGCGCCGGCAGATTGGCCTCGATCTTGTCGATCGGCCAGTCCCACCAGGCAAGTTCGAGGATCTCGCTGATGATCTCGACGGGATAGCGCATGCGGATGATGCTCGCCGGATTTCCGCCGACGACCGCATAGGGAGGCACATCGCGGGTGACGACCGAGGAAGCGGCGACGATCGCCCCGGCACCGATCCTGACACCCGGCATGATGACGGCGTCATGGCCGATCCAGACATCGTGCTCGACCACGGTATCCTTCACCGGCAGGTCCTTGTAGCCGAAGGTCTCCGGCTTGAAGATGCGGAAAGGATAGGTGGTGATGCCGCCCATAGGGTGATTGGCCGAACTGGTGATGAAATAGCTGCCGCGGGCAATCTGCACGAACTTGCCGATCACCAGCCGCTCCCGGCAGCCCGGCCCCAGATAGGGCGCCAGGATCTCGGCCGTCTCCTCCAGCTTCCCGTAATGCGTGAAGTAGCTGTAATCGCCGACCTCGATGCGCGGATGATCGATCACATTCTTCAGATACATCGTCGTCTTCGAAACCCTGCCATCGGGATGGGTGACGGGAAAGGCTGAATTCGCATCGAGAAGCGGCATGAAAAGACCTTTGCGCGAGGGTTTTACGGCAGCGGGCGCCGCCGCCGGCCAGAATCCGGAAGCAGGATTCCTATAGCCGATCCATCGGCAGGAACCAAAATCTCTGAAACGATCTGTCGAATTCCATGCCGCACATTCGTCTGTAAGATGAATGCAGCCCGGCCGCCCGGCTGTCACCACCCCTGGAGAAACAAGATGCCGCAATATCTGGTCGCCATCCACCTCCCCGACGATTACGCCCCCTGCGCGGAAGATGATGCGCTGCGCCGCGATATCGACGTGCTGAACGAGGAGATGGTGGCCGCCGGCATCAGGACCTTCGTCGGCGGCCTGCAAGCGGTCAGCAAGGCAATGTCGGTGCGCACCGCACCCGACGGCAAGCTGCTCGTCACCGACGGTCCCTATCTCGAAACCAAGGAACATATCGGCGGCTTCTGGGTGCTGGAATGCGCGGACATGGAACAGGCCCTCGCCTGGGGCCGCAAGGCCGACATCGCCTGCCGCGCGCCGGTCGAGGTGCGCGCGTTCAATTGACGCCCGCAGGCGATCCCCTTCATCGCCCTCTCACATGCGAGTGCTAGCGAAAGCAAATGGCGGCCGCCTTCTGGACAGAGCGCCGCCGACGCCTATCTGCCGCATGTGTAAATTCAACAGGAGGGAAAGCCATGTCAGAACTCGTGGTGCTTGGTTTCGATACCGCCGACAAGGCGGATGCCGTGCTCAACAGGCTCGTCCAGCTTGAGAAGGAATATCTCGTCGATCTCGAAGACGCCGTCGTCGCCGTTCGCGATCCCGCCGGCAAGGTGCGCCTCAAGCAGAGCGTCAATCTTACCGCCACGGGTGCCGCACGCGGCGGCCTCTCCGGCGCGCTTTGGGGCTCGCTCGTCGGCCTGCTCTTCCTCAATCCGCTCGCCGGCATGGTCCTCGGCGGCGCCTTCGGCGCAGGCTCCGGCGCGCTTGCGGGCTCGATGACCGATTACGGCATCGACGACGACCTCATCAAGAAGCTCGCCGACACGATCCCCGTCAACAGCTCCGCCCTCTTCCTGCTCTTGCGCAAGGTGCAGCCCGAAAAGGTGCTGGCCGAATTCAAGGGCGAACACGCCACCATCCTGCGCTCCTCGCTCTCGCCGGAGCAGGAAGAGCAGCTGCGCAAGGCGATGGCGACGGAGCCTGCTGTCGCAACGCCTGCCGCCTGAACATCAGACAAGCGGTGCGCCGGGCGGATGTCTGACCCCGGCTTCTGCTATCGCGAAATGTGGGCCTCAGCCTGGGTACCCTACCGCAGCGCTGAGCCAAGGCCTGTACGACCTCTAAGAATGACAGGCCGGGTGCAAACTGCCCCGGCCTGTAAACTCCTGCATCAATGCAACGAGGCGCTGGCTGCCGCCCGCTCATCCTTGTCATGCAGCGCGAAACGATCGACCATGTCGGCGCTCGCCTTGTTGAAGCCAAGCACCTGCACATCGGCACCCGCCTTGCGGAACTTGAGGACCACCTTGTCGAGCGCACCGACGGCGGTGATGTCCCAGAGATGCGCATCGCTGACATCGATGACGACCTTGCTGCCGGCATCGCCAAAGTCGAAAGCGCCGATGAAGCTTTCCGCCGAGGCGAAGAAGACCTGCCCTTCGACGCTATAGGTCACGATACCGGTCTGACTGTCCTCCCGCCTCGCAACGCTGAAGAGCCGTGCCACCTTGCTGGCAAAGAAGATGCCGGACAAGAGCACGCCCACCACCACGCCCTTGGAAAGATCCTGCGTCGCAAGCACGGTCGCGACCGTCGCCAGCATGACGATGGAGGATGTGCCGGGATGCCGTTTCAGATCGACGATCGATTTCCACGAGAAGGTGCCGATCGACACCATGATCATGACGGCAACGAGAGCCGCGACCGGCACGATACGAAGTATATCGTCGAGCACCAAAAGCAGCACCAGCAGGAAGGCGCCGGCCACGAAGGTAGAGAGACGCCCGCGGCCGCCCGAGGTCACGTTGATGACCGACTGGCCGATCATCGCGCAGCCACCCATGCCGCCGAAGAGCGCCGAGACGATATTGCCCGCACCCTGCCCCATGCATTCCTGGCTCTTGTTGCTCGGCGTATCCGTGAGATCGTCGACGATCTGCGCCGTCAAAAGCGACTCCAGCAGACCGACGGCAGCAAGCGCCACCGAATAGGGAAAGATGATCCGAAACGTTTCCCATGTCAGCGGCACGGCGGGCAAGGCAAACGGCGGCAACGCCGTCGGCATCTCGCCGAGATCGGCCACCGTATGCACATGAATACCGAAGCCGAGCGCGATGCAGGTCACGACGACGATCGCCACCAGCGGCGAAGGAATGGCCTTGGTCACGTAAGGAAAGAGATAGATCACGCCAAGCGCAATGGCGATCAGCAGATAGGTCACCTCAGGCACGCCGATCAGCTGCGGCAGCTGCGCCACGAAGATCAGGATTGCCAGCGAATTGACGAAGCCGGTCATGACCGAGCGCGACACGAATCGCATCAGCCGCCCGAGCTTCAGCATGCCGGCAATGATCTGCAGGACGCCCATCAGAATGGTCGCCGCGAACAGATACTGGATGCCATGCTCGCGCACCAGCGGCCCCATAAGCACCGCAGTAGAAGCCGTCGCCGCCGAAATCATCGCAGGCCGCCCGCCGCAAATCGCCGTCACACAGGCAATGGCGACGGAGGCAAACAGCCCGACTTTGGGATCGACCCCGGCAATGACAGAAAAACCGACGGCCTCCGGTATCAGCGCAAGCGCCACGACAATACCTGAGAGGATATCGGCACGAATGTTGGAGAACCACTCCAGCCGGTAGTTTGAAAGAGATCGCATCTGAGAATTTTTCACAGTTGAAGGCAACGACCGGAGGGACCGGTCCTGGGAGGTAAGGTTGCGTTCACGTGTTGTCTGGCGGATCGGCGGCCAGAAGAGCCACCCGGAGTTTCACCGGGTCCTTGTGGATGGGGCGTTGGTAGCGGAGATTGGGTGGGGACGCAATGGTTGATGGAGTAGTATTGTCGTTGGGCGGACCTTGCAACTCCCGGCGGAAAAGGCGCCTATATCGCGGTATTCAAACTCCGTCCGATTTAGCCTGTTCAACCTGGGTGATAAACGTTTCGACAAGAAAGGTTGCCATTGCTCCCGCCATATTTACAGCCAAGCTAGCATGACGGGGAGAAGGACGGACTGGCAGCTTTCCACCTCTCCCGTGAGCATGTGTCATGACAACTTCGCACTGAATCCTCCCGAGGTCCCCCTCACCCCCTAACCTTGATCACCTCTCCCAACGGCGCCTCCAGCCGAAACTCAAACCCCGCCGCCGCATAGCTCAACTCCGCCTTTCCCTGAAACGAAGCCGGCAGCAAGCGTCCGATCATCCGCGTCCCGAACCCGTCCCGCGCCGGCGCGCTGATCTCAGGCCCGCCGCTCTCTCGCCATTCCAGCGTGAACTGCCCTTCGCCCCCGTCATCCCTCCTCACGCCCCATGCGAGATCCACCACCCCCGCCTCACTGCTCAGCGACCCATATTTCAAGCTATTCGTCGCAAGCTCGTGCAGGGTCAGCGTCAGCATCAGCGCCTGCTGCGGCGCAAGGTCGAGATCGGGGCCGGAGATGCGGATGCGCTCGCTGAAATCGCCTACCGAGATCAGGGATGCCTGGACGAGGCTGCGCAGGCTCGCATCCGCCCACGCCGTCTCCGTCAGGATATCGGTCGCGCGCCCGAGCGAGACGAGTCGCGCGCTGTAGGTCTCGGCCGCCTCGGTGAGATTGTCGGCCTGGCGAAAGGTCTGGTTGGCGATTGATTGCACGAGGCTCAGTACGTTCTTCAGCCGGTGACCAAGCTCGTGGTTCAGCATCTGCTGGCGCTGGCGGGCGTTCACCCGCTCGGTCACATCGGCGGCCATGCCGAACCATTCGGCGATCTCGCCCTTGTCGTCGAAGATCGGGATGGCGCGCGAGAAGGTCCAGCCCTCCTCGCCATCGGCCCGGCGCACGCGATGTTCAAGCTCGAAGGGCCGCTTTTCGCGGATGGCATGGGCAACCGCTAAGCGCAGCCGCGACCGGTCCTCGGGAAAGAGATAATCTTCGATCCAGCGCACCGTGGGGCCCTCCACATCGGAGCCGCGGCCATCGAGCTGGCGCATTTCCTGCCAGTCCGGGCTCATGCGGTAGACGGCATCGGAGGTGGCATTGATCAGCGCGCGGGTGCGCTCCTCGCTGCGGCGCATCGCTTCCTCCGCCCGCCGCCGCTGGGTGATGTCCTGCATCACTGTCAAGAGCCGCGGCGGTTTCTGGCTGAGGCGCGAGACGAACATTTCCAGCACCATCGCCTGCGGTTCGGACTCCCGCTCGAAGCGGATGGGCTCGCCCGTCTCCAGCACCCGGTCGTAATCGTCGTACCAGTCCTCCACCTCGTCGGGGAAGAATTCGCGGATCGTGCGGCCGCTGAGATCGGCGATGCCGAACATCGTCTGCATCGCCTTGTTCATGACGATATAGCGATAATCGCGCAGCCCATCGGCGCCGACAGGCAGCCGCTCGATGATGCAGGCGCCCTCGTCGATGGAATCAAACAGCGCCCGGTATTGCACCTCGCTTTCGCGCAATGCTTCTTCCGCCTGCTTCTTCTCCTTGATGTCGCGGAAGATGATGGCGACCTGCCGCTCTTCGGCAGCACCGATGCGGAAGGCATAGACCTCGAACCAGCGCCCGCCGAGCGCATCGGCCTGATGCTCGAAGCGGACGGGCTCGCCCGTCAGCGCAACCTTGCCGTAAACATCGAACCAAAATTCCTCGTGGTCGGGCGCAAGCTCCCGCATCGTCCGCCCGGCCGCGCCCGTCAGCCCCGTCTGCCGCTCGAAGGCCGGGTTGAGGAGCAGGAAGCGATAGTCCCGCGCCCGCCCCTCTTCGTCGAACAACAGCTTGATTGTGCAGAAACCATCATCGATGGAATCGAAGAGAACCCGGTAGTGATGTTCGCTTTCGTTCTCTGCCATTCCCGCCCGACCGGAGCCATTTGACTCGGTACCTATCCAACCCGCCTTCGCGGCCGCTCGTGTCTGCACCCGCCACAGGCAGATGGCTGGATGCAGATGCATCGACAGCTGACGCCTGGGCTGATGAACGGCCATTCCTCAAGCAGGAATTAGCGCTGGGCGGATTATTTCCAAGGGAGGTTTTTGAGCGTGGATTGCGGCAGCGGCAGCTCAGAGGAAACTCGCCTGAAACGACATCGCCGTCAGCGAGACGTGCGCCTCCAGCGGCGGGCGCAGCTCGAAGGCCTTCGCATCACGTGAGAAATTCCAGAGGCGCAGCAGGCACCATTCGCTGCGCCATTCCTCGGCCGCCGCCAGTTCGTTGCGCGAAATGTGGAAAGGCGTGCGCTCCCAGCCATTCGTCGTCTTCACCTCGATGCGGCGCGGGCGGCCGCCCGGCTCGAAGCTGGCAATGTCGAAGCCGGCACCATCGCCTTCTTCCTCCGATATCCAGCGGATTTTGCGGGCGAGATCCTCCCGGCCGGCGCTGACGAGCATCGCGCGCTCATGCGCCAACACCCGCTCTTCGCCTGCCTTTCCGAGATTGCGATTGCGCTCGTCGCGGCCGGCGACATCGAACTTGCGGGCAATGAATTGCATCTGCTCCAGCTCCTGCGGCGGAGCCTCGTTGGAAAGCGTCGGCGGCGGCCCCACCCAGAGTGCAGTTTGCTCACGCAGCCCGGATAGCGCCGGCGCGCCGGGAGCCCGTCTCACCCAGCCCTCATTCTGCGAAAGCCAGCGCATGACGGCGTCCACTAGCGACATCTGGAAATTGAAGGCCGGCTTGTAACCGTTGATCCAGTCCTCGCCGAGCCCCTTCAGCACGGCGCTGATATTCTGGTGCTTGAATTCGATCGATGTCCGCGTCCGGCCGATCCGCGCCTGCAACTGCCTGTTGTGCTCCGCCTTGTTGTAGGGCTGGCCGACAAGGTCGTCGGCAAGCATTGCGAAATAATCCGCAACGATCAGCGCATTCTCTTCCTCACTCCAGGGTCCGTCTGCCATCATATCCCCTAGGGCACCACCGCCAGCACCGGCGTCGCCGTCGTGAGCACCGCCTCCCCGGTCCCGCCATCAGGAAAAACCACCCTCGCCTCGCCGGTCTTGCGGGCGCGGTCGAGCCTGGCAAGCATCTGCCTGCCGCCGGCAAGACCGCAGATCGAAAGCGCGCCGATTGCGCCGGGCTCGATGCCGTCGGCCGGCACAAAGAGCAGCACCGCGTCGTCCCAGATCGACAGCGGACCGGAGGAGGCCCGCACCTCAGCGGCGATGATCCGCCGGTTGCGGCTGGCGCCGATCGAAAGCTGCGCCTTGTCGAGCACGGCCTGCGGCAAGGGCTGCGGCTCGGCGAGCGAACGGACTTCGCCATCCTCGCCGATCACGGCCGAGAGCAGGATCTTCGGCCCCAGCCCCTCGCCTTCGCGTGTAATTCCTGCGTGGTGCATGACCTCGGTCACGGCTACGCCAAGGAAGCCGGCGATCTCGGCCGCCTCCTCCATCGTCATGCGGCGCTTGCCCGAGAAAGTGCGGGAAACGGCAGACGCATCCTTGCCGAGATGGCGGGCGAGCGAGCGCAGCGATTGCCCCCTGTCATCAAGCTGGCTGTGAAACCAGCTGCCATCGATCTCAGCCATTCAGCGTCCCCATACAATATGCAGCGTTGCTTATTTGTTGCAAAAAACGCAACGATATGCAAGCAACCGCACCGGGCTTTTTAGCGTCAACCTTTGACATGGTTGATCTGCTCAAGTTGCAGTATCGACCGAAATTTCGGTGGGAAACGGCATTCCAGGCGTCAAAAATAAAAGATAGGTATTTTTTCCTACTCCGGATTGACGTTGTGATTTCGACAACATAATCTCAACCACAACAACAAGAGCCGCATGGCAGGAGGAAGATCAGCATGGCAAAGGCCCGGACGCCCTGGCAGAAGGTTGCCGCCAAACTGGCGCTGACGCCGAGCGGGCTTGCAGCCGAGCTCAAGCGCCATCGCTCCAAGATTTCACGGGCGCTGAGGGATGAGCGCGGCCTCATCAATGGTCGCGACCAGCTGATGCTTCTGCAGGCGGCAAGGCGCCTTGGCGTTTCGCTCACGCTCGCCGACCTCATGCCGGAGGAAGAGGATGCGTAGGGAACCGCTCTCCATGCTGGCGCAGTCGGAGCTGATCGATGCGCTCGTCGGGCGCTGCGTCATGCGCGGCGGGGCGGTCGCCGCCGAAACGCTGCTTTCCATCGATCGCAAAGATGTCGACGACCTCGTGCATCTCGCCAACCGGCTGCGCCGCCTTGCCCTCTTCGAAGACCGCATCCGGGCGATGGTGATGGCCTCTTAGGCGCTGCCACATCCGGCACCAATTCGCATTGTCACAAGAATTCCAGATCCAGTGAGGCTCCATATGCAGACGATCACCACACGCCCGACCCCATCGGCGGGCCCCGCCCCGCTTACAATAACCCGGCCGCTGCTCTGCCCCTGCTGCAAGCAGCCGGTCACCACGCCCCAGCCCGAGATCGTCATCGATCACTTCGGCCTGACGCCGATGGAAGGCCGCATCTTCCATGCGGTCTGGAAGGGCAAGGGCATGCCCGTCATCACCGAGCGCATCTTCACCGCCATGTATATCGACGATCCCGATGGCGGCCCTTCGCCGGACAAGATGTATCTCGCCTTCAAGGTCGCCCTTTGCCACCTGCGCCAGAAGCTCGAAGGCTCCGGCATCGGCATTGCCAATGTCGGCTATCGCCGCGGTTACCGGCTGGTGCTGGAAGGCAAGTTTCCCAATTCCTCCTCGCGATAAGCCGCCCGCCCGACAATCCCCGAAAGCGCGAAATGACCATGGCCGCCGCCCGCACCGCGCCGGCCATGTTGCGATAACGACAACATTCCTTGCAAGAGCCGCAACATGCCTGCAGATCTCGAACGGCTTCGCCGCGATGTGTCGCTGTCTGAGACGGCGGCGCGCTATGGCTGCAGGCTGCAGAGGAACGGGCATGAGCATATCGCCTGCTGCCCCTTCCATGCCGAGGAAACGCCCTCCTTCACCATCTTCAGGGGGCAGGACGGCATCGAGCGCTTCCATTGTTTCGGCTGCGGCGCCGGCGGCGATGTGCTCGATTTCGTGCGACAGATCAAGGGCGTCGATCTCGCGGAAGCCATCCGCCTTCTCGACGGCGGCAGCCGCTTCGATGGCGCCGGGAATATCAGGCCGAACATAGTCCCGCGCGCGCAGCAGGTGCGCGATCCCTATGAAGGCATCACGCCGCTTCTGCCTCCCTCCGAGCCGGTCACACCCGGCGTCCGCATCCGCCTCTACAACCCCAAGCGCAAGGGCGACCGCTCCGAATGGGGCGCCTTCGCTCCCTCCATGGTCTTTCCCTATCGGCAGGCCGATGGCGCCCTGATCGGCTATGTGCTGCGCCATGACCTGCCCGACGAGGGCAAGGAAACGCCGATGGTCATGTTCGTCCGCCTGCCGGACGGCAAGGAGACCTGGTGCCGCTACCCCTTTCCCAGGCCGCGCCCGCTCTACGGCCTCGAAACGCTCGGCAAGACAAAGCAGGTGATCGTCGTCGAGGGCGAGAAATGCCGCGACCGGCTGGCGAAGAAATCCGGCCGCACCGTTCTTTCCTGGGCTGGCGGCACGCAGGGCGTCAAACATACGGACTGGTCGCCGCTATCGGGCCGCGATGTGGTGATCTGGCCGGATTTCGATGCGCCCGGCCTTTCGACGGCAGACGAGATCGCCGCCATCCTCTTGAGCCTCGGCGCGCGCGTCCGGCTGACGGGTCTTACCGATGCCGGAGCAGCCTCCGATCTCGGCCATTTCACCTATGCCGAGTGGCAGGCGGGCCGTCTTCCCTGCCGCGGCTGGGACAGCGCCGATGCCGTCGATGCCGGCTGGACGCGCCTCGATCTCGATGCCTTCATGCGCGCCACAATCCGCCGCCACCTGGCCGCGCCGGTCGAGCCGCCGCCGGCGACAGAAGAACCGGAGCAGAGCGCACCGAAGGCCCCGCCCGCGGGCGCCGATGGCATAGACAGCATGCCGGAATGGTTTCCGAGCCAGCCTTTCGGCTCCGAAGTCTGGCTGGCGCGCATCTTCAACGAACATCTGGCGAAAGCCTGCGGCGGGCGGATCGTGCGCGCCGACGGCAGGTTCTGGGCCTATGGCCCCTCCGCCTGGCGCTCCATCTCCGAACAGAAGATCCGCCTTGCCATGCATGCCTTCGATGCCATCGGTATCGGCCCGAAGGAAAAGCCGCTGAAGCTCGGCCGGCACATGATCGACGGCATCGTCAACGAATTCGGCACGCGCACCACCGAGGCCGGCTTCTTCGGCAATTCGGCCATCGGCGTCAACGCGCTGAACTGCACCATCACCCTCGACGAAGCCGGCAAAGTGACCTGCCGCGCGCACGACCCGGATGACCGCTTCCGCTTCACGATCGCAGCGGATTACAACCTGCATACCGAAAGCCATCCGCCCGAGGGCTCGCTCCTGCACAAACTGCTCCACGGCGCCTTTCAGGGTGATCCCGATGCCGCCGGCAAGATCGACCTCGTGGCCGAAATGCTGGGAGCGGCCGCCTTCGGTCTCGCCACCCGCATCCGCCAGCCGAAAGCCTTCATCCTGCTCGGCGAGACCGCGAGCAACGGCAAATCGACCATCGCCTCGCTCTTTCGCGCGCTGCTGCCGGAAGGGGCCGTCTCCTCCATTTCGCCCGCCTTCTTCAATGATGAAAAGCGCATCATCAATCTCGCCGGCAAGGCAGCGAACGTCGCAGACGAGTTGAGCGCTGCGGCCATATCGGGCGAGGAATTCAAGGCAGCCGTCACCGGCAACCCGATCGAAGGCCGCAGCCTCTACAAGGATGTCGAAAGTTTCATCCCCCGGGCGCTGCATTGCTTCACGACCAATACCCTGCCCCGCTTCAATGGCGGCATAGATCGAGGCCTGCGCCGCCGCCTCGTCGTCATCCAGTTCAATCGCAGCATTCCCGAGCATGAGGTCATTCCCGATATTGCCGAGCGCATCGCAAGGGAAGAGCTGGAACTGCTGCTCGGCCTTGCCGTATCGGGCGCCCAGCGGCTGAAGCGCAACGGCCACTACACCATTCCCGCAAGCTCGAAGGAGGCGCTGAACGCCTGGCTGCTGCTCGACCCGCTCAACGAATGGTTCGATATCCGCATCGAACCCGCGGAAATCGAGCCATCGGGCGGCTGGCTGCGCACTGCCAAACTCTTCGAGGATTTCCGCAAATGGGCGATCGACCAGGGCTACCGCGAAAACTTCCTGCCGCCCGTCAACACCTTCTCCCAGCGCCTGAAATCCATGCCCGACGTGCGCCTGGTACGGTTTGCAAACGGCATGGTGGCCCAAGGGGTGATCCTGAAGGAAGTCGCACTTGCCGCTGCCAACAATTATGCCGACGTGTTCTGAGCCCTGCCGTGTGGTGTGAAACTCCCGCCTTCCGCTCTGCCGCAGAAGGCGAACGCCTCGCTAGCCCAATATGATTAGGAACGATCCGCCCGGAATTCGGGTTGTTTTGTCGGCCCCTCAGTGGCCGGCCGCCGCGCCCCACTCCGCCTTCCTGTAGCGGAGGCGGCGGCCACTCTTTTCCCTTCAGCCACATCGCAGGCGCCGCGATCCTCGCGTCCCGAACGGCCATCGAAGATGCCGGCCAGGCCCTGCATCCGGCCCCGCTTCCTCACATCGGCAAGAGCCGCCGCATTGCCGCTTCAACACCTGATTTGCCGGCCGCTCCGCCTGCGGTCACCATGCCACGGCCGCAACTGTTGCGGTCGGAAGGTTGTCGCGATCCGACCGACAAAGG
The DNA here is from genome assembly GCF_056396805.1 of Rhizobium sp. 05N49. Classification (NCBI taxonomy): domain Bacteria; kingdom Pseudomonadati; phylum Pseudomonadota; class Alphaproteobacteria; order Hyphomicrobiales; family Rhizobiaceae; genus Rhizobium; species Rhizobium sp. 05N49. The sequence goes on from NZ_JBFTME010000001.1 coordinate 134,806, forward strand.
AACGTGAAATGACCGCGGCAAATTTTCCCGAATGCCTCTCCATCACGCTTGCATCCGAAGGCGGCCTCTCCACCGAGCGTGCCGACCCCGGCAACTGGACCGGCGGCAGGATCGGCAAGGGCACGCTGAAAGGCACCAAATACGGCATCTCCGCAGCCGCCTTCCCAAATCTCGACATCCGCAACCTCACCCTCGACGACGTCAGACCCATCTACAAGACGAAATATTGGGACCAGATCGGCGGCGACACCCTGCCCCCGGGTTTCGACCTCGCCACCTTCGATTACGCCGTCAATTCCGGCCCCGCCCGGGCGCTCCGCGACGCCCAGACCGTGATCGGCGCCCCCGCCGACGGCAAAACCGGCCCCATCACCCGCCTGCACGCAGCCACTGCCGGCGTGAAGGAAATCAAGGCGCTCTGCGCAAGGCGGCTGGGCTTCATGCAGAGCCTGGCGATCTGGAAGACCTACAGCAAGGGCTGGAGCGCACGCGTGGCGAAGATCGAGGCGAAAGCCGTGGCGATGTATCTCCGTGGACAGCCGGGTGTGGATGCCAAGGCCGTGCTGGCGGACGAGGCGGACAAGGCGGAGAAGACGGCGGGTACGCTGCAGAAGGCGGGCGCCGCAATCGCAGTGTCGGCATCGGGCGGCGCTGGCACGGGCGCGGCGCTGCCGGCCGAGCCGAATTTGCTCGTGCTTGGCGTGGTGATGGTTCTTGGACTGGTCGTGGCGGCTATGCTGGTCGTGAAGGCCGCAAGAGAAAAGCAACGCGCAGAGGCATACCGGGCGGCCGGGCGGTAACGACGGAAGCTGGTCCCCTCGGCTGTGAACGTCACCGGCTCGCTGAGCGGCGCATACATCCCTTTATCCCCCAAGGTGCTTCCGCGAAGCGCCTGTCGTTCGCTACTAAACATACGTCATCCACTCGTGATGTTTTCAACCATTTCTAGAAGAAATAAGAAATTTCGAAGAACATAATTCCCGCAGCACGAGAATCAAAATAAAGATACCCCGCCAATCACAGCACAAGAGGCTGTCAGCAGCATAATTGAGGGATAATCATGCGCGCCTATATTGCATTGACATTGATTGCCACCGGATTGCTCACCGGCTGTGTGCCGACCGAGAAACAATATGATGCAGCTGTCAGAGTGGCGCGGGGCAGCGAGAGTCAGAGAAACGGGCTTTTGAACGAGTGTATCAGGCAGCTCGGCTTATCCGACACGAAGGCCCGCCATAATGCCGCACTCTTCCTGAACGTGGCAGAAAAGGACGCTCCGAAGATTGCCTGTGGCCGATACACAAATGCGATCGTTTCCGGCGACATAACCTATCAGGATATGCTCGACATCAAAAATCACCGCTACACCCCGAAGCTGATCAAGATCTTCCGGGGCGGTTGAGGCAGACGCTTCGAGATGCCTCGCCAATCACAGCAAAAAAACACTGTCCGCAGCATAATTGAGGAATAATCATGCGTGCCACTATTGCAATAACATTGATTGCTGGACTGCTCGCAGGCTGCGCGCCGACGCAGCAGGAATATCAAGCCACTGTTACGGCGCTGCAAGGCAGTCCTCGGTTGAGGACGGAGGCGCTTAACAATTGCGTCCAGCGTCTGAGCAGGCTCGACAAGAGCACGCTTCACGACGGCGCCGTTCTCATGAACGTCTCGGATAAGGATGCGCCTCGGGTCGGCTGCGCGCGCATGCAAAAAGCTCTGGTCTCCGGCCGGGCAACCTATCAGGATGCGGTCGACATCACGAACAACCGCATGACGCCGAGAGTCATCAAGATCTTCCAGGACCGCTAAGGCGGAAAGCGTCAAATGTCGCAATGCGCCCGCCCTTGCGAACGGAAGGGCGGGCGCAGGGCGGCAAGACTCAGCCGCTCCACGACATGGCAGTCCTCGCCCAGTTGCCGCGCTGCGCCTCCGGAACGGGATCGATCCTGTTGAGCCTCATCGTTATCGAGCAAACCTCTTCGTCGCTGAGTTCGGCGAGTTTCGCCAGCTTGTTCAATTCGTCCGTGGTCACGCCCAGGCGCTGCGTGATCATCTGCACGATCTCCTCAGCGGTCAGCGTAACGGCCGCAGGCTCCCGCATCTTTCCGTCCTCATAGGCCAGGCGCTTGGCTTCCATAACTTGCCAATAGCTCTCCTTGATCTGGGGAACAGCCTGTGCGGACTGAGACACCCGCAGACTCATGAGATCCTTGCAGCCCTGCGGATAATATCGCGCGAGAGCCTCGTTGAGCGCAGCTGTCTTCTTCAAGACATCGATAGCAATGGCATCGCTTGCCCGCGACAGCGCAGGATTGCCGTATTTCGCCACCATGGCAGCTACTTGCGCTCGCGGATCGATCTTGCCCCCCGAGGCTTCGACCTTGGCAAACAGCTGCCGCGTTTCAGCTTCGTGATCCATGAAGACCGCGTGAACGAAAGGATTGATACCGGCGAGGACCTTCATCTCCTTTTCGAAGGAGCCAGCCTTCTTTTCCTGCGCAGCCGAGTCGGATGCGGGCTTCGCATCTGCGGCAGGCTTTTGCTTCTCCGGGGACGGACCGAGCGAGAGCAACGCCCTGCCCCAATCGCCCTGCAGCTCTTTCGGCAAAGCGCGTACGTTATAGAGTTTCTTTGCGATTGAGCACATGTCTTGGTCGCTGACCCCGGCAGGAGCTTTCAGCGCCTTGTCTATCTCGCTCCCGGTCATTCCCAGGTACCGCGTCATGATCCAGTACTGCTCCTCGCCGGACATCAAGGCAACCGGAGCGCGGAATTTCCCATCCTCATAAGCATAGGTTTTCGCTCGCCGATCATCCATCCGACCGTTTCTGACTTCCACAACGGAATACCAGTCAGGCATATTGCCGGTGAAGAAATACTCGCAGCCTTCGGGATATTTGGCGGCCACGATATCGGTAAGCGCGGCCGTCTTGTCCATGACTGCAATCACGGCACTGTCGCCTGCGCGCGAGAGGGCCGGAGTGCCATACCTGTCGATGACCGTCGCAAGGGTTTTCTTTTGTTCAACCCATAGCTGACGGCTCAGCTCAGCGTAGACTTCCAGTACGATATCCCTGTGATCCCGATAAATGGCCTGTAGATAAGGATCTGTCCGTCCGGTCAATCGGATCACCATATCCACAGGATCTTCCTTGGCACCTTGCGCGATTGCGCCCGAACCAAGCAACGCCATCGCAGCCACCAGCGACAATAATCTCTTCATGAAACCCCACCCCAAATAGTTGCAATTCTTTTATGTGTGAAATTCCAGGCCGTCCACGGCCCACTCGGAAAATGGTAAAAATATCAGGGGAATGCGCGCGATGCCTCGGCGGCGGCGCCTTGCACATCCCGCAGCGTCAGCCCCCCACAGATGATATCGAACGGCAGATTCCGGCCGCCCGTTCGGGCACTCCGAAGGACAGTCCACCTCAGCTATTCAGCTTCAGCGCCAGCTGCTGCCCGCCAAACACCTTCAGCACATGCTTGTTGATCGGCCGCATCGCCTCGATGCGGCGTTGCTCTTCCCGCCTGCGTGCTTCGTGACGCTCGCGGTCTGCGCGCAGCTGCGCGGCAAAGGCCATGGCCTTGTCTGCTGCTCCTGAATAACTCGGGCTTGCTGCCATCGAACTCTCCATCAGAACATAGATGAGAACGTTTATTTGTTCTCATTTTGTTCTCATTTTCGGAGAAGTCAAGACGATCGTTTCAGGGCAATACAAAAGGTAGGGTTCCGGCGCGGGAAGAGCGGTGCCGGCAAATAGATGGGAAAGCGCCAAGTCTTTGACGCGAAAAAACTATTCTTTGGTCTGCAGCCACACCATGGCGAAAGACATCAGGCCGCAAAGCGTGGCGATCAGAAGCAGGTTGTCCATCGGAATCCTCCTATTTGTGGCAGAAACGCGGCAGGAGGATTTTGGTTCAATTGCCCTCTATTTAAGGTGATTTGCGGCCATGACCGGGGCGCTGCCTGCCTATGCCGGCCTGATCACGGTCATGATGACGATGTTGCCGGCTTCGTCCCGGGCGCTGTCTGTCGTCGCGATCACCTTGCCGGCAAATTCCGCCTCGGCCTCGGCAAACGCCTCCTTCACCAGCCGGAGCGTTTCCAGATAGGCGCTATTGTCTCGCCTCGGCATCGCCAGCAATGCCTTGATCCCTGCGCTATCGTCGGTCATGACGCTGAGTACTCCTTTGCGTGATCCCTATATTGGGAAATATCGGGACCTTCCTTCGCTGCCTTCCGGGAAAACGGCACCTGCGTCAAGGGCGGGAGCACCCTGCTGGCAAATGACGGCAGACACCCTTGAATGCGCGATCTCGCTTTATCTCCATCTCTCATGTATAAGCCCTCGTCCCGTTGCCAAGCCCGGTTCCGGCCTATCACCGGCAAGGGCTTGCAGGATAAGGCCTCCGCTACGAGATAAGGCCACGGGACCCGCGACCTGACGAAAGAAGACTTGAGATCATGACCACGGCAAAGACGGCTGCATCCGAAGGCATTCAGCGCTATTTCAAGGCGCCGGTTTTCGCGGTTGCGCCCATGATCGACTGGACGGATCGCCACTGCCGCTATTTCCACCGCCAGATCAGCCGCAATGCCCTGCTCTATACGGAAATGGTCGTCGCCGACGCCATCATCCATGGCCCGCGTCAGCGCCTGCTCTCCTTCGATGCGGCCGAACATCCCGCAGCCCTGCAGCTCGGCGGCTCCGATCCGGCCAAGCTTGCAGAAGCCGTGCGCATTGCCGAGCCCTATGGTTATGACGAGATCAACCTCAATGTCGGCTGCCCCTCGGATCGCGTCCAGTCCGGCACGTTCGGCGCCTGCCTGATGCTGACGCCGGAAACGGTTGCCGAATGCGTCGCCGCCATGAAGAAGGTCGCAAACGTCCCGGTCACCGTCAAATGCCGCATCGGCGTCGATGAGCAGGAGCCGGAAGCGGCCCTGCCCGCGCTGATGACCCGCGTGCTCGATGCCGGCGCCGATGCCATCTGGATCCATGCCCGCAAGGCCTGGCTGAAGGGCCTGAGCCCCAAGGAAAACCGCGAGATCCCGCCGCTCGATTACGATATCGTCTATCGCATGAAGCAGCGCTTCCCCGATGTCTTCATCGGCATCAACGGCGGCATCCACACGCTGGATGAGGCAGAAGCTCACCTCGCCCATGTCGATGGCGTCATGCTCGGCCGCGCCGCCTATCAGAATGCCGCTATTCTCGCCGATGTCGACCAGCGCTTCTACGGCGCCCCCGCCTCCGGGCCCGACTGGAATGCGCTGCGCGACCGCATGATGGCCTATGCTGCCGGCCATATCGCCTCGGGCGGCCGCCTGCAGCATGTCGCCCGCCACATGGTGGGCCTCTTCACCGGCCTGCCGGGCGCGCGCCGCTACCGCCAGATCCTGTCGACAGATGCCGCAAAGCCGAATGCCGGCCCGGAAGTGATCGCCGCAGCCTTCGCCGCTGTCGATTTCTCGGGTGCGACGGAAGCCGTCAGCGCCTGAGGCTGGTCAGGACCATGCTGCGGCCATAGGCAACCAGGCGCGGACGGACCGGTCCGTTTCCCTTCCATGTTTGAACGAAGTTCGGCTGAACGCGTTTATAACGATCCCCCACGAAGGAAGGTGAAAGGAACCGCTCATGAAAACCCTCATGATAACAGTCGCCGCCGCTTCCCTCGGCTTTGTCCCCGTGGCTGAGGCCGCGAGCCAGCATAAGCAGCCGAAACATGCCGCCCAGCAGGTCGCAAATGAGCCGCAGCAACGTCTCGGCACCCTCTCCTGCGTCGTTGCCGGCGGGGCCGGCATGATCATCGGCTCCAGCAAGGCGATCGATTGCAGCTTCAAGCAGAACACCGGCAAGATCGAGCACTATTCCGGCACGATCGGCAAGCTCGGTCTTGATGTCGGGGTCACCGGCAAATCCTACCTCAGCTGGATCGTCGTCAACACCGCCCCCACCCGCGTCGGCGACGGCGCTCTTGCTGGCACCTATGTCGGCGCCTCTGCCGGCGCTTCCGTCGGCGTCGGTCTCGGAGCAAACGCGCTTGTGGGCGGCAGTTCGAAGAATTTCGCATTGCAGCCGCTCAGCGGCGAAACCGGAACCGGCGTCAACGTGGCCGCAGGCGTCTCTCGCCTCCAGCTGAAGGCAACGCGCTAAGTCCTGCCGGCGGCGGCCACCGGTCGCCGCCGGTATTTTCCGCGACTACCCGACCGGACAATGCCAGCCGCTCGTTTCATCCGGCGCAAGCCGTCATGCCCAATGCCATTGGCGTTTCCCGGGAATTGTCGTAATCCGGTGCCCGATCTCAGGCAGGAACGGACATGCGGATCAGACAGGCAACTCGGGACGATTTCGACACCTTGCGATCGATAGAGTTGGCCTCTTTCGAAACGCTGCGCGCCACAGGTGCTGTCAGCGGAGAGCCGGAAGCAAGCAGCGACGCCGAACTGCAGCACTATCTCGACCACGCCCTCCTCTATGCCGCATGCGATCAGGATAACGTCCCCGTCGGCTATGCCGGCGCCTATGTCGCGGAAGGCTGCCTGCATATCGGCGAAATGGACGTTCATCCGGATTTCCAGAGAAAAGGCCTCGGCCGCAGGCTCATGGAAACGCTTCTTGCAGAAGGCCGTTTGCGAAAGCTTGCCGCGGCAACGCTGACGACAGACCGCCTCGCCCCCTTCAACGCGCCTTTCTATGCATCACTTGGCTTTCGGCTCCTCGAAAAGGAAGAATGCTCCCCGCGCCTGCGGGCCATCCTCGATTCTGAAGCCGAAAAGGGCCTCGATCCGCTCCGCCGCATTGGCATGGTTCTGCCATTCTGATACTCGACATATGGGAGGCCAGCCAGCATGAAAGATGTCGTCGCGTTGATAACGGGCGCAAGCCGCGGTGTCGGCCGCGGGATTGCGCTTGCCTTGCTCGCCGAGGGCGCCACGGTCCACGTGACCGGCAGGACACGTTCGGAGGCGGAAGCAAGCGCTGGCAAACGCGCAGGCTCGCTCGAGGGCCTCGCGGTCGAGGCCGAGAACCTGCCCGGACGCCTGGTCCTCCATAATTGCGACCACGGCAATGACGCCGAGACCGAGCGCGTGGCCGAAGAAATCAAAGCCGGCAGCAGGCTGGACATTCTCGTGAACAATGCATGGCCCGGCTATGAAAACATGGTCGAGGACGGCGATTTTACCTGGCCCCGCGCCTTCTGGGAGCAGCCCCTCTGGCGGTGGGACGCGATGATGGGCACCGCATTGCGGGCGGCCTTCCTGATGTCGCGTGCGGTAGCACCCGTCATGATCCAGGCGCAGCGCGGCCTGATCGTCAATATTTCCTTCTGGGCAGCGCAATTCTACGATGGCAACGCGATCTACGGCATGGCCAAGGCCGCTGCCGACAAGATGGCCGCAGACTTCGCCCATGATCTGCGCCCGCACAATGTCGCCGCTGTCGCCCTCTATCCCGGGCTGGTGCGCACTGAAGCAGTCATGCAGAACGCCGAATATTTCGACCTGTCCAATTCCGAGTCACCGCAATTCATCGGCCACGTCATATCAGGCCTTTGGCGAGACCCGGCGCTGATGTCGAAATCCGGTCATGTCCTGGTCGCGGCCGAACTCGGCCAGGAATATGATATCGCCGACGTCAACGGCTATAGACCCGTCCCCCTCACAGCAGCGGACTTTGCCAAGAGCTGAATTCACGTTCAGCCCATTCAAAAACTTGGATTGCAGGTCCTGCAGGAAACGACCTAATTGGCCGGCCCGACGTCCATTCCATCGTAGATGACATCCGTGTAGCCAGTGGCCAAACCTTCGAGCTGAGTATTCCTGGCATCAAGAGTATCGACGGTTTGACGTTCGACGCGTTCGACACGCAACTGCCAGCCAGAGGCGGCGTGCGGTGCCTCCGCCTCCAGCCGGCGAATTGCAACCAGCTTGTATCCGTTGCTTGCCAGTTCGGCGCCGATTTTTTCCAGGTCATCTCTATCGGGGCTGGTGAAATAATATCCCCAAAGCATACGTCCTCTTACATCCCAAGGCGTCTGAGCCTGAATATTCGTGAACATCTCTTCCAACTGGCCCTTCGGGATATGCACTTGTGCAGCCACGGCCTTTTCGCCTGTGACGGCAGATAACATACTCAAAACTAAGACTAGCTTTCTCATGCAAACCCTGCTGGCGATTGTAACCATCAAGATGACGCTGCGAGCCGCCCCATCAAGCCGCCACCAAGAGCAGCACGTAGGCCACGACCGTCACCATCAGGCCGCGAAACGCAATCGTTACGAAGCGGTATTTGCTGCGCGCGATGTGCGAGAGAATATCGGCATTTTCTACATATTGATCGAAGAGATAGCGCTCGTCGCGCCGGTTCGCCGCGTCGTAGAAGGCGTCGCGATGCCTGGGCCACGCGCCCCAGAACATCGAGGTGGACTTGTCGAGCCGCCGCGGCAGCACGACGAGGATCGCCGCCAGAATCGAAAAGACCGAGGCCGCAGCCAGGAGCCCGGAGAAGAGAATGGCCTGCGGCGTGCCCTGCGCATAGCGCGCCCAGGTGAAGACCGCCCTCACTTCGACGGAGCTCACAAGAAAGGCGAGCATGAAAGTAAAGATATACGCAGCCTTCTGGTCCGATATCTTGATCTGATCGTAGAATATATCGTTGATTTTCTTGATATGGTCGAAATATTCCGAGTCGACATCGTCCGTGGACGGAGAGCTGGAAGGCAGCTCCGCAAAATTTTCAAACTCGCTCAAAGGAAACCCCACCCCGAAATAGTGTTTCCCTAATAATACACTTGACTGCGAAAGCAAGAACACGTGTGCACCCGACTTGACTTTTACACCGCACTTGGCCAAACGGGGAAAAGATGCGGGGGTATCTGAAATGTCGGGGCTGAGGTCTGTTCTGTGCGCAAGTACGTCTCTTGCGCTCATGTCAACGTTACTTTCATTTCCGGTCGCGGCCGAACCGATTCAGCGCTCGACGCCGGTTGCAGGCTCCGTCATCGCCCGCAAGACAGGCGAGGAAGTGCGTTTCGTCGATGTCACCAACTGGCGCGTCGTCGATCTCAACCAGGATCTGCTCGATGGCGACGTGCTGCGCACCAACGCCACGGGCCAGCTCGCCATCCTCTTTTCCGACCACACGCAGATCCGTCTTGGCCGTAATTCCGCGCTGCAGGTCAAGAAGATGTCGGCGACCGGCGACACGATCCTCAACCTGCAATCCGGCACCATCTGGGCCCGCGCCCAGCGCGGCGGCCAGGGCCTGACCGTCGAAACCCCGGCCGCCGCCGCCGCTATCCGCGGCACGGACTGGACGATGACCGTCGAAGGCGCCAAGACCTCGATGATCGTGCTCGAAGGCCGCGTCTCGCTGACCAACCCGCAGGGCAGCGTCGATGTCAACGAGGGCGAAGGCGCTGTCGCCACCATCGGCCAGGCGCCGCACAAGCTCATCAGCGTCAATCCTGACGACCGCGAGCAGATGCTCTTCTATCTCGACCTGCGCGACGGTTTCGGCCTCATGCCGACTTCACCGCTGCGCGCCGACCGCATGGCGACGGAACGCCGAAGGCTGCTCGCCCTGCCGCCCGAACGCCGCTCTGTGGAAGACTGGCTGGAGCTCGCCGAAGTGCAGAGCGCCTTCGATGGTCGCCAGGCCGCAGCTGCAACATTGCAGAACATCCGCGGCCGCAAACTGTCGGTGGCCCAGCAGGCGCGCGTCGACCTGCTCGATGCCACCATTGCGGGCTCCGAAAAGCGCTATGACGACGCCGCAAAGCTTTTCGCCAGGGCGCTGCCGCATCTCGACCCGACACGCCGCAACATGGCGCAATATGGCGGCTATTTCGCCCGCTCGCTGGCCGACCCCTCTCATTCCGAACCGCCGCCGGCAAACACGACCGGTCCCTATGGGGCCATCATGCAGGCCTATACGACAGGCTTCCTGGAAAACCCGCGCGCCGCGATCGAGATCATCCGGAAAGCGGAACAGCGCTATCCCGACGATCCGACCCTGCCGGCAATCCGCGCCCAGCTGGCGCAACTCATCGACGACCGCGCCCAGATGAAGGAAGCAGCCGACCGCTCGCTGTCGCTCGATCCCGATCATCCTATGGCCCTTGCCGCCCGTGCCGGTTACAGGGCGGCCTATGAGAGCGATATCAACGGCGCGCTCGCAGACCTGAACCGCGCGATCGAACTTGCGCCCGGCGCCTCGGGCACGCTCAATTCGCTCGGCCTGCTGCAGAGTTCGCGTGATGCCAACGGCGAGGCGGAGGAAGCCTTCAAGAAGGCGATCGAGCTCGACCCGCAGGACCCGCTGCTGCATGCAAACCTTGCGATCCTCTATCTCGACCAGGCCCGCATGAAGGAGGCCAAGCGCGAGATCGACACCGCAATCGCCCTCGATCCGTCCTTCGATATCGCCCTGCTCGCCCGCGGCCGCTACTATCTGCAGACCGGCGAGCGCGACAAGGCGTTGGAAGATCTGCTCGCCGCCAGCACCGCCAATCCCGGTCACTCGCAATCGCAGCTGATGCTTGCCGCCGCCCATTACGAAAAGGGCGATCGCCTCCCCTCCGAACAGGCGCTCGACAATGCCAACCGTCTGGATGACAACGATCCTGTCATCTCCGCCTTCCGCACCGCCGTCGATATCGACGATTACAATGCCGATGGCGCCATCGCCAACGCGCAGGAATTCCTGCGCCGCTCGCGCGCCCGCGGCGGCGATTTCAGCGGCCTCGGCGCCAATGCCAGCGCCGGCTCGACGCTGAACAACGCCTTCCGCCTGCAGGGTCTGGATGCCTGGGGCCGCTACTACGGCGATGCCGTGTTCGATCCGTTCAAGGGCAGCAGCTATATCGACCAGTCGATCAAGGGCAGCATCTTCCCCTTCGTCAACGCGACGAGCTTCAGCGATGACAACATCATCCTGAACCGGAACAATGCGTCGAGCTACTCATCCTTCATCCAGGGCCTGCTGCTCTCTCCGCACATGCTGTCCGGCCGTTCACGCGCGGCAACGCTGTTCGACGTACCCTTCATTGAAGGCTCGATCGGCGGCGGCATTAATAGCGTCGATGGCCACACGCGACGCACCGGCGAAGCCGACATCCAGGGCTATTCGAACACGACCATCCCGATCAGCTTCTACGGCAACCTGACCTGGGAAGAACTGGCGCTTAATCGCGACTATCAGAGTCTGGGCGGCGTCCAGACGGATAACAAACTGCTGACCGCCAACGGTTACCTGACCGCAACCGTCACGCCAGACGATCGCGTAGTGGCCTTCGTCAATCACGGCAAGAACGATGGAGCGCTGAACGCGTTGTCGGAAAACACCGCGTTCACGGACCTCGTTTTCGGCGTCCCCTTCCCTCTGCCTCTCTACACAGCCCAGGACACTGTCAGCGAAATCACGAATGCCGGTATCGGCTGGAGCCACACGTTTGCCTATGAAAACATCCTGAATGGAGCGCTGCTTTATTCGGGAAGCAAGTCGAATACGAGCACCGCGCTCGATGTCGATCTGGACCCGCTGTTCGGGATAGGGGCTCCCTTCATCATTCCCTTTACCGACGCGACCCAGGAGGCTGAATCCAACACCTATATCGGTGCATTGAGCCATTCCATCGGTGCCGGGCCTTTGACATTGCGCTATGGTATCGAAGGCGGCTGGCTCGACGTCAGTAGCACGGTTGACGCGACACTGCTGGGAACCTCGGCTCCCACGGAGCACAATGAGAACACCGTCGACATCGCCCGAGCCTATATCGACGTCCTGCATGAAATCACGCCTGATCTGAAAGGCGAATACGCCTTGTTCGGCACCCGCCTGGAAGGAGATGGTGTCGACGTCAGCCGGCTGGAGCCACGCTTCGGTCTTGCCTGGGCGCCGGTCCAGAACCACTGGCTACGCGCGGCCTTTATGCGCCAGAGCTTCGACACCGCCGTGCCGACGCTCGCCCCGATCGGCATACTTGGCCTGCAAGCCAACCAGTTTTCCGCCAATCCGCAAGGCTATACGGATACGGTCGCCCTGCAATGGGATGCCGAATGGACCGACCGTTTCTTCACCTCGGTCGAGTACCAGCATCAGGAACTGCATGATTTCTCGATCGATCTTCCGTTGATCTCGCTTCCCTCGGATACGACGCTGCCAATCTCGCGCGGCAGCATCGATCGCGCCGCCGTCACAGCCAACGTGGCGCTTGGCAACGGTTTCGGCCTGTCTGCGACCTACGCTTATATGGATTCGGAAAACGAGGATCCGCTGGAGCCGAATTACGGCGGTTCTCTCCCCTTCATACCGCAGAACTCGGGCCAGATTGCGTTGACTTGGGTCAATGAGGCCAAGGTCAAGGCGATGGTTGCCGCAAATTATATCGGCGAGCGTGACGGTGACCGCTTCGGCACCAAGCTCGACGATTACTGGAGCCTCGACGCGCATCTGATCTGGGAGCCCTTCGACAAGCGCATCGCGCTCGAAGCCGCCGCCTATAACCTTCTCGATGATGACTTCGAGGTGACACCGGGCGTACCCGGCTGGGGCCGCGCCTTCAAGGGCAGCCTGAAGATCCGCTTCTGATGATGGCGCGCCCGACCGCCCTGCAACGGCTTCAGGCAGAGCGCGCCATCGACACAGGCCGGCAACAGCGCCCGCCCGGCTGGCCCTTCTCCAGCCGCGGCATCCGTCTTCTCGTGCTTGCGCTGGTCACGCTGGTCACGATTTCGCTGATCTCCCGGCTGCCCGCCTGGGCGCTGACGGAACTGCGCACCTTCGACTATCTCTCCACGATCGACGATCCCTCGCCGCCGGCCGGCGGCCCGATCATCGTGGCGATCGACGAGCCGGCGCTTGCCGATATCAACGCCCAGTGGCCCTGGCCGCGCAGCCTCCATGCCGAGCTCGTCAAGCAGTTGCGCGCCGCCGGCGCAAAGGCCATCGCGCTCGATATCATCATGGCCGAGCCTTCGACGGCTGAAAACGATCAGGCGATAGCCTCCGCCGTCGGCCCGGACATCGTGCTTGCCGGCGACGAAACGTTGATCGAGGCGCCGCAGGCCGATCAGCTGGTGCGCACCACGCCGCTGCCGCAGATGACGGAAGCCGGCGCGCGCACCGGCATCGCCTCGATCGCGCTGAGTGGCGATGGCATCTTCCGCAACATTCCATCCTATGAGGATGGCTTTGCCATGGAGCTTGCAAAGGCTGCGGGCATGAAGGCGCCGCATCTGCCGGCAGGCGCGCTCGTCCAGTCCCTCGGCCCGGCCCGCTCCTATCCCACCGTTTCCTATTATCAGGCGCTCGACCCGAAGAATTTCCTGCCGCCCGATATCTTCAAGGATCGCGTCGTGCTGGTCGGCCTCAGCCTGCAGAATGCGCCCGAGATCGACCAGGGCGGTGTCGATGCCTATGCCACGCCCTACACCGTCCACACCGGCAAGCTGATCTCCGGCGTCGAGGTGCAGGCCACCATCTACGACAATATCGTCCATGGCCTCGCCATCAATGAAGCCGGCCTGCCGGTCGTTGCGATCTGCATCCTCGTTGCCGTCGTGCTCGCCGCCGCGACGGTCTGGAAGGCCACGAGCTGGCGCACGCTGGTCGCGACCGCCGCCGCCGTCCTTGTCTTCGCCGCGGCAAGCTATGCCGGCATCCGCTTCACCCATGTCTTCGTCTCGCCGCTCGGGCCGACCGTCGCCTTCATCGCCGTCGCCTTCGGCCAGGCAGCCTTCGACTATGCGCAGGAGCGCCACCAGAAGCGCCAGATCACGCTCGCCTTTGCCCAATATATCTCGCCCGATCTCGTCAGGCGCCTCTCCAACGATCCCTCGCAGCTGAAGCTCGGCGGCGAGCGGCGAACCCTGACCGTCCTGTTTTCCGACGTACGCGGCTTCACCACCATTGCCGAAACGATGAAGGACGATCCCGAGCAGCTGACAACGCTGATTAATCGCCTGCTGACACCGCTCTCGGATGTCGTCATGGACCATGGCGGCACGATCGACAAATATATGGGCGATTGCATCATGGCCTTCTGGAATGCGCCGCTCGACGACCCCGACCATGCCCTGCATGCGGTCAAGGCCTCGATCGCCATGCAGGATGCGATCGGCACGCTGAACCGCGAGCTGGAGCGGGAAGTGGCCGCCACCGGCCGGCCGCTGCATATCCTGAAAATGGGCGTCGGCATCAATACCGGCGAATGCATCGTCGGCAATATGGGCTCGACCCGGCGCTTCGACTATTCCTGCCTCGGCGACAGCGTCAATCTCGCCTCACGCCTGGAAGGCGCCTCGAAGAATTATGGCGTCGCCCTGCTGCTCGGCGAGGAAACCGCCCGCCTTGTGGCCGAACATTACGCCGTGGTCGAGCTCGACCGCATCATCGTCAAGGGCCGCACGGTGCCCTCGCCCGTCTTCACCGTGCTCTACGGCTCGCACCGCGCGGCGCTCCCTGAGCATAACGCCTTCCTGGATGCAAAATACGCGGGCACGCTCAGCATCTCCGACCCCGCCTTCGACACCCTGCCGAAGGCCATTCCTGAGCTTTCGGCCTATTACGCATTGGTGCGCGGCAGCCTCGCACAGGACATCGCGGCCCCCTAGAGCGATTCAAGCCAAAGCGCGCAGCGGTTTCCGGTCAGAACAAAGGTGGCTCCTTCCGCGCCTTTTGCACTTGAAAGCGCGTCGCGATCTTTCATATCCGCCTGCCGCGCTCTAGTTCTTCGTCTTGCGCATGTCGTTATCGCAAAACCGCCGCGCAGTTTTGCGCGACATGCTTTACGATATCTCCAGACTCGCCCAGATCAATCAGCCAAGAAGTCCCATCATGTCCCTTCCCGCCACCGTCATTCCACTCCCGCAGCCTGTTCTCCTGCCCGTCGAAGGCAGCGCCGAGGCCTTTCCGGTCCGCCGCGTCTATTGCGTCGGCCGCAACTATGCCGATCACGCCATCGAAATGGGCCATGACCCGAACCGCGAGCCGCCCTTCTTCTTCCAGAAGAACGCTGACAACCTATTCTCCGGCAAGGATTTCCCCTATCCGCCGCTGTCGAATGACGTGCATTTCGAGGTCGAATGCGTGCTGGCGCTGAAGGCCGGCGGTGCCGATATACCCTCGGAAAAAGCGCTCGACTGCATCTATGGCTACRGCGTCGGGATCGATTTCACCCGCCGCGACCTGCAGGCCGAGGCCAAGAAACTCGGCCGCCCGTGGGAGCTCGCCAAGGCCTTCGAACATTCCGCCCCGGTCTCGCCGCTCGTCCCCGCGAGCCGCCTCGGACATCCCGTAAATGGCCGCGTCTGGCTTGATGTCAACGGCGTCCGCAAACAGGATGGCGACTTAAACCAGATGATCTGGAAAGTCCCGGAAATCATTGCAGAGCTTTCGAAACTCTTCGTTCTGGCGCCCGGCGATATCATCATGACCGGCACGCCAGCCGGTGTCGCTGCCATCAACAAGGGCGACAGCATTTCCTGCGGCGTCGATGGCATCGCGACGCTCTCGCTGAACGTGGTCTGAGGAGGAAGACATGGCAATCTATGCGCTCGGAGGCCAGCACCCGAAACTGCCGCCGCACGGCACGTTCTGGATCGCCCCCGAAGCGCATGTGATCGGCCATGTGGAGCTCGCCGAAGAGGTCGGCATCTGGTTCGGTGCCGTCCTGCGCGGCGACAACGAACCCATCGTCATCGGCAAGGCCACCAACCTGCAGGAAGGCGTCATGGTCCACACCGACCCCGGCTTCCCCACCACGATCGGCGATCACTGCACCATCGGCCACCACGCCATCATCCACGGCTGCACGATCGGCAACAACACCCTCATCGGCATGGGCGCCACGATCCTGAACGGCGCCAGGATCGGAAACAACTGCCTCGTCGGCGCAAATGCGCTCATCACCGAAGGCAAGGAATTCCCCGACAATTCCCTCATCGTCGGCTCACCCGCCAAGGCGATCCGCACGCTGGACGACGACGCGATCGCCAGGATCACCCAGTCGGCAAAGAAATATGTCGGCAACTGGCAGCGCTTTGCGCGGGATCTCGAGCGGATCGATTGATAGTCGACCGCGGGAAGATCTGACAGCGAGGCGGTTTTCAATCGGTCGTTGCCGCGAGAATCCTGCCGCCCCTCGGCTCCTGGACGATGACGGCGCTCTTGAGGTCGCCGGCCGTAGCCGGGATCGGCAGCTTCACCATCTTGCCGTCCCAGGTGCCGAGACGCGTCAACTCGTGCACGACATGAGCGTGCGGCAATGTCTCGCCAGCGTTCTCGCCTCTGGCGACCGGAACCTGCACGGTGCCCGGAGCGTAGCGGACGAGCCAGACGTCGGCCGGAGCGCTCCGGCCCTTCGCAGCGTCGATGACAGCCACGTTCCGGGAGAGCGCGATCCCGGGGCCGGACAGTGCGGGCTCGGACGCGATCAGGCGCCGGATCTGGTTGAGATCATAGCCGACGGTCGACTGGTGGCCGTTGACCACCATCTGCGGCGTGAAAGGGCCGGATTGGCCGAGTGCGGGCTCATAGGTCACCTGCCGGTCGGTGAATTCCTTCTTTCCGAAAATGTCCTTCCACCCGAGATAGTCCCAATAAGTCACCGAGAAGCTTAGGGCGAGCACATCAGGATCGTTGCTGAGCTTGACGAGATTGGCATTGGCCGGAGGGCATGAGGAACAGCCCTGGCTGGTGAACAGTTCCACGACCGCAGGTGATTGCCCGGCGGAGGCCTGAGAGGTGGAACCAAGGCCGAAGATTGCGGCGATGATCGCAAGATTGAACGGGGCTAAATATGTCATGGCGGTGCTCCCTGATGATCTGCATCTCGTTCTCCTTCGCAGGTGGATCGCCATTCGTTACAGCCTCACGCACTTGTGACGGTGTCCGGAAAGCCGCGCCGCCAGCCTTTCCCGGCCAAAGGTCTCCGGCCACAGCGAAAAAACTTCGGGACGCCTGTAACAAATCCCGCTTCGCCTACGTACATGCAGTAGGGGCGTGACGGTACCGGACATCGAAAACGACCATGGCAACACTCGACGATCACAGCCAGGCCACTCCAGCAGGCCCGACGATAACAGTCATCCGCCGGCACTCGCTGGCAACCCGCATTACACACTGGATCAACGTTCTCTGTCTCAGCCTGCTTTTGATGAGCGGGCTGCAGATTTTCAATGCCCACCCGGCGCTTTACTGGGGCCAGTACGGTGCGGATGCAGACCCGTCCTGGCTGTCGATCGGCGCCGTCGATGGCGGCACGCGCGGCGTGCTTCGCATTGGCAATCTGCAGATCACCACGACAGGCGTTCTCGGCGTTTCGGGAACGGGCGATGACGCGACCGAGCGTGGCTTCCCTTCCTGGATCACCATTCCGAGCTACCAGGATCTCGCAACCGGCCGCCGCTGGCATCTGTTCTTTGCCTGGCTCTTCGTCATCAACGGATCGATCTATGCGCTCATCGGCTTTCTGTCAGGCCATTTCCGACGCGATCTGGCGCCGAGCGGCGAAGAGATCTCGCCGCACCATCTGGGACAGGAGATCGCCGACCACGCGCGCCTGCGCTTCCCAAAGGGTGAAAAGGCAAGGCGTTACAATGTGCTGCAGAAGCTCGCCTACCTGATCGTCATCTTCATCCTGCTGCCGCTGATGTTTGCAACGGGCTTGACCATGTCACCCGCCATGGATGCCGGCTATCCCTTCCTGCTCGACCTCTTCGGCGGCAGGCAAACGGCCCGGTCGATCCACTTCATCTGCGCCTGGTCGATCGTCCTCTTCGTTTTCGTGCATATCGCCATGGTGATCCTGTCCGGCCTCTGGAACAACATGCGCTCGATGATAACGGGCCGCTACGTGATCGAAACCGAAAGGGACGATCGATGACCTTCTCCATTACACGCCGCGGCCTGCTAATCGGATCGGCTGCCGGACTCGGTGCATTCGGCCTGACCGGCTGCGACGATGTCGTCCAGAACCCCAATGTCCAGTCTGTTCTCGACATGGCCGAGACGCTGACGATGAAAAGCCAGCGGCTGCTCGTTCCCAAGGACAAGCTGGCGCCTGAATATTCCGAAGCCGATATCTCGCCGACATTCCGGCCGAACGGCACCAGCCAGCCAGACAGCGAAGCCTATGCGCAGATGATGGCAACCGGCTTCGCCAACTGGCGACTGAAGATTGACGGGTTGGTAGAGCGTCCCGTCGAGCTTTCGCTCGCAGATCTGAAGAAGCTGCCCTCGCGCACCCAGATTACCCGCCACGACTGCGTCGAGGGCTGGAGCGCGATCGGCAAGTGGACGGGCGCGCAGCTCGGACCGCTCCTGCAGAGCGTGGGGCTGAAACCGCAAGCCCGCTATGCCGTCTTCTACTGCGCAGACCAGCTCGAGCAGACGCTGGACGGTAGCGGAACCTATTACGAAAGCATCGATCTCATCGACGCCTTCCACCCGCAGACCATCCTCGCCTACCAGATGAACGGCAAGGATCTGGAGGTCGCCCACGGCGCCCCGCTTCGCCTGCGCGTCGAGCGCCAGCTTGGCTACAAGCATGCCAAATACCTGATGCGGATCGAGATGAAGGACAGCTTCGCCGGCCTGTGGGGCGGCAAGGGCGGCTTCTGGGAGGACCGGGGCTACGAGTGGTATGCCGGAATCTAGGCACTCGTGCCCCCGATCAGTCTTGCTGCGGGACAGACTTGCCGCGCGACAGACTTGCAAAGGGCAATGGCGCCCGCAAGGAGGAGGAGAAGACCATGTTGAAATGCACAGCAGCAGCAATCGTCCTCGCAGCAGCTTCCGCGCTGCCTGCCTTTGCACAAGACGCGATGATGTCGGCGAAATGCGACGAGGCCTCGATGATGAAAATGCAGGCCGACATGGATGCCATGACGGATCCCGCCATGAAGGAAAAGAAGGAAATGGCGTCCAAGGAAATGATGATGGCCAAGGATTCCATGAAGGCCAACAAGATGGAAGAATGCAAGACGCACATGGAAAAAGCCATGAAAAGCATGAGCAACATGTGAAGCGTATCAGACAGATGCGGGCGGCCCTGGGAGGGCTGCCCGCGGCATGAACGCCGCAGCACGAACGGCAGCAACCGCCCCGTCGGCGCCAATGTACTCGCGGCTGAACGGAATTCCCCGACAACGGCCTGATCGCCGGCTCACCCGGCCATGCCATCCCTACGCTGGAGGAGTCGGCGCAATCCGTCAGGCGAGCAACGCTCGTGCTGCCCGAGCGCCGGGCAAGCGCATTGTGATGCGCGGAACATCTGGCATCCGCACACCGACGCTGGCATAAATGAGCTTCATCGAGGGAGGCATCATGATGCAGAAGAACGCGCCGGACTTCAGCCTTGCGGGCAAGGTGACTTTGGTGACGGGAGCGAGCCGTGGCATCGGCCGGGCTTGCGCACTTGCCTGTGCCGCGGCAGGCTCCGATATCGTCCTGGGGGTCCGTGATGTCTCAGCCTCAGCGGGCTTGGTTGCCGAACTCGAGGGCACGGGCCGAAAAGTTCTCCCGGTTGAACTGGATATTCCCAACAAGGCCCATATCGCACAGGCCGTCGACGCAGCGCTGGCCACGTTCGGTCGGATCGACATCCTCGTCAACAATGTCGGCGTGGCTCCGGGCAATCTCGCGGAACTCGTCGAGGAGAAGGACCTTGACGAGATCCTCGATGTCAACATCAAGGGCACCTTTCTGATGACCCAGGCGGTTGGCCGTCACATGATCAAGCGCAATGGGGGCCGGATCATCAATATCAGCTCGCAGGCCGGTACCGTGGCGCTGCGTGGTGAGGCCATCTATTGCATGAGCAAGGCGGCAATCAATCACCTCACGCGCTGCCTTGCGGCCGAATGGGCACGCTACGATATCACCGTAAACACTGTATCGCCGACCTTCATTCATACCGACGGTACAGCACCTTTTCTATCCGATGCCAACAATCACAAAGCGACCCTCGGTCATATTCCGCTCGGTCGGATCGGTGAAACCGATGATGTGGTGGGTGCCGTAGTCTTCCTTGCCTCACCGGCTGCAAGCCTGATCACCGGCGCAAACCTGCTGGTGGACGGTGGATGGTCCGTCGCCTGAGACCAAGCAGGCCCCTCACCCGGCCACCTTTACCTGCTTGGCAAACGGCACCCACAGCAGCGCGCAGGCCGTCAGCACCGCAACCACCATCCATGCCTCGTTGATCGCCTGAACACTTGCGGCCGTCTGCACCAGCGGATCGAGCATCGCCGTCGTATCCGCGTCGAACTCGCCGTGATGGCCCGCGACCGCCTGCAGCGGTGCGCCGACAAAGGCGGCAATGCCCGTGTCCCCCGCCTTCAGCCGCTCCCAGAGGCTATCGCCGAGCGGTCCCGAGCGCGTGTAAACGATAGTGTCGATCAGTGCGATGCCGATTGCACCGCCAAGGTTGCGCATCAGGTTGAACAGGCCGCTGGCGTCTGGAATGCACTCCGGCGGCAGCGTGCCGAGCGCGAGGCGCGTCGGCGGCAGCAGGCAGAACATGATGGCGGTGCCGCGGATGACCTGCGGCCAGAACATCGCGTCGAAATCGGTCTGCGGGTCCTGAAAGGCGCTCATGCCGATGCCGATGGCAAAAAGCGTGAAACCGACCGCAGACAGCAACCGCGCATCCAACCGCTTTTCGAGCGCCACCGCGATCGGCGCGGTGATGAGCTGGGCAATGCCCGTCACCAGCATCGTCATGCCGATTTCGAGCGCGTTGTGCCCGCGCACGAAGGCGAGAAAGACCGGCATGAGATAGACCGAGCCGAAGAGGCCAATGCCGAGAATGAAGCTCATCGCAGAGCCCGCCAGAAAATTCCTGTCCCCGAAATTCCCGAGTTCGACCACGGGCAAGGCGCGATGCAGCGACCGCCACGCGAAGACAGCTCCCGCAACCACCGACAGGCCGATGAGGCCGGCGACGTAAAGCGAAGTCCAGCCGCTCGTCGGCGCTTCCTTCAGGCCGAGTTCCAGTGCCGCGAGGCTCGCCGCCATCAGGAGCAGCGAGACGATATCGAGATGCCACAGCTCGGAGAGATTGACGCCGTCCCGCGGAAGCGCGCGCATGGCGACGAGTGCCGCGACAATGCCGGGGATGATATTGATCAGGAACAGCCAGTGCCAGGAATAGGTCTCGGTCAGCYAGCCGCCGACGATCGGCCCGATGGTCGGCGCGAGCACCGCCAGAACGCCGGCGATCGTCGTCGCCAGCGCCTGCCGTTCATCCGGAAACAGGATGAAGACGGCCGAAAACACCGAGGGAATGAGCGTGCCGCCGGAAAATCCCTGGATCACCCGCCACGCGATGAGCCCGCCAAAGCTGTCGCTCGCCGCACAGCCCGCCGAGGCGATCACGAAGAGCGACAGCGACACGACGAAGAGCCAGCGCATCGTCAGCAGGCGCGTGAGAAAACCCGTCAGCGGTATCGCCACCACTTCGGCGATGAGATAGGCGGTCTGCACCCAGCTCATCTGATCCGGATGGATATCGAGTGCCGACTGGATGGTCGGCAGCGAGGTCGCCACGACCTGAACGTCGAGGATGGCCATGAACATGCCGAGGCACATCGCCATGAAGCCGATCCACCTGAGGCTGTGGGGAACTGCTGATAAAACGGTTTGAGACCGGTCGGGCATGCAATGATCCTGCAAAAGCGTCGTTCTCAGGCGCGGCCTGGATGGCCGGAATCAACGCATGGCAGGCGACAATAGCAGGGCATGGCGCAGCATGCCAAAACACAATGGCAGGAGCCGCTTCGCCGCGCCGATGACGCGCTGCGGAACCCCATTATCAGCCGCGTCACGACCGGCGCATGGGCTTCGAACGGGAAGCGCCGTCATCGAGGAAAGGGCTTCCATTCGCGGCAGCCCATGCATGGGTGACAAGCCGCACCATGTGCGTTTTGCGAACATCATGTGTTCGATCATATCGGTTTTCACATTGCCGCAAAGCATGTTTCATACCCCTCGCACAAACGATCTGATCCATCCGGGAACAACAGCGCTGCCATGACCGGCTTCGGCGCGACCACGCCCGCACGACCGCAAGAGGAAATGCCATGAAGGATGAACTGCGCGCGCTGGCTTCGCTTGCCGGCCCCTTCCCGCCATTCGATGCCGATGCCGTGCCCGACGACCCGCGCGATCTCTTCTCCGACTGGCTGCGCGATGCGATAGCGGCAGGCATCCGCGAACCGCATGCCATGGTGCTCTCGACGGTGGACGGGAACGGCGCGCCCGATGCCCGCCTTCTCATCCTGAAGAACCTCGACGCCAGGGGCTGGCATTTCGCAACGTCAGGCAACGGCCCCAAGGGCCGCCAGATCGCCCTCAACCCTTACGTTGCGTTGACCTTCTACTGGCCGGCGCTCGGCCGTCAGGTGCGCCTGCGCGGCACGGCTTTCGAAGCCGGCGAGCCGGAACGCCTGGCCGATTTCCGCAGCCGCTCGGCAAGTGCACGGGCCGCAGCCCTTGCCGGCCGGCAGAGCGAGGCGCTGTCCTCCCGCAGCGAACTCCACGCCGCCATCGACGAGCAGATCCGGCGCATCCACGCCGAGCCGGATCTCGTGGCGCCGAACTGGCAGCTCTTCATCGCCATGCCGCATGAGGTGGAGTTCTGGCAGGGTGCAGAGGACCGGCTGCATCACCGCCTGCTCTATCGGCGGGAGAAGGCCGGCTGGCGGCGCGAAAGCCTCTGGCCCTAGGCCTTTCCTGGTCAGGCAGGCGATTACCGCGGCCTTTACCAGCGCCGGCGGCCCGAGGCGCGCCTTACGGCAAATGCCGGCGCAAACGGCTGCCGGGCCGAGGAGAGCAACGCCAGGACAAAATAATCAAGATTTCAGGACCCCGCCTCTTGCAATCGGTCGTGACGCGCATCATATCCCGGCTTCACCTGAAAACGAACTTGCGCTTGGTATCGACGTCGGTCGAGCCGCGTTCGAGCTTCACAGGACAAGGGCGCTCCCCGCAAGGGTCGAGCGCCCTTTTGATTCCGGCTCGTGGCCGCCGCCTCAGGCGTAAGGTGTACCCTCTAGCGACGCCTTCACGCCAAGACTTCCCTGGTCGGTGAGCGCCAGAAACAGGGCCTTCGCCTTCCCCGTATCGCCGTGCTGCCGGAAGCTTCGGTGCGCCTCGATGAAGGCGACGCTCCAGGTGGCAAGCAGCATTGCGCTCGCAAGCCTTGCCGCGGGATCGTCAGCCGGTCGCCCCGCACTTTCGGCAAGTGCCACCGCCAGTTCTCCCGCAATCTCGTCCCGGATAGCGCGCGCCCTCGCCTTCAGCGTTTCGCTGTTTTCCACCGTCTCGATGAAAGTCTGGCTCGCCGCCGAAAACAGCAGATAAGGCGTCTGCTGCCGCACAAGCTGATGCGCCAGCAGCCGCAATGCCTCGATCGGCGGCACCCCGCCATCGCGCTGCCGCAAGGCCGCGCGAAGTGTCTCGCGCGCCTCCTCGTCGCGATCGAAGAACATGTCTTCCTTGCGCGGGAAATGGTTGAAGACTGTCATTCGGCCGACATCGGCGGCCGCCGCAATCTCATCGACCGTCACATTCTCGAAGCCCCGCTCGAAAAACAGCCGGTCGGCGGCAAGCGAGATGGCGCGCCGCGTCGCAAGGCGCTTGCGGGATCTGCGATCCGAGGGTGCTTCGTCTGATGGCGTCGTCATGCGGCTTCCATAACAGGATTCATGTACTGAGTACACCGATGTTGACAGGCAGTGTTTCGCAGCCTATTACTGTACTCAGTACATATTAATATGCAGTACATCGATAGCAGATGGACGTGGATCCGTGCCCGGGACCGCGATCGGTCGAGCCTTGTCTGCATCCGCCGAAAGGAGAATCCTCAATGAAAGCCATTCAATTCAGCCGCTATGGCGGCGCCGAGGTCCTCGGTATCGTCGAGATCGATCCACCGCATCCCGGCCCCGGAGAGCTGCGCATCAGGGTGCGTGCAGCCGGCGTCAATCCCTCGGACTGGAAGCGGCGCGAGGGACAATATCGCGCTTTCGAGGACGTCCGTTTTCCCTCCGGCGTCGGCGTCGAGGCCTCCGGCATCGTCGATGAAGTCGGCCCCGGCGTCGCGAGCACCTTCGTCGGGGATGCCGTCTTCGGCTATGGCCGGGCCACGATGGCCGAACATGCCATCCTCACCCACTGGGTTCACAAGCCCGACGACCTGCCCTTCGAGATCGCCGGCGGACTGCCCGTAATATCGGAGACAGCCTGGCGCAGCCTTGATGAGCTCCACGTCAAAGCCGGTGAGACGCTGCTCGTCAGCGGTGCTGCGGGCGGCATCGGCTCGGCTGTCATCCAGCTGGCGCGCATTCGGGGCATTACCGTAATCGGCACGGCAAGCCCGCAGAAACACGACTATCTGAAGAATCTCGGCGCCATCCCGACGACTTACGGGCCGGGTCTCGCCGATCGCGTGCGGCAGCTCGCGCCCGAAGGGATCGATGCAGCCCTCGATATCGCCGGCTCCGGCATCATCCCCGAGCTGATCGCCTTGACTGGCGATCCCGCCCGTGTGCTGTCCGTCGCCGATTTCTCGGCGGAGGAATATGGCGCGAAATTCTCGCACGGACCGCCGAAGGAGCCCGAACGAGTGCTCGCCGATGTGGCACGGCTCTATTCCAGGGGCCAGTTCCGGCTGCACATCGAGCGAAGCTTTCCGCTCGAACAGACGGCCGAGGCCCAGACCCTCAGCGCTGCCGGCCGCGTCACCGGCAAACTCATCATTTCCCGTGAGCCAGACCATGAATAGACCCCTCATCGTCATCTTCACCGCCATCTGCCTCGATGCCGTCGGCATTGGCCTGATCTTCCCGATCCTCCCGCGTCTGCTTCAGGAGGTGACGCATTCAGCCGATATCGCCTTCTATATCGGCATCATGACCGCGCTCTATGCCGCCATGCAATTCGTCTTCGCTCCCGTGCTCGGCGCACTCAGCGACAGTATCGGCCGCCGTCCGGTGCTCCTGATTTCGCTTGCGGGCGCTGCCGTCAATTACGTCATCATGGCCTTTGCGCCCTCGCTCTCCCTGCTCTTTGCCGGCCGCGCCATCGCCGGTCTCACCAGCGCCAACATGTCGGTCGCATCCGCCTATATCACCGACATCTCGCCCGCCGATCAGCGCGCCCGTCGCTTCGGCCTGTTCAATGCCATGTTCGGCGCCGGTTTCATCATTGGACCGGTCCTCGGCGGCCTGCTCGGCGATTATTGGCTGCGCCTGCCCTTCATCGCCGCCGCCGTGCTCAACGCCGCAAACCTGCTGCTTGCCCTCTTCGTCCTTCCGGAATCCCGGGCGCCCTCCCGCCGGACGATAAATATCGCAGCCCTCAATCCGCTTGCACCCTTCAAACGGCTCGTCTCGATGAAGGCACTGCTGCCGATCGTGCTGGTCTATTTCGTCTTCAGTGCGGCAGGCGAATCCTACGGCACCTGCTGGGCGCTCTGGGGTTTCGATGCCTTCGGCTGGAACGGAGTCTCGATCGGCCTGTCGCTCGGCGCCTTCGGCATCTGCCAGACCGTCTGCCAGGCCTTCCTCCCCGGCCCCGCCACCCGCCTGCTCGGCGAGCGCTGGTCGGTGCTCACAGGCATCGCCGCCGCCTGCCTCGCCCTTCTTGTCATGGCCTTCGCGAACCAGGGCTGGATGATCTTCGCCATCATGCCTGTCTTCACCCTCGTCGGCATCGGCAACCCCGCCTTCCAGGCGCTTGCCACAAGCAAGGTCGCTCCCGATCGCCAGGGCGAACTGCAGGGCCTGCTCGCCTCCACGATCAGCCTCGCCTCGATCATCGCGCCGCTCGGCTTCTCATCCCTCTATTTCCTCACGGGGGAGAACTGGCCGGGCGGCATCTGGCTCTCGGTGATCGCGCTTTATGCAGTCGCAGTGCCGCTGGTGCTCATAAGCACGAGAACCCGTGCCATTGGAGAGGCCGTAAATGCTTGAGGACTTTGCGTGACCCAAAGCCGCTGGCAGCTTTCGGGCACTGCCTGCCGCGAGACGCCATTCTTGTCCGCATCACATGAAGTATGCATATCGTAGTCAAATGAAGATACGGTCGATTTGCGCAGACTTGTTTAGCTTCGATGGAAACGTTGATCGGGCAAATCCCGTCGCCATCCGCGTCGAGCTTTCCAATAATTCTGCAATGAGAATACGCGGTTCCAGTGATGGAGAGAGCATAACCGTGGATGATCAACCTCTCGAAGGTCCTGCCGATATGGCAGAGTTTGGGAAGATTGAAGTTCAGCAGCTTACAGACCACTTCGACGATGCGATTTTAGGCTGCGAGATCGTGACGGTGAACGAGGTTCTGGACGGCAACAATATTGCCGTCGGACTAGCTTTCAATAGCAGTGAAACCATAGTGCTTTGCATTTGGAACTACGGCGACGAACTACACTACGGCAACTTTGCCACCATGGCTCAGCAGGATTGGGGAGCGACACTCCGTGTCTCCTCAAAATGCTACGAATTGAGATAGGTCACGTCGATAAGCAATAGGTGGTCGTGGCTAGCGCCCGGGCTCGCCTTGCATGTCCAAAACCGCTGTCAGCGCTCTGGCAGTCCCGCCTGCCGCAAGCCCTCGGCCGTCCGGTCTGCCCATTCCGGCACGCCCTGAAACACGGGTCTCGACAGATATCGCTCGATTGTAAAATGCGGCTCGATCTGCAGCAGCTTACCCGCGGCCCACCTGGCCGTCGTCAGGTCGCCGCTCATCGCCGCCCAGGCCGCCATCATCCTGTAGCACCAGGTGACATCAGGATGTTTGTTGACGACCTCGCGGGCGATGGCAACGGCCTCGGAATAGAAGCCAGACATGGCAAGCGAAAGGGCCATGCCCATCCGCATGTTGAATGTCAGCGGGTCTGCCGGGCTCAGCGTCAGAGCCCGTTCGAACCGTTCCGCAGCACCGGACTCGCCCTTGTAGCTTGCAACCCAGCCATAGCGCGCCCATGCCCAGGCATTGTTCGGATCGAGCGCAAGGGCCCTTTCGAGATAGGCGGCCGCACGCTCCTGATCGCCGCAATGGCTGAGAGCCCCGCCGACCGCCGTCAGCGCCGTCGGATCATCATCGATGGAGCCCACTGCGGCCTCGACCGCCTTCAAGGAGCGTTCGAGGTCCCGCGCGGGTTCGTCGGTCCAGATGTAGCCGAGATGCTGTGCGTAGCACCATGACAGAAAGGCGTGAGCGCGGCCGTAAGCGGGGTCGATCGCGATGGCATCCTGCAGCAACGGTATCGCTCGCTCGTTCGTCGCCTTGCTCTGCCCCCAAAGGTATGGGTACGCGCGCATGACGAGATCGTAGGCCCGCAGGCTGTTTGGCGGCTTGCGCTTCGAAAGCTCGGTTTCAGCGCTGCGGATGGCCGGATGGATGGCGCCGGCGACCTGCGCGGCGATCCTGTCCTGAAGCTCGAAAATATCCTCGGCCGCCCCGTCGTAGCGTTCGGACCAGAACTGCGTGCGCGTCTCGGTGTCGACCAGTTGAACCGAGATCCGCAGGCGGTCTCCGCCGCGCCGCACGGTGCCCTGGACTACGTAATTGACGCCAAATTCGCTCTCGAGGTCATGCACGTCGACGAAGCGGCCCTTGTAAGTGAAGGCGGACTGGCGCGCGATGACGAAGAATTCGCGAACGCGCGAAAGCGCCGCGGTGATTTCCTCCACGACACCATCGACGAAATACTCATCGCCCTGACCGCTGAGATTGTCGAAGGGCATGACGACGATCGACGGCTGGTCCCTGCCGAAGCGCTGAGCAGGTGATGGCGTTGCTGGCCCTGTTCCTCTCGCTGGTCCGGCATCCCCGCCTTCAGGCGCCTCCAGCAGCCAGTCGACCCGAAAGACGGATATCGGCCGGGGTATGTTCTTCATGGCGCGTTCGCCGAGGCTCGTCAGCACGAACGGAACCTTGCCATAGAGATGCTCGCGCACGGACCCGGAAATGCAGATGCCCGACGGCGGCGCCATCTCCTGCAGGCGCGCGGCAATATTGACGCCGTCGCCGAGCAGATCGTCGCCAGACACGATGACATCGCCCAGATTGATGCCGATGCGGAATTCAAGGCGGTGCTCCGCGGGCATGTCCTGCGGATTGCCGGCAAGGCGCCGCTGGATTTCGACCGCGCACCTGACAGCCTGAACAGCGCTTGCGAATTCGGCGACAAACCCGTCACCTGCTGTGCCGAAGATGCGGCCTTCATGCTCGCGCACGATCTCGGCTATCTGGCTGAGGCACAGGTTGAGGGCACGGATCGTGCCCTCCTCATCCAGCGCCGTAAGGCGGCTGAAACCGGCAACATCGGCGGAAAGGATGGCTGCGAGCTTTCGATCCACGGTGGTGGTTGCTCCTGCGGAGTATCGTACCCTGGGATGAATATGCGCGGATTTCGCCAAATTCATAGGGTTTTACACGAATGGATGAGTGACCGCCTTCGGCATGGTCGTCGTCGCAGCGGCACACACGGCTTGGTCAGCGGGATTTGCACCGCTACAAGTTATGGATATTTCGATATTCAATTTTACCGATAGTTTTTGGCGCCTGTTAAGCGCCGGCTGGTAATCGGTCGTTATCGCAAATGCCTGTGCCAAATTCCCTCTACTAAGTCATTGTGAAATCGGAATTTTGAAATGCGCCTTTTTAAAGAGTTTATGGTCATCACCGTCTTGCCGATGCTGCTTTGCGGCTGCGGCGCGGCCAAGTCTCTTCAGGCTGGGGCTGCCAAGCTTACAGATGACCTCGGAACCGCCCTGACCGCCCCCTATACCAAGGTCGACAGCCAGTGGCGTGGCAAACCGATCGCGACATTCGAAAGCAAGTTCGGGGCGCCGACAGACCGCAGCGCTGCAGGCGGAACGCCTGTGCTGACCTGGCAGCGATCGCGCGTGGTGCGGATACCCGCAAGAACCTATGACCAGACGGAGTATGTCGGCAACATGGTCCTGACCAAGCGGATCTTCTCCCCGGAACATGATCAGGAAGTATCCTGCACCGTTGCCGTCACCGCAAAATCGGGAATGATCACGCGGGTGAAAACGCTAAGCGACAGGGTCGTTCCGGTTGGCGAAGACGGGTTCTTTCCGTCGAATACTTCGACCTGCCAGATCATTTTCGGACTGTGAGAGAATTGCCCGAAGGCGATGGTCACGCTCACGTCTTCTGCGCAGAGAACTTCAACACGATCGCCGGATGGGCACCTGCTGCCCATTGAGCACATGCCCTGATCATCAGACGTTGCCGCGTCACATATCCTTCATCGTCCCCGGCTAGGCAGGCCGAAATCCGGAGACTGACCATGGACACGACCACCCAGCCAAACCGCCCGAAGATCGCCGAAACCGTCATCCACCCRACGGCAAGCCTCAGGGATTCCAGCATCGGCAAATGCTGCGAGATCCTGGAGCATACATCCCTGCACACGGTCGAGCTCGGCGATTATTCCTATCTCGGCCAGCGCTGCATCGTCGGCGATGCCTCGATCAGGAAATTCTGCGCCATCGCCGCAGAGGTCAGGATCGGCGCGCCCAACCACCCCATGGACCGCCCGTCCATGCACCGTTTCACCTATTGCCCGGAATATTACTCCGCCGATGCGGTGCGCGATCATTCCTTCTTCGCCGACAGAACGGCGGACCGCGCCATCATCGGCAATGACGTCTGGATCGGCCACGGCGTCATCGTGCTTCCGGGCGTGACGGTCGGAGACGGCGCCGTGCTTGCGGCGGGCGCCGTCGTCACCAAGGACGTCGCGCCCTATACGGTCGTCGGCGGCGTTCCCGCCAGATTCATCCGCGAGCGCTTCTCGCGAACGACAGCCGAAAACTTGCCGCCATCGCCTGGTGGGACTGGCCGTTCGAGACCATCATGAAGCGGCTCGCCGAATTTCAATCCAGTGATATCGAGGCTTTCTGCGAGCGCTGGTCCGAGCCTGCCCATCTTGCGCAAGAGAGTGAGGATCGCCGGTCATGAGCGATGAAAGACATCAGCATAGTGCGGCCTGCCATTGCGGCCGCGTGAAATTCCGGGTCCGGCTGGCGGATGAGTTCAACACGATCCGCCGCTGTACGTGCTCCTACTGCCGCATGCGCGGCGCCATCGCCGTCTCTGCCGATCTCAAGGATATCGAGTTCGTGGAGGGCGAAGACAACCTGACGCTCTATCAATTCAACACCCGGACGGCGAAGCACTATTTCTGCAGGACCTGCGGCATCTACACCCATCATCAGCGCCGCTCCAATCCGAACCAGTTCGGCATCAATGTCGCCTGCATCGAAGGCTTCAGCCCCTTCGATTTTCCGGAGGTCCAGGTCATGGATGGCGTCTCCCATCCCTCGGATTCCGGCTCTGCCGCAAGGGTCGCCGGGATTATCCGATTCGAACAGGCAAAGTGAGCGTCGCCACGCCGGCTTTTGCACCGCTGGCGTGAGACGAGGCCCGGGCATTCGCCGGGCCTCGCTGATTGCGCCGGATATGCGCCGCGCCCGTCAGTAGTCCCAGAAGATCGGCACCCAGCGAAAGGCGTCGCCGTCGACAGCCACATGGCCGATGGACGGGAACGGCAGGTGGGTCGCCACCAGCAGTTCGCCGGTCGCTGCCAGCTCGCGCAGAAGCCGGACGCGGACGCGGACCGCCTCCTCGGGGTCGTGCTCGAAACCGTTGAACCAGTCGGGATGTTCGAACCCGACCGCGAACACGGCATCGCCGGCAAACATCAGCTTGTCGCCGCCGGAGGCCACCCGGACGACGCTATGGCCGGGTGTATGGCCGCCGGTGCGGGATACGACCACGCCCGGCGCCACTTCATACTCTTCGTCGAACAGCCGCAGCTGGCTCTGATATTCCGTGCTGAAGCGCTTGGCAGCCGCCCGAAGCGCATCCGGAAAGCCCGGCGGCATGGAAACGTGCGAGAAATCCGGCGCTTCCCAGAATTTGACCTCTGCGGCAGCGACATGGATCCGCAGGTCCTCGCGCAGCCGTTCCTTGACCCCTTCGACCAGTAGCCCGCCGACATGGTCCATATGCATATGGGTCAGCACGACGTCGGTCACGGATCCAAGATCGATGCCTGCGGCCTCGAGCCGCTTGATCAGCTGCCCTGCCCGCGGCAGGTTCAGGTCCGGGTCGATCCCCAGGCCGGCATCGACGAGGATGGTCTGATCGCCGCTGCGCACCACGACCACGTTCAGCGACCAGTCGAAAGCATCCGGCGGCAGGAACATGTCGCCCAGCCAGCCGGCCCGCACGGCCGGGTCGGCATTGTGGCCGAGCATCTTGGTCGGCAACGGCAGCACCCCGTCGCTGACCACCATCACCTCGATCTCGCCGATATTAAGCGCATAGCGCGACGGAACCAGTTCGCCGGTCTTCGCTCCAACGGAGGGCGAAGCGTTTTGCGAGGACATATGTGTCTGCTGCGGCCCGGCGTTCCGGGCTTTTGTTTCTAACTGCGACATCACGCACTCCTGTGTTGTGTGGACATCAGCCCGTCACTCTCCATTCGCCGATACGCAGACGTGGCGTATCGACATGGATCCGGCACTCGAATCTCACGTTCCAGACGCTTCCTTTTTCGAGCGCTTCTTCTGTGGCTGCCCCCAACAAGTACAGCCGCCCTCGGGCGCCGGTAATCCAAACTTACGTTTAAGAAGCAACGGCTGACGGGATGCCGCCTTCGGATCACGGTTTCAAAGGGATCGGCATCCGGTTCAAACGGGAAACGAAATCAGGCCCTTGCCATCAAGTCCTGGCTCTTGCGCCTCCCCACTATCAAGGAGCTATCGAGCCGAGCTGGGCGCCAGATGCGTAGGGCTCGTTCCCGTCTGTCGTCTGAACATGGCGATGCGCTGGGCGATGCCCCGCCCACGGACGGCGGTCATTATTCGTCTAGCGTGAGCCCGCCACCAAAACCGGCTCGAGAGCATCGAGCAGAGCGCCGGGTGATACCGGCGGGCCAACAGCATCCCATGCGTTCTGGAACTCGGCGATTTCTATCCCGACGAAATCCTGTTCGGCGATAACCTTGCAGCAGGCGCGCACATCGTCCAGCGACAGGCCGCCTTCGCATTGGTAGTCTGTCGGCACGATGCCCGGCTCCAGAACATCGCAGTCGAAATGCACATAGACGGGACGGCCGGCGATCGCGGTCCTGAGGTCGGCCGCAAGATCGGCCCTGGGTTTGATATGCGGGATGCCGTGTTTCGCAATCAGATCCAGTTCATAGGGATCGAGGTCACGTTGACCGACGAGAACGACCTGTTCCAGGCCAAGACCTGCACCGAGACCGGACGTCCAGAGGCCAAGCGGCCCGGCAAGCGCCAGCCCGCCGAGATAGCCGGTGGGGCTGGCTTCCGGTGGGTTCAGGTCGCCATGCGCATCGAACCATACGATGCAGGTTGCGGGACGATGTTTCGCAACAGCCGGAAGGGTCGCCAGCGAGACCGCGCACCGGCTGGTGGCGGCAATCGACACCGCGCCTGCGGCCAGCACGTCCTCAAATCGGGACTGCAACTTCTTGAGCGAAGGCAGTGCCGCGTCGAGCTCTTCGCGCCACCCGCCGTTCGTGGCGGGTTCGGGAGTGCCGATGACTGTCGGAGAAATGCCGGTCCGGCGTTGAAATTCCTCGCCGATCGCCTTGGCACCCGGCATCGCGAGATCGTTGTGATCTCCTGCGCGCCCCTGGAACACGGTATATTCAGCTTTTCCAGCCACCGCCTGCAACCTTGCAATGTGTTGTTCCCTCCCGTTTAGCCGGTTTCCGGGCGGAAAGCGAGACGGTCTGCAGGTGCTGCCCTAGCCCGGGAAAGGCTCCAGCGTCCCGAACCAGGCAACGAGCGCGACAACACAGACAGCGATCATGATCTCGCCCACGGTCCCCGCCGCCAGCGCTTTTCCGGCCGAATGCGACCGGCCCATCAGCGGCACCAGCCCGTAGCGGTTGAAGACGGCGATCAGCATCATCAGCATGGCAAGAGCTATCTTCAGAGAGAGCAGCCGCTGATAGGCGACGCTCCAGTCGAGCGGCAGCCCGCCGATGATCAGCAGGCTGTTTGCCACGCCCGATAAAATGACCAGCGCCACGGCCACATGCCCCGCCCTCGAGAAGCGTATCAGCGCTGTCAGGGCATCCGCTCCCGCCATCCCGTCTCCAAGCCGGCTAAGCACGAGCGCCACGGGGATCAGCGCGCCCACCCAGGCGCCGCCCGCGAGCACGTGCACCATGTCGTTCGCCCGGTGCAGCACCCGCAGCCATCCGTCGTTCATGGCCGCATGGCCCGTCAGCGACAGGCCGCAGAGCAGCAGGCCCGAAACGATGGCAGTCGCGACAACCTTCCGCCGTAACTGCAGCAATGTCACCAGAAGCAGAAGAGCGGCAAATGCCGCCTGCCAGGCCCAGGCCGTGCCGATGGAGGTCGCCGTCAGCACCGATATCATCACATCGCCGTCCAGCCCGTCCGCCCAGCCATTGCCGATCATGGCGCAGCGCACCGGCAGCAGCGCCAGTGTCGCGAGGACGGCCAGCACCACCGCCGCAATCCGCCAGGCCGCAAGCCGCGCCCAGATGCTGGCGCTCAGGCGCTCTGGCACGAGCAGCCACAGATAGGCAGCGCTGCCCCAGAGAAACAGGGCAGCTCCGTCAAAGACGAAACGGCAGGCGATGTTGGCGATATCCGGTGTCATCAGGGCTTTACGGTGAAGGTGAAGTTGCCCTCTGTCTTGTGCCCGTCGGTCGAAAGCACATGCCAGTCGACCGTATAGCTGCCGGGCGCGAGCCTGTCGGACACCGGCACCATCAGCACCTTGTCGCCGTCCATGAGCATGACATCGCCGAGCTTGACCTCGCCCTTATCGGGGCCGGTGACGGTGACGCCGCTGAACTTGAGGTTCAGCTCCTCGGTGAAGGTGAGATCGAGTTCGCTGGGGGATGCAACGGCTGCCTTGTCTGCCGGCACGGAGCTTTTCAGATGCGCATGGGCGAATGCCTGGCCGGCAAGGGCAATGCTTGCGACGGTGGCAACGGAGAGAATGCGGGTCAGTCGTGACATCGGATTATGCCTTTCGGTTCATGGGACAGGCGATGGCGCGTTTGGCCCTCGCTGAGTTAGACAGTCGGAGAGCGGATTTATTCCGCTCGATGCCGGAGTTTGTTGCTGAGAACCGCTTTTCACTGGGCGCGATCCCCTTGCTCGTTGCCATGCTCGGGCCATCTCACGCGCCTCTTCCGCCCAGCAACACATCACGGATCTTCGCCAGCGCCTCGTCACGATCCGTTCCATACGGAATCAACCCTTTCAGCCGTCCGTCGGCACCGATCATCAGCAGCGAAACCGTATGGCTCATGTGATAATTGCCGTCCTCGGACGGCAGTTTCGCAGCATGGATGAACCAGCCGTCCGAAACCTTCCTCATCTCTTCCGGCGTGCCGGTAATGCCCATGATCCGGCTCGAGAAGGCGGTGACATAATCATGCATCACCTCCTGCGTGTCGCGCTCCGGATCGATGGAGAAGAAATAGGCCTTCAGCGCCCTGCCCTGATCACCGAGTGTGCCCAGCCAGTCGGCGACCTCGTAAAGCGTCGTCGGGCAGGCCTCCGGGCAATGCGTATAGCCGAAATAGACGAGCGCCGGATGGCCCCGGAAGATCGACTGGTCGACCGCGTTGCCCCTGTCGTCGACCAGCGAAAACTGCCGGTCGAAAGGCCCCGTCCGTGGCTCCGAAAGATAGAGCGAAACCATCAGCGCGACGAGCGCGCCGACGAAGACCGCACTTGCGGCAAAGCCAGTGATGGCAAGGCTCTTCTGTCTCATTGCCCATGCCCCTCATGGCCGCCCTGACCAGCATCGCCTGCCTCGCCCGCCATCATGACGGTGCCCTCGAAGCTCGCAAACGTCGCCAGCACCTTGGGGTCGAGCCTGGCCTCGGCATCGGCGAGATCCGCCGCCAGCGCCCTGGCATCGTCAGCCGAAAGCCCGGCCTTCTCCAGCGCTGCGGCCTCGCGGATGCCGTCGCCGCTGCAGAGAAAGACGCTCCAGCCATGATGGCCCTTCTTCAGCAGTGCGCGGCCGCCGCGCCCATCCTGCTGCCAGCCGGCGATCGCCCAGTCGTTCCTGACGACCACTGGCAGGATTGTCAGCGGCTTGTCCGGTCGTTCGAACATGGTTTTCAGCGTCTCGGGTATCGCCTCCTCAGGCGGCGACCCCGACATCTCCATGCCTTCCATGCCAGGCATATTCATCGCCCCATGGTCCATGCTGCCATGGTCCATGCCCCCGGCACCGCCGACATCGTCAAGCGGCCCGGCGATCTTGCCGACGGCGAAATCGACGGTGATGTCGCCGGCCTTCTCGAAGCGCAGCACCGCGCGGATCGTCTCGCCCTGCCTGAAGGGCTTGGCCACGTCCTGGAACATCAGGTGGTAGTTCGGCGCGAGCGTGATTGTCTGCCCGGCCGGAATGGCGAGCCCGCCTTTCAGCTCACGCATGGTCATGATGCCGTTCGCCATGGTCATCTGGTGCAGCTGCACGCTCTTCGCCCGATCCGAGCTTGCGGCAACAAGCCGGTCCGGCTCACCGCCGTTATTGGTGATAACGAGATAGCCGTCGCCGACCTTGGCGCCCGGCACCATGGAATGCGAGGCCGCATGATCGATGCGGATAGTGTCCTGTGCCGCCGCACCGGTCGCAACCAGCAGGCCAAGGACGAGAGAAACTAAGGTCTTCATCATCCCCTCCTCAGGCAAAGGCGCGCTTCAGCGGCGGCACGAAGCGGATCACCGTCTGGTCGAGGGCGATCATCAGCAGGATCGTGAGGCCGCTCATCGGAAAGGCGATGGCGAAGGCGAGCACGATGGCCCATAGCCCGAAATAGACCGAGCGCCGTGGCGGCATTGGCGGCACGCCTAGCCGGCCGGCCGGCCGCCGCTTCCACCACATGACGATGCCGGTTGTGCAGGAGAGAATGATGGCGAGGCAGGTCGCCAGCATCAGCAACTGGTTGAGGAGCCCGAATTCCTGCCCCTGATGCACGTTGACGCCCCATTCTATCGCCCGACCGAGGAAAGGATATTGCCCGAAGGAGAGATCGATGAGCGGCTTGCCGGAATACTGGTCGATGTGAAGCGTGCGCTCCTTGGTCAGGTCGTCAGGATAGATCGCCGCCGTATAGATGCCGCTCTCGCTGCCGGGAATGGCAAGATCGAAGCCCGGCGCCATGCCGAGACCGCGTGCAATCTCCACCGCCCGATCGAGCCCGATCGGCTTCTTCGACTGTGCGGCCGCAATCTCCGACAGCGGCACCGGCGCCTTCTCGACGATCCAGCCGGCCTTGGGCAGGATATCCTCGGTCACCTTCTGCGATTTCGGCACGGCATCCCAGAGCTGCACCGGATAGCCGAGATCGTGGCTCGTCAGCCAGGCATTGACATTGGCTCCCCAATAGCCGGACCAGGGCATGCCCGTCATCGCCATGAAGAAGATCAGGATGCCGGCAAATGCGCCCGTCACAGCATGCAGATCCCGCCAGAAGACCCGCCGCGAGGGCGTGCCGCGCACGGTGACCACCCCGCCCGCCTGCCGCCGCGGCCACCAGAGATAGATGCCGGTCACGACCAGCACCATGGCAAAGCCGCCGGTGATCTCGATCAGCTTGTTGGGCATGCCTCCGAAGAGCGCGAGGCTATGGATGCGCTTGACGACATAATTGAATTCCTCGGTCGTTCCGACGGTATCCAGCACCTTGCCGTCATAGGGATTGACGAAGACCAGCGTCGAGCCGGTATCCGAAGACACCGTGACGATCGCCGACCGGTCAGGCCTGGCCGGGTCCTTGTAGGAACTCGCAACCGAGCCCGGTACGGCTGCCGCCGCCAGATCGGCGATCCTCTGCGGCGCAAGCGGCTCGCCTGCAGGCTGCACGACGTAACGATAGGCAAAGACCGAATTGTTGATCTCGTCCTTGAAGAGATAGAGCGAGCCGGTAATGGCAAGATTCAGCAGGAAGGGAATGACGAGCAGGCCGGCGAAGAAATGCCAGCGCCAGATCGCGCGATAGAGCGAAACGCCCGAGACGGCGTTCTCTGCCTCAGTGGCAGTGATGATAGACATGGAAGTAGATCCGGATCCTCGGCCGGCTCAATACAGCCCGGCCATGATTGCAGGAGGCATCACGGCGCGTGCCGCAATGCGGGTTCAGGCAAGGATCGGATTGGCAGGCGGGGCACGCGGCCCCGTATTCGGCGGGAAAAGCTCGCGATGGAAGGCTTCGACGCGGCGCGGCAGTTCGACGGCAACCGTGAAGCCAATCCGCGCACCGGTGACATCGGCAGGCTGCGGCAGCACGACGGAGGCACTGATGCGGCAGGCTTCGCACGGATTGAGATGCGCGATCTTGCCGTGTTCCTTGCCGCTGTCGTCGGTGACGGTGACGCAAAGCGTGGGCAGCGTACCGTCGGGCAGCACATATTGGGCAAGCGCCGCGGGGCTCAGGTCGTTTTCGGCAGCGGCGGGAATCTGGTGTGCAAGACCGACGAAGACGAGCGCGATGGTGCACAGAATGCGCACCAGCCATTGCTCGATCCCGTTCAGACGGTGTTGCATCGTTCCCCTGCGCCGAAAGGCCCCTACCTCAGCATCGAATCCGTGATAGCGGCATCGGAGGGAAAGCTCAATGCGACATTCGTTCGCCGCAGCGAGAACGGTTCACATGCGATGCGAAAGCTCGTCCCGATGCCGCTCGTAGGCGTGCCTGGCATCGGCCAGCGCTTCGTCGATATCATGCGACCGGCCGGCCAGCGGTAAATCGCCCAGCGTCCCATCGGCAATCAGCAGGCGCCACCCCCAGGGTTTTGCCATCGACAGGCTCTCGCTGCTGCCGGCGATGGTTCCGACATATTGGCCTTCGACAGTCAGGTGGAAGATATTCGGCTCGCCTGACGGCACAAGCGCGAAATTCGCGCCTTGCGGATGTCCGGTCATGACAATGCTCCCACTGATGATGATCGAGCCGAACCGCCCCGCCGTAGCTTTGTTCCAGAAAACCTCTCAGCCGGCGACGATGAATGCGCCGACGGTAATGACGACAGCCACCGACACGATCAGGCCGATATAGATCGACAGATGCTTGACCTGATATTTTGCTGCCGGCGTCATGGCGCTGCCTCCACGGGTATCCCGCCCTCGCCGGGATCGGGCGACGGTTCGTCATTGTCAGGCTTGTCCGGCTCGGGCTCCTTGACGGGCGGAGCGGGTTTTCCGGGTGGCGGAACGGGGACCGACGGAGGTTCCGGCGCCAGGATCCTGATGGCTGTGACAGGACTTGTCATGGTCTCATCCTCCGGCTTGCGTGACAGGCTTTCATGAGCAAACCCAACGGGGCCGGAGCTGCAATGTTCCAGAGAGGGATCTTTTTCCGGCTGGCGGGAACCTTGGCTTCCTCATCAGTTTCAAAAGCCATTTCGAAGGGAAAGCCTGCTTCCTGCCGATTTCCCGGACCAGCTTGCCGTTGCAGAAAAAGATCCGCCGCCGCGGGCCGATCGAGCCCGGCAGCGCGGTCTGTCCGCGCTGCCCTTGAGAAAAGACCGGGGCCTGTCGTAGCCTGCCCTTCAACTCACATTTCCTGTTCCCACCAGCCGCGAGTGTTCACGTTGGCGGCGTCAGCGAGCGCTTCCAGTTCCGCAATATCGTTGCCGGAGAGCGTCATGGTGCGGGCTCGGGCCAGACCATCGACATAGTCGGGCCTGGTGACGCCGATGATCGGCGTCGCGCCCTTGGCGATCGCCCAGGCTGTCGCGACATCGGGAGCTGCCGCACCTTGGCTCTGGCCGATCGAGACGAGCTTGTCCGTCAGCGCCTTTAGCTGGGACAGCATGCCATTGTAGGTCTTCGACCGGTTGCTGCCTTCGGGCAGCGGGTTCTCCGGACTGTATTTGCCGCTGAGGGCTCCCTGTTCGAGCACCATATAGGCGAAGAACGGGATACCCTGATGGCGGCAGTAGTCCAGGATGCCGGCATTCTCGGAGCCGCGGTAAAGAAGGCTGTAGTGGTTCTGGATGGCCTCGACCCGGAACCCGGCCTCTCCGAGGATCCGGTTGGCGAACTCGATTTCGCCGAGGTTGTGGTTCGAGACGCCGACATGTCTGACCTTCCCGCTCTTGAGCAACGGGATCAGGCAGGGAGTCCACCGCGCCACATCTGCCGGATTGTGAATCCAGTAAAGGTCGATGTAGTCGGTGCCGAGGCGCACCAGGCTCTGCTCCAGCATGTCTGCCACGGGATCATCGCCGGTCCCCGCAGCCTGCGGGGTGAACTTCGTCGAGAGCTGGTAGTCGCTGCGGGCGTAGCGTTTCAGGACCTCCCCGAGCACGGTCTCCGAACGGCCCATGCCGTATACCATGGCGGTGTCCCAAAGGGTGAAGCCGGCCGCATGCGCCTTGTCGGCAATGTCTTCGAGGCCGGCCCGGGTCAAAGGGCTGCCGAAGTAGCCGTGGCCAGCCTCGCCGCTGTCGCCCCAGGCCCAGGTCCCCAGTGCGACCGGGGGGATCTTCAGATTATCTGATGTCATGTTCGCTCCTGCTTGTTCTGCCGCCAGGTTTGCTGTGACCCGGGCAGTGCTTACATCATGATGCGCAGCGAAGCCGCACCGTTAGCCTGATGCACCGGGATTACTGCCCGATCCTCCAGAAGCCGCTGCTCGCATTGCCGCCCTTCCGCGCATATGCAATGGTCGCCTCATGGACATACTGACCGAAATCTCCACGTTGATTGCCCGGCATGTCTCGAAGGATGGCTTCCACGCCACCCCGATCGAACGTGTGACGCTTGCTCGATCCTCCACGGTGACGATGCCGATGCCGAATGTCTATCGGCCGCAACTGTGCCTCGTCGCCCAGGGGCAAAAGGAGGTCACGCTGGGCAACCACGTGTTCAGATATGCACCCGGCCGCTATGGGATCGTGACCTACGACTTGCCGGTGACGGGCCAGGTTGTCGAGGCGACGCCTGACAAGCCCTATCTCTGCCTGTTCATCGATTTCGATCCGGTTATGCTGGGGGAGTTGGCGCTGCGCGTGCCACCACCGCCGGGGACGCCCTTCCAGCCCATCGGCAAGACTGTGTCCGACGCCGGCGCCGGCCTGCTCGACGCGGCGCTGCGCCTGTTGCGCCTGCTCGACGATCCGGCGGCGCTGCCCGTGCTCGGGCCGCTTGCCGAGCAGGAAATTCTCTATCGCCTGCTCGCCGGCCCTGATGGCGCCAGGATGCGCTACATCACCTCCAGCCAGGGTCGGGTGGCCCAGGTCGGCCGCGCCATCGCCTGGATCGGGCAGAATTTCCGGGAACGCTTCAGCATCGAGCACCTTGCCGCGGAAGTCGGCATGAGTCCCTCAAGCCTGCACGAGCACTTTCGCGCCGTAACGGCGATGACGCCGCTGCAATTCCAGAAGCAGCTCCGTCTGCAGGACGCGCGCAGCCTGATGCTGGTCCAGGATATGGACATCGCGACTGCGGCCTTCCTCGTCGGTTACGAGAGCCCTTCGCAGTTCAGTCGCGAATATCGCCGCCACTTTGGCGAGCCGCCGGCGCGTGACATAGCCCGCTTGCGCGCTTCGCCCGGCCTTGCAGTGCTCGCTTGAGTTCGGCTCCAGCGGCCATGCGCCGCTCGAGCGGCCGGGCTTGTTGGGCGCGACCGCGGCAAACTTCCCGGCGGCTTTACCTCGCGGCAAGCGATGCTTGGCCCGATTGACCGCGGGCCCTAGGCCGTCGGCTCGAAAACCGCGCGGTTCTTGGTGACAAAGACCTCGATCGTCATCGACGAGGCCGTCAATGCCTATATCGAAGGCGCCCCGGCCGGCGGAAAGGCCATACCCTCCTGCCCCATCTCCTCCCTCGGCAGCGAACTCGCCCGCTCCGGCCCCTCCGGCACCAGAGCCACCCGCCGCAACGGAATAGCCTCTTTCGCCACGCTCGTCGGCGCCGACCTTGGCGCGCATCGCGACCAGCGAAGAGATGGCGGAGGAAATTCTGGATGTCGCCGGACAGAAGCTGCACTGCGCTGAGTGAGCCTGTCCATTCGGCCTCTTGCGAATCGCATAAGTCTATGCTTATGTGTTGTCATGATGGAACATGATATCTTTCGCGCTCTCGCCGACCCGACCCGCCGCACGATCTTCGAAAAGCTGGCGAACGGCAGCATGAATGCCAGCACCCTTCGCCAGGGCATGGATATCAGCCAGCCGGCCATGTCCCAGCATCTCGCGGTGCTGCGGTCGGCACGGCTGGTGCGCGAACAGAAGGAGGGCCGTTTCGTGAATTACGAGGTCGATCCCGAGGGGCTTGCCCTCATCGCCCAATGGCTGGCGAAATACCGCGCCTACTGGCCAGCCCGTATCGATGCTCTGAAGCTCTTGCTGAAGGATATGGACCAATGAACGAAATGAAGGCCGAGATACAGGCCAGGGCGCCGCAAACCGGGTTCGAACAGAAATACGAGCTGGATGCGCCGCCGGAAAAGGTCTGGCGGGCGATCAGCATTGCGGAATTCCGCGAGAAATGGCTGCCGAAGGAAGCGCTTGCCGAGCCGCAATCCGTCTCGGAGACGCCGGGCAAGGAAATCCGCTACCGAATGCGCGACGATGCCCCGCCCTATCTCGAAAGCACGGTCACCTTCACGATCGCGCCGAATGCAGCCGGCGGAACCAGTCTGCGGATCGTCCACGAGCTGACCGGCGCCACTGTCGAGCAGCTGAGGAAATCGGTCGCCAACGGCAACAGCCGGACCATAATGCTCGCCGCCTGACGCGGCAGGCCTCTCCCCATCAATCACCGGAAAATTGGAGTTCGCCGATGCGCGAAGCGATGCAACTCGTCCCCATGGTCGTCGAACAATCCTCCCGAGGGGAGCGATCCTTCGACATTTACTCCCGCCTCCTGCGCGAGCGGATCATCTTCCTGAACGGCGAGATCAACGACACGGTCTCCGCCCTCGTCTGCGCCCAGCTTCTGTTCCTCGAAGCGGAGAACCCGAAGAAGCCGATCAATCTCTATATCAACTCGCCGGGCGGCGTCGTCACCAGCGGTTTTGCCATGTACGACACGATGCGCTTCATCCGCGCACCGGTGCACACGCTCTGCATGGGAACGGCGCGCTCGATGGGCTCCTTCCTGCTGATGGCCGGCCAGCCGGGCGAGAGGGCAGCACTCCCCAATGCCAGCATCCTCATCCACCAGCCTCTCGGCGGCTTCCAGGGACAGGCTTCCGACATCTTCATCCATGCCGAGGAAATCCGGAAGATCAAGCTGCGCATGACCGGCCTCTACGCCGAGCATTGCGGGCGATCCTATGATGAGTTCGAACAGGCGATGGACCGCGACCGCTTCATGACGGCCGAGGAAGCCCTGGAATGGGGCCTCATCGACCGTATTCTGCAGGATCGCGAAGAACCGACGGAGGCCATGCCGGAATAGTCGATGCCATCTATCGATGACATCGACTCCGTTCGGTTAAGCCTCAGCCGCCGGCCTTGAGCGCCGTATTGCAGAGGCTCCAGTAGCCGCCGCCCTTCTGAATCCATTTCAGATCGTTCAGCGTGCCGGCATCCTTGTTGGCATGGTAGCTGTCGACGCAGGTATGCAGCCGGCCCTTGCCGGGCGTTTCGCTGGCATATTTCTTGTCGATCGCTTTCGGCATGGTCACGCCCTTGGGCGCCTTCATCGTCGCCTTTGCGGGCTCCTTGTCCGTCGTTGCGGCGACTGCCTTGTCATCGGCGGCATCTTCGGCGGCCGCATCCGCGCCGCAGAATTTCGCCCGGAAATCGTTCCACTTCATGTCCTTGGCCGAGCCATCGGCCTTGGCCGTCTGATATTTGGCGCTGCATTCCTTCATGGTCAGCGCAGAGGCCGGAGAGACGAAGAAGGCGGCGGCAATCAACGCTCCGGCGGAAGCGGGCACAAGCAATCTCGCAATCATGGGATATCCTCGGTTGGGGGCAGTCAAGGCACGCACGTCATCGGGGCCGCGCATCACCGTGGCCCCGCATCTTCCAGGCTTACGAAACGGTTCCATTGGGCGTTGCTGCATCGACCGCTTGCGGCAGATGCTCGGCAAGCAGCTTGGAGACCTCGTCGGTGTTGACGCCGAACTTGGCGGCAAGGTCGCGCAGTTGATCGGAGGACAAGGCTGCCTCGATCTGTTCTGCCGATACCGGGAGATTGTGGCCGGTGCCGATCCAGGATGAAACCTGCTGGCCGAGACCCGCCGAGTTGAGCTGGGAAACAATGCCCTGCAGGCCGCCGGCATTGTCGAATATTCTGGTTGCAACCGCGACGTAATCGACTTGCCTGCCGGCAAGCACATCAGAGAGAACGCCGCCTAAGCCATCGAAAATACTCATGGTTACTCCTCCGACCATCAGTAGATTCTACATTAGCACGAAGTCAAATTAGTGTCATTGCGGATTTGCAGGACCAAGGGTCGCACCGGCGCCGATCTTGCAAGCACCCGCGCCCCTGCCCTAAATATGTGAGGCAGCCGCCGCATTCCCTTTCACTCCTGAAGGCAGATCAGCAATGAAGCGTCACGATTTCGATGATCTCGCCGCCTTCCTCATCGTTGCCGAGGAGCGCAGTTTCACCAGGGCCGCCGCCCGCCTCGGCATCTCCTCCTCGGGTCTCAGCCACATGATGCGCCAGCTGGAGGAGCGGCTCGGCATGCGCCTTCTCGCCCGCACCACCCGCAGCGTGGCCACGACAGAGGCTGGCGAGCGCCTGCTTCTCACGCTCCAGCCGGCTTTCGCCGAGATCAATCGCGGCCTGCAGGAACTCGGCAACCTCAGGGAAAAGCCCTCCGGCACCGTGCGCATCACCGCGGGCAAACATGCCGCGACATCGCTCGTCATGCCGATCCTGCCGGCGTTTCACCGCACCTACCCGGATATCCGCGTGGAGCTCATCATCGGCGATCGGTTCGAGGATATCGTCGCCTCGCGCTTCGATGCCGGCATTCGCTTCGGCGAACGCATCGACAAGGATATGGTGGGCCTGCGCATTGGGCCGGATATCCGCGCGGCGATCGTCGGCTCGCCGGAATATTTCGCCCGCCACCCCATACCGAAAACCCCGCGCGACCTCGCCGACCACGATTGCGTGACCTATTACATGACCTCTGTCGGAGGCGCCTATGCCTGGGAATTCACCGAGGACGGCCGCGATATCGAAGTGAAGGTCTCGGGCAGCTTCATGGTCAACGATTCGGACATGATGGTCGAAGCGGCGCTGTCAGGCTCCGGCCTCGTCTATGTCTTCGAGGATTTTACCGCCGAGCATATCAGAAGCGGCCGGCTGATCCGCGTGCTGGAAGACTATTGCCCGCCATTCACCGGCTATTCCATCTATTATCCGAGCCGGCGACAGATGCCGCCGGCCCTTTCTGTCTTCGTGGAAGCG
The DNA here is from genome assembly GCF_056396805.1 of Rhizobium sp. 05N49. Taxonomy (NCBI): domain Bacteria; kingdom Pseudomonadati; phylum Pseudomonadota; class Alphaproteobacteria; order Hyphomicrobiales; family Rhizobiaceae; genus Rhizobium; species Rhizobium sp. 05N49. The sequence continues at coordinate 179,283 of NZ_JBFTME010000001.1, forward strand.
CTGCGCGCCATCCCGAAACGGTGAGCGACGTCAGGCCGCCTGCGCCGCCGGCATCGTTGCCATGTCGATGACGAAGCGGTAGCGCACATCGCCGCGCTCCATCCGCTCGAAGGCCTTGGCGATATCCCCCATGGCGATCATCTCGCATTCCGGCAGGATGTTCTTGCGGCCGCAGAAATCCAGCATTTCCTGCGTCTGCCTGATCCCGCCGCTCGGTGTGCCGGCAATGCGCCGGCGCCCCCTGATCAGCGACAGGTTGCTGAATTTCGGCGTATCGACCAGCGAGCCGGCAATGACCAGCGTGCCGTCGGAATCGAGCGTGTCGAGATAGGGGCCGAGATCATGCTCGTAAGGCACGGTATCGATGATCACGTCGAAGGCGAAGGCCGCAGCCTCCATCGCCTTGGCATCAGTCGACAGCAGCACCTTGTCGGCACTGAGTTCGCGTGCCGTCGCGATCTTGCCCGCCGAGCGCGTCAGAACCGTCACCTCAGCCCCCAGCGCCGAAGCGAACTTGACGGCGAGATGCCCGAGCCCGCCGAGCCCGATCACGCCCACCCGGCTGCCAGGGCCGACATTCCACGTACGCAGCGGCGAGTAGGTGGTAATCCCGGCGCAGAGCAGCGGCCCGACCCGCGAAAGGTCCAGCCCGTCGGGCACGCTGAGAACGAATTCCTCGCGCACGACGATATGATCTGAATAGCCGCCATAGGTCGTCTCGCCGGTCACTCGGTCCTGGCCGTTATAGGTGACGGTGACGCCCTTGTAGCACATCTGCTCTTCGTTGCGCCGGCAGTTGGGGCACTCCATGCAGCTGTCGACGATCGTGCCGACGGCAACATTGTCGCCCGCCTTGAAGCGTGAAACGGCGCTCCCCACGGCAGACACCCGCCCGACAATCTCATGGCCCGGCACGACCGGATAGGCCGAAAAGCCCCAGTCGTTGCGGGCCATATGCAGGTCCGTATGGCAGACCCCGCAATAGAGAATATCGATCGCCACGTCCTCGGGACGCAGGTCCCGGCGGTCGAAAGAGAAAGGTTGCAACGGCGTATTCGCATCGGTTGCGGCAAATGCTGATGTTCTCAATGGCTTATCCCTTGCAAGGCTGTTGAATGCTGACGGGCACCAGAAGCTGTGCCGGATGGGATATAGCGTCGATAAATTATCCGGATTAGACGAGGAATGCGGGAAAGGCTTGTGAGATAGGCTCAGCAATCGCTTATCGATGGCCTGCGTCATACACCGCTATCCGGTCATGATGAAAAGCCAGACATCGAACGGCCGGCGCCCCCAATTTCTCAAAAATCCGACAGCCGCGACTGGACAAGGCAAATGTAACTTTATAACAACAGCGATGTAATGTTATTACATTAAAGGAGATTTCATGTCCCGGCGCCTTTTCGCTATCTTCGCAGTCGCCACTACGCTCACATCCGCCACCTTGCCATCGACTTCCCGCGCCGAGGAGGAACAGCAGGAGAGCTGGCGGCTTTTCGTGGCTGATCACAGCCTGCCGGTCGTCCACGCCATAGATCTTGCGAGCGGGAGACAGATCGGTCGCTTCGATCTCAAGGGTTATGCCGCCCTGTCGTTGAGCGACACCGGGCGCACGGTCTTTGCCGTCCAGGGTGAAGAGAATATCGTTCACGTCATCGATACCGGCATTGCCCTTTCCGATCATGGAGAGCATCGCGATCTCGAGGTGGCGCCACCCAAGCTGATCGGCACGACGATAAAGGGCGAGAAGCCGGGCCATGTGGTGACGCATGGCGATGACGTGGCGATTTTCTACGACCGCACCGACCGCTTCGATCTCTTGAAGGAGAGCAGCCTGCTGCAGGAAAAGCCGGAGCCGAAAGCTGTCAACACCATCGCCGCCCATCACGGCGTCGCGGTGCCGATGGGCAATCACCTGCTGGTCTCCGTGCCGAACATGCAGGCGCCGGTCAAGGAGGGCGAACTGCCGCCACGCCTGGGCCTGCGGGTGCTCGACCGGGATGGCCGGCAGATCGGCGATGTCGCGCCCTGCACCGGCCTGCATGGCGAGGCAACCTCCGCCCGCCTCGTCGCCTTCGGTTGCGAGGAAGGCGTGCTCATCGCCCGCCCCAGCGGCGCGGAAGGCCCGAGCGTGGAAATGCTCGCCTATGGCGCATCGCTGCCGCGGGGCAAGGTCTCGACGCTGCTCGGCGGCCGCTCGATGCAGTTCTTCCTCGGCAATTACGGAGAGGACAAGCTGGCGCTGATCGATCCTGATAATACGGACGCACCTTATCGCATCATCGACCTTCCAACGCGGCGCGTCGATTTTGTGCTCGATCCGGCAAAGTTTCAGAATGCCTACATCCTCACCGAAGACGGCAGGCTGCATCTGCTCGATACAGTCGAGGGCGAGATCGTCAGATCGGAAACCGTAACAGAGCCCTACAGCAAGGATGGTCATTGGCGCGATCCGCGTCCGCGGCTGGCCGTGGCCGGCGATGATATCGCCATCAGCGATCCCCGTCACAGCTTGATTCGCCTCGTCAGCACGCAGACGCTGAAGGAGGTGCGTACGATCCCCGTCGAGGGCCAGCCCTTCGCGCTTGTCGCCGCCGGCGGCTCGGGCGCCAGTCACTAAGGCGGCTTCGGACCCGACACACTTCGCATTCCGGCGCTTGACGTCGCCCATGGCGGCGTCATAGATCGAGGCGACGGTTCCCCGAAGAGAACTCCGAGGGGAATAATAGGGAACACGGTGAGGACGACCCAAGAGGGACCGAGACCGTGGCTGCCCCCGCAACTGTAAGCGGATTGTCGATCTCGGGGTTGATCGCTTCAGCGATCACGCCCTCGGCCTCAGGGCCGTGCCACTGCGATTTCGCGGGAAGGCAGATGACCGGCACATATTCGCGAGCCAGGAGACCTGCCGTCGATCACGATCCAATCAAGCCGGGCGGGGATGCCCGGACAAGGAGCAGACATGATTGACAAGATCCCTCCCCACCTGCCGCCATCCATCCGTCTCGATTGGACGATCCGCCGCTAGCCTCCCGCTCGCTGACCATCGTTCGCGCGCCGGCATCCGCTAGCCCTTTTCCTTTGATCGAGAGTTTTCCATGCGACAGCTTCTGAAGAGCTTTTCCCTCGCGCTCGGGCTGGCCGGCTTTGCTGCGCCCGCACTTGCCGCCACCCAATATCCCATCACCCTCACCAATTGCGGCCAGCAGGTCACCTTCGAAAGGGCGCCGGCCAAGATCGTCTCGATCGGCCAGGGCATGACCGAAGTGCTGTTCTCGCTCGGCCTTGCCGACAAGATCGCCGGCACGGCCGTTTGGGTCGGCCCGGTCCTGCCGCAATATGCCGATGTTAACAGCAGGATCAAACGGCTGGCCGATAACGACCCGAGCTTCGAATCCGTCGTCGGCGCGGAGCCTGATCTGGTGGCTGCCGAATTCGAATGGCATGTCGGCACGCAAGGCTCCGTCGGCAAGCGCGAGCAGTTTGGGGATCTCGGCATCAACACCTATGTCGCGCCGGCCGATTGCGTCGCCAAGATCAATACCGACGGCGGCGATGGCGTGCGCAAGGAACTGTTCACGATGGACCTGATCTATCAGGAAATCGCCGAACTCTCCGAGATCTTCGACGTGAAAGACCGCGGCGATGCTGTCATCGCCGACCTGAAGAAGCGGGAGGCCGCGGCCGTTGCCTCTGTTGCCGGTGCTGCGGCAAAGAACCTGCCGGTCGTCTTCTGGTTCTCCAGCAAGGAAGTGAAAGGCGATGCCTTCATCGCCGGTAAAAACAGCGCACCAGCCTATATCCTGAAGACGCTCGGGGCGAAGAACGTCGTCACGACGGAAGAGGAATGGCCCCTCGTCGGCTGGGAAACGATTGCGCAGGCCAATCCCGCCGTCATCGTCATCGCCACCATGGACCGCCGCCGCTATGCCGCCGATGATCCCAAGGTGAAGGTGGATTTCCTGGAAAACGATCCGGTTACGAAAGAGCTCGATGCCGTCAGGAACAAGCGCTTCATCATGATGGACGCGCAGTCGATGAACCCGACGATCAGAACCATCGACGGCATCGAGACGCTGGCAAAGGGCATCCAGTCCTTCGGTCTGGCCCAGTGAGCCAGGCTGCCTTGCCACAGAGGATATGGTGGGCGCTTGCCACGCTCACCATCGCCGCCCTCCTCCTGCTCGGTATCATGATCAGTCTCGCCGTATCGATCGGCGAGATATCGATCCCGCTCGCCACCACGGCAGAAGCGGTCTCCAACCGCCTCTTCGGCACAGCATTCGAGCTCAGCCGCATCCATCAGGGCATCGTCTGGGATTACCGCCTCAGCCGCGCGCTGGTGGCGGCCAGTGCCGGCGCATCGCTGGCACTCTGCGGCACGGTGCTGCAGGCGCTGCTGCGCAATCCGCTTGCCGAACCCTATGTGCTCGGCATTTCGGCCGGCGCCTCCACCGGGGCCGTCTGCGTCATGATCCTTGGCTTCGGCTATGGCGTGCTCAGCCTCTCCGCCGGCGCCTTCATCGGCGCTCTCATCGCCTTCCTGCTGGTCGGCATTCTGGCGGCCGGTGTGGGCGGCACCAGCGAGCGCATCATTCTCTGCGGCGTGGCGGGCTCGCAGCTCTTCAATGCGCTGACCTCCTATATCGTSACGACCTCGGCCAATGCCGAACAGGCCCGCGGCGTGCTCTTCTGGCTCTTGGGGTCGCTTTCCGGCGTGCGCTGGCCGGATGTCTACCTGTCCGTGCCGGTCGCACTGACAGGCTTTGTCGTCTGCCTTGCCCATGTGCGTGCGCTCGATGCCTTCGCCTTCGGCACGGATGCCGCAGCCTCCCTCGGCATTGCAGTGCGCCGTGTGCAGTTCACCCTGCTCGCCGTCACCGCCGCGATGACGGCGAGCGTCGTCAGCATGGTGGGCTCAATCGGCTTCGTCGGCCTCGTCATTCCCCATGCCGCCCGCTTTCTCGTCGGCCCCGCACATGGCCGCCTGCTGCCGGCGACGGCGCTTGGCGGGGCGATCTTCATGGTCGGCGCCGACATCGTCTCGCGCATCATCATTCCCCAGCAGATCCTTCCGATCGGCGTCGTCACCGCGCTCTTCGGCGCCCCGGCCTTCGCCATCATCCTCTATCGCGTGCGGAGAAGCGCATGAGCATATCAGTCGACAAGGTCAGCTATGCCGTCGGCAATACCGTCATCGTCAATGGCGTCAGCATATCGGTCGAAAAGGGCAAGGTGCTCGGCCTGCTCGGGCCGAACGGCTCCGGCAAATCCAGCCTGCTGCGCCTGATCTGCCGGCTGCGGCAGGTGAAAAGCGGCGTCATCCGCCTCGGCGACGACGATGTCTCCGGCCTTTCGCGCGCAGCACTCGCGCGGCGCATCGCCCTCGTCGAGCAGCAGACAACGACGGATACGCAGCTCACCGTGCGCGATATCGTCCGCCTCGGCCGCACGCCGCATCGCGGCCTCCTCTCCTCCTGGGCACCTGATGACGATGCCGCAGTCGAAGAAGCACTCGCCCGCGTCGACATGGGCGAACGCGCCGGCCAGCTTTGGCAGACACTGTCTGGCGGCGAGCGGCAACGGGTGCATATTGCGCGGGCGCTGGCCCAGACCCCGAGCGAACTCCTGCTCGACGAGCCGACCAACCATCTCGATATCCAGCACCAGCTCGATATCCTGGCGCTGGTCGCCAAACTCGGCCTCACCTCCATCATCGCGCTGCACGATCTCAATCTGGCAGCGATGTTCTGCGATCACCTGGCCGTGCTGCAGAAGGGCGAGGTCGTGGCAGCAGGCACGCCCGAGGAAGTGCTGACCGAAGCTCTGATCGCCCGCGTCTTCGGCGTGCGCGCCCATATCGAAAAATCACCCGTGCATGGCCGCGCACATATCCAGTATCGGATGGGGTAAGACATGGATGGGGTGAATTTCGATCTTAAGGAAGAAATCCGCGACTACTGGTCGAAACGCTCGGAAACCTTCGACCTCGCCTTCGGCCACAGGATCGCCCCTGGCCCGGAGGCAGACGCCTGGCAGAAACCGATCCGCGATACCCTCGGCCCCGAGCCGAAACGCGTGCTGGAACTTGCCTGCGGCACCGGCGAAGTGACCCGCCTGATCCACGATCTCGGTCATGACGTCACCGCTCTCGATTTCTCCGAAGCGATGCTGAAGGTTGCCCGTGCCAAACACGCCGGCAAGGAGCGCCTGCGCTTCATCCTGGCAGACGCCGAAAACACCCTGGAGCCGGACGCGAGCTATGACGCCATCATCTGCCGCCACCTCGTCTGGACGCTGACCCGGCCGCAGGAAACCTTCGCGGAATGGTTCCGCATCCTCAAGCCCGGCGGCCTGTTGCTCTTCTTCGATGGTGACTGGGCAAGCCCGAAACCGACCGGCCGCATCGCCAGCCTGATGATCTCATGGATCGACCGCCTCATCGGCGCCGACAAGAACTATGACGGCGCGCTCAGCACCCGCCACGCCCGCATCATGTCAGCCCTGCCCTTCGGCCAGGGTCTCCGCCCCGACATGCTCCAGCCGCTCTTGAGATCGGCAGGCTTTACGGACATCGCGCTTCACTCCCACGCCCCGATCGCGAGGGCGCAGCGCAAGAATGCCAATCTCCGAAATAGGCTCCGAACCCTCGTCTACCGCCGCTTCATCCTGGCCTGCCGGCGGCCCTGATGCCTGCATTTGCCGCACGCCCATCTCTAGAGGCGTCGCGATTTGCCGAGGTCTGAAGCCAGCCTGTGCCAAATGCCCGCCACCGTAAATGATCGATGCATTTACCGTTGCGTACTTGTCGGACGCCGTCAGCCGTTCAGGATGATCCACGAACGAAGCGGCAGTTCGCCTGATGCAGGAAGGGAAAGGTGTTATGGCAAAGACCACCGCGCCCTCATCCGGCAAAAGCAGGCACCGCGCTCTGCCGTTCGCCATTCTGGCGTTTTTCCTTTGTCTGGCCGGATCCTTCCCACGGCACGCGTTTGCCGCTCCGCCTGAATTTCCGGACCGCGAACTGGTGGTCGGCACCAAGGAGGCTCCGCCCTTTGCCATGAAGGGGCCGGATGGCAGCTGGACCGGCCTGTCGATCGAACTCTGGCGTCAGGTCGCGGAAAAACTCGGGCTCAAATATCGGCTGGTCGAGGAACCCTCGGTACAGAGCCTGATCGAGGCGACGAAGCGCGGCGACTACGATCTCTCGGTCGCGGCCATCACCATCACGGCCGACCGGGAGCGCAATGTCGATTTCTCCCAGCCATTCTACAATACCGGCCTCGGCATCGCCGTCTCCGTCCACAGCGCTTCCGTCTGGTACGAGATCACCCAGACGATGACTTCCCTCGGCTTCCTGCAGGCGGTCGGCGCCCTCATCGGCATCTCGCTGGCCGTGGGCGCTCTGATCTGGCTCTTCGAGCACCGCCACAACGAGGATTTCGGCGGCGGCGCCGCCAGGGGGCTCGGCGCGAGCATCTGGTGGTCGGCTGAAGCCATGACGCAGGCAAGTACCGGTCATCGCGGCCCGAAAACGCTCGGAGGACGAACGCTCGCGATCCTCTGGATGGTCATGTCGATCATCACCATCGCCGTCTTCACCGCAAGCGTCACCTCCGCGCTCACGACGCGTCAGATCCGAGGACTGGTGAACGGCGCAGAAGACCTGCCGCGGGCACGCGTCGGTGCCGTGTCGGGATCGGCGACCACAGGATTTCTCGACGGGGAACGCATCAGGCACCGGGATTTCGCCAATGTGCAGGACGGCTTCCGGGCGCTGACATCAGGCTCGATCGATGCCTTCGTCTATGACAAGCCGCTGCTTTCCTGGACGGCCGAACAGCAGTTTCCGACAAGCGTACAGGTCCTGGACACCGTATTCGAGCCGCAGAACTACGGCATGGCGATGCCCGCCGGCAGCCGCTACCGCAAGCCTATCGATGTCGCCATTCTCGAAGCGATCCACGACGAGGCGTGGAAGGAGACGTTGTTTCAATATCTCGGGGAGAAAAAATGATGGCCCGGGCGAGCGGTCCTCCCCGCCCCGGCACTTGCCATCCCGCCTACCAGTTGCCCGGATCGGCAGTGTGATCGACGGCTGCGAATTCATCCGCCTTTGCCCGATCGAGCGTCACAGTCCGCGTCCGCTTCGTCTCATCGGCAACCAGATAGCGAAGCGGCGCCGCGTCCCGCGCAAGCTCCTGATACAGGAGAAGCGCAGCCTCCTCGGCGGTATCGGCTTCGATCTCTCGCGTGATGGTTACGGTGAACTTGTTCATGGCATCTGGCCTTCTCGATCGTCGCGGGCATGGGCGCAATGTCCACCGCCTGACAATAGGCTGAGAGCGGAATAGTTCAAGCTACCCTGCCCTCGACAACCAGCCGTCCGCCATCCGGCCCTCAAACCGACCGCATCAACCCGCCATCCACCTTCAGGCTCTGGCCGGTAATATACCCCGCCCCGTCGGACACCAGAAACGCGATGGTCGCCGCCACTTCCGCACTCGTGCCGTAGCGCTGCATCGGCACGGTCTCGCGTCGCGCCTCGGTGGCCGGAAGGCTGTCGATCCAGCCGGGCAGCACGTTGTTCATGCGGATGTTTTCGGCCGCATAGGTGTCGGCAAAGAGCTTGGTATAGGCGGCAAGGCCGGCGCGGAAGACCGCCGAAGTCGGAAACATCGTCGACGGCTCGAAGACCCAGGCCGTCGAGATATTGACGATCGCGCCCTTCTTCTGCGCCTGCATGATCGGGGTGACCAGCCGCACCGGGCGGATGACGTTCATCAGATAGACGTCCATGCCCGTATGCCACTGCTCGTCGGTGATCTCGTTGAGCGCGGCGCGCGGCCCATGGCCAGCGCTGTTGACGAGAACGTCGATGCGGCCCCAGGCGCCCATCGCGGCATCGACCAGCCGCTTCAGATCGTCGTTCGACTGGTTGGAGCCGGTCACGCCGACACCGCCGAGTTCGCCGGCAAGCGCCTCGCCCTTGCCGGATGAAGACAGGATCGCGACCTTGTAGCCATCGGCCGCAAGGCGTCTTGCGCTTTCGGCTCCGATGCCGCTGCCGCCTGCCGTGATTACAGCCACTTTTTCTACTGACATGCCGGTGCCCTCCTGAAACGATATCGTCGATTGATTGGTATCTGCGTGCACGGTATCATGTTCACTGCGCGAGCGCGAAACAGTTCTCCTCTTCTTTGCCAGTAGAAAAACTACTCGATGAGCGATATCCCAGGCAAGCTTCCCTCCCTCAATGGCCTCAGAGCCTTCGAGGTCGCCGCGCGCCACCTCAACTTCAGGCTCGCCGCCGAAGAGCTTGGTGTCACGCAGGGCGCCGTCGCCCAGCAGGTCCGAGGGCTCGAGGCGCAACTCGGCATGACCCTGTTCGAACGGCTTCCCCGCACGCTGGCGCTGACGGCCGAGGGCAGACGCTACATCGCCGATATCAGGCGCGCCTTCGAGATCATCGCGCGGGCAACGGATGAACTGAAGCCGCAGGCGATCAAGCTCACGATCAGTACGACGCCGACCTTCGCGTCGAAATGGCTGATCCCGCGCCTGCCTGACTTCACCGCCCTGCATCCCGATCTCGACCTGCATATCCTGGCGACCGAGCGCATCTCGAATTTTGCCGCCGATGGCGTCGATCTCGCCGTCCGCTATGGCCGTCCGCCCTTCGGGCCGGGGCTGAATGCCGAACTCCTGTTCGAACAGGAGGTCATCGCCGTCTGCAGCCCGCTGCTGCTTGCCGGCCGCAACCCGCCGCGCACGGCCGAGGAGCTTTCGGCCTATCCGCTGCTGCACGATGCCCACAATCTCTGGCCTGAATTCGTCGAGCGCCATCTCGCCAACAGCAGCAGCCCCACCTTCAAGGGCATCAGCTTTTCGCAGACCGCGCACGCCATCGAGGCGGCGATTGCCGGACAGGGCATCGTGCTTGCCAATGGCGGTTTCGTCACCGAGGATCTGGCCAGGGGCCGGCTGGTGCGTGTTTTCGAAGCCAGGCTGCGCGGCCCTTCGGATATCTACCTCGTCTGGCCCCGCCACCGGAAATCTGCCGCGCGGGAAACCGTGATCGGTTGGTTGTTCGCCGAAGCGCAGACGCCAGGCTGAGCGCTCGCGCTCGTGCCAGGGCCAGGCTGGCGAACATATAGACTGATGAGCCTCTTGTGCAGAACGCCGGAGACACCAGATTCAATCTCTTCATTGCCTCCGATAAGCATCGATAATCACAGGCCTATTTGATGTTCCATTTCGTTCTCGGGCTCCCCTGGCTCGTCGTCGTCCTCAGGTTCATTCTCCCCCTGCCATGGATCTGGCCCGCCAAGGCCCTGCTTGCCGGCCTGCTCCTCATCGCCTCGCAACAGGTGCTGCTGAACCGTATATCCTCGGGTTCCGTCTTCGCGCCCGAATATCCGCGCCCGCTGATTATCGTCCTGAATTTCCTCTTCGGCGCCACACTCCTGCTCGCCGTCTTCCAGATCGCGCTCGATGCCGTGTCGCTTGTCCTTGCCCTCATGGAGGGCCGATTTCCGGCCGTGCCCCCTGAAGTCCGCTATATCATCGGACTTGCAGCCTTCGGCCTGGCCGCTTTCGGCGTTGCCGGAGCCGTGCGCATTCCGCCGGTGAAAAACGTAGAGATCTCGATCCGGGACCTGCCCGAAGCCTTTGAGGGCTACCGCCTGCTGCAATTGACCGACCTGCATCTCAGCCGCCTATTCCCGGCCTCCTGGGCCGAAACCCTCGTCAGGAAGGCCAATGAGCTGAAAACCGACCTGATCGTCGTGACCGGCGATTTCATCGACGGCCGCCTCGAAAAGCGGCGGGCGGATGTCGCCCCCCTGGCGAAGCTTCGGGCGCCCGATGGCATCTTCGCCATCCCCGGCAACCACGAATATTATTTCGGCTACGACGAGTGGATGCAGCACGACGCCAGTCTCGGCATGCGCATGCTGATGAATGAGCACGCCGTCATCGAGCGCGAGGCGAGCCGCATCGTCATTGCCGGTGTGACGGATCTTGCGGCTTTCGGCAGAACCATGCCGAACCCGGACCTTGCCGCGGCATTGAACGGCGCTCCGGCCGAAGCCCCGATCATTCTCCTCGATCATCAGCCAAGAATGGCAGCCGAGACCGCCAAGAGAGGCATTGCGCTGCAGCTGTCCGGCCATACCCATGGCGGCATGGTGTTCGGCCTCGATCGTCTGGTCGCCCGCGCCAATGGCGGTTTCGTCTCCGGCCACTACCACGTCGGCGGCATGCAGCTCTATGTCAACAACGGCACCGCGCTCTGGCCGGGCTTTGCGCTGAGGCTCGGCCGGCCCTCGGAGCTGACGGTATTCACGCTGCGCAGACGCGCCTAATCCCGCTCGGGTTTTGCGTCTCTCACCATCAGGCGAATACGCTCGGCGAGATCGGGATCGACGGGATTATAGACGACCATGTTGAGATCCGGCCTGCCGTCGATTGCAAAGCCGGAATATTCAAGCTCGATATCGCCGAGAACGGGATGTCTCAGCCGCTTGGTTCCCTCGCCATGGGCGATCACCTCGTTCTCCTCCCAGATCCGCTTGAACTCGGCGCTCGTGCGGCAAAGCTCCTCCACCAGATCTGCTATTTCCGAGGTCGCCCCCGCCCGCGCCGCATCCGCCCGAAAGGCCCCGACGACGAAACGCGCCATGGCATCCCAGTCGTGCTGGACGTTGCGGACGCCGGGATTGGAGAAGAGCAGGCGCAAGACGTTCCTGTCATCAGGCGCAAGCTTGCCATAGTCGGTCATGACGATGGTGGCCGCGCGGTTCCACGCCACGATATCCCAGGCCGCCGTGCGCACCAGCGCCGGGCTCACCTCAAGCGTATCGAGAAGCCGCTGCAGGCGCGGGCTGATCCCCTCCACGGCGCGGTAGCGCACCTCGGGCGGCCGGCCAAGGCCGAGGATGAAGAGATGCTCGCGCTCCGGCTCGGTCAGCATCAGGCCACTGGCGATCCGGTTCAGGACGTCGGCCGATGGCGCTCCGCCCCGTCCCTGCTCCAGCCAAGTGTACCAGGTCGGGCTTATGTTGGCGCGCTGTGCCACCTCTTCCCGCCTCAAGCCCGGCGTGCGCCGTCGCCCGGAAAAACCGAATACAGCCGGATCGAGGCGCGAACGGCGGTCGCGAAGGAAGGTGCCGAGGGAGTTGACGTCAGTGCTCATAATATTCCTGTTAGCCATTATAATAGGATAACATCACTACTTTAACAGCATAAAACATAGCGCAATAGTGGGCTTCATCGCAATAAGGAGACACGACATGCGCATTTTCCTCACCGGCGCCACCGGCTTCATCGGCTCGGCCATCGTCCCCGAACTCCTGAAGGCAGGCCATCATGTCATCGGCATGACCCGCTCGGACGCCGGCGCCAAAGCGCTCGAAGAGGCAGGCGTAGAAGCCCACAATGGCGTGCTGGAAGAACCCGAAAGTGTCCGTCGCGGCGTCGAAAAGGCCGATGCCGTCATCCATACGGCCTTCGACCATGATTTCTCCCGCTTCGTCGAGAATTGCCAGAAGGACAGCCGCGTCATTGCCGCCATGGGCGAGGCGCTGAAGGGCTCCAACCGCCCGCTGCTCATCACCTCGGGCACCGGCATCGGCAATGCCCATCTCGGCGAGCCCGCGAGCGAAGACGTCTTCAACGACGAGCATCCCAACCCGCGCATCGCGTCCGAACGTGCCGGCAATGCGCTTCTCGACCAGGGCGTCAACGTCTCGGTCATGCGCCTTCCCCAGGTCCACAACACGTTCAAGCAGGGCCTCGTCTCCCCGCTCATCGAAATCGCCCGGCAGAACGGCGCTGTCGGCTATGTCGGCGAAGGCCGCAACCGCTTCCCGGCCGGCCACCTGCTGGACGTTGCCCTCCTCTACCGGCTTGCCATCGAAAGAGCCGTATCAGGCGCCCGCTACAATGCCGTTGCCGAAGAAGGCATCGCCACCCGCGAGATTGCCGAAGCCCTCGGCCGCRGCCTGAAGCTGCCGGTCATCTCGGTCGCGCCGGAAAAGGCGGCCGAGCATTTCGGCTGGATGGCAATTTTCGCCGGCCTCGATTTCCCGGCCTCAAGCGAAAAGACCCGCCGCATCCTCGGCTGGAACCCGGTCGGTCCAGGCCTGATCGCCGATCTCGACGCGATGGATTATGGCGCTCTCGCAGCCTGAGCCGCAAATGCACCTGCGGGGCCTTTCAGTCTCCCAGGTGCAGAGCGTTCCTGGTCGTCAGATCCCAAGCCCGCCGGCGACATCGATGACGCCGCCGCTCATGTAACCGCCATGCGGCCCCGCCAGATGGCAGATGAGCGCGGAGACCTCCTCAAGCGTCGCAATGCGCCTGATGGGATGCAGGTCGAGAAGTGCGTCGGGCACGGTGTCTCCCAGCGCTTCGACGGACATGTCGGTCGGCATCACGCCGGGCTGGACGACGTTGACGGTGATGTTGCGCCTGCCGAGATCGCGCGCCACACCCTTCGCATAGCCGATGAGCGCGGCCTTCGTACCGGCGTAATCGGCGACACCCGGAACCAGCACGCGTGTACCGAACAGCGAACCGATGAAGAGAATCCGGCCGCCATCGGACAGCACCGGAGCCGCCGCCCGCGTCACCGACACCGGCCCCAGCACATTGGTCTGCCATTGGCGGTCGAGATTGACCACGTCGAGTTCGGGATCGTCGACCGTCTTGCCCTGCACGGCGATCGCCGCATTGTTGACGAGGATGTCGAGCTTGCCGAAAGTGGCAATGACCTTGTCGATCAGCGGTTTGGCAGCGGCCGTATCGGCCTGGTCGCTCTGGATCGCCAGAGCCCGCACACCCTTCGCCCGCAGCCTCTCGACCACGGCCTCCGCCTTCCCGGCCGAGGCCACGTAGCTGATCGCAACATCAGCGCCCTGATCGGCCAGCGCTTCCGCCGTCGCCGCTCCAAGTCCGCGCGAACCACCGGTYACGAGCGCGACCTTTCCCTTTAAAATCTGAGGCATGAGTGTCCTTTCTACCCCGTCCAGGCGCGCGCCTGCCGTCATCGGCAAGCTGCGCATTATTTTCGTAACGACCGTTACGGTAACGATTGGTATGAAATGTAGACAACGCCTGTCAAGTAGTTTAATAACGGTCGTTATGAAATTGACCGGACTGACCTGATGGGACGCCATCGCGAGTTTGACGTGGAAAAAGTGCTCGATTCCGCCCTGTGCCTCTTCTGGCGCAAGGGCTACGAAGGCACGTCCTATGCCGACCTGACGGAGGCCGCCGGCATCGAGCGCCCCGCCCTCTATGCCGCCTTCGGCAACAAGGAAGCCCTCTTCCGCAAGGCGCTGGACCGCTATTCCGAGCGCTATCTGGATTACCTCCCGGTGGCGCTGAAACTGCCGACCTCACGCGAGGTCGCCGCTCATATCCTCTACAAGGCCATCGAACTGAACACCCGCTTCCCCGACCATACGGGCTGCCTCGGCATCAATGGCGCCATGGCCGGATCGGATGAGACCGAGCCGGTGCGCCAGGCGCTGATCGATTTCCGCGCCGCCGGCCAGGCCGATATTCAGGAACGTTTCGAACGCGCCAAAGCGGAAGGCGACCTGCCGGAAACCGCCAGCCCCGAAACGCTGACCGCCTTCATCCTGGCTATGACCCACGGCATGGCCGTGCAGGCCAAGGCCGGCTTCAGCCGCGAGATGCTGAACGCCATCGCCGATCAGGCGCTGTCTACATGGCCGACGAAATAGCCCTGAAGGCAAAACCCAACGGCCCAGCCGCTTGCTTATGAGTTGGTCCCTGTTGGTGCCAGCCTGTTATCCAATCTGCTGGAAAGGAGATCTTGAGGCATCGTCGTGAATCGATCGACGAGGAATGGCTGTCATCTCGCCGGAAAAGGCTCAGCCCTATACAAACACAAAAATTAGTCCGTCAGATCAGGGGCGAACGACCACTCGTCAGCCATGAACTCAAGCGTCTCGTCGCGGAAATAGTAGAGAAAATGTCGAGAGTTGGCGGTGTCGGCCCGGATTGTCTCCCAAGGCACGGCATCGCGGATCGGGTCGTGGCCAATCAACTCGTAGAATTTGCCCCAATGCGGAGCGATGCCACTGTAACGACCATGGCCATTGACCTTGTACCATTCATGATCGTTGGTGCCGTCCCAGCGCCACCGGGTGCAATCAATAAAGCTTAGCGTGCCCCATGCCTCATCGAACTTCGGGCTGGCCTTTGAGAATAGGCTCAAAGCCTTCGCCATACCCAACCGCTCTTTGTCTCGCATGGGCCTGCAGGAGCGGAAACGGACGTTAACCGAGCTGTCCGCAACCGACACCTGAGGCTCTGGCGCATTTGGCTCGGCCGCCCAGCCTTGACCGAGCTGTTGTTCTAGAAACTTGAGCATTCGCCACGAATAGTCGAATTGCATGGCGATTTCCACCGAACCCAATCATCAAGCTCTCATGGGTTCACGGCCGTTTTCAGTCTCTCCATCCTGCCACTGCATTTGAGCGCGCACTACCCCGCCGCCGCATCCATCTTCGCCCGCACCGCGAGAAACGCCGCCGTCAGCCGCGCCAGGACCGGCGATTTGACCGTGCCATTTGCCCCGCCGATCGGGTCCACGATATGGATCCGTCTCAGGTCCTCCATGAACTCGTCCCACAGCTTCTGCCCGCCCTCCTCCAGCAGCTCGGCGCGGATGCTCAGATCCTCGCTCACCGGCAGGAACCGCCGCCCCCAGGCGCCGATCATCGCGAACATGGGCACGAGCTGGATGGAGGCTTCCGTCAGGCTGTAGATCGCTTTCTGGCTGTGGGAGGGATCGTCGAGCTTGGTGATCAGCCCGCAGGACATCAGCCGTTTGAGACGCGCCGCAAGGATATTGGAGGCGATGCCCTCCTCCGATTGCGTCAGGAGCTCGCGAAAGTGCCGGCGATTGCCGAACATGATATCCCTGATGATGACAAGGCTCCATCGGTCGCCCAGCACCTCCATCGTCAGGTTGATCGGGCAGCCCGACCGTATCTCGATATCCATATTCGACTCCGTGAGAAAACCAGTTGCATTATAGGATCGGTCGTGCGACAACACAACTGATTTCAATATGCAATCAGATGGAGGCTGACATGGCACGTGTACGCGTTGCTGCATTTTCCCTTTCGGTGGATGGTTTCGGCGCAGGTCCGGACCAGAGTCTTGAAAATCCCCTCGGCAAGCGCGGCATGGAACTGCACCAGTGGTTCTTCGGCACCCGCACCTTCCGCGCCATGATCGGCAAGGATGACGGCTCCACTGGCACCGACGAGAAATATGCCTCGACCGGCAATACCGGCTTCGGCGCCTTCATCCTCGGCCGCAACATGTTCGGCCCGATCAGGGGCGAATGGCCGGACGACGCGTGGAAAGGCTGGTGGGGGCCGAACCCGCCCTACCACGCGCCGACCTTCATCCTCACCCACCATGCCCGCGAGCCCATCGTCATGGAAGGCGGCACCACCTTCCATTTCGTCACCGGCGGCATCGAGGAGGCACTGGAAAAAGCCAGGGCCGCAGCCGGCGACAAGGACATCAAGATCGGCGGAGGCGTCAGCACTGTCAGGCAATATCTGAAGGCCGGCCTGGTCGACGAGATGCATTTCGCCATCTCCCCGGTTGTCCTCGGCAAGGGTGAAGCCATGTTCGAAGGCATCGATCTGCCCGCACTCGGCTTCTCCGTCAGATCCCACGAGATGACGGAACTGGCGGCGCATGTCGTGCTGTCGAAATAGGACGCAAGAGATTATCGCCGGCGCATCCGCCGGGCGCGATCGAGCGTCCGGTTTTTTTGGAGGAGCGCGACAGGCATTACAGGCGCGAAGCCGCCGTTACCAGGCATTTACCGTAACGTACTTCCGCGGCCCGCTGTTTTCCCCTACCGATCGATCCGTACGGTCAACACCGCGCACGATCAATCCGGTGGGGAGCAGCAATGACATTTGCGGATTTTGTCACGCTCACTCTGAAGGCCAGCCTGTTCCTGATCGTTTTTGCGCTCGGGCTACGGGCAACGTTCAGCGACGTCACCTACTTGCTCGCCCGCCCGGTCCTGCTGTTCAAATCCATCCTGTCGATGAACATCGTCATGCTGGGTTTGGCCCTGGCGGCCGCGTTCTTGTTTCCGCTGCCCCTGCCGCTCAAGATTGCCCTCATCGGCCTTGCAATGGCGCCCGTTCCACCGATCCTGACCATAAGGCAGAGTAAGGCGGCCGGGACGTCTTCCTACGCGATCAGCCTGTGCGTCACGGCGTCATTTCTCGCCGTCGTCCTCGTTCCGCTCGCCATCGCACTGGCAGATGTCGTCCTTGGCGAGCGCTACCAGATGCCTGCCATCCGTGTCGTGCCGATCGTCCTCGTCTCTGTCATCCTGCCGCTCGTGCTCGGGATGATGGTCGAGCGCTTTGCCCCCGTCGTCGCGCGGCAGTTCGTGCAACCGATCGCAAGGCTCGGAACCGCCCTGCTCATTCTGGCGGCTGTGCCGGTCCTCATCGTGACGCTGCCTGCGACCTGGGCGCTTGTTGGCAACGGGCTCATCCTGTCTCTGGCACTTTTTACCGCTTTCGGGCTGCTGGTCGGCCACGCCATGGGCGGGCCGCATGCCCATGATCGCGTGGTTCTGGCGCTGGCGACGGGCGCGCGCCATCCCGGCGTCGCGATGGCGATTGCCGCCTACAATTTTCCGGACGAGAAGGCGGCGGTAGCAGTGGTGCTGCTGCATGTTTTCATCGCTGCGCTCGTCGCGATACCCTATCTGAAATTTGCCCGCCTCAACGCCGCGCCTGCCGAAAGCCTCGACACGTAATATCCTCCAGCAGGCGCATCGGCCGATGCACTCGACACCGGCCGATGCCGCGGCAGGCTCAGACCAGCCCCTGGCTGAAGCCGAATTCGCCCTCCGCTTCCGCCGCGCTGACATCCTCGCCGAACAGCATGTCATTATGCGGCCGGCCGCTGCGGACCATCGGATAGACGTTTTCCAGCGCCGCGACCCGGCAGTCGAAAAGAACCGGCCGGTCGATGGCGATCATCTCGCGGATCTTCTCATCCAGCTCCTCCGGCCTCTCGCAGCGCAGGCCCACGGCCCCATAGGCCTCCGCCAGCTTGACGAAATCAGGCAGCGAGGCGGAGTAGGATCTTTCCCGCCGGTTGCCATGCAGGATCTGCTGCCATTGCCGGATCATGCCGAGCTGCGCATTGTTGAGGATGAAGATCTTGACCGGCGCCTGGTGCTGCATGGCCGCCGAAAGCTCCTTCAGCGTCATCTGCACCGAGCCATCGCCGACAATGCCGAGAACGAGCCGCCCGGGATGGGCGATCTGCGCACCGATCGCCGCCGGCAGACCATAACCCATCGTGCCGAGCCCGCCCGAGGTGAGCCAGCGGTTCGGCCCTTCGATACCGAAGAGCTGTGCCGCCCACATCTGATGCTGGCCGACATCGGTGGTGACGATAGGGTCGAGATCGGTCGTCAGCGCATGCAGCCGCTCCAGCGCATATTGCGGCATGATCGCGTCATGGCGCATCTCATAGGCAAAGGAGTTCCGCGCCCGCCATCGCTCGATCTCGCCCCACCACGCATCCAGCCGCCCGCGCTCCGGCCGGGCCGGAAGCGCCCGCCAGGCTTCGATCAGATCCCGCAGCACATCGGCCGCATCGCCGGCTATGCCGATATCGACGGATACGTTCTTGTTGATCGAGGATGGATCGACATCGATATGGATCTTCCTCGAACCCGGCGAAAACCTGTCGACACGCGAGGTGACGCGGTCGTCGAAACGCGCACCGATGGCAATCATCAGGTCGCAATCATGCATCGCCATATTTGCCTCATAGGAACCGTGCATGCCCGGCATCTTCAGCCAGTTCGGTCCGCTCGCCGGATAGGCGCCGAGCCCCATCAGCGTCGAGGTGATGGGAAAGCCGGTCAGCTCCACCAGTTCCCGCAACAGGCGCGAGGCCTCCGGCCCGGAATTGATGACGCCGCCGCCGGTATAGAGGACCGGCCGCTCAGCCTGCGCCATCAGCCTGACCGCGGCAGCGATCGCCTCCTGATCGCCGCACCTCGGCAGCTTATAGTTCGCAGGCATCGAAACCTCCTGCGGCCCGACATAGAGCCCGCTCGCAAACAGCACATCCTTCGGCATGTCGACCAGAACCGGCCCCGGCCTGCCTGACGTCGCGATCCTGAAGGCGAGATGGATGGTCCTTGCGAGGTCGTCGATGTGATCGACGAGGAAATTATGCTTGGTGCAGGGCCGCGTGATGCCGACCGTATCGCATTCCTGAAAGGCATCCGTGCCGATCAGCGTCGTCGGCACCTGCCCGGTCAGGCAGACGAGCGGAATGGAATCCATCAGCGCATCCTGCAGCGCGGTGACGGCATTGGTGACACCCGGTCCTGATGTGACCAGCATGACGCCGACCTTGCCGGTCGAACGCGCATAGCCCTCGGCGGCATGCCCTGCCCCCTGCTCGTGGCGCACCAGCAGATGTTTGATCTCGTCCTGCTGGAAGATCTCGTCATAGATCGGCAGCACGGCAGCACCCGGATAGCCGAATATGTGCTCGACGCCATTGTCGCGCAGCGCCCGCAGCACGATTTCGCCGCCGTTCATCAGAGGGCCGAAAGAAGAAGGATCGGAGGAATTTTGGGTAAAGCTGGCCTTATCGCCGGTCATAGCAATTTTCCGTCGTTGATAGGGTGATTGGGTTGCGACGGGGCACAAAAAAAGGCCCCGTCAGGGACCTTGTGTTCGGCGCATGGGTGGCTGATGCCGGACGGTTACACCGTCCTGCCCATGCGCGATATCACCACGACGAGAACCATTGCGATTTTCATGGGCGTAAGAGCTAACCGCAAATTTGCGGTCCGTCAACGGCATCTCTGCCTGCCCTATTGCGCTGTCGCTGCCCGCATGCTGTGCCAACGCCAGCGGTTAGATCATCCGATACCTGCATCTACCTCATGCATATCGCGCAGCGGCCGCGATCGACGCCTGACATTTGCGAGGGCTCGGCTTTCGTCGCGCCCTCGCAGGGAGGCGTTCTCAATCGAATGTCGCCTGCACGATCCATGCCTCCTCTTCGCTCGGAATATCGAAGCCTTGGATATATTTCGCGAGCAGCTCGTCCGTTATCGGAAACGCGGCATTTGCATCACGTCGTGCCGAGCGTTCTCTCAAACGGCCGCGCAAAATCGCCTCGTCCACCTGAAGATAAATGATGCAGCACCGGTGATCCCGAGCTTCGACAAGCCCACGGTAGCGGGCGCGAACCGCCCCATTCCAGAAGGCAAAATCGATCACTGCCTTCGTGCCGCGCATGAGCTGGTCTTCAAGGCGGAGCCGCAGCCGCGTTTCGGCGGCGGCCTGCAGATCGGCATAGGCAGCTTCCGGATAATCGACGCCAAAACGCCCGTCATGGCGCCAGACCTCTTCGTCGATCGAGAAACGCTCACATCCGAGCGCCTCCAGCCGCTGCGCAAAGGTCGTCTTGCCGGAACCTGCCAAACCGCACATCATGAACACGATCCGCGGCTCGGTCCGCACCAGATCTTCGGCGGCGGCCACTGCCTGCCGATAGGACATTACCATCCGAAACCCGCCTCCCTGCGATCCTGATCGGCGACAAACCTCAGCGTTTGACATCGTGCCGCACGCCTCGACTGACAAGAGCCGGCCACCACCTATGTGCCTATTTCTATCCCTCTGAACTTGCTCACACAATGCGTCAGCGGCCGGCACGCTTTCCGTCGACCGCCAACGAGAAGGCCTCACCAGGGGACAGCGCCCTGCTCGCTCTGGCAAATGCCTTTAAGGTCGTGCCCTTGAAGCAAAGCCATTCGCACCGGAAAAGCCGCAGCCTCCGATGGCGTGCGGTCGCCGCGATGGCCACTGAGGTCGGTGGCCACGAGGCCGGGGCAAGCCGATACGGCGGTGATCCCGGTATCGCTGAGCTCCGCATTGAGCTGGACCGTCAGCATGTTCAGCGCCGCCTTCGACGCATTGTAGCCGATGAGCCGCACGCCATAGAACGGCCAGCTCGGATCGCCGTTCAGCGTCAGGGAGCCGAGGCTGCTGGTCATGTTGACGATGCGCCCGGCCTTGGTCTTGCGCAAAAGCGGCAGCATCGCCTGCGTCRCCGCGAGCGCCCCGATGAAATTGGTCTCCAGTTCGCTGCGCACGGCATCGAGCGAGGCCTTGCCGGGCGCGCCGTCCGTATAGTCGGCAATGCCGGCATTGTTGACGAGGATATCGAGGCGGCCGTGCCGCGCATCGATCTCCGCGGCGGCGGCCGCAATGCTTCCCGCATCGCAGACGTCGATCCGGATGAACGATACGTCGAGCCCCTGCGCGGCGAGGTCATCCGCCGCGGCCTGGCCGCGCCCGGCATCGCGTGCGCCGAGCAGAACAGACACGCCTGATCCGGCGAGCTGTCTGGCGATTTCATATCCAATTCCCTTGTTTGCGCCTGTCACGAGCGCGATACGTCCAGTGCTGTTCATCCTGAAGTTCCTTGAAAATCTCGATCGGTGCGCGCAGATTGAAAATAAGAAGGATTCTTCAGGTTTTGAATTCGCATATGGTTTCCGCGCAGGTATCAGCCGCAAATGCCCGCAAATCACCGCGTCAGGCGCGGTCGGTGAACACCGTCGAGGCGATTTTCGAAGCGACGATTCAGGTTTTGATAGCGGACGGTCCGGGTGACCTGACGACGACGCGGGTCGCCGAAAGAGCCGGCGTCTCCGTTGGCTCCCTATACCAGTATTTCCCGAACAAGCAGGCGCTGTTCCACGCGGTCAACGAGCGCTACCTGACGATGCTGGCCGAACGCGTGGAAGCCGCCTGCCTCGCCCATCGCGGCGCGCGCTATGCCGAGATGGCCGATGCCCTCGTCAGCACCTATATCGAGGTGAAAATCGAGCGCCGCGATGTCACGATCGCCCTCTACCGCGCCGCCGCCGAGATCGATGTCGCCGGCATCGTCGAGGCCATGTCGCAGCGCATCGAAGCGGCAAGCCATGCCATGTTCGCCACCGCCTCGGACGCAGAGTTCGACAATCTCGCCACCGTCAACGTGATGATGCTGAACGTGCTCTGCGGCACCGTCCGCAACGTCTTCGACCGCCACATGTCGGAACTGCTCATCGACGGCGGTTTGCGGACGCAGCTGACGCTGATGTTCTGCACCTATCTGGCTGCCGCGAGAATTGCGGCCTGAAATCGCCGGTCTGCGTCCTACTCCGCCAGCTCCCGCATGACCTTGATAAGGTCCGACTTGCCTTCGAAGCCGATGCCGGGCAGTTCCGGCATGGTGATGTGGCCGTCGATGACCTTTACCCCATCCGGGAATCCGCCATAGGGCTGGAAAAGATCAGGATAGCTCTCATTGCCGCCAAGGCCGAGGCCAGCCGCAATGTTGAGCGACATCTGGTGGCCGCCATGCGGAATGCAGCGTGAGGGCGACCAGCCGAACTGGCGCAGCACATCGAGTGTACGCAGATATTCCACCAGCCCATAGGACAGCGCGCAGTCGAATTGCAGATAGTCGCGGTCGGCGCGCATGCCGCCATAGCGCAGCAGATTGCGGGCATCCTGATGCGAGAACAGGTTTTCGCCTGTCGCCATCGGCGCATCGTAGAATTCAGATATCGCCGCCTGCAGCGCATAATCGAGCGGATCGCCGATTTCCTCGTACCAGAAGAGCGGATAGTCGCGCAGCATCTTGGCATAGGCGATGCCGGTCTCCAGATCGAAACGCCCGTTTGCATCGACGGCAAGCCGCGCCTCAGGCCCGATTTCCTCGAGCACGGATTCGATACGGCCGCGATCCTCGTCGATCGAAGCCCCGCCGATCTTCATCTTGACCACGGTATAGCCGCGGTCGAGATAGGTGCGCATCTCCTTGCGCAGCGCGCTGTTGTCCTTGCCGGGATAGTAATATCCGCCGGCGGCATAGACGAAGACCCTGGGATCGGCTTGCCTGCCCTTCATATCCGCCAGCAACCGGAAGAGCGGCTTGCCCTCGATCTTGGCGACGGCATCCCACACCGCCATGTCGATCGTGCCGACAGCGACCGAACGCTCGCCGTGGCCGCCTGGTTTCTCGTTCTTCATCATCGCCGCCCAGATCCGCTGCGGATCTAGATTGGTGCCGGCATCGTTCACGAGACTGTCGGGTGCCGCTTCCAGGATACGGTCCCTGAAGCGCTCGCGGATCAACCCGCCCTGCCCGTATCGCCCATTGGAATTGAAGCCGTAGCCGACCACGCGCCGCCCGTCTCTGACGACATCCGTGACGACGGCGACAAGGCTCGTCGTCATCTTGCTGAAATCGATATAGGCGTTGCGGATCGGCGAAGCGATCGGCTTCGTCACTTCGCGGACATCGATGATGCGCATGGCAGTCTCCATTCTTCAGATGCCGATGTTCTACGAGTCAGGCGCCCTGTCGTCCAATGCCGATCCGGGCTCTTTCAATGCCGATACGGCATAGAGAATCTCGAAATCGCTTGAAATAATCGACAGGATGCCGTTTGTTCGATGCCATCAAGGCATCACCAAAAACGGATCGACATAAGTGGAAACGGCCTGGCTTGCCGACCTCAAGGCACTCGCGGAAACCCTGAACTTTTCGCGCGCCGCCGAAAAGCGCCATATCACGCAGCCCGCTTTCGGCCGCCGCATCAAATCGCTGGAGGACTGGTGCGGCGCCGAACTCGTCGATCGGTCCACGCACCGCCTGAAGCTGACCCCCGCGGGCGAAGCCATGCTGGCAGCGGCCGATGATGTCACCGCCYGTCTGGAGCGCGCCATCAGCGAAATCGAACAGATGCGGGCGGCGACCTCGACGGTGACCTTTGCCGCCACCCACGCACTGTCGTTCATCTTCTTTCCCGGCTGGATTCAAGGTCTGGGCCACGAGGCATCGACGATGCCTATCCGCCTCCTCTCCGACAATATGAACGAATGCGAGCGGATCATGATGGAGGGGCGCGCGCAGTTCCTGCTCTGCCACGACCATCGAAACAGCAGAATCCGCCTCGACATGAACGCCTACAGGCAGGTGGAGCTTGCGACTGACCGCCTGATCCCCGTCAGCGCACGGGACCGGGATGGCCGACCGCTCCACAGCATTTCGGAAATCGCGGATCGCCCTATCCCCCATCTTGCCTTCGAGGAAACGTCGGGCATGGGCCGCATCCTGTCATCCGCCCTTTCCGCCAGGACATCTTCGCTGCAATTCTCGACGGTCTTCACCTCGCATCTGGCAATGGCGCTGAAGGCACTTGCGATCGAGGGAAAGGGTGTGGCCTGGATCCCGGAGAGCCTGGCGGCGGATGAGATGGGACCGGCTGGAAGACTGACCTCAGCCGGATCGGCGGATTGGGCGGTCGATGTCAGCATCGTGCTGATCAGGCCAAGGGCGCGCATGACCGACATTGCCGAGAGCTTCTGGAACCTCGTTCAAGGCAAGGCTGGCATTCAACCCGCCCATCGTGGTTCGTCATGACTCCAGCTCATTTCATGAGCGGAGCCTGTCTYAGCGCCGCGTGAATATCGCTGACGACGGCAGCACCTTCGCCGACGGCGGCCGCTACCCGCTTCGTCGAACCGGCCCGGACATCGCCGATCGCAAAGACGTTCGGAAGACTGGTCTCCAGCTGCAGGGCGCGCCTTCCGAGCTCCTCTTCGACCTCAGGGCTGAAGGTCGTACCGGTCCTGATAAAGCCCCTGTCATCCGTCTTGATGCGGCACTTGATCCAGTCGGTATTCGGGTCGGCGCCGATGAACATGAAGACGCGGCGAAGATCGAAGTTCTTCTCGGACTGTGCCCTGAGCTCAGTGATGGTTGCCGCCAGCCGGCCATGCGGGTCTTCCGACAGCGCCGTCAGCTCGCATCCGAGATGCATCTCCACATTCGGCAGCGCCGCGATGCGATCGATGAGATAGGTGGACATGGTCTCGGCCAGGCTTCGGCGGATCACCAGGTGGAGACGCCGCACCCGCGGCGCAAGGAATGCGATCGCCTGGCCGGCCGAATTGCCGCCGCCGACGAGCGCGATATCGTCGTTTTCGCAGAGTTTGGCTTCGATCGCGGATGCCCAATAGGAAATGCCGGCGCCCTCGAAGCGCGCTATGTCGGGAATATCGGGCCTGCGATACCTGGCGCCCGAGGCAATGACGACGGTCCGTGCCTTGACTGCCCTGTCCCCGTCAATCCGCAAGACCATAGGGTCGGTCCTGCGTTTGCCGGCCGGGGCTGGAATGAGCTCGTTCACATCAAGCGGCARGGCRATCTCCGCKCCGAACTTGAGCGCCTGATTGAAGGCGCGGCCGGCGAGCGCCTGGCCTGAAATTCCGGTCGGAAAGCCGAGATAGTTTTCGATGCGGGAAGAACTGCCGGCCTGCCCGCCGATCGAACGGTTATCGATGACGATGACGCTGAGCCCCTCCGATGCCGCGTAGACCGCAGCAGCCAGGCCCGACGGGCCGGCCCCGACGATCGCCACATCATAGACGGTTTCCGGATCGAGTTCCGGCGTTATGCCGAGGCAGCAGGCTGCTTCGGCATCTGTCGGATGTTTGAGCACCGTACCGCTGGGGCAGACCATGAGCGGCAATTCGCTGGCCAGGATCCCAAGCCTTTCCACCAGGCCTCGGCCTTCATGGTCCGAGGCCGCATCGAGGACGACATGAGGATAACCGCTTCGGGTCAGAAAGCCCTGCAGGCGAACCAGATTGGGCTCTCCGGGATGGCCGATCAGAACGGAGCCGGCGCCGCCGAAATTGATCAGTTCCACACGCCGCAGGATATAGGCGCGCATGATGATCTCGCCGATCTCGGCCGAGCCGATGATGAGAGCCTTCAGATGCGCAGCATCGAATGCCAGCGCCACACATCCTTCCGGCCCGGCACGCCCGCCCGCAAGTACCGGCCGCCCGGAAAGCTGGCTGACTTCTCCTGAAAACTGCCCTGCATCATGGCTCGTGATCAGGGCTTCCGGCATCGACAAGCCGTCATGCCTGAAAACGTCGAGCCGGCCGGAAAGGATCAGCCATGCCGGCGAATGCCTGTCGCCGATCTGCGAGACGATCTCGCCGGGAGCAAAGGAATGCGGGCCACTGCTGGCAAAACGCCCGGCTATCTGGACCTGCGCTGCGCTCAGCACCGGAAACATCTGGTGACGGCGGGTTTCGAGACTGTCGGAGCTCATCTCGGCACGCTCAATAATAGATCGGGATCGGGCCGCGCTGCGGCGTCTGATTCGGCAGTTCCACCATCGTCTCGTCGAGATAGCACCAGCCCCAGCCTTCCGGCGGGTCGTAGCCTTCGATGATGGGATGTCCCGTGGCATGGAAATGCGCCGTCGCATGTTTCCCGATCGACTGGTCGCAGCACCCGACATGGCCGCATTCCCGGCAAAGCCGGAGATGGACCCATTCCTGTCCCTCCTCCAGGCATTCCTCGCAGCCGAGCGTCCTCGGCTCGACGGATCGAACGGCTGCGACATGTTTGCACACCGACATCTGCATCTCCTCTTTCTCTTGAAGTTCGCGCCTGCCGGAGGAAGATAGATCAAAAGACGATTTTCTCTAGCATTGCCAGGCGCAGAACCGTCCCCCTCGCCGGCCAATATGCAGCGAAGAGGCCGCGCCCGCCATGCAGGCGAGACCGGTTAGTTCATCTTCCGCTAGAAAATATTGCAGCGCTGTGACCGCGGTCACTATCGGAAACAGCTACTGCTTGTATTTTGCCGCCGCTGGATGCTGCACCTACCAGCTGGAGAAGGGTCGCTGGGCCCCACTTGGTGGCCCTTCTCGTTTTTCCGCTGTCGATGATGGCGTGACGCGCCCGTTTACCGGAACATTTCGACGTGACTGCCGATCCTGCCGCCTTTTCGCACGCTGCTCACCGCGTCCTGCCGCGCGTCGGACGGCGTGTCGCCGAACCATGACACCATGAACAAAAGAAGCGCCGCTGCCATCAGCGGCGGGCCAAGATAGACGATCAGGAGGGAATTCAGCGGTCTCACGGTGGCGTCTTTTTCAGGTTTCTTGGTTTGACACGGATTTCAGGGCCGTTACGGCCGGTGCGGGCTCGTCGTCATCGGGCGTCACCAGGGAGCGCCGCGATATTGGCTGAAGCAAGGGTAACAGTCTGGGAGTGCGAAGCATTCAGCGAGAGATAAAGCCCCTGAACGCTATAGTAGGCCGCAACCCACATTAGTAGGCCGAGCTGAAGTGCAATGATAAAACAGTAGATCCTCATCGTTTCCCTTCGGAATCAGCTTTTACTAAGCCAAAACGTCAGAATTATTCTGTGCATCCAGGCACATAATAACGTCCTTATTTTCACAGATATCGCAAAGTTAGCCGATTTACTATTATCACCCACATAGCAAAAAGGTGGAAAAATAGGCCGACCGGATAAAACGGGCAGCATCGAAAGAATTATACTTGCCGCTCCGTTGGCGCGAGCGCCCGGTCCTCTCAAGCCCCATCATCGACTGGCGTGCCCCTGAACGACACTGATGGTGATCAAAGCTACCTAAACGATCTTGCCCGTCACCGAACTGCCTCCGGCCGTCAATCAGATCAACCCAAGGTAGCCATTTGCTTCGCCACATGCTAGGGTGCCGGCCAGAATAGGTACGTGAATGTCATTGTAGTTTCACTTGCCCCGGCAGGAGGCACTCAACAATATCCGGATTTAACAGCAAACGGAGGAAGACGCATGAGCGCCTTTTACGGCACAGCTGGAGATGATGTGTTTCGCACGCTGAACTCTACTCTTATAATAATCCCAGAGGCAGGAATTATCTTCGAGAACAGTGATGTTTACCTCGGCGATGAAGGCAACGACACCTTTCGCATCGCGACGTCGACTTTCGACTTGCCGGATCTCTTGGAAACATCAAACGATATTTTCGGGGGAGCGGATAACGACACCCTGATCTTCGCCCCTCCTCATGACTTTCCCGGCCAGATCGACGTCACGTTCTTCGGCAACGCAGGAACGGATTCCGCATACCTGAACTTTCAGCCGATGGGAGCTCTCGACGTCGATTTCACGAATTTCGGGCCGGGCACCTTCACATCCATCCTGGCCCTGACCCACGCAGACGGCAGTTATGCAGGCCAGTTCTTCATCGAACCTGATGTCGAGCATGTCTCGGTCATCGGTTCGAATTTCGCTGACCGAATGGTCGGCAATGCAGGCGACGACAAGCTGGATGGCAAAGGCGGGGCCGATACCTTCTTCGAAACGACTGGCAACGACACCTACATATTCGATGATACGGGCGATCGCGTCGCGATTTATTCAGGGCCGCTGCTCACCCTTCCCGATGGCGGCGTAGACACGATCTGGACAACGGTCAGCGTGGATCTGCGTGACCAGGGGCCTGTCGAAAACCTCCGGCTGAACGGCACGGCGGATATCGATGCGACAGGCAACGACCTTGCCAACATGATCACCGGCAATGCCGGCAGCAATCTCATCGCCGGCGGTGCCGGCAATGACAGCCTCTACGGCAAGGGCGGCGCCGACACGTTCCATTTCGATGACATGGGCGCAGCCAGCAAGGACTTCATCTGGGACTTCGATTCGGACGACAAGATCAGCCTCGGCCCGGCCTTCGCCGGCCTCGATGTGGACAATAACGGCGTGGTGGACGCAGCCTCTTTCGAAATCGTCAACAAATTGGGTGCCGGCGGAACCAAGGCCGGCCCCGAGCTGATCTACAATTCCGCAACCGGCATTCTGTCCTACGACGCCGACGGCGCCGGCACGACCCATGCTGCGCAGGACATCGCGTTCATCGGCGTGAACAAGACGTTCTTCGACAATACCGACGTCCTGGCAAACGGCTCCCTGCTCGTCTGACCGCACGCCCCGCATCTGGAAACGGCCGGTTTACCGGCCGTTTTCGCAGGGTATGGAGCATCCACCGGAAGGTGATTGAACCTTTAGCGATCTGCCCAAATCGCTCGAACGAGCGCATGCTACCCTTGAGCCTGGCAAATAAGATTCAGGCCGGATGCTGGGGGGCATGGAATGCGCGATTTGCTGTCAAATTTCGAAGAAGACCATCGTAGTCTCGGTTATGGTGCAGAGGCTCCAACCCATGGGCATGGTTTTTCCCGGGTCCATGCGGTCGCCGCGATCTTGATCCTGTGCGCGGCGATCTTGTTTATCGGAGGCCATGGACTGGTCTAGAGCAATTCGGTCAAAGACGTACGGCGGCATTTCTCGATTTGAGGAAGATCGGGATATCGGCAGCCTGCAATCATCCCGAACCGTCAGAACCCCGAACCGTCAGAACCAGAGATCGCGCACGCACCGCCCCTTGGAGGGCAGGTCTTCAAATGTCTCCAGCCCGTCGAAGTGATCGATCGGCAGATCGGAAACGAGATCCGGCGGCGCCAGCCGCAGGTTGACCGCCATGCGCCGGCGCCCATCCCTGTTGAGCCTCAGGCCGCGCCAGCTGAGCACGCAGGCGCAGGTCGGGCAGAACAATATTTCCAGCGACGCCGTCTCCCGGCCGGTCCGCGTATAGGAGCCGGTCTCGCCGCTGACGGTGATCCGCTCGCCCTCGTAATCATAGGCCCAGAGCGCTCCATAGCGCCGGCAGAGCGTGCAGTTGCACGCCGTGATCGAGCCCGGATCGCCTTCCAGCGTCCAGCCCGTCTTGCCGCAATGACATGAGCCGACCAGCATCAGCGCACCGTTTCATCCCTGCCTGTTTGGAAGGATCCATCCTGCCTCAATCGGGCGCCGCCTGCAAATTCCACCCTTGCAGCCTGCAAGTCAGATCATGCCTTGACTCCTTCTGAAATGAGAACATAATAAGAACATCCGTGGCGCTGCGGCCGCCATCCCGACAATCTGGAACTGAAATGCTCTGCAAGGAGAATGAGAACATGCGTCCGCAATTGGCCCCCAAAACCGATGGTGATGTGATCGCAAACGAAGACCTGAGCTGGGAGGTCGAGGCAGTGCTCTCCTGGCACGACGAGGATGCCAAGGCAGCTATCGCCACGCTTCTGCAGGACTGTCGCCACCTGCGCCAGCAGCTTGCGCTTGCGGAAGGCGCCCTCAGCCGGGGCATGACCCGTGGCTGGCGGCCTTCCTTCGAGCGCTCCTCCCTTGACCGGACATGAAACACCGCCGCAGCATCGATCTCGTCGCCAGCCATGAGGAGGTCGCAACCGACAGGGAGACGCTCGCCACCCTGCCGCAATGGTATGTCATCCAAGCCCAATGCCCGGCTTGTCAGCGCGAGACGAGGATCGACCGGCGCGTGCTCGCCTACCGCTACGGCAAGGACATATCGCTGGCGAGGATCAGCCTTCGCCTGAAATGCAGCGGTTGCGGCAACCGCACGGGAAACCAGCTGCTGCTCGGCAGGCTGCCACGCGATTGACCGCAATCCCCGCTTATCTGTCGGCCGAGGCAAGCAGCAGCCTTGCCGCCACCATCGCCCCGTCGGTTCGGATCGTGGGGGCAACAGCCCCGGCGCGCTGGCGCATGTCGGGCTGCAATGCCGCCGAAAGCGCAGCGGAGAAGGTCTCCGGCGTCGGTATCGCCCCTTCATGCGCGACGCCGATGCCGAGTGCCGCAACGCGACCCGCCCAATAGGGCTGATCGGCTATCTGCGCCACGACCACCTGTGGCACGCCGGCACGGGCAGCGGCCGCCGTCGTGCCGGCCCCGCCGTGATGGACGATCGCCGCAACCCGCGGAAAGAGCGCCTGATGATTGGCCTCCTCGATGAGGAAGCAGTCGCGCGCGCCATCATCGGTCACCAGCCCGGCCCAGCCGCGCGACAGCACCGCACGCCGCCCTGCAGCGCGGATCGCAGCAAGGATCACGCCCGAGGCATCCTTCAGCGCATGCATCGGCATRCTGCCGAAGCCGACATAGACGGGCGCTGTTCCATTATCGAGAAAATCTTCCAGAGCCGCCGGCAGCGGCCGGTCGTCATCGAGCATCCAGGCGCCCGTCTGCACCGCGTCGATCAGATCCGTCGCAAGCAGCGGCCCGACCACAGGATCGGCCGCAAGCAACGGCCGGCGTGTCAGGACCGGATCGCGCACATTGTCCACCGTCGCCATGCCCATCGACGCGCGCAGCCGATTATAGGCCCCGCCGAAGATCACATTCTTCGTTTCGATATCATAGCCCCAGAGGACCCGGTTGTCGGTCACGCCGGGCGGATGCGGACGGCCCTTGAATTCATGCGGCTTGTGATGATGCGACGGCAGGAAGATCGGGCAGAATGTCGCCCCGAAATAGCCGATGCCGGCCCGCTCTGCCACCAGCTGTGCTGCCGCCATCGCCGGAAACAGCCCCGCCGCGACGATGAGATCGCATCCTTCCGCAGCTGCCGAAAGCGCCTCGAACTGGCCCGCCAATATCCCGGCTGCGCGTTCGGAAATGCCATCGGCCGAACGCTCCCGCGTATTGCTCTCGGCGCTCTTCATCACCTCGCTCACCCATTGGCGCACGGGCGTGTTTGCCGGCGCGAGCGGCACGCCGAGCCGTTCGAGCAGCCCGGCAAACTCCGCATCCGGCGGCGCGCAGACCACCGCCTCTGCGCCAAGTCCCTGCAAGGCAACCGCCAGCGCCGCCAATGGCTGTACATCTCCGCGCGACCCGTATGTGGAAAGCAATACACGCATGCTCTTCTCCCGATGCTGTTGATCAGGATAAGCGTTCTACGCCTCGACCGGGGTCTTGCCGCAAGTCCCGCCTACGCCATATCTAAAGGCATAGCAGGGATGATGATTGTTCCCGGCTGCATAATTTCCCGACATTTCCAGCGATGAGCGGCGGCGAATGGCCGGCAGGTCTACGTCAGGAACCGGCTGAGATAGGCATAGCTGCGGGCCGCAAATTCGAAGGGCAGCCGCGGATTGTCGTGCTCGACGACGAAGAGCCGCGCGCCGCTTGCAACCGCCGCTCGCCAGAGCGACGGCCAGAGCAGCACGCCGGAGCCGACATTCGCCCAGCCGTCCTCGTCCGGGTCCATATCATCGGGTGCCTGATCCTTGACATGCACGGAGACCAGCACCGACGCATAATGCCTGATCCATTCGATGGCATTGGGCTGGGCTCGCGCCAGCCAGGCAATATCCGCCTGCCAGGTAAGCGGGCTGCCCCTGGCTGCCTCGAACATCAGCTCGAAGCCGTAGCGCCCGCCAATGGTGCGCTCGAAGCCCGCCATCTTGTTGTGATAGCCGAGCACGATGCCCTCTGCCTTCATCTGCTCCGAAAGCGACCCGAGCTCGTGGCCGATCCGCTGCCATGCGGCTTTCGTTTCCTTCGCCATCGCGGGCGCCGGATGCGGAACGAAAAGCTGCCCGATGCCGCATTGCTGGCAGGCATCGACAAAGCGCTGCCGCTCGCTGCGCAACGCCTCCAGTCCGACATGGGCGGATGGCGCCGAAAGCCCGTTCCTCAGAAGTCCGGCCTGCAGATTATCGGCATCGCGCAGATGCCCCTCGAGTGGCTCCACGGCGCCGTAACCGGCGCTCGCCGCCTTTTCAAGCTGCGTGCCGAGATCTCCGAGACCGCGCATCGAATAGAGCTGCAGCGAAAGCATCGGCTTCGTCATCGCTCATCCCCAGACCACTGTCGCCCTCGCCGGCAAGGCATCTTGATCGTTCCCTTAATCGAATCCGGGCACAGTTTCGCCTGTGTCGAGACAGATTGCGAGGGCAAAACGGCCGAAATCAGCCCAATGCCGGCAGGGCGGACTTCGGCGACAGCTTGCGCTTCAGGTTGACGATATGGCGGCCGAAGGATCTGTCGATGCGTTTCACATCGATCAGCGTCAGGTCCCCGCAGGCGGAAAACGTGTGAAGGCCGTCGGGGTAGTCGGCAGTGGCGAGATCGCCCGTCAACTGCGCCGGCAGATGCGCGCAGGTCACATGCGTTTCGCTGAGCAGGCTGAAGCGCAGGAAGCGCAGGCCGCCGCCATAGCTGACGCTGCAGTCCTGGACCGGCAGGATGACCTGCCCATCGGCGCCGATAAAGGGCGTGCCGCCGGGCCGGGCGCCGGAGCGATCCACAAGCACCGGATTTTGCGGATGGGTCTTCCACGGGCCGGTCAGGCGATCGGCAAAGGCGATATGCAGCTCGCGCTGGTCACGCGCGCCGGCACCGACGAGCGTGTAGAACATCCACCACTTGCCCTGATGCTCGATAAGGCAGGCCTCGGCAACGGGCATACCGGTCAGCAGCACGGTCTCCCGCACCCAGTCATCCGGGAACGAGCGGGCACGGTAAAGAGCAACCTCCCCCGCCTTATGGCTTTCCGGCATCATCAGCACCTCGCCATCCTGTTCGATCAGGAAGGGATAGGAGAGATGAAAGGGCCTGGTGAGCGCCACCGCCTTGCCGCGCCATTTGAGGTCCGGCCCCACCAGTTCGTGGCGCTCGATGAAACCGTGCTTGGTATGGTAATCATAAGCCTCCACGAAAACGTGCAGGCTGTCGCCCTTCCTCACGGCGAAGGGATCGGCAAGATATCGCCACGGCCCCGGATCGGGCAGCCATGTAATGCGATCGGAAGAATTCGCCAAGGCTTTGGCATCGAGCAGCGTATCGGCGGGCGCCGGGACGATGCCCACCTGCCAGAAATCACTCTTGGGCTTCAGACGCATAGATCAACCGCGGCGGATCGATGTCGGGCACAGCCGGCACTGCGGCTGCGCGGGCAAGCCGGGAATAGAAATCGAGAACATTCGCAATACCAGCCGAACGGGAGAAAGGAGCCAAGTCGTAGCCTACGCGCGACAGGCGGACAACAGGCTGTTCCCGCAAGACATCGGCAAGCGCTTCGGCCAGCTGATCGATGGAGCCAGGCGCGACCAACGTCACCGGCTGCTCGCGCAGATATTCCGACGGCCCTTCGGCGGCCGTGGCAACGATCGGCAGCCCCTCGTGCATGGCTTCGAGAATGGCAAGGCCTGCAGACTCTTCTCGCGACGGTGAGACGAAGAGATCCAGGTTGCGCAGGAACCCTGGCACATTCTTGCAATGGCCGAGCAGGTGGATGCGGCTGTCGCCCTTCGCGAGCTTCTCCAGCGCGGCGCGATGCGGCCCCTCGCCGACGATGACGAGAACGGCATTGTCGGGTGCCGACCGCCGGAAGGCCGACACGAGCACATCATAGCCCTTGCTGGGATGYAGACGCCCGACGCTGCCGACAAGCCGTGTTCCGCGCGGCAAGTTCAGCTGCGCGCGCAGATCCGTGCTCTCGGTCGATGTGACATCGGGCAGCCAGTTGGAAATCAGCGTCGACTGACCGTCAAATGTGCCGAGCCGCGTCGACTGGGCAGTGTTGACGCAGATCACCCCGTCGAGGCCGGCATGCTGCCTGGTCTTGTAGCCGACATGCAGGGTCGCGACCCTGGTGACACTGTCGCGCGCTGCGGCAAGCGCCTTGCAGCCGTGGCTGAGATGCCCATGCGCAATTTCGATTCCCGCCCGATCCATCAGCCGCCGCAGCCTCGGGCCTCTCAGAAACGGGAAAGCGAAACCGTGAAAAACCACCTCTTTCGAGAGCAGGCCGGCAATCGGCGAGCCGTATCGTCCCGCAACGTGAACCTCGTGGCCAAGGGAAGCCTGCCCGTTGGCAAGATCAGCGCAATATCGTTCCGATCCAGCGACCCTGGAGGAGAACAGGACATGCAGGATTTTCAACTTATGAGACGCTGCCGTATCGACAGCCTCATAGGCGCGCGGATGCAACTCACCCACGAAATCTTTTCGAGCGCTCACAATACACCTCAGACCGATAGCCGACCGAGTTGAGTTGTTGGCGAAACACTTCCCGATAGGTTTCGACGATGATCTACATCGGAGATCCTACGCAAACAAGACTGCGTAACTATACAGAATCGTAAGCTTTTAGCCACGGAATAACCATTTTTTGGGTAACCCGCTGAACTAATTCTTGAAAAATTGCGGCACTGTCCCGCACGACTGTAACGCCGATAAAACAGCCTGCCAAAGTGCCAGAAAAAGTCGTGTGACCGACCTTGCCGGCAATTGCAAGCTTGCGCGCCCTGAAAAGCGGTCGGTGTCCGGGCGCCTTATTTTTTCAATGCGTAGTTGATCCTGCGGGCCGTCTCGGCAATGCGGATCGCATAGGTCGGTAATCGCCTCCACCAGGGAAATTTGGTGGCCCTGTAAACCGACCGTGTCCCGATGTTCGAGCCGCCCTCTTTTACGACGGCTACATTCTGGCGGGTCGTGTAGATCCGCGCCCGGGACGCCCAGCCCCGCTCCAGTTCGACATCCCAGGGAAACCGCATGGTGCCGATCGCCTTGAGGAGCTTCAGGGCGCCCATCCGCGTTACGACATAGCAGGCGGCCGACCCCTGTGGACCATGCGTTGCCCGCCCGATCTCATCGCCGACTGCCGAGGCGGCAACCGGCCTGAAACCGACGATGCGGTGGTTGAAGAGCTTGATC
The DNA here is from genome assembly GCF_056396805.1 of Rhizobium sp. 05N49. Taxonomy (NCBI): domain Bacteria; kingdom Pseudomonadati; phylum Pseudomonadota; class Alphaproteobacteria; order Hyphomicrobiales; family Rhizobiaceae; genus Rhizobium; species Rhizobium sp. 05N49. The sequence goes on from NZ_JBFTME010000001.1 coordinate 214,812, forward strand.
ACATCGGCACCCGGCACCGCCGCGATTGCCGCTTCGGCGCGCGCAATGAGATCGGCAGACAGAATGATATCGTCCTCGACGATGATGCAGGCGGCCTTGTCGGTCTCCAGAAAGGCTTCGAGCACCTTCAGATGGCTCCGGTAGCAGCCATATTCGCCGGGCAGCATGGTGCGGCCATTGTTGCGCTGAAAGGCGCGCTCGTCACAGGCCACGCGCTGATCCGCGGGAACCTCCCGACCGTCGACGCCGGCAACGCGAATGAGATCGAACTGCAAGGCTTCGGCCTGATCGGACAAGGCATTCCACCGCTCCGTGGAGCGGTCGAGATTGATCACATAAATGCAGGTCGTCATCGCCCAACCGTGGTTCTGCAGCCCAGGGCAGCCACAAACCTCTCGCGAGGCCGGGCGTCCCGTCATGAAAGTTCGCCTAGCACTTCCCCCGCCGGCTATGCAACCTGTCGTCGTTGCATGACAGCGATGTTGGTGACGAATTTCTCGTTATTCGACCAGGAGCAAGCCCGCGACCGCGATGACATCGGCTTGAATTGCGGGAGCGGAGCCTCTAGCACTCATACCCCATCGAACAGCATTTCAGGACGCATGACTTGCCCGCCTTCCCCTTCTCGCTAAACGACCCCATCCAGCATCACGGCCCTCTTCCGAAAACCTCCGACGTCGTCATCATCGGCGGCGGCGTCATCGGTGTTTCGACAGCGCTGTTCCTGGCAAAGCGCAAGATTTCCGTGACGCTCATCGAGAAGGGCCGCATTGCCGCCGAGCAGTCCTCGCGCAACTGGGGCTGGATCCGCAAGCAGGGGCGTGATGCGGACGAACTGCCCATCGTCATCGAGGCCTGCCGCCTCTGGGAAGAGCTTGCGGCAGAATGCGGCGAGGATATCGGCCTTTTCAAGACCGGCGTCACCTATCTCGCCAACTCGGACAAGGAGATGGCCGGCTTCGAGACCTTCATGAAGCTTGCGAGCGCCTACGATCTCGACACCCGCCTGCTCGATGGCGGGCAGACGGCTTCCCTCTTCCAGGGCATGTCCCGCAAATTCGCCGGCGCCATGACGACGCCGTCGGACATGCGCGCCGAGCCATGGCTCGCCGTGCCCGCTCTTGCCAGGCTCGCCGCCCGTCTGGGTGTCACGATCATCGAGAACTGCGCGGCGCGAACCCTTGATATCTCCTCGGGCAAGGTGAGCGGCGTCTGGACCGAGGCCGGTCGCATCGAGACCTCGACCGTGCTCGTCGCCGGCGGCGCCTGGTCGTCGCTCTTCCTGAGAAAACACGGCGTCTCCATCCCGCAGCTCGCCGTCCGCGCCACCGTTGCCGCAACCGAGCCCCTGGCCGAAATCCACGCAGGTGCGGCCGCCGGGGCCGATGTCGCCTTCCGCCGCAGGCAGGATGGCGGCTACACGCTGGCGCCGAGAGACCATCGCCTCTATATCGGCCCCGATGCCTTCCGCCACGCGACGAAATACCTGCCGGCGCTCATGGCTCACCCGTTCGGCACACGCTATTCGCTCGCGGCTCCCGAAGGCTTCCCGGACGGTTGGTCGACCCCGCGCAACTGGACTGCGGATGCAGAGAGCCCCTTCGAACGGATGCGCGTGCTCAACCCCGCACCCGAACAATCCAGCCTCGAAGCGATCAGGCGCGATTTCCAGCGCCTCTTCCCGCAATTCGGAACCGTGCGCCTGAAGGCAAGCTGGGCCGGCATGATCGACGCCATGCCCGATATCGTGCCGATCGTCGACCGCGCCGAGGCCATCGCCGGCCTCTTCGTCGCAACAGGCATGAGCGGCCACGGCTTCGGTATCGGCCCGGGCATCGGCCGCGTCGTCTCCGACCTGATCCAGGGCAACGCCCCCGGCCACGATCTCAACCGCTTCCGGCTGTCGCGCTTCACCGACGGCAGCCGCATCCGGCCGGGACCGGCGATCTGATCCGACGCGAATGCCTGCCACCTTGCCCGGGCAGGACAGATTACCGGATGATCAAGTATAGGGATTTTTCGGCGACACCTCGATCCGGAAGCCCTGCTTCTTCAGGTCGCGAAGAAGCTCCGGAGCAGGCGGTTTCTTCAGGCAGATCATGGTCACCAGCCCCGGCGACAGCAGCCGCAGGCTGCAAGCCATATCCTGCGCATAGATGCCCGACCAGTAACCCGCCAGCCGCGCAGAAGATTTCGATTTGCTTGCGCCGCTGAGCGGCCCCCACCAGAAGCCGTTCATGGGCCGCCAGGCGATCCCGTAATATCCGAGCGCCGTCATGATCTTGAATGTTTCCGATCGCGACAGGCGGAAGACGAAATTGCCGACAGGCTCAAATTGGTCGTAAGCATGCTCGCCGCGCAGGAAGCGCTTGATGCTTCTCTTGAGGTTTCCAAGCGGCGAATGGCCATCCAATGGTTCGATGAGCACGACGCCCAGGCGGGAAACGCGCAGCATCTCATAGAGGCCGACGGATGGCCGCGGGAAGTGATGATAGGCTTCCTTGCACAGCACATAGTCGAATTGCTCGTCGTCGAAGGATATCTTTTCGGCATTCTCTTCCGAATAGCCGTCGATCCAGTTTCGCCGCTTGGCAATTTCGAGCGTCGATGCCGAAATGCTGGTTGCAAGAACCGATTGAACGTGCGGCCGCAGGAAATTGGCATCGGTCCCGAAGCGGCCATCGCCGACCGTCATCCAGCTCGTGCCTGCAGCGTGGCTGAGGAGCGGATTGAGCGACGCATACATCCGGTCGTGATGCAGGCAGTCGACCGTATCCTGGGCGACGTAGCGCGACGGCAGATGGCTTTCCGACGCATTGTTATCTTCATCGGAGCGATGCCGGAGATAGGTATCGCTGATGCGTGCGGAATTGGGATATTGAACTGAAACCATGGGAACCCACCCTCAACTATCAACCACGCGCACTCAAAGCGCCAGACTGTTTGCCCGGCTCACTGGACGCAAGGCCGCCCAACGCGGCCTTATTCGCCCTAGGCCATCATCACTAGGCTACCGGCCAATAGGCACGCAGCACACATGCTCTTAAGGACAAATTCTCTAGACCGGCCACCAACCTTTGGGGGGCAAGTGTCACCCAAGGGCTTAGATGCGGCAACGTCGTGAGGGGATGGCAATGCCCATCGGAAGTATCACCGGAGCGAGCCTGCCTGAGACTACCGCTATTCCCTCTACTTCCGCCTCGCGATGAAAACCGATGTCGTCATGTTCCTGGTGACGACACTGCCGAAATCACCCCTTGCGAGATCTTCCAGCGCATCCAGCAGCTCTTCACGCTTCTCCGCCTCCAATGCCACGACATTCGAATAGGTCGCGTAGAGCCGCCGCACCGCGGGCGGATCGAGCGTCAGCGTCCACTCGAACATGACAGGCGGATCGCAATGGAATGAGGCCGCCTCGAAATCCCGGAGCCGGGCCTCGCTGTCGAGCCCGTAAGGCGTCTGCGTCGTTCCCCCGCCCGATGGACTTGCGCGATGCCCCGCAAAGAGATGCGCACTCGCCTCATGGAACGGATCTGGCCTGATACTATCCCCGAAGACGTTCCAGATCAGAGCGACCGCACCGCCATGTCGAAGCAAGGCATGGATATGCCGCAACGCCGGAACGGCATCGAGCCAATGAAATGCCGTTGCGCTGACGACGAGATCGAAGGACTCCGGAGCTTCGTCCACTTCTTCGAATGCTTGCTCGACGACCTCGAGTTCGGGGCGATGCAGCCGCGCTCGCAGGAATTCCGCAAGCCGGCTGTCCGGCTCGACCGCCAGAAGCCGCTGCGGCCCGTGATCCAGAAGATGCTCGGTAGCAAGCCCGGTCCCTGCCCCGATCTCCAGCATCGAAATACCGGATCGCAAACCCGCCCGCTGCCGCAACACCTCCCACACCGAGGAAGGATAGGGTGGCCGGGCCAAGTGATAGTTTTCAGGGCTCAGTCCAAAGGCTTGCCGGCCGAACGAACGGGCAAGGATGTCACCAGACATGACGATCTCCGCGCTGACAGCCCGTAGACCTATCCCATTCCGCAAGAAAGCGCATTCACGAACCGAGCAGGGACACGACCCCGCTCGCGATATCGTAGCGCGCCGCGACGACCTTGAGCTTTCCCTCCTTGGTGGCGCCCGCAATCACGGTCGAACTCCGGCTGATCAGCGTCGCCTGCATCTTGGCGTTGGCCTCGACGGCAGCCTCGAGATCGTTGCCCGCAGCATTTACCGCAGGCCAGATCGGCGCATAGAGGGCTCCAATCTGGCCGGGCACGGCCTTGCCGTCGATCGTGGCTTTCACCGCGCCGCAATTGCTGTGGCCGAGCACCATCAGCAGCCGCGCGCCGAGAACGGCAACGCCATATTCGAGGCTGGCGATGATCTCGGGCGTGGCGATATTTCCGGCGACGCGCACGACGAAGAGCTGGCCGATGCTCTGATCGAAGACGAACTCCACCGGCACGCGTGAATCGGCGCAGGAGAGCACCGCCGCGAAAGGCTCCTGCTTTTCCGCAGTCTTCGCCTTGAGGATCGACAGGTCCTCGTTGAGCGACTGGAGACGCCCCTCGGTAAACCGCTTGTTTCCTTCCATCATCGCCTTCAGCGCTTCGTCCGGCATCATCGTACTCTGCGCCGAAACAGGCCCGGCGGATGCGGCAGCAATCCCGGCCGCCAACGCCGCGCCTCCCAGCGCGCTGCACAGGAAACGCCGCCGCCCCTGATCGTCGGGCAGATCGGGACAGCTGCCGCAGCTGCAAGCCACACCGGAATATTGCTTGAAATCATGCATCTTCCCCTCCCCGGGTTGAACCCACGATTGACATGCCGAAACCCGCAGCCCGCTTGCCCATGGCAGCGCGAGCGCCGAGCTTGCGCAAGTCGCCCAAACGGGTGAGGCACGATCGGCCGTTATCGGCGGATGAATGGCGCCCCCTGCGGAATATTTCACGGCGCGAACGCCCTCGGCCTATCGACGGCTTGTCCTTTCCATGCCCCCGATGCATCGAGAGACATGTCGGGGAGATGGGGGCGGCCAATGACATCGGGCATCGTTTTACTGCTGTTTCTGTCAGGCGTCGCGGGTGGCGTGATCAATGCGCTCGCCGGCGGCGCGACATTGCTCACCTTCCCCGCCATGCTCGCAGCCGGCCTACCGCCCATTACCGCCAATGCCTCGAATGCGGTAGCGATCGTGCCGGGCCATCTGCTCGCCGTGCTTGCCGATCGCCGCAAGGTACTGCCACTCGACGCAAAACTCTGGTCGTCCGTGCTCGTCTGTCTCCTCGGCGGCGCCATCGGCGCGCTGCTGCTGCTCGCCTTGCCCGAACGGCTCTTCGTCCTGCCCGTTCCGGCCCTGATCGGCATTGCCACCCTGCTCTTCCTCTTCTCGCCGCGCATCGCCGCCTGGGCGGAAGCAAGACGCGGCGATGCCGAGCCCTCACGCGGCCTCGGCGTTTCCGTCCTCGGCCTCTCGTCGATCTATGGCGGCTTTTTCGGCGCCGGCCTCGGCGTCATCCTGACGGCGGTTCTCTCGATTGCCGACCCGGACGATATCCGCCGGGTGAAAGCCTTGAAAAACCTGCTTGCGACCTCGGTCAGCATGGCAGCCGTCGTCATCTTCATCGCCGAGCGCGCCGTCCGCTGGCCGGAGACCCTGACGATGCTGTCTGGCGCCCTGCTGGGCGGCTATCTCGGAGGCACCCTCGTGCGCGTGCTGCCGGCCATCGTGGTCCGCTGGTTCGTCATCGTCACCGGCGCTGCGATGACGATCGTCTACGCGGTCAAATACTGGAGCTGAGGCCCGTCGCTATCCTCACCCCAGCCGCCAGAACCGCTTCAACCCTTGCCACCGTTTCACGATACGGATCACGATGGGCGGCGGGATCTTTCTGGTGTCGGCCACCGTGCCATGCCGCGTGACAGGCGCTCGTGGATCGACCAGGAAGGCCACCATCACGCAGTCGCTCGCCGCCTCTGCCGTCAAAACTTCGTCCGACAGCAGCAGCCCCTGCTCGCCTTCGCCAAAGGCCTGCCCGCCGGCGAGAACCGCGCCGCTGAACACATAGAAATACAGCTCGCACCCCTGCTTATGGGGGAACTCCACCCGCATGCCCGCCCCCAGCCGGATATCGAAGAAGTCGATCCGGTTGCGAACGAAGAACGGCGCATCGCCGCCTTCCGGCCCGACAAGGTGCCGCCAGCAATTGGGCGCGCCGTCAGGCGCTGCCCCATACTGGATGCCGGGTTCGAGGTCGACTGCATCGGGCCGCACCAGGATCTGCAGCATGCGCAGCGGCGGATCGGAGGCCAGCGTCTCCTCGGAGTGCCAGAAGCCGCGGCCGGCATTCATGACCATCAGATGCCCGCTGTCGCATACCAGCCGGCCCCGCGCCCTGTCTTCATGGCGCATGACGCCTTCAGGCACCCAGGAGATGATTTCGTCGTTGCGATGCTCGTGCATGGCAACACGCCGGCCCGGATGCAGGATGGACTCGACCACCATCGCCAGCGGCCCGTGGCCATGGTCCCCAGGCTTAGGCTTTATCCATCCGGGCATGTTGACGTGCGCGACGAACCCTCCCGCGTCGCGCACAACGAAGGTCCGTTCGCCCTTGAGCAGCATCGCATCCTCCTTGCCTGCAGGCGGTGACGATACCGGTCCATTAGCGCCCGGATGCAGTTCAAGGTCAATGAAGCGGGCTCCTGGCGGGCGCAGGTCTCGCCTTTATTGCCGATGCTGGCCTCCTCCAAGCCTTGATATCAGTTCGGCAACCGCTTGGTCCGCACTCTGTTTCGCAGTGTCGATCACGATCGGGCTTGCGCCCCAATCCTCATAGTCGCGTGTGACGATCTCTTCCCAGCTCGGCTTTCTCAGCCCCGGAACATCGCTTGCACGCGTCTCCGCCCGTCGGCGATGCTCATCCCGGTCCGAGCAGACGATTTCGATCTCGATGGCCGGCACGCCCGATTTCGCCGCAACCGAAAGCCAGGCATCCCGGGTCACCTTCAGGGGATTGACCGAGTCCGCCACGACAATCTTGCCAAGCTTGAGATTGTCTTCGGCGAGCCCGTATCCGACCATGTAGCCTGCCGGGCCGACCTCCGATCTCAACGTGTCCGATGCCCGTATGGCCTGCTCGATCGTGTCGATACGCAGATGGACCGCCCCAAGCTCCCTCGCCAGGGCACGCGCAATCGTCGTCTTTCCCGACCCCGGCAAACCGCCGAAAATGATCAGCATGAATAGGCACCTCCCGCTTGCTGGTGAACCGCGTGAATTCGATCTTCGATCCCAATCGGGAACCGCGCCTACCTCGCAGGCTTCTGCGGTTGCCCATTCGTTGCCCCACCCGAGGCAGCAAGAATATCGTCCAAGGCCTGACGACGGTCCGCAGCGTGGGACAATCGCCAGCGAACGGCGTCATCCGCACCATCGCCTTCCCTGATCTCGAGATCCACCGGGCTCACAGCTTCGCCGGTTTTCTGATCGATGAAACCCCAGCGTATCTCAGCGCCCGTCTTGCGATTGACGAAGGTCATGGGCGGTCCCGAAGCACCTGACATGCCGAGGCTGTCGCCGATCTGGGCGAGCACCGGCATGATGGGCGCGATCTGCCAGCCCTTTCGGGTCAGGAGATATTCGAACCGTTCCGGGTTCACCTGATAGCGCCGCCGCTCGATGAGGCCATTGGCTTCCAGGTGCTTCAGCCGGTCACTGAGCGTCGCATTGGTGATGCCTGACGACTGGCGAAAATCCTCATAGCGGCTGAGACCGCAGACGAGATCGCGCAGGATCAGCAGCCCCCACCGATCGCCGATCGCCGCCATGACGCCGGCAATCGAGCACACCATTCCATCGAAACCCTTCGACCGCATCGGATCCTTTCCCGGCACCGGCGTTATTGCCGGCACCTCTCATCATGAGAGCCACACTAGTTTGCCGGAATGACCGTTTCAAGAAAGCTCGACAGCCACGTGGCCTGCGACAAACCGGACTGGCAAACTGCTTGCCGCACAGTAACTCTTATTATAAGAGTTATAAACATCATTGGCGAGTGACCCACTCCCATTGATCGCAGCCATGCGGGCCGATGCCCGATCGAGATCGAGCCGGATCGCTGCAACACATCACCGGTTTTGCCAAAACGGGAGGATCTCACATTGGCGCCGAACTCAACCCCAACCTCCATTACCCCGACGTTTGCATTCGCCGGCAGCGCGGCGGCAACAGCCCTCTGGTTCGCTGCCCTTGTCGCAATACCGGAGCTTCAGCGCTCGGACCTGTCCATCTTCGTCGCGCGCATCGCAGTCCATCTCATCGTGCTCGGCGGAACCTGGGCGGCATTGTCGCGCACCGCCTTCACCACGTCGGAGCGAACATGGACCTGGCTTGCGATCGCAGCTCCGCTGACCCTATGGCACGGCGCGGCCTGGATCATTGTCGCCGATGGCCTACTCCTGCCGGGAGCAATTTCAATCCCGTTGCTGCCGCTGATGATCGTCGTGCCGACGACGGTCGTCATCACGATCCTGTCGCGCTCGGACCGGATCGGTTTGCTGCTCGACGCCATGCCCGCCAGCTGGCTGATCGGCCTGCAGGCCTACAGGGTGATCGGCGGCCTGTTCTTCGCCAACTGGCTGGCCGGCACGGCGCCGGGCGTGTTTGCCCTTCCTGCCGGCACCGGTGACGTGATCACCGGGCTGATGGCCTTGCCGACAGCCGTATTGCTTGCAAGCGGCCGGCCAGGCAGCGCCCGGGCGGCTCTGTTCTGGAATCTCTTCGGCATGGCCGATCTCCTCGTCGCAGTCACGCTCGGCGCCCTCACGACGCCCGGCCCCCTGCAGCAGCTCGCCCTCGATCATCCCAACCTGACGACCGGGACCTACCCCACCGCCATCATTCCGGCCTTCACCGTGCCCACCTCTCTCGTCCTGCATGCGCTTTCACTGCGCCAATTGCTGAGGCGTACGCGGAATGCGGCTGCCCTTGCCGTGTGACGGCGAAATATCTCCGGGCTCGAAACCCGGAGCCCCTCAGACAGGAACGCCGAGGCCCACCTTGATCCTGTCCATGGCGACGAACGTGCGAAACCGCTTCACATTGTTGTTGCCGAAGAACAGGCGCCGCGTCAGCGCCTCGTAATCGGCCATCGAGGGCACGACGATGACGAGCACGAAGTCGGCCTCGCCGGTCACGTAATAACACTGCTGGATTTCCGGAGCGGCGGCGAATTCCCGCTTCGCCGCTTCGATCTGCTCGGCCGTTTCGCTGATGACCTCGATCTCGACGAAAATGGTGATTGCCTGCCCGACGGCGGCGGGATCGAGCACGGCGATATTGGCCCTTATCACGCCTTCCTCCGTCATCCGCTTGATACGCCGCTGCACTGACGGCGCCGAAAGGTTGACGGCCTCGCCGATCGTCCTTTGCGGCGTGGTGTTGTCGCGCTGGAGGATCTCGAGGATCTTGCGGTCGAAGGCATCGAGCGCTGATATCGAAGAGGCAGGCATGGGCATCCCTCATGAAACAAACTTGCAAAAACGTCCTTCAATATCAGCGCATTTTTCGCTCGCTCTGCAATATGATTCCATGCGGAAGCAAGCGAGGCCTTCATGTTCATTCTCAACACGACAAGCGATTATCGACATCCGCTCGAAGCGGCGGAYGCAGAGACACTGGGCACTACCGCTGCCGCTGCCGTCGAAGACCACCTGCGCTATCGCGACGACAATGCGCCAACGCCGCTCGTCTCCCTGCCCGCGCTTGCCGCCGCGTCAGGCGTTGCTGCGATCCATGTGAAGGATGAGGGAAAGCGGCTCGGGCTCGGCAGTTTCAAGGCGCTCGGCGGCGCCTATGCCGTCATCCGCCTCGTTCTGGAGGCAGCGGAAGCAAAGCTCGGACGCAAGGTCGAGATGGCAGACCTGCACTCCCCGGACCTGCGAAACCTCGCGGAGACCAGGACCTTCGCCTGCGCTACCGATGGCAATCACGGCCGCTCGGTCGCCCAGGGCGCCGCCCTTGTCGGCGCGCGCGCTGCAATTTTCGTCCATGCCGGCGTCAGCGACGAACGCGTCGCCGCAATCGCCCGCTTCGGCGCCGAGATGATCCGGGTCGATGGCAGCTATGACGATTCTGTCAGGGACGCCGCCCGCGTCGCAAAAGAACGCGGCTGGACCGTCGTGTCCGACACCTCCTGGCCCGGCTATGAGCGCATCCCCGGTCTCGTCATGCAGGGCTATACCGCGCTGGTGCGCGAAGCGCTGAAACAGATGCCGCAGCCGCCGACGCATGTCTTCATCCAGTCCGGCGTCGGCGGCATCGCCGCTGCGGTCGCCGGCCATCTGGCAATCGTGCTCGGCGCACAGCGTCCGGTCTTCACCGTCGTCGATCCCGCCCGCGCCGCCTGCCTGTTCGAAACCGCGCGCGCCGGCCGGCCCGTCACCATCGCCCATGGCGAACCGACGGTCATGGCGATGCTGGAATGCTACGAGCCCTCGCTTGTCGCCTGGCGCATCCTGTCACGCACCGCCGATGCTTTCATGACCGTCGAAGAGGAAGACGCGGTCTCCGTCATGCGCCGGCTTGCCGAGCCCTTGGATGGAGATCCTGCCATCGTCGCCGGCGAAAGCGGTGGTGTCGGCCTTGCCGGTCTCCTGAAAGCGCTCGCCGACCCTGCGGCGAAATCCGCCCTTTCCCTTGGCCCGGATTCGCGCATCTTCGTGGTGAACACGGAAGGCGCCACCGATCCCGGCCGGTATCAGGAGATCGTCGGACGCTCGCCGGATGCGGTCCTGTCGCGAGGTGCGGAATGAGCAAGACATCCATCGATGCATCGAGGCTCCTAGGCCGGCTTGCCGAACTCGGCGCGATCGGCCGCGATGCGGATGGCAGGCTGGTGCGCCTTGCCGCCTCCGACGCGGACAAACTCGGCCGCGATCGTCTCGTCGCCTGGATCGAAGCCGCCGGACTCGAGCTCGCCATCGACCGGATCGGCAATATCTTCGGTATCTGGGTGCCCGACGGCACGCAGGATCGCGCCCCGCTTCTGCTCGGCTCGCATATAGATACCGTCATCGACGCCGGTATCTATGACGGATGCTACGGCGTGCTCTCGGCCCTCGAAGTCATCGAAACGCTGAAGGCATCGGGCTTTGCGCCGTCCCGCCCCATCGCCGTAGCCGCCTTCACCAATGAGGAAGGCGTACGCTATGCGCCCGATATGATGGGCTCGCTCGTCTATGCCGGCGGGCTCGATGTGGAGATCGCGCTGGCAACCGCGGGAACGGACGGGTCACTACTCGGCGACGAGCTGAAGCGCATCGGCTATGCGGGCGACAGGAAACCGGGTTTCCTCACGCCGCATGCCTATATCGAACTCCATATCGAGCAGGGTCCGGTTCTGGAGCGCGAGGGTTTGTCCCTCGGCGCAGTCGAAAACCTGCAGGGCATTTCATGGCAGCGCGTGACGATCGAGGGCGACGCCAACCACGCCGGCACCACACCGATGACCATGCGGCGCGATGCCGGCCATGCGAGCGCCCGCGTCATCACCTTCCTGCGCGAGCGGGCAATGGCATCGAACACGCCGACGGTCGCGACCGTCGGCTGCATGGAATTCCAGCCGAACGCCATCAACGTCATCCCCTCGAAGGCGATTTTCACGGTCGACCTGCGCGATCCGGACGAGGACCGGCTGCGGGAGGAAGAGGCAGCCCTTGCCCGCTTCCTCGAAAGCCTGTCGGCCGAAGAGCAGGTCGCAATCTCCGTGCAGCGGCTTGCCCGCTTCGAGCCGGTCAAATTCGACGAGCGGATCGTCGCCGCGATCGAGACCGCCGCCCGAGCGCGCGCTCTGCCCTGCAGGCGCATGACCTCGGGTGCCGGCCACGATGCCCAGATGATCGCCCGCATCGCGCCATCGGCGATGATCTTCGTGCCGAGCAAGGGCGGCATCAGCCATAATCCCAGGGAATTCACCGAAAATGATGATCTTGTCGCCGGCGCCGACATCCTGCTCGATGTCGTCACCAGCCTGACGGAGGAGAAATGACAATGGATCTCGACCGACTGGCCGCCGACATGCGCGCATGGAGACGCCATCTCCATGCCTATCCGGAATTCGGCTTCGAGGAGAAGCAGACCTCGGCCTTCGTCGCCGAAAAGCTCCGCGAATTCGGCCTCGACGATGTCGCCGAAGGGATCGGCGGCACCGGTGTCGTCGGCACCCTTAAGCGCGGCAGCGGCAACCGCTCGATTGCGCTCAGAGCCGATATGGATGCGCTCCGCATCCCCGAACAGGCAGACCGGCCCCATGCTTCCCGCAATCCCGGCGTCATGCATGCCTGCGGCCATGACGGCCACACCGCCATGCTGCTCGGTGCGGCCAGAATGCTTGCCGAAGACGGCGGTTTCGACGGCACGGTGCGCTTCATCTTCCAGCCCGCGGAGGAATGGGGCAAGGGCGCGCTCGCCATGATCGAGGACGGGATTTTCGAACGCTTCCCCTTCGACGAGATCTACGGCATCCACAACCTGCCGGGCCTGCCCGTCGGCCATTTCCAGACGCGCCCGGGCGCCCTCATGTCGGCGGAAGACAATTTCGAGATCGTGCTCAAGGGCACCGGCGGCCATGCCGCCCGCCCGAATGCAACGAACGAAGTCCTGGTTGCCGCCTGCGCACTGGTCATGAACCTGCAGACCATCGTCTCGCGCCGCCTCGACCCCACCGATATCGGCGTCGTTTCCGTCACCGAACTCCTGACCGACGGCACCCGCAATGCCCTGCCCGGCCTTGCCCGCATCTTCGGCGACGCAAGGAGCTTCCACCCCGATGTCAGCGCCGAAATCGAAAAGCAGATGCGGGTGATCGCCGAAGGCACGGCGCTCACCTACAACCTCACCGCCGAACTCACCTACACACGGGAGTTCGTTCCTCTGCTGAACGACCCCGCCCTTGCCGAAGAGGCGCTCGCCGCCGCCCGCGACGTCTTCGATCCCGCCAGTATCGAGATCCGGAAGGAACCGATGACGGCATCGGAGGATTTCGCCCGTTTCCTTGGCCTGGCACCCGGCTGCTACGTCTTCCTCGGCAATGGCGAGGATTCCGCACCGCTGCACAATCCGACCTTCGATTTCAATGATGACGGACTGCTCCACGGTGCAAGGTTGCACGCGAGCATCGTCCGCCGCCGCCTTTCGCATGAGGACCGGAAATAATTGTCGGCGTCGGATCTAAAAGTGGATTGCAGAACTCTTCTTTAACGCCTAAAGCGACTCCGCCTAGTCTGTGGAGGATACGCAATGGCCACCAACGTCCGGAAATTCGCAACTCTCATCGGCCTCTTGTCCGCGATCGCGAGTGCCCCCGTGTTCGCTGATGATGGTAAGACCATCTCTGTAATCGACGACCGTGGCGTCACGGTCGAGGTTCCCGTCCAGCCCAAGCGGATCGCGGCAATTTCCTATTTCGCAGATGACGTCGCCCTCGCCCTCGGCATCAAGCCCGTGGCCAGCACCTACATGACAAAAGGGCGCGAGCCGGACTTTCTCCTCGGCATGACTGCCGGCATGAAGCAGATCGGCCAGCGGGCAAAACCCAATCTCGAGCTTCTGTCCGAAGCAAAGCCCGACCTGATCGTGGCTATCCGCCGCTACACGGTGGGCAACGCGCCGCAGCTTGAGAAGATCGCCCCCTATGTCGCCTACAATATGGAACTGCTTGATGGCAGCGATCGCGAGATCGCCGAGCTTTCGAAAATCCTCGGCAACCCGGAGCGCGGCGTTCAGTTGAACAAGCAATTCCGGGAGCATCTCGCGGACTATGCCGCCAAAGCCCCCAAGGATGTCCATCCTCGTTTCGCGATCATGTGGGGCGGCGAAACGCCGTTCGCGTTCCACACCGAAAACACCTCCGCTTCGATCCTGGCAGCCATTGGAGGCGACAATATCGCCGGCAACATGACGCCGGGTGGTGAGTTCGGCATCGATCTCAGCCTGGAAACCATGCTGGAGAAGGATCCGGAAGTCCTCTTCATCTACGATTCAGGTCCCGACCGGCCGCATGAAAACAACCCGATCTGGCAGGAATTGACTGCCGTGAAGAACAAGCGGGTGTTCTATGTCGGCGACCAGTGGGTCGAAACGAACGGCCCCATCGCGCGCGCGGTCGTGCTGCGCGAAGCGGCTCACTACCTCTATCCGGAGACGTTCCCGGCAGTCGACGTGCGGGCGGAAGCCGCCAAGATCATTCCGGCCGAAGCACAGAGATAACCGATTGATCGCGACGACGATGAACGCTCGCAAATCCTCTTTTGCCATTGGGTTCGTCGTCGCCGCGACACTGCTGATTGTGCTCGCTGGCTTGCTGCCGGGCGCAAAGATGCTCTCCTTCGATACCGTGCTGCGCGTGCTCTTTGCCCCGGATGCAAAGATCGACTCGATCCTCGTGTGGACCTTGAGATTGCCGCGCAGCCTTGCAGCCGCCGTCGCGGGCACCGGTCTTGCCGTGTCGGGCTATCTTCTGCAGTCGCTGACGCGCAATCCGCTCGCCGATCCCGGCATCACCGGCGTCACTGCGGGCGCGGTCGCGCCGATCGTCGGGTGCTTCGTTCTCCTGCCCTGGATCTCGTCTGCGTATTACCCCTTGGTTGGCCTCGCCGGCGGACTGGCTGCTGCTTCGGTCACCTTCTGGGTGGCCAGAGGCGGCAACGGACGCCCGCTGCACCTTGCGCTCGGCGGCGTCAGCGTTTCGCTCTTCCTTGGCGCCATCACGATCTATGTCCTGCTGCTCGCAGGGCCGCAGTCGACCGCCCTTCTCTTCTGGTTATCGGGAGGCTTCCAGGGCCGCACATGGTCGCACCTGGTCCATATGCTGCCGTGGATCGGCGTCGGCGTTGTCGGAGCCCTATTGCTGCACCGGGTCATCGCCATGTTTGCGCTGAGCGAGCACGCGGCCGCGGCCATGGGTCTGCAGCTCGACGTCTGGAAGCCGGTCCTGCTTATTCTCGCAATCTGTCCCGTGGCCGGCGTCGCTCCGGTGGCCGGCCCGGTCGCCTTCGTCGGCCTTGCCGCCCCGCACATCGCTCGTCTTATCAAGCCGCAGGGCACGATCTGGGAGATCGCGCTGACGGCGGCAACTGGAGCATTTATCGTGACCTGCGCGGATCTGGTTGCCCGAACGATCGCCATTCCCAAGGAATTGCCGGTCGGCATCATCACCGCGCTCCTTGGCGGGCCGGTCTTCGTCTACCTGATCCAGCGCGGCCGCCTCGACTTCCAGCGGGATGTCGCATGATCATGGCGTCCCCGGCACAGACCCGATCGGCCGCCTGGCTGCTGCCATCAGGCCTTGCGCTTGTCGTCCTGTCTCTCGTCACCGCGGTCTTTCTGGGCGTGGTGGATATTCCTGCCGCAGATATCGCCGCCGCCCTGAGCGGACACGGGTCCCCGGAAGCCCGTTCGATCATCATCGATATCCGCCTGCCGCGGATCGTCACCGGCATATTGGCGGGCATTCAGTTCGCCGTCGCGGGCCTCCTGCTGCAAACCATCACCCGGAACCCTCTTGCAGACCCTTCCCTGATGGGTGTCTCGCAGGGCGCGACGCTGACGGTGACGATATTCCTGCTGTTCACCGTCTATATTTTCGAACCGGGCTCGAACACGCTCGCCGAACTGCCGATCGCATGGCTGCCGGCGGCCGGCCTGGCCGGCGGTCTGGCGGCAGGCGGGATCATTTATCTGCTGGCCTTCCGGCTCGATCTCAGCCCTCTCCGGATCACCCTCTGCGGCATCGCGATCGGAGCGTTTCTGCATGCGCTCGCCATTGGATTGATCGCAGGCTGGGGTTCGGCGAGGATAGAAATCATTCTCGAATGGCTCTCGGGCAGTCTCTATGCCCGCACCTGGGATCACGCGCTCTTTCTCTTGCCGTTCACGATATCAGGCCTTGCCGTCCTGCCCTTGATCTATCGCCCACTGGTCCTGCTGCAGCTGGATGCCTCGGTCGCCGCTTCCTTCGGCCTTTCTTACCGCAGGCAATTCTCCCTGGTGCTTCTGGTGTCCTGCGCCCTTGCAGCAAGCGCGGTCGGCGCGGTCGGCCCCATCATCTTCATCGGGCTTGTCGTTCCCCACCTCGCCCGCTTCCTGGCCGGCCGCCACTTCCCGCTGGTCATTCCCCTGACGATCGTCCTCGGCGCGGTTCTCGTCACGCTCGGCGATCTCGTTGGCCGCCTCGTCGGGGGCGCCGAAGAAATCCCGATCGGCGTGGTCACCGCAATACTCGGCGTGCCCGTTCTTCTTGCCCTTCTCCGCAAAGTTCCCTGAGATCGCCCATGCCGCTGAGCTGTTCGCAACTATCTGTTTTCTACGGCCGCCGAAAGGCGCTCAGCGGGTTTCGCCTCTCCATGGAAAAAGGCGAAATCCGCGCGCTGATCGGCCCCAATGGCTCAGGCAAGAGCACCGCGCTGCAGGCGCTCGCCGGATTGATCAAACCGGCAGAAGGATCTGCCGCGATCGAGGATCTGTCGGTCGCGTCGATGTCACGGCGCGCCATCGCCAGGAAGCTTGCCTTCCTGCCGCAGCAGCCTTCGGCCCCTGACGAGATGACCATTGCGCAGCTCGTGCGCCAGGGCCGGTTTTCCCATGTCGGTCTGTTTCGCTCCTATGACGGCAGGGACGAAAAGGCCATCGAATGGGCGCTTGACAGCACCGGTCTGACGAGCATGGCAGACAGGGCGCTGCGGGAGCTGTCCGGCGGAGAGCGCCAGCGGGCATGGATATCGGCGGCCCTTGCGCAGGAAGCCGGCATCCTGCTTCTCGATGAACCGACCTCCTTCCTCGACATCGGCTATCAGGTGGAGATCCTCGATCTCATCCACCGCCTCAGCCGGGAAAAGGGCGTCACGATCGTCATGGCGATCCACGACATCAATCAGGCGATCGCCGTCAGCGACCGCATTTCACTTCTCGAGCGGGGAGAATTGCGTTTCGATGGTGAGCCGAGAGCGCTCGCAGAAAGCGGCCTGATCGAAAAAACGTTCCGGGTCAAAGGGCGGTTCGTCGAGGTTGATCCCGACAAGCCGCCGCATTTCGACGTCGAACTTACGCGATTTGCCCGTCCGGGCGCTTGACGAGCCGGAAGACGATCTTGGTCTGGGTGTAGTAATCCAGCGCATCGGCAAAATCGGGTGTCCAGCCATCCTCGACGAAGGGGATGAAACCGTCATATTCCAGCTTCCTGCCTGAAACCTGGAAGCCAGCCTTGGCAAATGCGCGTCCGTAGTCGGTGATCGAGCGATCCTGCACCACCGTGTTCGTCCGCTTGGCGACAAGCTCACGCCATTTCGGCCAAAGTGGATTGTCGGTATGGCACCCGGTCACCGCATAATAGACGCCACCCGGCTTGAGCGACTTCCAGATATCGGCAGCGTGCGCATCGATGTCCTCGACGAGGTAGATGACTTCGTGGCTGATCGCCAGATCGAATTCCTCCACCCATCCGTCAAGTGTTCCGCCGACCGCATGCTGTACAGGAAGGTTGCCCTTGAGCGCTTCGGCCTTGGCGACCGACTGCTCGGCGATATCGATGCCCAGCGCCTTGCGAAACGGGCGGATGGCATAGAGGTGCCGCAGCAGACCACCCTGATTGCAGCCGAAATCGAGAACGCTTTTTTCCGAAAGGTCACGCTCGGTGATGATGTCGATGAGGTGTCGCCAGATCGGCGCATGCCCATCCGCCATCCGATCTTCTGCGTCGGGATCGACATACCAGGTGGTTATGGTTTTGCGGACATCATTGCTCATTGTTTCTCCGACGCATTTCATTCGATGCGAGGTTCATAAAGCGGCGAAGACGGTATGAAAAGGTCGGTACCCACTCCGGCTCGAATGACGTTTCGCGCCAACGCTATCAGCAGCCTTGTTCCTCACACCTGCTGCCCTAATTCCCTGACTGATTTAGGAGACAGTATGGACCAAGTTTTGAGCAAGAAGGCGAAGACCGGGGTAGAAGGCCTGGACGATATATTGGTCGGCGGATTTACACGCCGGCATGTATTCCTGCTGGAAGGTTCGCCCGGCACTGGAAAGACCACGATTGCGCTGCAATTTTTGCTTGAAGGCGCGAACCTGAATGAGCGCTGTCTCTACATAAGTCTTTCCGAGACCGAGGAAGAGTTGCGCGACAGCGCAGCCTCGCATGGGATGGAACTTGGCGACGGCATCGAAATCTTCGAACTCGTGCCACCTGAAAGCCTGCTCGATGCCGACCAGCAGCAGAGCCTTCTCTATTCGTCGGACCTGGAACTGGGCGAAACCACCAAGCTGATCTTCGAGGCCTTCGAGCGGGTTAGGCCGCAAAGGGTCGTCATCGACAGCCTCTCGGAAATCAGGCTGCTCGCCCAAAGCTCGCTGCGCTATCGCCGGCAGATCCTTGCGCTGAAGCATTTCTTCTCTCGGTCGGACGCCACGGTTCTTCTCCTCGACGACATGACCTCGGACAATCTCGACAAGACCGTCCACAGCGTCGTTCACGGGGTGATCCATCTGGAGCAGCTGGCCCCCGATTACGGCTCGGAACGCCGCCGGCTGCGGGTCATCAAATATCGCGGCCAGTCCTTTCGCGGCGGCTACCATGATTTCGTCATCAAGACCGGCGGCGTCGCGGTGTTTCCGCGGCTGCGCGCAATCGAGCACAAGACGGGCTTTGACAGGACGACACTCTCGAGCGGCATTCAGGAATTCGATGATCTCCTGGGCGGTGGCCTCGAGCGCGGCTCAAGCACACTGCTGATCGGCCCGGCCGGCACCGGCAAGAGCCTGTTTGCCCTGCAATTCGTCGATGCGGCTGTCAAGCGCGGCGAAAAGGCCGCGATCTTCATCTTTGACGAAGAGCTAGGGCTGCTCTTCACGCGGACGAAATCGATGGGTATCGACCTCGAGAAGATGAGCGACGAAGGGCTGATCCATATCGAGCAACTGGATGCGGCCGAACTCTCCCCCGGGGAGTTTGCCCAGCGTGTCCGGGACCGGGTTGCAAGCTACGACGCCAAGACCGTCGTGATCGACAGCATCAACGGCTACCAGGCATCGATGCCGCAGGAAAACGCGCTTATCCTGCACATGCACGAGCTGCTTCAATATCTGAACCGCCAGGGAGCCAACACTTTCCTCACCGTTGCCCAGCATGGCCTCGTCGGCGACATGAAGTCACCCGTCGATGTCACCTATCTCGCCGACAGCGTGATCCTTCTGCGGTATTTCGAGGCGCTGGGAAAAGTGCGCCGGGCGATTTCCGTCGTCAAGAAACGAACCGGCAGGCATGAGGAGACCATACGGGAATTCCGGATCACGAGTACCGGGCTGACCTTGGGCGGGCCGCTTTCCGGCTTCCAGGGCGTGCTTCGCGGCGTTCCGACATTCGTCGGCGAAAAACAGCCGCTTCTTCAAATGCCAGAAGAGGACAGGGACAATTCCTAACTGGGACGCCATCGGCCTGATCCATGCCCCCATCGGGCGTGACGCGCAGATTGCCGCTTCGCTTCTGCAGGAAGCGGGTATTAAATCAAAAGCGGCGCCGGATCTTCCCTCCTTCGTCGAAAACCTCGATGACAATGTCGCCTTTGCCATTGCCACCGAGGAGGCGTTGCGATCAGCCGACCTTCGCGCCATCTCCGCCTGGATCGAGGAGCAGCCGAGCTGGTCAGACCTGCCGTTCATCATTCTGACCAACAGAGGCGGCGGTCCGGAGCGCAATCCCGCAGCCGCCAGGCTTTCCGAAGTCCTGGGTAATGTCAGCTTCATCGAGCGCCCGTTCCACGCAACCACCTTCATCAGCGTTGCCCGCTCCGCCATGCGCGGGCGGCGACGGCAGTTCGAGGCCCGCTCCCGCATGGAAGCCCTCGATGAAGGCGAGCGCCGGCTGCAGACCGCGCTGGAAGCCGGACGGCTGGGCGCATGGGAACTCGACCTTGCCTCAGGCGTGCTGACGACATCGACGACCTGCAAGGCCATTTTCGGCCGTCGCCCCGAGGAACCCTTCACCTATGACGATTTGCAGCGTTCCATTCACTCTGACGACAGGGAGCGCATGCAGGCCGCCGTGAGCAGGACCGTTGAAACCGGTGCGGACTATTCGATCGAATATCGCGCGGTCTGGAGGGATGGCTCTGTCCACTGGGCCGAAATCCGGGCACAGCTCTACCGGGACCGCTCCGGCAGGGGCATCAAGCTGGTCGGAGTCTCTGCCGATATCACCGCGCGGCTGAAGGCGGAGGAACATCAGCGCCAGATCAATGAAATACTGGAGGAAAGGGTCGCCGAGCGCACACGCGAACTCGAGCAGGCCCATGCCGTGGTCATGGCGGAAGTCAGCCAGCGCGAACGCGCCGAGGAGCAGCTTCGACAGGCCCAGAAGATGGAGGCGATCGGCCAGCTGACGGGCGGCGTGGCGCACGACTTCAACAATCTGCTGATGGCCGTCCTCGGCAATCTCGAACTGCTGCGCAAATATGTCGGAAACGATATCAGGGCCGCCCGCCTGATCGAGGGCGCCCTGCAGGGAGCAAAGCGCGGCGCCTCCCTCACCCAGAGACTGCTTGCCTTCGCCCGGCGGCAGGACCTGCACATCGATCCCGTCGACATGCGCACCCTCGTGCTCGGCATGACGGACCTGCTGAAGCGCTCCGTCGGCTCCACCATCATGATCGAAACCACGGTTCCCGATAATCTTCCCCTCGTCTCGGCCGATGCCAACCAGATCGAGCTCGCCCTCCTCAATCTCGCCGTCAACGCCCGCGACGCAATGCCGGACGGAGGCACGATCCGCATTGCGCTGAAGCAGGCGGAGCAGATTGCGGCAACCGATGAACTTGCCTCCGGCAGCTACGTCGTCCTGACCGTCGCCGACCAGGGCTACGGCATGGACAAGGAAACGCTGCAAAAGGCGATCGAACCGTTCTTTTCGACCAAGGAACTCGGAAAGGGAACAGGGCTCGGCCTCTCCATGATCCATGGCCTCGCCCTGCAATTGAAGGGCGACCTGAAACTGGAGAGCACGCCCGGCAAGGGCACGACGGCTGAACTCTGGATTCCCGTCTCCACATCGGCCAGCGTCCACGCCGAGCCTGATGAGGCAATGCCCACAGACGCGGACATGCTGTCGGGCCCGAAGCGCATATTGCTCGTCGACGACGACGTGCTGATCGCCATGAGTTCGGCCGATATGCTCACCGATCTCGGCCATGAGGTGGTCGAGGCCCACTCGGGCAAGGAAGCTCTCGAGTGCCTGGGCAGCGGCGCGGACTTCGATCTGATGATCACCGATTACTCCATGCCCGGCATGACCGGCGGAGACCTCGCCAAAGCCGCCCGCACGATCGCCCCCGGCCTGCCGATCCTCATCGCATCCGGCTATGCCGAACTCCCGCCCGGACTGGACCTCGACGTCGCCAAGCTCGGAAAGCCCTACACCCAGGATCAACTTGCGCAGGAGATCGGCAAGCTGATGGTCGCCCACTGAGCCGACGCGCATCTTGCGCACCGAATCCGGATGGCTCAATAGCCACCCGAATCCGATGTCGGGTTTAGATTACCTGTCCGACGTCGATACGGTTCCCGTCGATGTCTTCAAAGACGAAAGCACGCAGGCCATAATCCTTGTTCTGCAGGTTTTTGATGATCCTTGCGCCATGCTGCTTGCAAACCGCATGCAACGCATCGACATCGTCCACCAGCAAGTGGGCAACGTTGAAGTCCGCAGCCTTGTGAGTTTTCTGCAAGGTCAGATGCAGCTCGCCGCCATCCCGCTTCAGGATCATGAAACCGACGGGATTTCCATTTTCGAAGACTTTGTGAAAGCCGAGAACATTGGCGTAGAAGCCATAGGCTTTTTCCATGTCCTTGACGGGAATCATAGCGGCAATCCGACCGAAACGGACACCGTGATCAGCGATTTCATTCATCGCATAACCTCTACTTGCGAAGCCACGCTCACAGTTCAGACGGTGCTGGATCGATGTGAGGCGCTTCGATGTTGGAATGAGATGGACGGTGCCAACAGGAAAGATCTAGCGCGAAACCGCTTGCCTGAGAAGAGACAGGGCCCATCTCTTGCCTCGCCGCAGCGCGAAACCGTGCAGAACGCCTGCTGCGTCACCATGGCGGCCATTTTGCAGAAGACGTCCCATCTCTTTCGCGCTATGAAGATTATCGATAATCCCGCCCCATCCGACACGGAGATCCCTTATGGCTTTGAAGATCCTTTTCATCGGCGGCACCGGCCAGATTTCCTATCCCTGCGTCGAGCGCGCGGTCGCTGAGGGCCATCAGGTCAGCGTCTTCAACCGCGGCCTCAGAGGCGATCCGCTGCCCGCCGGCGTCACCTCCATCGTCGGCGAACTGGGATCATCGGCCTATGCCGATCTCGCAAAGGCCAATTACGACGTCGTCACCCAGTTCATCGCCTTCACGCCGGATCAGATCGCCCGCGATATCGAAATCTTCTCTGGCCATTGCGGCCAGTACATCTTCATCTCGTCGGCCTCGGTCTACGAAAAGCCGGCCCGCCATTACATCATCACCGAGGAGAAGACGCCGGCGATCAACCCGTACTGGCCCTACAGCCAGGCCAAGATCGCCTGCGAGGAACTGCTGAAGAAGGCGAACAATCTCCCCTGGACGATCGTGCGCCCCAGCCACACTGTGCGCACCGGCCTGCCCATCATGATGGGCGACAGCGATGTCATGGCGCGGCGCATGCTGGATGGAGAGCCGACCATCGTTGCCGGCGACGGCCACACGCCCTGGACGCTGACCCGCTCTGTCGATTTCGCCGTGCCCTTCGTCGGCCTCTTCGGCAAGCAGAAGGCCCTGCAGGACATCTTCCACATCACCAACGACCACGCCCACATCTGGGATCACATCCAGCAGGCGATCGCCCGCCTGCTCGGCGTCGAGGCGAAGATCGTGCACGTGCCGACGGATACGCTCGTCAAGTACAATCCCGAATGGATCGGCCCGCTGACCGGCGACAAGGCCTGGACCGCGATTTTCGATAATTCCAAGGTCAAGAGCGTGGCCGGCGACTTCACCTGCGCCCAAAGCCTGGACGAAATCCTGGCCGAACCGATCATGCACCTCAAGCAGCGTTTCGCGAAGGGCCGTCCGCCGAAAGGCGATTTCGACACCCTGATCGATCGTATCTGCGCAGAGCAGAGCGCTCTCGGCCAGGCCTGACTCTCTGGATTCCGGCGCCCGTCGACAGGCGCCGGGCGTCGTCTCATATCTGCGTCGAGCCGCCATCGACGCTCAGCGCGACACACCCGGAAGCCATATCGCTGGAAGCAGGAAACAACACGGGCCCTGCAACCTCATCGGCGAAATGGCCGCTTGGAAGCATCCCTGCTACGCCTCGACTGCGCGCAGGCATTTCATGACCTCGCGTAGCCCCCGCGTCAGATGTTTGTCGCGCCGGATCACCATGCCCAGCTGGCGCACGAGCGGCGGCTGGACGGCGGACGTCACGAACCGGCCCCGGTCGCGCTTCAGGGCAAGGCCGGGGAGTACCGACCATCCAAGCCCCGCGGAAATCAGCTCCTTGATCGCCTCGACGCTACCGAACTCCATCGCTGGTTCGCTCCTGAGGCCGGCAGCAGCGAACCAGTCGTCGGTCATGCGACGCGTATTGCCGCCGTCGTAGAGCATCATGATCTTGTCCTTGAAGAATTCGGGCGTCGGCCCGTCCTCCGGCATCGCGCTGCCCTTCGGCGCCACGGCGACCAGTTCATCCGCGTAGAAGGGCTCGATCTCGATGGAGCGGCCGGAAGCCGGCAGCGTGACGACGGCGATATCGAGCGCATTGGTTTCGAGATCGCGCACCATCTCGTCGGTATTGCCGACACGCACCACGATCTCCAGACCCGGCATGCGCTTCTTGGCGGCGGCAATCGCCCGCGGCAGCAGGTGGATCGAGGCCGTGCCGCCACTGCCGATCCGCACGCGCCCCACCGCCCCCTGCCTGTAGGGCGCCATCGCCTCCTCGGCCGCCGCACATTCGCCGACGATCCGGCGTGCGTGGGCAAGCAGTTCGACGCCCGCCGCCGAGGGCTGCGCCCGGCGCCCGACGCGCTCGATCAGCCGAACCCCCATCCGCTGTTCCAGAAGCTTGACCTGCAGGCTGACTGCCGGCTGCGTCAGCCCTGCCCTCTCGGCGGCAGCGGTGAAACTCCCGAGATCGACGACGCTGACAAAGGCGGCAAGCTGATCGAGATTCAGCATCAGAAGAATTCCTTATGGATTGCATAAAAACCATAAGCTTCCTTGCAGGCGTTCGCCAGTCCATTTTCAAGGCGCCCGAGATGAATACTGGAGATGCCCGATGGCGACTGACGTGGAACTGCCGATAACAATGGATCGCGCCCCGAGCGGCGGCATCGCCAGGCGCTGCCTGACGCGCCTTGCCCTCTATTTCAGCAAGCGCCGTGAGCGACAGGTCCTTTCCCATCTGTCCGATGATCAGCTTCGCGACATCGGCGTCAGCCCTTCCGAGGCGAGGAACGAGGTCAACAAATCATGGTTCTGGGGGTAGCGGTCGCGGTTTTGTCGCGCGGCCGGACTGGAGAAAAACGCTTTCCCCCTTATGTCTCTGCCATCAGGGAGAAAGCGACGGAGGAGCGCGCAATGCACAAGAACACGATCTGCGTCTGGTATGACAAACACGCCGAAGAGGCCGCCCGCTTCTATGCCGGGATCTTTCCGGACAGCAAGGTCGGCGCCGTCCACCGTGCCCCCGGCGATTATCCCGCCGGCCAGCAGGGAGACGTGCTGGTGGTGGAATTCACGGTTGCCGGAATCCCCTGCATCGGGCTCAACGGCGGTCCCTCGATCAAGCATAGCGAAGCCTTTTCCTTTCAGATCTCGACCGAAAATCAGGAAGAGACTGACCGCTACTGGAACGCAATCGTCGGCAATGGCGGCCAGGAAAGCGAATGCGGCTGGTGCAAGGACAAATGGGGCGTCTCCTGGCAGATCACCCCGCGCGCTCTGATGGAAGCGATGCAGGCTGGCGGAGCCGAGGCCAAGCGTGCTTTCGACGCGATGATGACCATGCGCAAGATCGACGTCGCGGCAATAGAAGCAGCCCGCCGCGGCTGAGGCCGCAATCGCAGGGTCGCAAGCGGCGCCTTTTCCCCAAGGCATCGTCTTTCCAGGCGGGGATCGCTTTGAACATGCCCGTCATGGGCATGTTGAGCTGATGCTCCGCTCGTGGCACAGTCGAAAGTGCCGCCGCCGCTCGCAAGCGCCACACCCGGCATCTTCCCCGACATCGCGATGTTCAATCCCACGAAAACAGGAGTTTCCGATGGCCGATGCCCGATGCAGCTGCGGAGCGCTCAGATTGGCGCTGCCGGATAAACCACATGCGGTGATTGCCTGTCACTGCATCGAATGCCAGAGACGGACAGGCGCCCCTTTCGGCGCCGGTGCCTTCTATCCCGCCGAAGCCGTCACTGTGTCCGGTCTCGGCAAGCAATACACGCGCGATGCGGCAAGCGGCGGAAAGGTGCATTCCTACTTCTGCCCGAACTGCGGCTCCTCGGTCTATTGGACAGCCGACAACCTGCCCTCGATGATCGGCGTGGCTTTGGGAGCCCTGACCGACGTGAGCGAGCTCCCGGCACCCGCCAAATCGATCTTCGAGCAATCGAAACATCATTGGGTGGGTATCGACGCTGCCGGCGAGCACTTCCGGCAAGGCAGCGTCGTGCGGACGTCGAGTTGATACTTCGCCCCGCGATTTCGAGATTTCCAAAATTTCTGATTGAGATTGCAGCCGGAAGATGATTCGATGCGACGCGCGTCGCCTGATACGCCCGCCCTCTTCCCGATGCCGCACCCGAGAGGCTCAAGTCGATCATGTCGATTTCAGATGCGATCTACCGTCCCTTCGAAACGCTGATCCGGCCGCTCGATATCCCCTACCGTCCGCTGCCGTCGAAAGGGCCGGTGACGGTGCTGCTGCACTTCATCTCGATGTTTCGGGGCATCCTGATCGCGCTCGCCCTCTGCACCATGGCGATCGAGGCCATGAATCTGACGATCGTCTGGGGCCTGTCGGTCATCGTCGATGGCGTCACGCAGCAGGGTGCCTCGGCTTTCCTGCGCAATGACCGGCCACTGCTGATCTTGCTCGGCCTGATGCTCTTCCCCGCCATCCCTATTGCCTCCTTCCTCGTCAACACGCTGAATTCGCATACGCTCGGCATCGGCATGCCGGCTGCCATTCAGTGGCAGGGCCACCGGGCGGTGGAGCGGCAGGATCTCGCCTTCTTCCACGATCTCTATGCCGGCCAGGTCGCCTCGCGCCTCCAGCAGGTGGCCTCCGCCGTCCAGCAGCAGGTCATATCGGCCTTCCAGTCCATCCCGCGCTTCATCATGCAGATGGTCGGTTCCGTCATCCTTCTGAGCGCACTGTCCTGGCAGCTTGCGCTGCCGACCATCGTCTGGATCACGCTCAACGTAGTGCTCGCCGTCAGGCTGGCGCCTGTCTTCACCGAACGGGCACGCCGCTCCGCCAAGCGCCGCAGCCTGATTTCCGGCGCCATTACCGATCTCTACGCCAATATGCAGATGGTGAAACAATTCGCCGCCGAAGACAGCGAGGCGGGTACTATCCGAGGCATCATCGGCAAGGCGATCAAGGCCCAGCAAAGCGAACAGCGTATCTATCGGACAGCAGAGGTCATCGTCGTCGTCCTCAACGTGACGCACTGGCTGGCCATCCTGTCGATCGGCTTTACCGGGCTCGTTGACGGCTTCATCACGATCGGCGAATTCACCGCCGCCGTTTATGTTCTCAACCGGCTATCCGGTCACACATTTACATTCCTGCAGATGGGCCAGCAGATTTTCCAGGCGATCGGCACGATCAAGGACGCCATGCCGGTCATGACGACACCGCCCACCATCACCGACCGGCCGGATGCGCAGGACCTTGTCGTCCCGAACGGCGAAATCCGCTTCGACGCCGTTGGCTTCGCCTACAAATCCGGCAAGCCCGTCATCGACAACCTGTCATTGACCGTCCGTCCCGGCGAGAAAGTCGGCCTTGTCGGCCTCTCGGGCGCCGGCAAGACGACGCTCGCCAACCTGCTCCTGCGTTTCTACGACATCAAGGACGGCGTGATCCGGATCGATGGGCAGGATATCCGTTCGGTCACCCAGTCAAGCCTGCGTCGCGCCATCGGCGTCATCGCCCAGGATGTCGCGCTGCTGCACCGCTCCGTCGGCGACAATATCCGCTACGGCCGGCCCGAGGCCACGCAGGAAGAGATCGAGGATGTGGCGAAGATGGCAAGCGCCGATCTCTTCATCGCCGATCTCGCCGACAGCGAAGGCCGCACGGGCTACGAAGCCTATGTCGGAGACCGCGGCATAAAACTCTCGGGCGRCCAGCGCCAGCGCGTGGCGATCGCCCGCGTGCTCTTGAAGAATGCCCCGATCCTGGTGCTCGACGAGGCCACCTCGGCTCTCGACAGCGAATCCGAAGCCGCCATCCAGGAGCGTCTGAACATGGTGATGGAAGGCAAGACGGTCATCGCCATCGCCCACCGCCTGTCGACCATATCGAGCATGGACCGCATCATCGTGCTCGACCACGGCCGCATCGTCGAGGAAGGCCGGCCGGAAGAGCTGATCGAAGGCGACGGGCTGTTCGCGCGCCTTTGGCGGCGCCAGACGGGTGGCTTCATTCCGGAAGAGATTGAAGAGGGTGCTTCGGGTTAGCGGCAGCGGCGGGCAGTAATTGCGCCGACGCCGGAGAGCTTGACCCTATTGCTCGCCAGCCTGCTCGGGCACATGAGAACATGCCCATTCGAACGCTTCGTCGATCGCCGCAAACTTGACCGCCTGCCAATACCGATAGTCCCGGACCAGCTCTGCCGAAATCCAGAAATCGCCGCGGTCGCCGGAAGCGTCCCATCCGGCAATTTCAAGCACCTGAGCACGCTCGAACAGGCGCCGCGCGTGGGTTCGGGAGATGGCGTAGCGCCTGGAGAATTCTCCGACGCGCAAAGGCCCGATGGACATGCGCGTTTCCAGCTCCTTTTCCGGCGGCAATCGAGACATCAGGTCGTGCAGGATATTGCTGCCGGAAGCGGTTCGAACGAAAGTATCCACGCTTTGCCGAGGGCTGGCCCAGTTCGGATCGCGAAAGAGGCTCTCCGACATTCTTGGCTGCGCATACCACAGCAAGCGCCGATCGGCCGATGATCGCTGGAATCGGGTGCCCCGATCGAGCATATCGAGCGATTTCAGATGTTCGTCGAACCATTCGCGAATCAGGGTTTCGGCAGTTTCGGAAATTCTGAGCGGGCGAGCGCGCTTGTCCGCGCGTTCATGAACATCGACCAGAAGACCGTAATTGCGCATCTCCGCCAGATGCGCGAATACCGTGTTCTTGGAGGCAATGTCACTCTCGGCGATGAGGGCCTTCAGGTTGGCAGCCGTCAGGCCCGGGTGGGACGGCGACGTGACACGCCGAAAATGAAAAGCCAGAATTGACTGCGTCAGCAACCATCGTTTCATGTCGGCGGTATAGCGCACGATACGGGGCGCGGCGTCGTGCATGGCGATGAGCTTCAGCGCCGCATCCTTCAGGGCGAGCGCGTAAAGGCGATTTTCCACAATGGCTTCGACGGTCAAAACCTCGGCCGCATCAGTGGCGGAGCGCATTGCGGCTGATATGGACGTCAACGGATCTCTCCAGGCAAGTTCGAACTGGACAAACTACGGCCTGAGCGACCTGCAGCTGGCCTTCGCGGCGTTGGTATGCCCTTGCGCGCCCCAAGCTCCCGTGCGTGCACTTTCTTGAACGCGAAGCTTCGCCGGCAGTCGGCCATCACCTGCTGCACCATGTCCCTTAAAATAGAATTGCAAACTACAGCCACCCATCCCGCCGGGACCGGTTTTGGCGCAAGACCGATCAAAATGCCGCACCGGTGCGCAATCATCACGCATCCGATACCGGCGATCCGAAAAGGCCCTGAGCGATATTCTCCAGCTCTATCGGCTTGTCGCAGAGAATATAGCCACCAAACCGCTCCGGAATGATGGATGGATCGTACGCCGTGGCGAAAACGAACGGTATGCCGAGCTCTTCGAGCCGTTCTGCCACGGGGAAGACCAGCGCGTCGGACAGAAAAACATCAAGGATGGCGGCATCGATCTGCTCATCTTCGATCAGGAAAAGCGCATCGTCGACGCGTGGCGTCGGACCGATCACGACCGCGCCGAGCTTGACAAGCTCCCTGCGGGTTTCCTCTGCGAGCAGAAATTCGTCCTCGACGACAAGCACCCGCTTTCCTGCAAAGAGGGAACTCCTGGGAAAGCTGGATTTCAATGGCTCACTCCACCTGGCCGCTAGCTGAGCGGGAACGAGAGGCTAACGGTTAAACCACCGGGAGCGAAATTAGTTTCAACCTGTCCGCCGAGCCGGTAGCCGATCTCCCCCTGCATCAGCGACATGCCAAAACCGTCCGACTGCGGATCCTTGACTGCCGGGCCGCCGCGTTCACTCCAGTCGAGGATGAAGGAGCGATTCCCGAGCTGCCAGCGGATATCTATGTGCCCCTCGCCATTACTCAAGGCCCCGTATTTGGCAGCATTGGTCGCAAGCTCGTGGATGACCATTCCGAGCGCAAGCCCGCGTGGCGGATTGAGCTTGTATTCCGGGCCGTCGAGCGTGACCCGATCGGCGCCGAATGGCGTCAGTTCCTGGGTGATCAGCTCCTGCACCGACGCCTCTTTCCAGTTCTCGCGTGAAAGCAGGCCGTAAGTCCTCGACATGGCTTTGAGCCGGCCGACGAAGGCTGCGTGAAACGCCTCCGGCGAGGCAGCCGATTCCAGCGTCTGGGTCGCGATGCTGATCGCCACCGCCAGCATGTTCTTGACACGATGATTGAGCTCGGAAATCAGCACCTTCTGGTGCTTTTCGGCTTCGGCCAGCGTGGTGACGTCGATCAGCGTCACGATCACACCGTCGATCCTGTTGTTGTCGCCGCGATAGGGAATGAGCCGGGCCAGAAAATGACGCCCCTGGTCGTCGCGCGGAAGGTGATGATCGAGGTTTTCCCCCGAAGCGAAAACCTCGCCAATATGGTCGTTCAGCTCCGGATAGTCGATATCGCTGGAGAGTTCGGTCAGTGGCCGGCCGACATCGGATGCACGTAGCTTGAAAAAATTCGACGCTGTCGGCGTGAAATTGCGGATCACCAGATTGCGGTCGAGGAAAATCGTCGGGATCTGTGTGGCGTCGAAGAGATTTTTCAGATCGTTGTTGGCCCGGTCGAGCTCCTCGATCTTGCTGTTGAGCTCGGCATTGATCGTGTTGAGCTCCTCGTTGAGGGACTGCATCTCCTCCTTGGAAGCTTCGAGCTCCTCGTTGGAGGATTGAGCCTCTTCGTTGACCGATACCAGCTCCTCGTTGGAGGACTTCAGTTCTTCGAGCGCCGTCTCATATTCCTCGATCGTCGACTGCAGGCGTTCGCGCGTGTCGCGCAGCTCCCTCTCGAGGTCGGCCGTCCCTTCCAGGCTCCGCTGGACGCGTTCGGCTTCCGAGCGCGCCTGCGGCGGTCCAAGCGTCTGAAACAGGACGACGTAGAGCGCTTCGCCTGACTCGCGATTGCCGAGCGGCTCGACCGCCAGCGACACCGGCTGAACGCGGCCATCATCGTCATCAACGACGATATTGTCCTTGGTGACACGCTGTCTCGACGAGACGCATTCCCGCAGGGCTGCCCTGAGATCAAGCCGCAGATCCCGTCTTGCCATGTTGATCAGCTGGCGGCTCGGCGCGCCCTGCGGCACTTCCAGAAATTTGCTCGTGCGCCCGGACGAATAGACGACATCACCGTCCGCATTCACCACGACGTGAGCCGGTGCGAATGATTCCAGCACCTGCGCTTCGACCGCCTGCCGCAACTGCACACCGCCCAATCCACGCGGCTCGATTTTTGCAGAGGCCGTGAACGGCGCATATCGTTCGTCCCCGATCAGGATCGGAAGACGGTGCGCGCTGGCATGTTCCCGCGTCTGGAAGATGCGGTTCTTCTTGTCGACGGTGGTAAAGAGATCGCCGTGCTGGGCGATCCCCTCCGACGTCCCGAGAAAGAGGTAACCGCCGGGTTTCAGCGCATAATGGAATGTCGGGATGACCCGGTTCTGTACTTCAGGTCCGAGATAAATCAAAAGGTTGCGGCAGGACACGAGGTCCATCCGGGAAAACGGCGGATCGCGGATGACGCTATGCGGAGAGAAGATGCACAGCTCGCGGACGCTGCTGCTGACGACGAAACTGGCTCCGTCGCTGCTGAAGAATTTCTTCTTGCGCGTGCTCGAAACGCCCTCCAGCAGCGCCTCCGGATAACGCGCCGTCCTGGCGATCTGCAGCGCCGGCTCATCGATATCGGTCGCAAATATCTGCACCCTTGGTACGTGCGACAGCCGCTCCATGTGTTCGCGCATGAGAATGGCGATCGAATAGACTTCCTCCCCCGTTGCGCAGCCCGGCACCCAGATACGCACGGTATCGGTCGCAGTTCTGGAGGCGAACAATTGCGGGATGACGGTGGTTTCGAGCACCGCAAACGCGTCGGCATCGCGGAAGAAATTGGTCACGTTGATCAACAGATCGCTGAAAAGCCGCGAAACTTCATCGGGATCCTGCTCCAGCACGGCGACATAGGCCTCGATGGTCTTCAATTGCTTGACCTGCATGCGTCGACGCACGCGCCGCAGGAAGGTCTTGGTCTTGTAGCCGGAAAAATCATGGCCGGTCTGATTGCGAAGGATCGTGTAGATACGCTCGCGTGCCTGTTCGAGATCGCTCGCCTTGTTATGTTCGCCAGCCTCCCCGACATCGGAAAGAAGATCGAAGCTGCGTGCGAAAGCGACCAGCTTTTCACCCATCTGCTCGGCCGGCAGTGCGAGATCGATGAGACCGCTGGAAATCGCGCTTTGCGGCATATCCGGATTGCGGGGGCCGGAACCGTCGGCAATCTGCGCGATCGTCAGCCCGCCGCGCTCCTTGATGGCCTTGACACCTAGCGTCCCATCCCCGTCGCCGCCGGACAGGATAATGCCGACGGCATAGTCGCCCTGGTCTTTCGCAAGCTCGCCGAAGAAGACGTCGATGGGCTTGCGCTCCCTGGAATTGACGTCGAGCGGCTTGACGGAAAGCACGCCGTCATGAAGGCTCAGCACCACATTTTCCGGCATGACGTAGACTGTTTCGGAAACCACCTTCAGCTTGTCGGCGGCAAGCACCACTTCCATGTCGGTATAGCGGGCAATCACCTCATGCAGGCGGCTTTCGCGGTCAGGGTTCAAATGGGTCACGACGACGAACGCCATGCCGCAGCGCTCCGGCAAGCCCTGGAAGAACCCTTCCATGGCCGGGATCCCTCCCGCCGAAGCGCCAATGCCGACGATCGGGAATTTCGGATTTGCGTGTACCATTTCACCGCTCCTCAAGACCGAAGATGGCGGCCTTACAATCGGTAGAATTAGGGAGCGGAAGTCTCTTTGGCAATCTCCATTTACTCAGCGCGTTTCTGCCATATTTCACTCCTGAAACCACGACGATATGGAGCGCTCAGGTGGAAGAAAAGCTCGGCCATGTGCTCATTCTGGAAGATGAATATCTGATCGCATTCGATCTTGCGGAAGCGTTCGAAAAGTACGGGGCAATGATCGTCGGCCCGTTTGCAAGCCTCGCGTCTGCCAGGGCAGCGATCGAAAACACTCCAGAGCTCGACGGCGCCGTGATCGATATCAATCTCAGGGGAGAATTGAGCTTTCCTATCGCCGAGATGCTGCGGGAAAGGCACGTCCCCTTCATCTTTACGAGCGGTTACGACCAGCTCGCCATACCCTCATCCCTCTGCCAGGTGCCGCTGGTAGCGAAACCCGCCGATGCCGGAGAAGTAGCCGGGCTGCTCGCAAACCTCATCGGCAAGGGGCGCCCGACCCTTCAGTGACCGCACATCGCCAGCCACGCGCTCTTCGCGCGTGACGCAGGCCCCCGCCAAAAACCTAGGCCAGCGGCTTCGTCGCGCAGATCGCAAAACGGTCCTGCACCATGCGCTCGAGCCCGCGCAGGAAGGGCATCTTGCGCGCCTGCGCCCAATGGATGTCCGAAAGCTTGCGGTCCACGACGATATTGTCGAAGCCCGCCTGGCGCAAAAGGTCGACGATCGCTTCGGCCGGCATCTTGTCGGAGAAATGGACACGCGAGCGGATCGCCTGGTGACGGGCCATCATCTCGGGCTTCATGTGGCTCGCCGGCGCCTTGCCCGTCAGCTTCGTCCAGACTTTCTGCAGGCTCTTGACCCAGGTCTCCTTGCCCATGTTGCCGTCGACGATCAGCACCTTGCCACCGGGCTTCAGCACGGAGAACCATTCCCGGAAGGCCGAGGCCGGATCGACCAGCGTCCAGACGAGGTGCCGGTTGGTGATCACGTCATAGCTGTCCTTTGGCTCCATGGTGTTTTCCGCGTCCCCCGAGACGAAGCGGATATCGGTGCCGCGCTTCTTGGCCTTGGCGCGCGCCTGCGCCAGCATCGCATCCGACCAGTCGAGCCCCGTCACCTTGAAACCCGCCCCATGCATCAGATGCGAAATGACAGCCGTGCCGCAGGCAAGATCGAGCGCTGCCCGCCCCTGCCCCTCGCCGAGATGCTTGCGGATCAGCCGCTGCCAGCCGGCGCGCTCGGCTTCGGAAAAGATTTCATGGCCTACACTCTCGTCGAATGTCGCTGCGCGTTCAGACCAGAAGTCCCGGATTTCATCGCGAATAGAGTAGTTTGTGTTCATCGTGTTCATTATCTGCACCCAGGCGCCGTACTACTTTGGAAATGCTCTAAAACATAAAACTTGATTCCGAAAGTCAGTTTTTCTATGCCTCGGGACATTACCAAGGACCGGGGGAGTTTCCAGTTGAATCTTTTGAGTTTGCTTAGACTATCCGCAGTTGCGGTTGCGGCCATTCTGCCACTCCAGGCTATGGCCGAGCCCTTCACCATCAAGGATGTGGCCGGCCGCGAGGTCACCTTCGACAAACCGGTCGAGCGTGTGATTCTCGGCGAAGGCCGCATGCTCTATGCCGTCGCCCCGATCGAGAAGGATGATCCCTTCGCCAAGATCGTCGGCTGGCGCAACGATCTCTGGACCACCGACAAGGATGGCTTCAACGCCTATGTCGAGAAATTCCCTAGGGGTAAGGACCTGCCCTTCCTCGGCAACCTGACGGACGGAACGCTGCAGACCGAGACCGTCGTCGCCCTTCACCCCGACGTCATGCTGCTGCCGATCGGCAACAAGAAGGCGGCCGACGAGGTGAAGCTCGAGGACATGCTGAACAAGATCGGCGTGAAGATCGTCTATATCGATTTCCGCGAGCACATCCTGGCCAATACCGAGCCGAGCCTGGAAATCCTCGGCAAGCTCTTCGGCCATGAAGACCGCGCCGAAGCCGTCGCCGCCTACTGGAAAGAGCAGATGGCGCGCGTCACCGACAAGCTGAAGCAAGCCAATCCGAAGAAGCCCAACGTCTTCATGTATCGCGCCGCCGGCCTCGTCGAGTGCTGCGGCACGTTCGGCCCCGACAATTTCGGCCTCATGGTCGATTGGGCCGGTGGCCATAATCTCGGCTCCGATTTCCTGCCCGGCTATACCGGCTCGATCAATGCCGAACAGGTCGTCGCGTCCAATCCTGACGTCGTCGTCGTCACCGGCTCGAACTGGAGCCAGACCAAGGACGCCAAGGATTACGTCAATGTCGGCCCGGCCGCTGCCGGCACCATCGACGACAGCAGAAAGGCGCTCGATGCGCTGATGCAGAATCCGGCCTTCACCGGCTCCAAGGCCGTTGCCGGCGGCAATGTCCACGCGATCTGGCACCAGTTCTATACGAGCCCCTACCAGTTCGTCGCCGTGCAGCAGATGGCCAAGTGGTTCCATCCGGACCTCTTTGCCGATCTCGATCCGGATGCGACCTTCAAGGAATTCCACGAGAAGTTCCTGCCCGTCGCCTATCAGCCGGGTTACTGGGTCGACGCCAAGGCCGGAAAGTAAGGCCAATGGCAGAGATCGCCGCCATGCCGATCGAAGCCGAGGAAGGCAKGGCGCGTTACCGCGCCCTCGCCCGCCGCAAGTTTTTGATCCTCGTTGCCATGACGGCAGCGCTCTGCCTGTCCTTCGCCGTCGATCTCGCCTGGGGACCGGCCCGCTACGGTCTCGACGAGGTCGTGACGGCCCTCTTCGATCCCGACGCCGTCTCGGCGCAGGTCCGCGCCGTCGTCTGGGATATCCGCATGCCGGTCGCCGTCATGGCGATCGTCGTCGGCGCCTCGCTCTCGGTCGCGGGCGCGCAGATGCAGACGATCCTTGCCAATCCGCTGGCAAGTCCCTTCACGCTCGGCATTTCCGCCGCCGCAAGCTTCGGCGCGGCACTCGCCATCGTCACCAGCGTGCCGATCCTGCCCGTTGCCGCCGGCCTGCTCGTGCCGGTCAATGCCTTCATCATGGCGCTGGTCGCAACCCTCTTCATCCATTTCATCTCGCAGGCGCGCGGCGTCTCGGTGCAGACGGTCGTGCTGCTCGGCATCGCCCTCGTCTTCACCTTCAATGCGGCTCTCGCCTTCCTGCAATATCTTGCCTCGGAACAGGCCCTCTCGGCCGTCGTCTTCTGGACCATGGGCAGCCTCACCAAGGCCACCTGGCCGAAGATCTGGATCACCCTTGCCGTATTGCTCTTTGCGCTCCCGCTCTTTGCCCGCCATGCCTGGGCGCTGACGGCGATCCGCCTCGGCGAGGACAAGGCGGCAAGCTTCGGCGTCAATGTCCGCCGCATCCGGCTGGAGACGATGCTGATCATCTCGCTGCTGGCGGCCGTGCCCGTCAGTTTCGTCGGCACGATCGGCTTTGTCGGCCTCGTCGGCCCGCATATTGCCCGCATGATCCTCGGCGAGGATCAGCGCTTCTTCCTGCCGGGCTCGGTCCTCTCGGGCGCGCTGCTGCTGTCGGTCACCTCGATCGTCTCGAAGTCGATCATTCCGGGCGTCGTCTTCCCGATCGGCATCATCACCGCACTCGTCGGCGTGCCCTTCTTCTTCTCGCTCATCCTCTCGAACAGGAGCCGCTCATGGTAGCGCTTCAGCTGCAGTCGGTCGGCGCCTATCACGGCCGCAAGCTCTTCGTCGAAGACGTGACCACCCCGAAGATGAATGCCGGCGAACTCATCGCCGTCATCGGCCCGAACGCCGCCGGTAAGTCGACGCTCTTCAAGCGCATCACCGGCCTGCTGAAGGGCCCGGGAAACGTGCTGGTCGAGGGCGCCAGGACGAAAAACGCCATCAGCTACATGCCGCAGGATACCTCGGCCAATGCGGTGCTGACGGTCTATGAATCCATCCTGCTCGCTCGCAAGCAGGGTCACTCCTGGGGCGTCAGCGATCAGGAACTGCGGCTGATCGACGACATCATGAAGGCGCTCAACATCGAGGCGATCGCCTTTCGCGATCTCGGCGCTCTCTCCGGCGGCCAGCGCCAGCTCGTCTCCATCGCTCAGGCGCTGGTGCGCGAGCCCGAAATCATGCTGATGGACGAGCCGACCAGCGCGCTCGATCTTCACCGCCAGGTGGAAGTCTTGGATTTCATGCAGCGTCAGGCCCGCTAGCGCGGCATGATCGTGCTGATCGCCATCCATGATCTGAATCAGGCGCTCCGCTTCGCCGACAAGGTTCTGATCATCCAGAACGGCCGCATGCGTGCCTGCGGTGAACCGCGCGACGTCGTCACCGTCGATATGCTGCGCGAGGTTTACAAGATCCACGCCCGCATCGAGAAATGCTCCAGGGATCACGACCACGTCATCGTGGACGGCACGGCGCATTAAAGGCGCACCGCTGAAACGGCGCGCCCTTATGTCAATGCATCACTGATTTATAATCGCTATCGGCCCCGCGGCAGCGTCTGGTCCTGCCGCATCCCGTCGATATCCTGAGCCTGGCGAAGCTCGCGTTCCGCGCGCTCCTGGGACTCTTCCACCGTGCGGTGATGTCCTGTCGGCGCGATGTCATCGCGCAGATCCTGATCGAGCGGCGCCTCGTCGTCGAGATCATAGGCGCGGACGCGCGGGGAGTTGGGATCGAGCCGGCGGGTGTAGTGTCCGGCAGGCATCGCCGGGCCGGCAACGCCTGCGGCATCGGCGGCAAAGACGTCGTCCTGTGCGGCACGCGCCTGCCGCGCCCGCTCGGCCTCATCCGCCTCGCGAGCCCTGCTTGCATCATATTGCGATGTTGCGAAAGCCTCGTTCGACTTGCTCGTGTTCCAGCCCTCGGCGCGCCAGAGGTCGGCACGTTCATCCATGTCGATGGAGCCTTCGTCATCGAGGATATCGTGGGCGATGCCGTAGGTCGCGTCGTCGACCTCGACCGAGATAAGAAAGCCGCCACGGCGCAGGCCCTCGGCATAGACCGACCGGTCCTCGTCAGGGAAAAGCCAGTCCTCCAGCTTCGACCAGAAGCCGCCACGGTCGTCCCCGGCAACGCCGGCCTTGTCGCCGTCGGCTTCATATCCCGGCATCATTCGGACATTGCTGATGTCGAGGTTCTTGAGCCGGTCGATCGCGCGTTCGGCGTCGTCACGGCTGTCGAAGAAGGCACTGAGCGTACTGTGGCCCCCGCCGCCTGAGAATGCGGGAGCGCTGTCATTGCGGAGATTGCTCATCGGGATTCCTCCTCCAGGTTTTCCTCTCCGCAAACGGACGAAAAAGCCCGATGTTCCCCATCGATGTGGAGAAATGCGATCTTCTAGGAGCGCAAGGTCCTGAACGCGGCCCGGACCTCCCCGGCGAAGAGTTGCGGCTCCTCCCAGGCGGCGAAATGCCCGCCCTTTTCAGCCGCATTGTAATAGATCAGCTGCGGGTAGGCCCTGGCGAGCCAGTGCCGCGGCGGCCGGTAGACCTCGCCGGGAAAGACGGTGACGGCGACCGGAACCTTGACCGGTTCCAGCTTCGCTCCCCCTGCGACATTCTCCCAGTAGATGCGCCCGCTCGAAGGCCCGGTATTGGTGAGCCAATAGAGCGTGATATTGTCGAGAACGGCCTGCCGGCCGAGCGCCTGTTCGGGATCTCCGCGGGTAAACACCCAGTCGGCAATCTTGTCATAGAGCCAGGCCGCAAGCCCGACGGGAGAATCCGCAAGCCCGTAGCCGATCGTTTCCGGCCGCGTTCCCATGATCGCGGCATAACCGAAGCCATTGGCGAGGAAATCCCGGGCCTCCGCGAAGATCACCTTCTCCTCCGGTGACAGGCTGTCGGGCGCCGGCGCACCGCTCATCAGCGCCTGAGCGGCGTCGGGCGGAAAGGTAGTGGCGCGCTCGACCCTGTTGACGTGAATGCCGAGCAGCCCCTTTGGCGCCTGTCGCCCCAGCGCATCGCTGATGATCGCACCCCAGTCGCCGCCTTGCGAGACATAGCTGGTATAGCCGAGCCGTTTCATCAGCGTGTCCCAGGCGGCCGCAATGCGTTGCGGGTTCCAGCCCTTTTCCGTGGGCTTGCCGGAGAAGCCGAAGCCGGGGATCGATGGGATCACCAGATGGAAGGCATCGCCAGCCGTACCGCCATGCGCGGTCGGATCGGTCAGCGGGCCGATCACATCGATCAGCTCGAACACCGATCCCGGCCAGCCATGCGTCATGATCAGCGGCAGGGCGTTCTCATGGCGGGAGCGCACATGGATGAAGTGGATATCCACCCCGTCTATCCCGGTCACGAATTGCGGAAAGGCATTCAGCCTCTGCTCCGCCTTGCGCCAGTCGTAGGAAGACTGCCACTCGTCCACGAGTGCCTTCAGCCGCTCCGGCTGCACACCCTGCGCACGGTCACGCACGGTTTCCCCGTCAGGCCAGCGGGTGGCGGCAAGCCGCCGCCTGAGATCGGCAAGTGCGGCCTCGGGAATATTGGCCCGGAACGGCCGGATTTCGCCGGTCGGCGCTTCCGCCGCGACCGGATCGGCCGCAGCCGCAACCGAAGCAAGCGTCGCCGCAACCCCGGCCGCCGCGCCCGCAAATAGCAGCGAACGCCGCGACATCTTCAACGTCTCGATTGATTGCCCTGATTTCATGACATGCCTCCATTCCATCGGAAGGTTCGCGGCCACATTTCAGACGCTTGGCAACATGCGCCTGAAATGGACCGGAAGCGATCTCAGGCTTCGTCAGGCCCGGCCCGGTAAACCAGGAACTTGTTGCCCTCGGGGTCGCGGAAATAGGCGCAGTAAGGCCCCTCGCCGTTCTCCCCGCGCGGCCCTGGCGCGCCCTCGTCCGAACCGCCTGCCTGCAGCGCTGTTGCATGGACTTCGCGCACCTGAGCGCGAGAGCGTGCCTCGAAAGCCACCATGCCGCCATTGCCGACATTGGCCGGCCGGCCGTCGAAGGGCTTTATCACGCCGAATTCCAGCGTGCGCTCGCCGTAATAGACGGCCCTGCCGGGCTGGACCAGAAACCGGCCAATGCCGAAGACGGCCATGAGCCTGTCGTAGAATTCGGCCGCAGCCTCGAGATTATTGGTGCCGACGGTGGAATGCCCCGGCAGGCCGCGCACTCTTTGAGGCCCGGCGCTTTTCAGATTTACGGTCATGTCGTTCATGTCTCATCATCCTTTCATGCGACAGCACGGCCTCTGCCTGCTGCCTGCGGTGGACGCGGGCCATTCCCCGGCGCCGCGGATGGAGACGATTTACGGCGTGGACGGATCATCCGGTACTGCGGGAAAGTGAGAGGCAGGCTCTCACCGATGCGCTCTACCGGCGCCAGGCGCGATGCACGATCCTTGTCATCGAGAATTCACCCGGCCGCGACCACGA
This sequence comes from Rhizobium sp. 05N49, assembly GCF_056396805.1. Classification (NCBI taxonomy): domain Bacteria; kingdom Pseudomonadati; phylum Pseudomonadota; class Alphaproteobacteria; order Hyphomicrobiales; family Rhizobiaceae; genus Rhizobium; species Rhizobium sp. 05N49. The sequence goes on from NZ_JBFTME010000001.1 coordinate 254,730, forward strand.
GGCTCAATAACAGCCAGCACGGCCGCCGGAGAGAAGGACAACGGACATGATGACATCGTCACTTGGAGCATTGCTCGCCGCCGCCGCAATCACAGGCGCCACACTGACACCCGCAAGCGCCGGCGCGATTGCAGCCGCAAGGCCTGAAGCGAGCACCATTGCCATCGGCGGCGATATCACCCTCAGGCGGTTTGTCGTGCATAATCCGGCCGCGAAAGGCACCGTGCTCTTCCTGCACGGCTTTCCCGAAACCGCTGCCGTCTGGGGTGACATGGCGGCCGCGCTCGGTGATGAATTCGAGGTGCACGCCTTCGACTGGCCGGGATACGGCCTGTCGTCGCGGCCCGAAAACTTCTCCTATTCGCCGCGTGATTATGCCGGCGTGCTGAAGGCCTATATCGACAAATCAGGCATCGACCGCTCGAAGCTGACGATCTATGCCGCCGATATCGCCGCCCTGCCCGCCCTGCTCCTGGCACTCGACGAGCCCGATATCGCACGGCGCATTATCGTTGGCGACTTCGCCCCCTTCAACCGACCGGCCTATATGCATGAGCGCCTGCAGAACCTGAAGAGCGAGCCGGCGGCTTCCCTTACCCGCACCGTCATGAACCAGACGAGCGACGAGATCCTTCAAAACGTCTACAGGCGCGGTCTGGCAGAGGACGAGCAGTTCGATCTCGCTGCCGGCGTGAAGGAAGACATGGTCCGCGGCTGGAGCAACGGCGCCCTCACCTCCGCCGATGCCTTCTACCATTATTACGCGGCCTTCACCCGCGACCAGGATCTTCTGGAAGCAAACCTCGGCAAGCTCAGGACGCCGGTAAAGGTGATCTGGGGCGAAAAGGACATCTATATCGACAGCCGCATGGGCGCAGAATTTGCCGAAAGGACCGGCGCGCCGTTCGACGTCCTGCCCGGCATCGGCCACTATCCGCATCTGCAGGCACCGGAACGGATCGTCACCGAAATCCGTGCCTTACTGGATTGAACCATAGCTCCGGCAGGCTTCGCGCAGCCGCGGCAGGGTCCAGTCGATGAAGGAGCGCACCTTGAGCGCCAGGAAACCCTGGCGCGAATAGACGATATGGATCGGCTGCGGCGCGCCAGTGTAACCGTCAAGAACAGGCACGAGCGAACCGGCGGCAAGTTCGCCGGGGATCTGGTAATCGAAAAGCCTGGCGATGCCGGCTCCGCCCACGGCGGCGGCAACGCAGTTTGCCGCCGTATTGACCTCTATGCGATGGCGCGGCACCACCTCCACCGGCCGGCCATCGATATCGAAGGTCCAGAAAAATGTCCTGCTGTTGAAGATGATCCCGTCATGATCGGGCAGATCCCCCGGATGCTGCGGACACCCGCAACGCCTGAGATAATCCGGGCTCGCGCAGGTCAGGACCCGAAACTCGGCAACCTTGACGGCATAGAGCGAGCTATCCGCCAGCGCCCCCAGCCGGATGGCGACATCCACCTGCTCGCTGACGAGATGAACGGTGCGATCGAGCGAGAGCAGGTTCAGCGAAACCTCCGGATGCTCGGCCATGAAATCCAGCGCGATCGGCAGCACATAGCGATTGCCGAATTCCACCGGCATGGTGATCGTCAGCGTTCCCCGCGGCCGCTGATATTCGCCGGAAGCCCGGCGCTCCGCCTCCTCCATATCGGCAATGATCTTGCGCGCCGCCTCCACATAATCGCGCCCGGCATCGGTGAGCTGCAGCTTCCGGCTGGTGCGGATGACGAGACTGGCGCCGAGCGACCGCTCYAGCTCTGCCACCTTGCGGCTGACGCTCGGCAGCGGCGCATTCAGCCGCTTGCTGCCCGCCGACAGGCTGCCGGCATCGACAACGGCAAGCAACACGCGCATCGCATCCAGCCGGTCCATCCCCGCAGCCTTATCCCGCCTTCCCCGTGGAAATCTTAAACCTTCGAAACTCCGATCGATAGATGGGTGGCTGTCGATCGCAGTCAGCTCTTCCGCTCCGCCCGACACCGCGGAAACGATCTCTTCGGCCTCGGCATGGGAAGTGGCGATCATGGTGGACGGATGCTCGCCTGCTCGGATACGGATAATTGCGAGAACAACCGGAACCCGGAATGAAAACCGTCCGCATCGCCGCCGCCCAGACCTTGGAATATCGCGAAAATGTCGAGGCCGCCCTGACATGCGCGCTCGATATGATCCGTCAGGCCGAAGCGGAAGGCGCCCGCCTCCTCTGCTTTCCGGAAGGTTTTCTGCAGGGCTATCTGACTGAGCCCGAAACGGCACGACGAGCCGCCATGGATCTCGGATCCCCTGCATTCGCCGCCGTCATGAGCCGGCTCGCCGATGCCGGCCCCATGATCGTCATGGGCATGATCGAAGCTGAAGGCGAAGCGCTGTTCAACACCGCCGTCGTCATCGAAAGCGGCAAGCTGATCGGCCGATATCGCAAGGCGCACCTGCTCAAGGGAGAAAGCTTCTTCCAGCCGGGCGCCGAAACATCAGTCTTCACGGTCGGTGGCCTGCGCTTCGGCATCAACATTTGCTACGACACCGGCTTCCCCGATGCCGCCCGCAAGGTCGCACTCACAGGCGCATCCCTCCTCGTCTGCTGCGCCAACAACATGATGCCGCGCGCCAATGCCGAAAAATTCCGGGACGTGCACAACGCCGCCAGAGGCGAGCGCTGCCGGGAAACCGGCCTGTGGCTCATCTCCGCCGACGTGACGGGGGAACGCGAGGGACGCATTTCCTGGGGACCGACGGCTGTGTTGAACCCCGCGGGAGACGTCGTCGCACAGCTCCCACTCGAAGCCCCCGGTCTGCTCGTGTTCGATATCGCCGGCGATCGGTAGAGCGCAACAGCACTGCTAATGTCCGACCGGATCAGTCGGTTCACAGATATCTGGGAACCTTGTGTTCCAGTAGCCTGACCAGCATCGGATCCATGAATTCGTAGTCATCGGGAATGTCGAGGCAGATAATGCGCTTGCCGTTCAGCGACTTGCGGTATTTGCGGGTGATTTTGCCGCGATGCGCCTTCTCCATCACAAAGATGATGTCGGCCCACTCTACCTGTTCGGCATCGAGCGGATTGCAGGCATCGTTGTTTGTCCCCGCCGACGATACCTCGATGTCCTCGCGCGCAGAAAACACCTGCTCGGCAGTGGGGCTTCTGAGCTTGTTCTGGCTGCAGACAAACAGCACGTTTCGAGGTTTGATCGACATATCGGAGCCTGACCGCAAACTGGGATCGAACGGATGATTGCACCAGCATAAGCATCGTCCTTGCGCCCCGCAAAACGATTCCGTTGCGGGGAGGCACCTTCCGCGCGCCCCAAAACAACATCACGCCTTCGTTACCGCCACGCCTGTAACAACCCGCTTTCCCGTTGCGAATACCTCGACGTGCCCCGCTGAAACAGGGGCGTTTCAAGCAACGGAGACTACCAATGTTGAAGACTTCCATCAGCACCGCCCTTCTTGCCGGCGCGATCACGTCAGCTCTTGCCACGATGGCCAGTGCCGCCCCGCTGACCAAGGCTGAAGCTGCTGCTGCAACCGCCGCCCACAAGGAGAAGTGCTACGGCGTTGCGCTCAAGGGTCAGAACGATTGCGCCGCCGGCCCGGGCACGACCTGCCAGGGAACTTCGGTGAAAGACTTCCAGGGCAATTCGTGGAAATTCGTCCAGGGCGGAACCTGCGCCTCGCTCGATATTCCAGGTGGCCGTCACGGTTCGCTGAAGCCGCTGACGCGCGACATCTAAGCCGCCCGCAATCAGACCAGGATCAAGGAAAGCGGAGGCGAAGATGAAAAACGTCGACAAGGCGTCCAACCTTCCCATGGAGACGGAGAGCACCCTCCGCTTTCCGACATATCAGCTTGCCGGCGTGGCCGGCACCAGCTTCAAGCCGGAGCATCTTGCGGCGATCTCGGCCATAACGGGGCCGCAGGGCTTCTTCGAGATCCATGCCGAGAATTACATGGGCGCCGGCGGCCCGCCGCATCGCGCACTCGAAAGAGTGCGCCGCGACCACCCGATTTCATTGCATGGCGTCTGCATGTCGCTCGGCGGCCCGCAGCCGCTCGACAAGCTACACCTCAGGCGCTTCAAGGACCTCGTCGACCGCTATGAGCCGGCGCTGATTTCAGAGCATCTCGCCTGGTCAACACATGTCGATACCTATCTGAACGACCTGCTGCCGCTGCCCTATACCGGTGCGACGCTCGCCCATGTCTGCGATCACGTCGATGAGATGCAGAACGCGATCGGCCGGCAGATCCTGCTGGAAAACCCATCTACCTACGTGCTCTTTGCGGAATCCTCGATGAGCGAGACGGATTTCATTCGCGAGATCGCGCGGCGCACCGGCTGCGGCCTGCTGCTCGACATCAACAATGTCTTCGTGTCCGCCACCAATCACGGCTTTTCGGCGCTGGAATATCTGCGTGACTTCCCGCTGTCTCAGGTCGGCGAGATCCACCTCGCCGGCCACGCCGAACAGGAGGATGACGAGGGCGAGCTGCTCTTGATCGACAGCCATGACGGCCCGGTCGCCGATGCCGTCTGGCAGCTTTACGAGATCGTCATTGCCAGATGCGGGCCGATCTCGACCCTGATCGAATGGGACAGCAAGATCCCCGACTGGCCGGTGCTGCGTGCCGAGGCCCTGGCTGCGCAGGCCATTCTGGATCGCCATGCCAATAACAGGGGAACTGCCCATGCGATCGGCTGAAATCGTGCCGATCCGGCCAATGCTGCCAGATTTCGCCGGGCAGTTCTCCGCCACGCTGCTCAATCCGGATGCCCCGGCGCCTGCTCTGGTCACCGGCCCGCGCGGCAAACGGGCGGAGAAGCGATACAATGTCTATCGCAACAATGTCACCGTCAGCCTGATTGCCGCATTGTCGTCGATCTTCCCGGCGGTCGAGCGTATCACCGGGCCGGATTTCTTCCGCGCCATGGCCCGCTTTCATGTGCGCGAGACGCCGCCCTCCTCGCGGCTGCTGTTCGAATACGGACGTGACTTTCCCGACTTCATCGACCGCTACGAATATGCGCAGGAAATGCCCTGGCTTTCGGACGTGGCGCGCATCGAGCGCGCCTGGCTGGATGCCTATCACGCCGCCGATGCGGCTGCATTGACGGCCGAAACACTCGCCGCCGTGCCGCAGGAAGAACTGGGCGGCGTAACGTTTCGTCCGCATCCGGCAACGCGGCTGGTTTCATCCGCCTATCCGGCCGTCACCATCTTTGCCATGAATCGCGGCACGGATCCCGTTACCCGCGTCGAAAATCGCCCCGAGGACGGGTTGATTACCCGTATCGACGACGACGTCACAGTACGCCTCCTGCCGCCGGGCGGAGCCGCCTTCTTCAATGCGCTGCTCTCGGGCGAATGCCTTGCCGCAGCCGTGGCAGCCGGCCTCGACGCCTGGCCTGCCTTCGATCTGTCCGCCGCCATCGGCGAGACGATCGCAGCCGGCGCTTTTTCCGCGATCGAACTGGAGAATTCCAATGTCTGATATGCTTGACTCCAATGCCCACAACAAGCCTCGCAACGGCGCTCTCTCCCCGCTGACGAGGCTGGTGGCGACGGCCGACGGACTTGTCCGGGCCGTCGCCCAGCCCGATATCGTCCAGGCCGTCATCCGCGTGGCGCTTGCCGTTCCCTTCTGGCGTTCCGGCATCCTGAAATGGGATGGCTTCCTGCAGCTGAACGATACGGCAATCGATCTCTTCACCCAGGAATTCATGCTGCACCTGCCGGGTGGCCCCTATCCCTTCCCGATGCCCGCGGTCATGGCCTTCCTTTCCGGCTGCGGCGAGATCACCTTTCCGACGCTGCTCGTCTTCGGTCTTGCTACCCGCTTTGCCGGCCTCGGCCTGCTGTTCATGACCCTGATCGTCGAACTGACGGTGCCCGATGGCTGGCCGATCCACATCACCTGGGCGGCAATGGCCCTTGCCATCATGCGCTACGGGCCCGGCCGCCTGTCGCTCGACCATCTGATCGTGCGGATGTCAGGCACTGCCAAAAGCTAGAACACTCGACGTCAGTCATCGACATGATCAACCGCCCGGCTCCTCATCGCGCCGGGCGGCTTTTGCGCTTTGTTGCCGCACCACTCTTGCCGTTTGCCCGCCGATGCGCTCAATAGGCGCCGACGCCGGCTCTGCCTCACGCGCCGCGTCATCAAATTTTTCAGGATGACGGTAACAAACACGTGGCTCCGTGCGTAGAGGTGAGTAGCGGATGAAATATTCGGCCCGCGAAGAGGAATGGGCGGCCTGGATGCGCGCGGCGATCGCCGGCGACGCAACGGCCTATGACCGTTTCCTGAAGGCCGTGACACCCTATCTGCGTTCGATCGCGCGCAGGCGCTGCGACCAGTTCGGTGCCCCGCCGAGCGAGGTGGAAGACGTGGTGCAGGAAGTTCTGCTGGCAGTGCACCTGAAGCGCGGGACCTGGGATATTTCCCGCCCCATCGGTCCCTGGCTCTCGACGATCGTGCGCAACAAGCTGATCGACAGCCTGCGCCGGCGCGGCCGCCATGTCTCGGTCCCGATCGAGGATGTGATGGAGACGCTCGAAGCCGACCACCAGGAGGATGGCGCCGATCGCATCGATGTCGACCGCATGCTGGAAGGCCTGCGCGACCCGCAGCGCGAGATCGTGCGATCCATTTCGCTCGGCGGCGCCGGCATCCGCGAAACGGCCGAGCGGCTACAGATGACGGAAGGCGCCGTGCGAGTGGCGCTGCACAGGGCGCTCAAGGGATTGGCGGCCCTCTATCGGAGCAATACGCGTGAAAACGGATGACCTGATCAACATGCTGGCAAAGGATGCGCGCGTTCGCATCCGCTTCGGTCGCGTCTTCATGATCGCGCTTGCCATCGGCGTGGTGATTTCAGCCGCACTTCTCATCTCCACCATCGGCATCCGCAGAAATATGGCCGAGATGATCGAGACACCGCGCGTCCTCTTCAAGCTCGGCACCACCCTGCTGATCGCCGTGACGGCCACCCGCCTCGCCTTCCGGATCGGCAAACCCGGCCTGTCCTTGCGCTCCGCGGCCCTGACCCTCATCCTGCCGCTGGTGGTATTGATCGCCGGTATTGCGACCGAGCTCTTCGTCGTGCCGCAGGCGGACTGGGCGGCGAGCATGGAGGGGCATTTTTCCGCCTTCTGCCTGTTCTTCGTGCCGACGCTTTCGATCGCGCCGCTTGCCGCCATCCTCTATTCGGTCCGTCAGGGGGCGCCGGAAAATCCGGGCACGGCGGGCGCGGTGGCGGGTCTTGCCGCAGGCGGCATTGCGGCCGCCATCTATGCCTGGCACTGCCCCGATGACAGCCCGCTGTTTCTGGCGACATGGTACTCGATCGGCATCCTGGTCGCGACGGCAGCCGGGTTCCTGCTTGGCCGGAAAATTCTTCGCTGGTGAGGCGCGCGAGGTCTGCATCGATCGATGCCGCGCGGACGTGGCAAAATATCGCCAACCACCGGGAACTTTTGGCGCCGCTTGCAGTCTGATACCCGGACCGTACGGCGTCCTTTTCTTTGATAAAAGCATGCACCACACGGGCGTCGTGCGATCCAGCCTGTTGTTTCCCAATTGTTGGCCCGCTTCGGCGGGCCTTTTTATGCCCGGCGGCTACAACGCTCTAGCGTATGCGCTTGCCGGTCAGCGCCTGCCAGGCGAGCCGCAGCGTATCGAGGCGGGAGCGTATGCGCTCCTGCTGCGGGATGGCCAGCCGGTTGCGAAAATCGGCGTGCGCCTGGGCTTCAAGCCTGCTTCCGAGTTTTTCCGGCAGATGCGGCACGGGTGCGCCCGTCAGCCGGTCGATCACAGTCCAGTCGTCGTCATTCCGGCGCTCGATGTCGTAACGGTTCATTGCGGTCGTGAGGTCTCTGAAAGAGGGATGAGGATGACAAGAAAGCGGCTTTCCCGCAGACATGCAATCGGCGAAATGTGAGTGAACGTCAGAAAATACGTTCATGGTCAAAATTGCGTTGCCAAGGCCTGATGTCATAGGTCCAGCTTTGCCATTCTCCTCTTGCCGATGCGCTTGCGCACCTTTGCGGGCCGGGCCTTCAATACGGCCGGCGCATATATCAAGTCCATGAGATGCAGGGGTTTGCCGTTGGTCGTGCTGCTGTCAGTCTCTCGCGGGGCCATCCGCACGATGATCTCGTCGAACATTCTTGCTCCCCCATGCCTGCCTTCCATATGACCGTCCTCCCCTACGGTTTCTTCTCAGGCGCTACGGTAGCATCCGATAAAATGGCAGACCAATCGCACATTGGAGCTAGCCCGAATGAACCTCAAATGCCGTCTTTTCGCCATCGCTGCGACATGCATTGATAGCAATACGGATCTAGAATGCCGCAAGCGTCGGAAACCAGTCACTGGAGATAACCATGCACGAGATGACACCATCGGAAATGCTGAGAGATCCACTGATCCGCCAGATGCTTCGCGCTGACAAGATCAGTCTGGCAACCTTTGCAGCCCTGCTCGACGCTGCAGCCCGTCAGCACGCCCGTCCCGCAGGCGATGGCAGCTTCCCGACATCGAAGATGTCGGAAACCTGGAGCGTCGATGCTGCGGCCTATATCTGACCGACCGTTTTTCCGCGATGCCCGTCCGACTCCGGGCACCCCTGAGGCCCGCTCCCTGGTGAGCGGGTCCTTTTTATTTGCGAAGACGCAAACCTCGAAAATTCCATTGAAATCCGCGGATCCGGCCGAAATGGCAGATGATGAAGGCGGCAGGCCCTCATGTATGCCTGCCGCCTCCCGCCTCCGAGCGTCCGCCGCCCAGCGCTCAAGGAGGGAGGGACACCATAGCCCGGCATTGTGGCCTTTAGGGCAGTTTGCCCGGAAGATATTCCCGGTGTCGTCCGAGAGTCACATCACCCATCTGGAGCACGCCGGTCGTGATCTGGCATATGTTGTTGAAAGCGTTGGCCGAGATCGGGCCGTGCCTGTGGATAACCTGTGGAAATCTTGTGGACTGCAGACCGCTTGCAGGCGTCGCCGGGCGCCGAGCGTTGCCATTTCGTTCCAAATGCGGTCTTCTGATCTCGCCTGCCATCGGCCTCCGCCGCAACTGACGCCGATGCAGCCACAGGGCGCTCCGACATCAGGTCGTGGAGCGCCCTTTCTTTTGGCCGCGGCAAATAAGTCACGCACTCAACATTCACGCATTCCGCAATTCCGAATTTCATAATTCACGCGTATAGTGTGTTTGAGGGTCTCAATCTCCGTGCCTTGAGGGGTCGAGGACAATGAGCTGGAATACGTCATCGGTATTCGCGCCGGTCGGGCTGGTTTTGCGCGGTCGGGAGACGCACACTGTCGTGCGTACCCTCGGCGATGCCGCATATCTGCTGATCCGGGATTGGCCTTTCGATGATGGCGAGGAATACATGATCGCCGTCAAAGCCTGCATCGACGCCATCTGTGGAGAAGTGGCTCCGGAACAGTTCCGGGAAGCATTTCTGCGCGCCGCCGACGAGGCGGGTATCGCGGCGCTGACGATTGTCCATTGAAGGACGCCTTTTGGGGCAAAAGACATAGACTGCATTGATTTTCTCGGTAGAACCGTCATCTGCTTCGGCGGCGCGATGACGCGCGCAGGTTCGAAGACCCGAGAGGCAATGAAGACAGCAGCAATAACAGGGGCAATCGTCTGCATGGCCTTTACGAAGGCCGCGGTTGCACAATCGACGCTCGATGCCTCCCCGCTCCAGCCGGACTACGTCGCCGTCATGCAGGCGCTCGACAAGGATGGCAAGCCGGTCGACCCGACTGTCACCATCATCCATCACGACGGCATGTTTCTGAGCGAGACRCTGCGCGGCGGCCGGACCAGCATCGGCTTCGGACCGGATGAGGCCAGGCCCGTTCTGCGCTGGAGCAGGCAGGCGGATGGTGAAATTACATATCTCGAGCTTCTTCTTCGCGCCCGCAAACCTGACATCGCGAAAGCGGACGCGCCGCAGCCACTCGCGGAGGTCTCGTCCATCGCCGGCGAAGGCTGCACATGGATCGAAACGGTAAGCAGGCCGCCCTCACCAGGGACGTTCATTTCGCGCGAGCAGAATTGCGCCACCAAGGACGGCATCGTCATTGAGACAAGGCTGCTGACCCCGAACGACGTGCCGATCTACCACACCCGTCTCGTCAGCCTTGACCGCCGTGACGTCGCCCCCGCCGAGGTCCTTCCGCCACTGGAAATCCTCACCCCGGAATACTGGCTGAGACCGATCCGGAGCAGTAATGCCGATCCCTCCCAGCCCGATTTCGACATCACGCTGGAGAGCACCGGCGGCGCGACGATCCGCTTGTTGCGGCATTATCCCTGGCACTACCGGGAGCAGCGGCACGGCGATGGCTCCGTCAGCATCAAGATCTGGAACAAGCGCGAAGATCAGGGCGTCTCCTATCAGCAGGCAGACGGCTATCGCCGGCTCACGGCCGCACGTCCGGCAGACGACGGCTCATCGTCGTTGAAAGTCGATGAGGCAACCGGAAGGACTTCGCTCGACAAAAGCGAAACAATCCTCGGCGAGACCTGCGAATGGTTCGATCTGATGCCGGGAGTTCAGGACGCGGGAAACAGGCAGTGCCTCACACCTGACGGCCTGCCGCTCAAGCTTGATGCCAGCGGCATGAATTTGGCCTTCCCCTACACCGCCACATCATTCCGCCGCCGCCCGGTCGATCTCTCCGAAATGCGCTTGCCGGCCGCAGCCTTTTCGCTGGACGAATGGGGCCTGCCGGCGCTGCGGTGATGCAGATTGCATGAGCTTGCACTGTGCCGTGGACACTGTTGGCAGTCATGCCCGGAGCCCCTATGGCATACCTATCGAAAAGAGACTTGGTCAGATTCCGCTAGAAAACGCCTTGCATCCAAGCGACAGCATAAAGACATAGGAAATACGCATACCCCGTGTCGCAATCAGCCCGGCACTTTCGTCTTAAGGCAGAACTCCTTCTTTCAGATATGGATATAGGAACGCCATGACCAGTGAACCTTTGCTTTCAGAGATCGAAGAACAGGCCGAATTGCCGGTCGAAGACCATAGTGCCCGCAACAGGCTGGTGATTGGCCTGCTGCTCGTCTCCGCCTTCGTGGTCATCCTCAACGAGACCATCATGGGTGTGGCGATCCCACACCTGATGGCCGATCTCAAGATCCCCGCGAGCTCCGCCCAATGGCTGACCTCGGCCTTCATGCTGACCATGGCCACCGTCATCCCCGTGACAGGTTATCTCCTGCAGCGGCTGAACACGCGACCGGTCTTCATCCTCGCCATGGCGCTCTTTTCCGCCGGCACGCTGGTCTCCGCGCTTGCCCCCGGCTTCCCCATGCTGGTCGTCGGCCGCATCGTCCAGGCCTCGGGCACGGCGATCATGATGCCGCTCTTGATGACCACGATCATGAACCTCGTGCCGCCGCATTCGCGCGGCAAGACGATGGGCAATATCTCGATCGTCATCTCCGTCGCGCCGGCGATCGGCCCCACGATTTCGGGCCTCATCCTCTCCTCGCTCGACTGGCGCTGGCTCTTCCTGCTGGTGCTGCCGATCGCGCTTGCGGCTCTGGCACTGGGTGCTGCGAAAATCGAGAACGTCACCGTGCCGTCGAAGGCACCGCTCGATATACTCTCGGTCATACTTTCGGCTATCGGCTTCGGCAGTTTCGTCTTCGGCATCAGCGAGCTCGGTGCGCCCGAGGGCGGTGCGACGCCGCTCGATCCCCGCGTCATGCTTGTTGCCGGTGCTGCCGTCATCGCCATCTTCATCTGGCGGCAGCTTTATCTGCAGAAGCACGAAAGGGCGCTTCTCGACCTGCGCACTCTTCAGACGAAGACCTTCACCATAGCGGCAGGCATGATGGCGATCCTGATGATGTCGATGTTCGGTGTCTTCATCCTGCTGCCGATCTATCTTCTGTCGGTCCTCGGCCAGACAACGCTGACAACAGGCCTGCTGCTTCTGCCGGGCGGCCTGATCATGGGCCTTTGCGCCCCCTTCGTCGGCAGGCTTTTCGACCGCTACGGCCCTGCCCGCCTCGTCATCCCCGGCGCCATCCTCTTCAGCGGCGTGATGTGGAGCCTGACCTTCATCTCCACGACGACTCCGGTCTGGGTCGTGCTCGCCATCCATATCGTGCTCAGCATCGGCCTTGCCCTGATGTTCACGCCGCTCTTCACCGTCAGCCTCGGCTCGCTGCCGCCGAACCTCTATTCCCACGGCAGCGCCATCATCGGCACCACCCAGCAGGTCGCCGGTGCCGCCGGCACCACGCTCTATGTCGCCATCATGACCTGGCGCGCCGGCGTGTTGACTCAAGGTGAGGCAGATGCCGCAACGGCAACAGTCGGCGGCATGCAGTCCGCCTTCTTCGTCGGCGCGCTGATTTCGCTGGCAGCGGTCGTGGCATCTCTTTACGTGAGACGCCCGCCCAACCAGCCTGACGGCCAGCCGATGGGCGGGCATTGACGGCTTCCGGCGAGCCTAGAGCAATTCCAACAAAAGTGCGCTGCGGTTTTGTGTCCGGAATTGCGTGAAAACAAAGAGTTAGAACATTTCCGTGTTTCGAAGAAAAACGGAAACGTTCTAACGCGCGTAATAGCCAGGCTGGTCGAGATCGTCGATGAGGCCTCGGCAGGTCGGCTGCCAGCCGAGCAGCCAGCGCGTATGGGCGCTGGAGGCTGCCATGTTCGTTGCCGCCATGGTGGCAAACCAGCCGAAATGTTCGCGGGGGCGAGACTCCACCGGCAGGCCGAGCTGGCGTCCGATCACCTCGGCTATCTGCCGGAACGGCACCGCCTCGTCAGCGACAGCATGATAGGCCGCTTCGGTGACGCCGCTTTCGAGCGCCAGGCGGTAGAGGCGGGCCGCATCCAGCCGGTGCACGCCCGACCAGCAATTCGTCCCATCGTCAGGATAGGCGGATACGCCGGTCTCGCGGGCGATGCGCACGAGGATCGGGATGAAGCCGTAATCGCCGATGCCGTGCACGCTCGGGGCAAGCCGCATCGTCGCCGCACGGATCCCCTGCCCGGCAAGCGCACGGGCGGCGGCTTCCGATTTGCGCGGCGACGCCGGGTTCGGCAGGTCCGCTTCCGTGGCGCCCCGCGGAAAGCCCAGCAGACCCGATGTGACGATGAGCGGGCGATCCGACCCGGCAAGCGCATTCCCGAGCGCATGGATCGCGCGCTCGTCCTGCGCCGCATTATCGAGAAATTTCAAGAAGTCATGGTTGAAGGCGGTGTGGATCACCGCATCGGCCTTCAACGCGGTCTCGGCGAGAAGGTCGAGGTCATCGAGCGATCCCGGAACGAGCTTTGCGCCGATGACCGCAATCGCCTTTGCTTTTGCGATCGAGCGAACAAGCCCGCTGACCTTGTGGCCGGCGCGGACCAGTTCCTCGACGATGGCGGTGCCGACCCAGCCGGTCGCACCCGTTACGAATATGTGCATTGCTGAGATCTCCATTGCCGGACTGCCATCAGGCAGCCGGTGTTGAGGTTATTGTGTTGTGCGAAGACTAGTCGAAGTCAGGCCACGCGCATCGACAGCTCGATGTCGTCGGCAAAGGGCGTGGACATGTATCCGCTCGTGGGCGAACGCACGTGGTCGAGATATTGCGGGCAATAATCGGCATCGTCGGCAATGACGAGCGCCCCAGGCCGAAGCCGGCTTTCGACCAGCGCCAGCACCTCGGGATAAAGCGACTTCGCCCCGTCAAGCAGAAGCAGGTCGATACTGTCAGGAAGATCGGCGCTCAATGTCTCGAGCGCATCGCCTGCGCGGATTTCGACGAGATCGGCAAGGCCGCCTTCGGCAATGTTCTGGCGAGCCCGCGCAACCTTCGAGACCTCGAATTCGCTGCTGATCAGCCGCCCGCCGCCATTGTCGCGGAGGGCCGCGGCAAGATAGAGCGTCGAGATGCCGAAGGACGTACCGAACTCGACGACGGTCTTCGCGTTGGTGCTGCGCGCCAGCATGTAGAGCAGCTCTCCGGTCTGGCGCGAGACGGGCAGCCACAGATCCTTCAGGCGACCGTAGAAATCGAGATATTCGGTCTTGCTGTGTATCAGTCGCTCCCGCTCGTCGTGCGAGAGCCCGGCCATGGCCGGGCTGGTGGCTCTGTCGGCCTCGGCAAACAACTGATCGAGAAGCGGCGCGAGCGGTGCGCTTGTCATGGTGTTCATCAGGAAAATCCCTCATTTCGGATGGCTTGCTTTCGAAATGAAAATACGAATAATCCGTCGCATTCGCTAATCGCATTTGCGGAACGTCAATATGGCAGAACGTCCAAGCCATGGAATTTCCTCAAGAAAATCGCCGAGACAGGCGCGCTCGAACGAGCTCGTAAACGCCATTCTGCAAGCCGCTGTTCAGGTTTTGGCGCAGGAAGGCGCGCAGCGTTTTACGACCGCTCGCGTAGCCGAAAGAGCCGGCGTCAGCGTTGGCTCGCTCTATCAATATTTCCCCAACAAGGCGGCCATCCTCTTCCGGCTGCAGAGCGACGAATGGCGGCAGACCTCGAATCTGCTGGGCGACGTCCTTGGTGACGAGACCCGTCCGCCGCTCGACCGGCTGCGCTCTCTGGTCCACGCCTTCATCCGCTCCGAATGCGAGGAAGCCGCGGTCCGGGTGGCGCTTAACGATGCCGCACCCCTCTATCGCGACGCTCCCGAAGCGCAGGAGGCACGGGGTGCCGCCGATGACATTATCGAGCAGTTCATGCGGGAAGCGCTGCCCGATGCCTCGGACGCAATCCGGACCATGGCCGGAGACCTGATCATGACGACGATGAGCACGGTCGGAAAGGATTTTTCCGAGGCAGCGCGTGACGAAAGTGAGATCTCGGCCTTCGCGGATGCGATGTCGGACATGTTCTGCGCCTACCTCCGCAGCCTCAACTGACCAGCGCGGCTGGCTGCCGGCTCAATGATAGGTCACAACCGGATTGAACATCCTTTGCAGGAAGGAGCGCTGCGCGGCCTGCGCATATTCCCGGGGAATGTCGTGCCCGCACTCGAAGACATGGAGCGTCACCGGCACCCCGGCGTCGGTCAGCGCATCCGAGAACTGTTCGGCCTGGGCAACGGGAGCCCGCTCATCAAGCCTCCCGTGCAGCAAAAGGGTTTCCGCCCGGATTTTTGATACGTGATGCAGGGCGGAGCGGGCCAGGAAGGCTTCGCTCGACAGACCGGCCTCCTGCTCGATCACCCACCGCAAACCTTTCGAACTCGCCTCATAGGCAGCCTTGAGATCGTAGACTCCGCTGCGCAGAATGACGGCCCTGAGATCGGGAACCTGGGCCGCGACCATGGCTGAGGCAACCGCTCCCCGGCTGTTGCCGTAAAGAACGATACGACCGGCATCGACAGAGGGCTGCTCCCGCAGGAAGGAGAGTGCGGCCACGATTGCTCGCTGGGTGTTTGGACCGCAGAAATCCGCAGGTCCGTCAGAAGCTCCGAAGCCCGGCTGCGAGACCGCCGCCGCGGTGATATTCAAACCGGAGCAGAACCGAAGCAGCGTGCCGCTATCGACCGTCTCCTGCGCGCCGATCAGACGGCCACCCTGGTTGCCGTGGACAAACAGGATTGCGCCGGCAGGCGTAGTGCTTTCAGGCTGCGCCTGAAAAAGCTCCACATTCGCCCCGTCGCCCCTGTCGATCAGATGTCGCGTCACATCCAGCATCGCCACCCCGCCCTTCGATCCGCCGAAACTGCCATGCGCAGACGGCGCGGTCTCCATAAATTTTCGCAGTATTTGTCGGCTAGCCCTCGCCCAATTCGTCCTGTGGCCGAGATCATCTGAAAGACCATCACCACGAGGAGACCATAATGAGAAAGATCATAGCCTCTACCTTCGTCAGCCTGGACGGCGTCATGCAGGCTCCGGGCGGCCCGCAGGAAGATCCCGTCAACGGCTTCAATTTCGGCGGCTGGGTATTCCACTACTGGGACGAGGAATCCGGCAAGGTGATTGACGAGCTTTTCGCAAAGCCCTTCGCCCTGCTGCTAGGCCGCAAGACCTACGATATCTTCGCCGCCCATTGGCCTTATCAGGATGACTCGATCTCCGCCGTCTTCAACCCCGCAACCAAATACGTGGCGACGCACCGGCCTGATACGCTCACATGGGAAAACAGCAAGGCTCTCGGCTCCGATATCGTCGCCAGCCTGAAGAAGATCAAACAGGAGGATGGACCCGACCTGCTCATCCAGGGCTCCGGCAATCTCATCCAGACCCTGCTTGCCAACGACCTGATCGACGAAATGACGGTGATGACCTTCCCGCTCCTACTCGGCAAGGGCAAGCGCCTGTTCGAGGGCGGCGCCACGCCTGGTGCCCTCAAGCTTGCCCGCTCGTCGATCTCAAGCAAGGGCGTCATCATCGCCACCTATGAGCGGAGCGGCGAAGTCCCGACTGGCTCGTTTGCCGACGACAATCCGTCCGAGGCCGAGCTGGAACGCCGGCGGAACTGGAAGTAGTCGCACTCGTTTCGCGGTATCCTGCCTGCCCTGAAAGAGAGGCCTTCGTGCTGTGCCGAAACGCGGCTTCTCACAAGCGCCGTGAAAAGCCACCTTCGCCTCAGGCTGCGTTGCGCCCCTGCTCCTGGCCGCCGCGATTGCCGGTCCAGTTCGACTTGACGGACGATCCGTCCTCGCGCTGGACGGCGCGGCGGTTAAGCTTGAAGAGGCTGACGAGTTGGGCGAGCGCATCGGCTCCGACGGCAAGCGTGGCGCTGATGACGGTCGTGCGTGCGCTCATGGCGGCGTTGTCCTGCGTCAGGCGGTCGAGCCGCAAAACGGCCTTGCTGATCTCGCCGAGACCTGTCGTCTGCTCGTCTGCGGCCTTGGCGATCCTGTCCACATTGCCGTCGATCTGGCGCACGAGCACATCGATCTGCTTCAGCGCCTCGCCGGTCTCGCCGACAAGGCGCACGCCTTCGAGAACTTCCGCACCGGAATTGTTGATGAGCGCCTTGATCTCCTTGGCGGCGTTGGCCGAGCGCTGCGCGAGTTCGCGCACTTCCTGCGCGACCACGGCAAAACCCTTGCCGGCCTCGCCCGCACGCGCMGCTTCCACGCCGGCATTCAACGCCAGAAGATTGGTCTGGAAGGCGATCTCGTCGATCACGCCGATGATCTTGCTGATTTCGCCCGACGCCGTCTCAATGCGCTGCATGGCATTGACGGTCTGGCGCACCACCTCGGTCGAGGATGCCGTCGAGGCGCGGGCGCTCTGCACGAGTTGGCGGGTCTCCTTCGTGTTCTCGCTCGATGAGCGCACGGTGGCGGTGATCTCGTCCAGTGCCGCCGTCGTCTCTTCCAGCGCCGTGGCCTGCTCGCGGGAGCGTTCGGCGAGATGTTCGGAAGCTTCACGCACTTCCTGGCTGCTTTTCGAAAGGTCGCCGGTCTGGCCGAGCACATTGACCAGCGTCTTCTGGAATTCGCCGATCGACTTGTTGAAATCGCGCCGCAGCCGCTCGAACTCGCCGACGAAGGGTTTGTCCAGCGTGATGCGGATATTGCACTCGGAAAGCCGCTCGAGTGCCGCTCCCAGTTCCTCGACCGCATCCATCCGGTCGGTCACGTCGATCGCGAATTTGACGACCTTGAAGACCTGACCTCGGTGATCGATGATCGGATTGTAGGATGCCTGGATGAAGACGCGCTTGCCATCCTTGCCGAGCCGCATGAACTGGCCGGTCGCAAATTTGCCGGCGCGCAGCTCATCCCAGAAGCTGCGATATTCGGCGGAGCGGGCATAGTCGGGCTCGCAGAACATCGAGTGATGCTTGCCGATGATCTCTTCCGCGCTGTAGCCGAGTGCGGCGAGGAAATTCTCGTTGGCACCGAGGATCTTGCCGTCGGGCGTAAATTCGATAACTGCCTGCGCCCGAGACAGCGCCGCAAGCTTGCCTTCGTCTTCGGCGCTCTTGCGCTTGATCGCCGTAATGTCGGTAGCGATCTTCACCACCTTGTATGGCTTGCCGAAGCGGAAGACCGGATTGTAGGAGGCCTCGATCCAGATTTCCTGGCCATTCTTGGCCCGACGGCGATACTGGCACTGGTCATACTCGCCGCGCGCCAGCTTCGCCCAGAAGGCCTTGTACTCCCTGGAGGCCGCCTCCTCCGGCAGGACGAACAGGCTGTGATGGCGTCCGACGATTTCCTCGCGCCGATAACCGACCGCTCTGCAGAAATTCTCGTTCGCCGTCAGGATAGTGCCGGTAAGGTCGAACTCGATGATGGCCTGCGACCGGCTCAGGGCATCAAGCACGGCCGATGCGTCGAGGCCGGGTATGGGAAAGCGAGACATGCCTTTGGACCCTCAGAGGTGGGAAGAACCGGACCACTTCGGGTAGCCGCAGCACTTTCTCAAGACATTAGTCGGACACCCTTAATTAGCCATTAAGCATATCTGAAAATGCCGCCTGGGCGCGCATCGAAAGCCGTCCTGCCGCGTCGAATTCGCCTGGAGCGCGCTAGGCTTTCCTTGCCGCTGACATCCCGCCCTCGCGAAAAAYGAGTTCCAGCAGGATGCCGCCCGGCGTGCGCACGAAGAGGCGCCGTTCGCCAAGCTCGACAAGATCCATGGTGGAATAGACAATCCCGTCATTGTCGAGCCGAGCCCGGAAGGCATCATAGCCTTCCAGCCGGAAGCCGATATGATCGATCGCCTCAGCATCCCGGCCGATGGCCCTGCCGCCGCCCGGAATGAGATGCACGACGGGTTCCCCGTCATTGTAGAGCCAATAGCCGGCAAAGCCGAAATCCGGACGGTAGCCGACCGTCAGGCCCAGCAGGTCCTGGAGGAACTGTCGCGTCCCTTCCAGATCCGCCGTGCGCAAAGTCACATGATCGAGCTGCATGGCATCACCCGATCACTCCGCCGCCATCGACGCGCACCGTGGAGCCGGTGGCAAAGGGCGTCGTCATGAGGAAGAGCACGGCATTGGCTATATCGGAGGCCTGCCCGACCGTCTTTGCCGGCAGCGAGCCTGCGACGCGCTCGAACATGGCGTTACGGTTGCCCTCATCCATTTTCGACCAGAGCGGCGTGTCGATCAGACCGGGCGAAACCGCGTTGACCCTGACCGGTGACAATTCCAGTGCCAGGCCACGGGCCAGGGATTCCAGTGCGGCATTGATGGCGCCCTGCAAGACAGAAGACGCTGACGGACGTTCGCTGAGGAAGCCGGAAATAAAGGTCAGCGTGCCGCGCTCGGCAAACCGTGCCGCCCGCGCAACCCGGTAAGCGCCCCAGAACTTGCTGTCCATGGCCCGCGCAGCATCATCGAGCGAAAGCTTGCGCACTGGCCCACTCGGCGTCTGGGCGGCGGAGATGACGACATGATCCCATGCCTCGTGCGAAGCGAAGAAAGCTTCGACACTGCTGTTATCGCCGGTATCGAGCACTGCCGTCTCGACCTTGCCTTCGATCGACTTTGCAGCCTCGGCAAGCTTTTCTGCCGAGCGCGAAGCGATCGTCACCTCAGCACCGGCAGCTGCCGCCTGTTGCGCAACCGCAAGGCCGATGCCGGAGCTACCCCCGACAACGAGAACGCGTTGTTTGGCCAAGGATTTCATGGTCGAAGTCATCTTTTTTCTCCGGTTTGCGGCAATCCCGCCTTGTTTCGATGGCTGGAAGTTAGCGCGACAGGGCTCTTGCCGGAATGGATATTGTCGTAGACTGTCTCTTGCGATATCAGCAAGAATATGAGCGACAACTTCCTCGACATGCTGGTCTTCGTGCGCGTGGTTGAGGCCGGCAGCCTCTCCGGTGCAGCCCGCGATCTGAACTTCTCGCTGACCGTCGTCAGCCGCAAGCTGTCGCGTCTGGAGGAAAGGCTCGGTGTGCGCCTCGTCAACAGGACGACACGCTCCCTATCCCTCACCGAAGAAGGCGCGCGCTTCTACGAACGCTGCTCGAAGATCTTGACCGAGATCGACGATGCCGAAACCGAAGCGACAAGCGGCAGGGATACGGCAAGCGGCCTTCTGAAAGTCACCGCCACCTATGCCTTTGGCCGCCGCTGGCTGGCACCGCTCCTGCATGAATTCAGGGAGGCCCATCCCGATCTCACCATCCATCTCGATACAGAGGACGGCCTGGTGAACATCGTCGAGGCGGGCTACGATCTCGCAATTCGTTTCGGCGCGCTGTCCGACTCCAGCCTGATCGCCCGGCAGATCGCGCCGAACCGTCGTGTCATCTGCGCCTCCCCTGCCTATCTCGACCGCCGCGGCCGTCCCGAGACGATCGACGATCTGCCCACCCACGAGGTCATCGCTTTCGGCGAGCCGCCCAACACGCACTGGACCTTTGCGGATGGGCGCAGCGCCAATGTCACCGCCAGGCTCACCACCAACAATGGCGAGCTCGCCCATCGCTGGGCGCGTCTAGGGGCCGGGCTCGTGCTGAAGTCGATCTGGGACATCAAGGATGACATCGACAGCGGTGCGCTGGAGATCGTCCTGCCGGACGCAAGGCTCGCCGCCGCCCCGATCCATGCCGTCTTCCCTCACAGCCGGCTTGCCGCCGCCAAGGTCCGCCTCTGCATCGATTTCCTGTCGCAGAGACTGCGCAAGGCATCGCCGGCGGAAGTGTCGACTGATCACAGCTGATTTGTCGAAAAAGTGATTTCGTTCCAAAGACTTCTGGCTTATGTGGACTTGCCAGACGCAAGCAATGCCCATCTTCTGCCCGATTGTTGGCGCTTTAGTCAGCCAATGCCCCCACTCAGACTGCCCGCGCGCTGGGCCCAAGACTGCGCGCCGAGACAGTGTTTCAATCAGCTTTCAAGGACGTCAGAATGTCGCTGAAAACATCTTCCCGCTGGATCGCACCGCTCGCCGGTCTTCTGGTGCTCTCGGGGAGTGCAATTGCCGTGCGCGCCGAGCCGCTGCCGGCATCGCCCGTCACCCAGGCGAGCCCGAGGCCCAACTATACGGTTCCAGCCCGCCGCCCCGTCCATATCCTCCGGCAGGATACGGGCGCGTCGCTGTCGGCCCTCTTTGATTCAGCCAGCGGCAATCAGGCCAAGGTGCTGAACGAGATGGACGGCCTCCAAGTCTTGATGAACAACGACATCGCCGAGGCGGTCGAGGCCTATTACGCCCAGCCGAAGGCAAAGCTCATCTGGGTCGATGGCAAGGGACCGACCCCCAAGGCCGCGCAGGCGCTCAGCCTCCTGAAGCAGGCTGAGGACTGGGGATTGAATGCCGGCGACTATGCCGTTGCTCCTCCTCAAGGATCGGACCGCGCGAGAGCACTGGCCGAGTTCGAAGCCTCCCTCTCGGGCAAGATGCTGATGTTCCTGCAGGATAATTTCCGCGGCCGCATCGATCCCAACAAGCTGTCCAACTATTATGACTTCAAGCGCAAGCCGGTCGATCTGAGGGCGACGATCGCCCAACTCTCGGCCACGCCCGACCTCATGGTGGTCTTCGACCGCCTTCTGCCGAGCAATCCGAAATTCGCCCAGCTTGCCGCTGAGTTGCATTACCTGCGCACATCGGGCCAGGGCGGTGACACTGCCGCCAACATCAACAAGGTGATCGTGGCGATGGAGGAAATGCGCTGGCTGCCGCAGGAATTCCCGGAGCGCTACGTCTTCATCAACCAGCCGGCCTACATGGCCTATTATTACGAAAACGGCACGCTGACACTCTCGATGAAGGCGGTAATCGGACAGCAGGACCACCAGACCAACTTCTTCGACGCCTCGATCAAGACGGTCGAATTCAACCCCGACTGGGGCGTGCCGCAATCGATCATCCGCAACGAGATGCTGCCGCATCTGAAGCGCGACCCCGCCTATCTCGACAAGGAAGGCTATGTGGTCTCGGTCAAGGGCAAGACGATGCCATCGGCCAAGGTCGACTGGTCGCAGCCACTTGAGAATATCGGTGTCGTCCAGCCGCCCGGTCCCGATAATGCGCTCGGCCAGCTGAAGATCCTTTTCCCGAACTCGCACGACATCTACATGCATGATACCCCTGCCCGCGGTAAATTCGCCTCGCAGGACCGCATGTTCAGCCATGGCTGCGTGCGCCTGGAAAACCCGAAGGCGATGGCCGCCGCCGTCCTCAAGACCTCGGTCGAGTTCGTCGACCAGCAGATCGCCGATGGCGCCAAGAAGGACATGCCGGTTCCGGAACAGGTTCCGGTCTACGTCTCCTATTTCACCGCATGGCCGACGGATGATGGCGTCATCCACTATTTCGACGACATCTACGGCCGCGATGCGGAAACCTTGACGGCGATTTCAGCGACGACCGCAAGTCGCGCTCAATCGTAACTCGGCCGGGGCTGTGCCAGCCCCGCCCCTTCATCGCCAGCTGCCCCTCTGCCAATCCTCTCGTCGTCCCTGCCGACAATCGTCGGCGGATGAAGATATGTGCATTTTACACATATTAATTGACGGCATGCTCCGCCCCTGATATATGTGCATTATACACATAATGGAGTGGATATGGCACAGCAAATCTCAACCGGCGCACGCAAGTGCGGCGCCGGCGCAGCAGAACCGCGCGCGGCGATCATCGGGAGCAGCTCCGATGGCCGCTAGGATCACCACACGCAGCTGGGCGACACCCCTGACGATCGGCTCCTTCCTGCTGATGGCAGGCACGGGCGTCATGATGTTCTTCGAATGGGAACGAGGCCTGATGACCGTCGTCCACCAATGGTTCTCCTGGTTTTTCGTCATTGGCGCCATCGGCCACATTGTCGCCAACATCAAGCCCTTCCAGTCGCATCTGAAGGCGCGCTGGGGCCGCTACAGCATTGCGGTTTTCGCGACGGTACTTGCCGCTTCCGTTTTCAGCTGGGGGCAGATCACCGGGCCGCAGCTGGAGCGCCCGATCGAACAGGCGCTTGTCTACGCCCCTCTCTCGGCCCTTGCCGATGTCACCGGTCAGTCACAGGCCGATCTCCTGGCCAGGCTCAGGCAGCGGGGCATAGAGGCGGAGGCGGATCAATCCGTGGGAGATCTCGCCCGCCTGCACGGCATCGATGAGAACCGCGCCCTCGCGATCATCTTCGGCGTTGAAGGATAGGCCTGCGCCTACCGCTTATTGCCGAAAGCGCCTTCACCTGTGCGGCGCCCGGAATTTGTGGCATAACTGGGCGATGGCGATACATGTCTTGGCAGTCCATGGTGATAGTGTCGGGACGGAACGGGCGGCGGGCGGCTCGCTTGCAGGCGCCTATTCCGTGGGCGTTCTCTGCTGGCTCCTCTCAGCCGGCGTCTATATCGCCGCCAAATGGGTCTCCACCGAAATGCCGCCCTGGGCGCTCTGCTTCTGGCGCGTGCTGATCGCCTTCGCGATCCTGCTGCCGATCGTCCAACGCCATTTTTCAGAGATGCTTGCGCTGGTGCGGGCGCGCGGCCTGGAATTGCTTTTCATCGGCGGCATGGGGCTTGCCATCTGCCAGGGCATGATCTTCGTCGGCCTCGAACATGCCGATGCCACTACCGCCGGCATCATCATCGCACTGATCCCGATCATCACCATGATCCTTGCCCGCGTCATGCTGTCAGAGCCGATGGGAACCTGGCAGGTGGTCGGCTCCATCCTTGCCTTCCTCGGCATCCTCCTCATCATCGTCAAGGGCAGCCCCGATGCGCTGCTGCGCCTCGACTTCAATCCCGGCGAACTCTGGATCGTCGCCGGCGCCTTCTGCTTCAGCCTGTATACGGTGCTGCTGCGGCGCGCGAAATTCGACCTGAACCGCCTTGCCCTGCTCGTCCTGCTGCTCGGTGCCGCGGCGCTGACCGCACTGCCCTTCTACCTCTACGAGCTCGCCGCCGACGAACGCACGACGCTGAATACGAGCGGTCTCATCGCGCTCGCCTATGTGGCAATCCCCGGCGGCGCGCTCATGTACTATCTCTTCAACCGAAGCATCGAGGCACTGGGTGCCGCCCGCGCCGGCGTGCTCCTCTACATCCAGACGATCTTCATCGCCGTGCTCGCCTATCTGATCCTCGGCGAAAAACTGCAGCGCTATCACCTCGAAGGCGCGGCCCTGATCATCGCCGGGTTGCTGCTGATCATTTTGCTGAAACCGAAGGAAAAGACAGCGACGGCCTGAAGACAGGCGGCGAGGATCAGGACCCTCAGCCCTTCACGCCCGCCCCATATCGCAGCCCGTCCACCAGCAACGCAAGCATCCGCCGCGTCGTCGCCGGATCATCCCCCTGCCCGAGATTGGAAAGCTGTGCGCCGGCGCGCAGGAGTTCGCTCGCCTCGATATCGCCGCGTGCGGCTCCAGCGGCAACGGCCCTGTCCAGCAGGCCCTGCAACGCCGGGATCATGCGCTGCTCGAAATAGACGGGCAGCGCCTGATAGGCCGGATCGCCGGAATGGAGTGCCGCGGCCAGGCCGCGCTTGGCCATGATGAAATCCGTAAAGCGCAGCATCCAGCGCGACAACGCCTCTCCTGGCTCGTGTTCGGCGGCAAGCGTCACGGCGGCATCGGCGCAGGCATCCATCTCGTTGCGCACGACCGCCTTGATGAGATCCGAGCGCTGCGGAAAATGGCGGTAGAGCGTGCCGACGCCCACCCCTGCCTTGTCGGCGATCTCGCGCACCGGCGCATCCACGCCGGAAGTGGCAAATACCTCCAAGGCGGCTTTCAGCAGCGAATCCAGGTTGCGCCGCGCATCCGCCCTTACAGGCCTTTCATGGCCGCCATCAGCCTCACGCGCCTCGCCAGGGCGGTCCGTCCCGTCAGTCACATCAACACCTCTTGCAAAGCGGAACATTGTTCCGTATAAACGGAACCGCGTTCCGGATGCGCTCTTATACCTCGTTTGCCAGGACTTTGCCAGCCGCAAAGCCTGCCTGACGGGCAGCTCAAGATTCACCTGCTCCCGCGAGCAGTCCAAGATTCGAAGGAAACGAAGATGCAATACCGTCCCCTTGGCCGCACCGGCATCAAGGTCAGCCCCTATTGCCTTGGCGCCATGATGTTCGSCGCTATCGGCAATGCCGATCACGATGACTCCATCCGCATCATCCACAAGGCCCTAGACGCCGGCATCAACTTCATCGACACCGCCGATATGTACAGCCACGGCGAATCCGAGGAGATCGTCGGCAAGGCGCTGAAAGGCCGGCGCGACAATGTGGTTCTCGCCACCAAATGCTTCATCCCGATGGGCCAGGATCCGAACCAGCAGGGCAGTTCGCGCCGCTGGATCTATCGCGCCGTAGAAGACTCTCTGCGCCGCCTGCAGACTGATTATATCGACCTCTTCCAGATGCACCGCCCGGCGCCGGACACCGATATCGAGGAAACGCTCTCGGCTCTCACCGACCTGATGCGCGTAGGCAAGATCCGCGCCATCGGCTCCTCCACCTTCCCCGTCTCCGAGATCATCGAGGCGCAATGGGTGGCCGAAAAGTGGGGGCTCGCCCGCTTCCGCACCGAGCAGCCGCCCTATTCCATCCTGCATCGCGGCATCGAGCGCGAAGTTCTCCCCGCCCTCGAACGCTACGGCATGGGCGCGCTGGTCTGGAGCCCTCTCGCCATGGGCATGCTGACCGGCCGCTACCGCAGGGGTGCGGCCCAGCCGGACAGCACCCGCGTTGCCTATTTCCCGAAGCAGATGTCGAATGAGAACAGCCTCGATGCGGTCGAGCAACTCATCCCGCTCGCGGAAGGCGCCGGCATCTCGCTCACTCACATGGCGCTTGCCTTCGTCATCGCCCATCCGGGCGTCACGTCGGCGATCCTTGGGCCGCGCACCATGGCACAGCTCGACGATCTCCTGGCCGGCGCGCAAGTGCGCCTGAGCGACGAACTGCTCGACGCCATCGACGCCATCGTACCCCCAGGCACCGAAACCGGCCCGCTGGAGGCCAATTACCAGCCGCCGGCGATCAAGACCGCGAGTTTGCGCCGCCGCCCGCCCGCCGAACGCGCCGCCGGCTGATCGGCAACACAGGTTGAAGGCTCCGCTATTCCGGCGGGGCCTTCAGCACATCGGCAGTATGGTCGGGAACAAGGCCTTGTCGGCCGCAGCCAGTTCGCTGGAACCAGGTTCGGTGCATGCTTGCCGAACGATCTCGAAAATCGGGCTGATCAAAGGTCTGCGGCAGGCAATTGCTGCAGCCGGCGCTGCGCCTCTTCCACCTCGATCGCAAGCCCTTCCAGAAGCTCGTCCCACATATCGAGCGCCCGCAGGCCTTCACGTGTACGAAACAGATAATCGGCGGAACTGCCAATACTGCCTGCCGCCGTGGCAAGCCGCTGTACGGTCGCTTCCCTGGAAAGGCCGCCGGCATAAGTATTTGCCAGCGGGTTCATGGTGAAAGCGATACCGCTTCCAAAACGCGCGCCGTCTTCGTCAAGCAGATCGACCCAGCGCGGAATATAGGCCTCGGCCACCATCTCCCGCCGCCACAGCAGTTCGAGCTCGTGCAGGAGATCGTCTTCCTCCAGGCGCAAGGCCACGCCGTCGCAGCTGCCGCCTGCATCCAGCCCGAGCACGAGGCCCGGATTTTCCGGCGAGCCGCGTCCGGATGCGGTGGCAAGGCAAAAGGACCGGCGCCAGCCCTCGATACGGGCTTTCCGGCTTTCCACACTCAGAATGATCGGATTCCAGATCAGCGACCCATAGGCGAAAATCCAGACAGGGCCTTCCGGCCGCTCGGCAAGGATCGATGCGAGCGACGCCTGCCGCTCCTCGTCGCTCAGAAGCCGGAGCGTCGGCGCCGCCCCGGCAATCAGGTCTGCGAAAACGCCGCTCAGCAGCAGTTCGCGCGACAGGATTTCCTCGCCGCAGCAGGCGACCGTTTCCGAGTTTTTATTCTTGATGGTCATGACACCCCCAAATACCGGCCGCGGACATCGTCAACGGCCTTATTTCGTCGCCATCATCCACGCCTCGCGCGCCGGATAAAGCCCGTCGGCACAGACACAGTGTCTCCGCAGCCGCAACAATCGACGCTTCGGCGCCTCCCTCTTCCCGCCGCAAAGATCAGCACCACATGTTTCTCGAAGAGACTCAATGAACGGGAGCCCGACATGAGCGAAATCGGCCGTCTGCTCGGCGCCGGCAAGGAAGCGGAAGTCTTTGAACATGGCACGCTGGCGCTGAAGCTCTATAAGCCCGGCCGGCCGAAAGCCCCCGCCTTTCGCGAAGCCGCCAGTCTGGCGATCGCCGAGAAACTGTCGCTGCCAGCGCCCAGGGTTCACGTCGTCGGCGATTATCACGGCCGTTGGGGCCTTTTGATGGATCGCGTGACCGGGGCAAGCCTTGCCGATGAGATGGCGCCCGAGCCGCCATTGTCAGCCATCAAGGAAATGGCCGCCCTGCACCTGCGCCTGCACCGCGAACCCGGCACCGGCCTCCCCTCGCTGAAATCGAGGCTGTCGGCCAATATCGAAAGCGCGGAACCCCTGACACAAGACCTGCGCGACCGGCTGCTTCTCACACTTGCCGCCCTGCCCGATGGTGACAGGGTCTGCCACGGTGACTTCCACCCCTGGAATATCCTCGGCTCCGGCGAGGACATCATGATCGTCGACTGGCTCGATGCCTGCAGCGGCAACCCGGCCGCCGATGTCTGCCGCACCTACCTCCTGATGCGCCGCGTGCTCCCGGCAATCGCCGAAGCCTATGTCGTCACCTATGCGAAGGCGGCCGAATTACCCGCGGACGACATCTTCACCTGGCTGCCGGTTATCGCCGCAGCCCGCCTGGCAGAGGACGTGCCCGAGGAGAACGAAGATCTCTTGCATCTTGCAGCGCTCGCCCCTGTCGACGGATAGGGTCACTTCCTGATTCGCATCGCCTTTCGCCGTCTGCACCTGCTCCTTGYCAAGCTGCCTCAGCCTGGAGAGGAATAGTGCCAGCATCGGCGATGCTGTTCGGCCTCTTATGGCCGACGGCAAGGTCGATCGTCGGCGGTTCGCCCTTCAGCGGGCGGCTGGTGACGGACCAGGGAAGGACGTTTTCGGCACAGGCGGTCAAGAGCGCCACACCGCTCAGGCGGTGGTACGCGGCGGTCTCCGCCCGCCCCAGCGCCAGCGCTTGATCATGAGAGACCGGACGGCCCTCTCCCCTTCCCGATTACACCTTCGGTTCGGCAGGGCCGCAGATTCCTTCGTTTTCTGTTGCGAATAGTTCGCAATTATGTTTTGCTAATGCAAGTGATTAGCAATCGCATTTCAAGCAGATTCCGGATTGATCGTTGGGGGCGGTCGTGGCTGAGACCAAGGGTATCGACGAAATGACGAGGGAAGAGATCGAGCGGCTGCTGCTGAAGCTCAGCAACATGCTCCACGCCTCTTCGACCGCCCTCGGGGAAAGCAATAGCCTGTCACAGGCAATGGAGAACATTGCCGACCTGCTGCAGAACTACGAGACCATTTCAGGCGACGCGGATGAGGTCGCAAACCGGATCGCTGAAGCGATCAAGATGGTCGGACAGGCCGATTTTATCCGCCCTGATGAATCGACGGTTCACTGAGCATCGGCCCTGTAACCGGGCCCCGCTTCTGGTTCAGGCCGCACAAGCCTCGCAGGTGCCGCGGATTTCGATCGTCGTTTTCGCCGGCTTGAACTTCTGGCTGCGCACCCATCCCATCAGCCGATGGTCAACCTCATGGTCGTGGAATTCGATCACCTGGCCGCAGCTTTCGCAGATCGCGAAGGCGACGATGCCGTGGCTGTGGCAATCCTCGCCCGGATGGGCGCAGGCGACGAAGGAATTGATGCTTTCGAGGCGATGCACGACGCCATATTCGAGCAGCTTTTCCAGCGCCCGGTAGACCTGCAGCGGCGCGCGAAAACCCTGGTCGCGCAGCTTGTCGAGGATCGTATAGGCGCTGAGCGGCCCCTCGGCCTTTTCGAGCACCTCGAAAACGAGCGCCTGGTTACGGGTCATTTGCGGTGCGGTCATGAGCCTTGTCCTTGCAGGTCCCTGCGCCCGCGCCAGGCGGGAAGCAGGCTCAGAATGAAGAGAATGAGGGCGGCCACCACGATCGACGGGCCTGATGGCGTGTCATAGGTCAGCGAGCCGAAGAGCCCGCCGACAACRGCGACAGCGCCGATCAGCGAGGCAAGCACGGCCATCAGTTCCGGTGTCGAGGAAAAGCGCCGCGCGGTTGCCGCCGGAATGATCAAGAGCGAGGTGATCAGCATGATGCCGACGATCTTCATGGCAATGGCAATGACGACCGCCATCAACAGCATGAAGAACAGCCGCGCGCGCTCCGGCTGAAGGCCTTCGGCCTCAGCCAGTTCCGGATTGACGGTGGCCGCAAGCAGAGGCCGCCACAGCCAGGCGATGGCCGCCAGCACGAAGATGCCGCCGCCCCAGATCAGCGCGATATCCGTGGTGGAAACCGCCAGAATATCGCCAAACAGGAAGGCGATGAGATCGATACGCACCCAGGTCATGAACGCGACCATGACGAGGCCGATCGCAAGCGTCGCATGTGAGAGAATGCCGAGCAGCGCATCGGCCGACAGCGCCTGACGCTTCTGCAGGAAGAGAAGCAGGATCGAGACGACAGCGGCCACCACGAAGACGGCAAGCGTCAGGTTGAGTTCGAAAAGCAGAGAGAGCGCCACGCCGAGCAGCGCCGAATGGGCGATCGTATCGCCGAAATAGGCCATTCGCCGCCAGATGATGAAGCAGCCGAGCGGCCCGGTCGTCAGTGCCAGACCGACGCCGGCAAGAATGGCGCGCACGAAGAAATCGTCAAGCATGACGGTCCTCCCCGCTGCTGGCCGTGCTCTGCGCCCCACTCTGAGAATGCGTGTGCGTATGGGCGTGAGCCTCGGCATGCGCATGCCCGTGGTGATGATCGCCATCAGCCTGCGCATGAGCATGAGCGTGCGAATGCGCGTGCCCGTGATCATGATGATGCCCATCCTCGGGATGGCAATGATCGGTCACCGAGCCGTCTTCATGCAGCACGCGCCCGTCGGGCAGATGCGTATGGTCGTGATGGTGGCTGTAGACGGCGAGCGTCGGCGCAGCCCGGCTGCCGAAGAGGCGCACATATTCCGGGCTCTGGCTGACGGCCTGCGGCGTGCCGCGGCAGCAGACATGGCCGTTGAGGCAGATCACGGTATCCGTTTCCGCCATGACGACATGGAGATCGTGCGAGATCAGCAGGATACCGCAGCCGGTCGTGTTGCGGATCGACTTGATGAGCTCGTAAAGCGCGATCTCGCCGGCGAAATCGACGCCCTGCACCGGCTCGTCGAGCACCAGAAGATCGGGTTTGCGGGCAATGGCGCGCGCCATCAAGGCGCGCTGGAATTCGCCGCCCGAGAGGTGCTGCACCTGCGCATCCAGCATATGCGCCATGCCGGAGGCTTCAAGCGCGGCCGTGATGTCAGCCTCGGGCAGCGGCCCGGTCAGCGTCATCAGCCGCCGCACCGAAAGCGGCAGCGTCCAGTCGATGGCAAGCTTCTGCGGCACATAACCGACCTTGAGGCCGGCAATGCGCGTCACCCTGCCCTCATCCGGCTTCAGGACGCCAATCGCCGCCTTCGCGCTCGTCGATTTGCCGGAGCCGTTCGGGCCGATCAGCGTGACGATCTCGCCGCGAGAAACGGAGAAATCCACACCGCGCACCAGCCACCGGCCGCCGCGGCGAATGCCGACATTCTCAAGCGAAACCAGCGGTTCGGCCTTCATACCAGCAGGGGTATTTGCGGGAGAGAGCATCAAATTTTCCGAAAGTGCTGTTGCGTCCTGCTATTGCACACGTTATAGCATAACGCAATTGATGTAATAACATAACAATGGCAATTCAAGCGGAGCATGCTGATGAAACTGGCGATGGGCATTACCCTCGCGATCCCGGCCTTCCTCATCGCCGGGGCTCTTCAGGCGGCCGATGCACCTGTCGTCGTCACCTCGATCAAGCCGATCCATTCGTTGGTATCCGCCATCATGGATGGCGTCGGCAAGCCTGAGCTGATCGTCGATGGCGCCGCCTCCCCGCACACCTATAATCTGAAGCCTTCCAACGCCCGCGCCCTGCAGCAAGCCAAGGTGATATTCTGGGTCGGCCCCGGCCTCGAAGCCTTCCTCGAAAAGCCGCTGGAATCTTTGGGTTCCGACGCGATCGTCGCGCGCCTGGACGATGCGCCGGGCCTGGTGAAGCTGCCCTTCCGCGAAGGCGGCGCGTTCGAGGCTCACGACGACGACGGGGACCACGATAGTGCTTCCGCCCACGAGCACGGCGAAGCCGGCCATGACCACGCGTCTGATGCCCACGCTCACGATGAAGACGGCCACCACGGCTTCGATACCCATCTCTGGCTCGATCCCATGAATGCGAAAGCCATGGCAGCCGAGATTACCACTACGCTGGTTGCCGCCGACCCCGCCAACGCTCTGACCTACGAGGCCAATGCAAAGGCCCTGGACGACAAGCTGGATGCATTGGACAAGGAAGTTGCCGCGACCGTTGCGCCGGTAAAAGACAAGCCCTTCGTGGTCTTCCACGATGCCTATCAGTATTTCGAGCACCGCTACGATATCCGCGTCGCCGGCTCGATCACCGTCAGCCCGGAAACCATCCCGGGTGCGGAGCGCATCTCGGAGATCCACAAGAAGGTCGGCGATCTCGGCGCAACCTGCGTCTTCGCCGAGCCGCAATTCGAGCCGCGTCTCGTCAACGTGGTCATCGAGGGCACCAAGGCAAAGTCGGGCGTGCTCGACCCCGAAGCCGCCACCCTGCCTGCTGGCCCCGATCTCTACTTCTCCCTCATGCGCGGCATCGCCGACAGCATGCGGAACTGCCTTGCCAGCGCATAGTCCGAGCGAGCGTCGGCAGCAATGTGCGCATTCTACAAGTAGGGAAATGCCAAAAGGCACCCTGTCGAACTTGCAGCCCGCCCCCGCGAGCGCTGCGGCGAAAGAAGGCGGCGACACCCCCGTTCCGCCTTTTTTTGTCGGCGCATATGTTACGTTATAACATCATAGGATGATATCATGGACAAGAGACTTCCGGTTACTGTGCTCTCCGGCTTCCTCGGCGCCGGGAAAACGACGCTACTCAATCATGTGCTCGGGAATCGCGAAGGCATGCGCGTCGCCGTCATCGTCAACGACATGAGCGAGGTGAATATCGATGCCGCCCTTGTGCGCGATGGCGGCGCCAATCTCTCCCGCACCGAGGAACAGCTGGTGGAAATGACCAATGGCTGCATCTGCTGCACGCTGCGCGACGATCTTCTGAAGGAAGTCCGCCAGCTCGCCGAACAGGGCCGCTTCGACTACCTGCTGATCGAATCGACAGGCATTGCCGAGCCCCTGCCCGTCGCCACCACCTTCGAATTCCGCGACGAGGACGGGCTGAGCCTCTCCGATATCGCCCGCCTCGACACGATGGTGACCGTCGTCGATGCCGCCAACCTGCTTGCCGACTACGCCTCGGCCGATTTCCTCGCCGACCGCGGCGAAACCGCCGGTGACGGCGACAACAGGACGATCGTCGATCTCCTCGTCGAGCAGATCGAATTCGCCGATATCGTCGTTCTGAACAAGATCGGCACGGCAAGCGAGGAGCAAAGCGATGCGGCAA
Organism: Rhizobium sp. 05N49; assembly: GCF_056396805.1. Lineage (NCBI taxonomy): Bacteria > Pseudomonadati > Pseudomonadota > Alphaproteobacteria > Hyphomicrobiales > Rhizobiaceae > Rhizobium > Rhizobium sp. 05N49. The sequence continues at coordinate 287,329 of NZ_JBFTME010000001.1, forward strand.
GAAAGATTATCACCGGCCTCAACCCCGATGCCCGCATCATCGAGACGGATTTCGGCAAGGTCGGGCTGAAAGATGTGCTTGGCACCGGCCGCTTCGATATCGACAGGGCCGAGACCCACCCTCTCTGGTACAAGGAACTGCACGGCTTCAAGGATCATGTGCCGGAAACCGAGGAATACGGCATCCGCTCCTTCGTCTATCGCGAAAGACGCCCCTTTCACCCCGCCAGATTGCAGGCCTTCCTCGATAAATCCTGGCCGGGAGTGGTGCGCGCCAAAGGTTTCTTCTGGCTTGCCACGCGCCCGCATTATGTCGGCGAAATCAGCCAGGCCGGCGCGATCGTGCGTACCGGCAAGATGGGCCTCTGGTGGGCGGCCGTCCCGCGTGAACAATGGCCGCAGGAGACCGGCTTCCTCAACGGCATCGGCCCCTATCTCGACCCTATCTGGGGCGATCGCCGCCAGGAAATCGTCTTCATCGGCGCCGATCCGATGGATGAGTCCTGGATCAGGCGGGAGCTCGACGCCTGCCTGGTGGAGAGCGCCAGCTTCACGCCGGAGCGCTGGCGCAATCTGCCCGACCCCTTCGCCAGCTGGAGCCGGCAGGCAGCATGAAGGCGACGGCGATCAGGCCCTATCGTTGCCTGTGCATCGAATGCGAACCGCTGCCGCCGATCGACGGGCTGCATCCGCTCACTTACGGAGATGGAACCGAGAATGAAGCGAGCAAACCGAAGCGAGTTCTAAGAACGATCGCCGAACTGGTCATGCCTTCGCGCCGGCGGGACTAGGCATTGAACAGGGTCGCACCTGCGCCTGCCGGGTCGAGCCTCGCCCTGGCAGGCTGCCCCTCGGATGAAACTTTGCGCAGATCGACTTTCTGATCTTTTTTTCATCATCCCAAATTCAATAAATGGGCACGAACCCCAAAACTCTGGGCCCTCCCCGAGCCGATCTCCCGCAGCCGCGGGGCACGGCCGAAATTCCCGCGACTGGCACACCGCTTGCAACGGTTTCACTCGAAACAATCGGATGTGCCATGCCGCCTGTCTTTACCGACCTCCTGCTCGGAGCCGCCCTCGCCCTCAGCCTGCGGCGCTTCATTCTCCCCTATGTGGTGGAGGATGACATCGTCCGGGCGTCGGCACCGGTGACGATGGTGGCAAGCGCGGTATTCCTCGCCGCCCTCGCGCTCACTTGCGCCGACAAGAGTTTCTGGAGCGCCAGCGTAACGCTCACCGGCGGAGCCTTGCTCGCCTTCGTCTTTGACGACAGGTGGCCGAAACTTGCCGTCACCGCTGCGGCAGCATGCCTTCTCGTCTATCTCGGCATGCGCTGATTGCGCGTCGCCCCCGCGGATTTGCTTTAGGCCGCGACTTCCGGCCGCTTGCCACCCTTCGGTAAGGCCCGTGCAACAGCGCTCAGCAGATCCGTCTGCGAAATCAATCCGAGAATACGCCTCTCCCCATCGACGATAATGACGGCATGGGTGCGCCCGTCCGTCAGATCCGGCAGCAGGCCCATCGCCACGTCATCGGCACGCGCAGTCGTCGCCGGCGAGACCAGCCGCTCGACCGAACCGGCGGCGACTGCGAGCTCCCGCAGACCGACGGTGCCGATCAGCTTTCCGGCCTCGTCGCGCACCGGCAATGTCCTGATATTGTGGTTCAGCAGCAGCCAGCGCGCCTGCTCGACCGTTGCATCGGCATCGATCGCGATCACATCGCGCGACATGATATCGGCGCATCGGATCTCGGCATTCGAACGGGCAACCGCCTCAAACTCCACCTGGCGCAACAGCCGGCCGAGATCGGCGCGGTCGATATCGAAGGTCTCGTTGAGCTTGGCGAGTGCCGCATCGATATCCTCCTCCTGAAAGCCGGTGCGTTCAGCCGCCGGCCGGTCCGCCGTCAGGTGCGTGTTGACGGGTACTGCCACCACATGCGGGTAATTGTGCCGCGACAGCTTGTGAAAAACGAGGCCGAGCACCACCAGCAGGCAGGAATTCAGCGCGACCGGCACAAAGGGAAAGAGCATGCCCCAGCTGGCGACAACCGGACCGCCGAGCACGGCCGTCAGTGCCGCCGCCCCACCGGGAGGATGCAGGCAGCGGGTGAAGGACATGGCGGCGATCGCCAGCGACACGCCGACCCCGGTTGCAATGATCGGATCATGGATCAGGCTCGCCGCCACCACCCCCATGATCGCCGAGATCGTATTGCCGCCGATGATCGACCAGGGTTGCGCGAGCGGGCTCGCCGGCACCGCAAAGAGCAGCACGGCAGACGCCCCCATGGGCGCCACGATCAGCGGCAGATGAGAACCTTCGCCGAAAAGCGCGCCGCAGAGCAGGCCCGTCAGCGCAATCGAGACGAGCGCGCCGAGACAGGCCAGCAGCCGGTCGCGCAGCGTCGCACCGGCAAGAATAGGGTGGAAGAGCCGCGAAATGGAGGACCGGCGGGGCTCGTCGGGATTTGGTAAGCGCATGAGAAACTCTTTGAAGACGACTGCGAACGAAATTGAAAGGCACTGCTATTGCAGCATGGCGGGCGGATTGGCCGACATGAGCATGACCTGCTCGAAGGCCTGCAACGGATCGGATCGCTGCTGCCGCCTGGAAATTAAGAGCGTATCGACCAGGCCGAGCCGGTGGATGGTGACCTCTTTGTTCCAGGGCAGCATGTCGAGCACGGAGCGCGGCATGACGCCGACGGCATTGCCGGCGATGACCTGGGCAAGGATTGCATGATAGGACGTCATTTCCACCGTCGGCAGATTGGCCCCGGCGCGCATCCATCGCTCGGCAATCTGCCGGTAGGTGCAGCCGGGCTCGAGCGCGGCAAGCGCCGGGAGGCGGATATCCTGAGGTACTGCGACCGAGGCATGATGCGGCGGCAGCACCAGCAGAAGGTCCTCCTCGTAGACGCGCGCAGAATGGAGATCGCCGGCATCCGGACCTGCGGATGACAGCCAGCCGGGTTCGCCCTGTGGCGTGGCAATCAGCGCGCAATCGAGATCGCCGGATAAAACCGCCTTTGTCAGCTCCCGCGTGGCGCCAAGCGTGAGCTTCAGGGCAATATCCGGGTTCTGCTCATTGAAACGGGCAAGTACAGGCGGAAGCCGGCTTGCGGCCGTGCTTTCCATTGTACCGAGACGCAGCACCGGCTGCGGACGGATACCCTTGAGCGCAAGCTGCGCCTCCCCGGCCAGTGCCGTCAGCCGTTTCGCATAGGAAAGGAAGGTCTGCCCCTCCGGCGTCAGCGTCATGCGCTTGCCATCGCGGCTGAACAGCACCGCATCCATCTGCCCTTCCAGGGCCTGGATACGGGTCGTGACGTTGGACGGCGCGCGCGCGAGCCTCCTGGCTGCGCGGGTCACGCTGCCCTCTTCGGCGACTGCAAGGAAAATTTCCAGGGAAGACAGATCCACATCGATCTCGCTTGATGAACGAACTTGTCTATTATTCTAAATCAGAGAATGATCGCAATCGTCCCACGGCCCAAAATCGTCACATGAACTGAAAACTTCTTCCGATCGGACCGCCAGATGCAGAAAGACGAACCAGAGGCCTATGCCTCGCCCGCATGCCTGATGCACGAAGTCGATCCCGCCTATATGGGTCTCGAAGAGCCGTGGGAGGTGGTGCGGGAATGGCGCCGCGGCGAGCGCAGGCGGCTGATCGACGCCCGAAAATCGATAGGATCAACCGATCGGGAACAGAAGACGGCGCTGATATCGGCGCAGCTCGACCGGCTTCTGGGTCCTGTCGTCGCGGGAAAATCCGTCAGCGTCTACTGGCCCTTTCAGGGAGAGCCGGATCTGCGCGGCTGGATGACGAAAATCGCCGGGCGCGCGGCCTGCCTTCTGCCTGTCGTGGCAGAAAAAGCCGGTCCGCTGACATTCCGCGCCTGGACGCCGGGAGCCAAGCTGGAGCGCGGCGTGCTCGGCATTCTCATTCCCACCGGCGGCGAGGAGCAGCGGCCCGATATCGTCATTGCGCCTGTGGTCGGCTACGACCGCGGCTGTTATCGTCTTGGTGTCGGCGGCGGTTATTTCGACCGGACATTGGCGGCGCTCTCCCCCAAACCACTCGCAATCGGCATCGGATACTCGCAACAGCAAATCCGAACGATCAAGCCGCAGCCGCATGATATTCCAATGGATGCAATCGTCACCGAGGATGGCGTGATCATACGCCTCGGCGGTGCATTGGCCTGACGGCCAACGACCGCGATTCGCGCCGCGAACAAAAAAGGGCGGCCGAAGCCGCCCTCTTTTCGGGATTGCGCGTGAACTCAGCGATTGGCGGCGATGATGCTGGAGATCACGCCGCTGGCGATACCGACGAGAAGATAGTCGTTATCGGCCCTCACCCAGTGATAGCCGCGCGGCGGCGGTGCCAGGCGATAGCGGCGATAGTCGCGAACTTCGCCGTAGCGGCCACGCTCGGCAGCCGACATGCGGTAACCCCTGGCCCAGTAATGCGGACGGATGACCTTTTTGTGGACGATGACCTTCTCGTGAACGACGACCGGCGGACGGCGATGATCGGCGGCGCTGGCTTGCGATGCGACGATCGGCGAGAGCAGGAAAGAAGTAGAGAGAAGTGCTGCGAAGATCTTTTTCATGGGGTTTCCTCGTGTTGAACACGCCCCGAAATTACGTCCCTGAAAATGAACGGAATCTGAAAATAAAATTAAAGATCTGTAATGGAATCGGGCACTTATGCGCGATTCCTAATATCCTAATTTCAGGATAACGGAAGGTGGCGAGATCATGTTGCCGGATATCACGTCTGCGTAATCGGGCGTGATGAAACGGTGTTTTGAACGGGCGGTTTTCCCCGCTCCCCAGCGGGGTCCGAAAGACGGGTCGAGACCCGTGGCTCGACCCTGGTCAGGTGGCGCCAAGCGTCGGATGAGGAGACCACGCCCATTGCTTCCACAGCCCCTGCAGGCACGGTCTCTCCGATGGGGAAGCGAAAACCCGGCAGCCGCCGCTCGAAACCTATCGCGCAATCAACGCCATTTCGATCACGTCCTTATAAGCCCCATCGACGCAAAACGCATCGCGGCTCACCCCTTCGCGTACGAAGCCGATCCCCTCGTAAAGCCGGATCGCCCTTGCATTGTCGGCATGCACGCCAAGTTCGATACGAAGCATGCCCACCTGCTGCGCGCCCTCAATCGACGCCTCGATCAGCCGGCGGCCGAGCCCCTGTCCGCGGTAGGCGGGAAGCAGGCCCATGCCGAGCGTGCCGCGATGGGCGTGGGAGGGAAAGTGATGCCGGCGGATGTCGCACCAGCCGATCACCTCGCCGCCATCGAGGGCGACGAAGTGCACGTTGCCGCTGGCAATGGAAGACAGCGCAAACCTGCGCGTCTCCTCCGGCGGCGGGGCTTCAAGCAGGCTGAGATATTTCCGCTCGCGCGCCACAATGTCGAGAGCCCGGTGAAAGCCCTCGACATGCGTTTCGTTCAGCCGCTCGATGCCGGTATCGACAGCCATAAGCCCTCAAAGCTCGTCGTAATTGAACCAGTCGAAATCGGCCGTCTTTGCCCGGCCCGACGTATCGAAGGCGAAAACGCCGGCAAAGGCGCCGGTAAAGGAGCCGTGCTCGCCGCGCCCGCCCTCGTCCGAGATGACGCCGGCATCGAGAACCGGACCGATCGGCTGCCAGGCGCCCTTGCCTTCCGTCTGCCAGAAGAATTGCAGGTCGTTTTCGCGGATCTCCATGGAGAGCTGCACGCGCCCTTCAGCCGGGATCGCGACGCCGGCTTCCGCCGGGAAGCTCATGCGCCCATGCGGATAATCGCCGTCGCAGGAGAAAATCGTGACACAGCGGCCGAGCTTTTCATGCAGGGTTACGACGACGGCATGGAACTTGTGGCGGTTATAATAGTGTATCAGGCCGGCGACCTGCTGATAGGTATCCGGCGCAAACTCCACCACCGTTTCCGCGCGAAAACTGTGATGCTCCTGCCGGCGGGCGACGAGCGCCTGCTCGAACCAGGAACCGATGCTCTCGCGGCCGATCAGGCGCAGATGGCCGGGGCGCTCCGTCAGGTTGAAGATGCGCTCCGGCTGCGGCGTGCGCAGCCACTGGAAATCACCCGGCAACTTGCCGCCATCGAAGGAATACTCGCTGCGAACAGGTTTTTCAGCGCGCTTTGCATCGCCAAGACCCGGCACCTCGACATCGGGAACAACAGTGCCGTTTTCCAGATAGAGCCAGCCATCCTCACGCCAGACACATTTCTGCAGAGCCGTCTCGCGCCCCAGCGTGCAGCGACGCTTCGGCGGCAGCGGCCGGCCGCAAAGATGCGTGTGATAGACCTGGCCATCTGGTGTCTCGACGTACTGCCCGTGCCCTGCCCTTTGCAGCGCCGCTTCCGGATTGTCCTTCGAGGTGATCAGGTGCCGGTTCGGATGCAGCTCATAGGGGCCGTCGATATTGCGCGAACGCGCCATCGTCACCGCATGGTCGTAGCCAGTGCCACCTTCGGCCGTCGTCAGGTAGTACCAGCCGTTCTTGCGGAAGAGATGCGGCCCTTCGACCAGGCCGAGCGGGCTGCCGGCGAAAATGTTCTTGATCGGGCCCTTCAGCGCCTTCGTCTGCGGATCCCATTCCTGCAGCAGGATACCGTCAAAGGCTGGAGACTTCGGCGAGCCGCCATAGCTCTCGGTGCGGTGGTTCCACTGCATGTTGACGAACCACTTGCGCCCATCCTCGTCATGGAACAGCGACGGGTCGAAGCCCGAGGAATTGACGTAGACGGGTTCGGACCATTCGCCCTCGATCGTGGGCGAGGTCACGATGTAATTATGCGCGTCCTTGAAGTTGCCGTCGAAGCGCTTGACGTCGGTATAGACCAGCCAGAACTGTCCGTCCGCATAGGAAAGGCACGGCGCCCAGACGCCACAGCTGTCGGGATTGCCGCGCATGTCGAGCTGCGAAGCCCGCTCCAGCGGCCGGCGCACCAGCTTCCAGTTCACCAGATCGCGCGAGTGATGGATCTGCACACCCGGATACCATTCGAAGGTCGAGGTCGCGATGTAATAATCGTCACCGACGCGGCAGATGGACGGGTCGGGATTGAACCCGGGCAGGATGGGATTGCGGATCATGGCGGCTCCTCCGTTGAGCAAGGTTCTTGCTATACGTACGTCAAACTATACCAGAAAAACGCCCGGGGGTTTGCCCCGGGCGATCAAAACTATTCCAGCTCTGCGGACTTGGCCCAGAGGTTGATGTCGGCCTCCTTGGCATAGACATCGATCTGCTTCAGCTCCTCTGCCGAGAACTCGAGATTGCCGAGTGCGGCAACGCAATCGACGATCTGCGAGGAACGGCTGGCGCCGATAAGGGCCGAGGTCACGCGTCCACCGCGCAGCACCCAGGCGATCGCCATCTGCGCCAGCGTCTGGCCGCGCTTTTCGGCGATCTCGTTGAGCTTCTTGATATTGTCGATGATCGAAGGACGGATGAAGTCCTTCTTGAGGAAGTGGTTCTGCGCCGCGCGGCTGTCGGCGGGAATGCCGCCGAGATATTTCGTCGTCAGCATGCCCTGGGCAAGCGGCGAGAACACGATCGAGCCCATGCCGACCTCATCGAGCGTATCGAGCAGCTTGTCGTCCTCGACCCAGCGGTTGAGCATGGAATAGCTCGGCTGGTGGATGAGGCACGGCGTGCCGAGATCCTTCAGGATCGCGGCTGCCTCGCGGGTGCGCTGCGAATTGTAGGAGGAAATGCCGACATAGAGCGCGCGGCCCGAGCGCACGATATAGTCGAGCCCACCGCAGGTTTCTTCCAGCGGGGTCTCCGGATCGAAACGGTGCGAATAGAAGATGTCGACATAGTCGAGGCCCATGCGCTCAAGGCTCTGGTCGCAGGAGGCGACGAGATACTTGCGGCTGCCCCACTCGCCGTAAGGACCCGGCCACATGTCGTAGCCGGCCTTGGAAGAGATGATCAGCTCGTCGCGCAGGCCGGCGAAATCGGTGCGCAGGATCTCGCCGAACGCCGTCTCGGCGCTGCCGGGCGGCGGGCCGTAATTGTTGGCGAGATCGAAATGGGTAATGCCGAGATCGAAAGCCGTGCGGCACATGTCGACCTTGCGGTCATGCGGGGTGTCGCCGCCGAAATTGTGCCACAGGCCGAGGGAAACGGCCGGCAGCTTCAGGCCGGAACGGCCCGTGCGGTTATATTTCATCTTCGAATAACGGTCTTCGGCCGGTTGCCAGCTCATCTGAGGTCTCCTCAACCTGTAAAAGTGCTTCTCTTTCGTGACCGCATCAGGCGGCAGTCGAAAGCTGAAAACGTCGCTGCCCCTCGTATGGGGCCGGGCGCGACGGCACTATTGGATCAAGCACACCGATACGGCAAGCGCGTGGCGCGTGTTCTCGACAACTTCACGTGCATGCCTGTTTCGTGGACAGCGCTCTACCGTCCAATGTCGTCATCCTCGGGCTTGTCCCGAGGATCTACTGATGGCGCGGCAGATCCTCGGGACAAGCCCGAGGATGACGGAAAAATTGAGCAAGCGCGCCACACGACGAACGCACGGCGCGCCCTCCCCTTACTTCAGCAGCGCCTGCGCCTCTTCGATACCGAGCGCCGCCGGCTGCGTGCAGGTCGTGGTGAGATCCACGAACCGGCCTTCTGCACCCGACTTCAGGATCGAAGTCATGATGTCGACGCCGTGCAGCGTGCGGTCGAGTGAGCAGCGTGCATCGCGGCCCTCGATCAGCGCCATGGCCATGTCGGCAAGGCCGGCCGTGCGGTAGTTGGCGCGCGGGCCGTTCGGGCTTTCCTGGTTGAACTTGCCGAACGGGTGGTCCCAGGCTTCCAGCGCCTTGATGTCCTTGTCGCGGCCGCTGGCCTCTACGACGCCGCCGAAGAAGTTCGGGTCCGGCACGTAGAKCGARCCATCSGTGCCGTAGAGCTCCATATTGGCATGGCGGTGCGACCAGACATCCCAGCTTGCCGTCAGCGTGATGGTTGCGCCGGAAACGAATTCCAGGAGCGCCTGGATCGTCGTCGGCGTCTTGACCGGGATGATCTCGCCATTGCGCGGCTGGCTGGTGATGGTGCGGGTTTCCGATGCCATCGACGTCAGGCCGGCAACGCGCTTCACCGGACCGACCAGGTTGATCAGGTTGGCGATGTAATACGGCCCCATGTCGAGGATCGGGCCGCCGCCCGGCAGGAAGAAGAAGTCCGGGTTCGGGTGCCACATTTCCATCCCCGGGCCCATGACGTAGCAGGCGCCCGACGTGATGCGGCCAATACCGCCGTCGTCGATAAATTTGCGCGCAAGCTGGTGCGCGCCGCCGAGGAATGTATCGGGCGCGCAGCCGACGGCGAGGCCCTTTTCCTTGGCGATGCGGCGAAGCTCTTCGCCCTGCTCGAGCGTCAGCACGAGCGGCTTTTCCGAGTAAACGTGCTTGCCGGCTTCGAGCGCTGCCTTCGACACCGGATAATGCGCATCCGGGATCGTCAGGTTGACGACGACGTCGATCTCGTCATTGGCGAGAAGCTCTTCGATCGTCTGCGCGACAACGCCATATTCTTCGGCGCGCTGCTTTGCAGCCTGCGCGTTGATATCGGCGCAGGCCAGCACCTTCAGCCCCTTGAAGAGCGGTGACAGCGAAAAGTAGGTGGTGGAGATGTTGCCGCATCCGATGATGCCGACGCCAAGTTCCTTGGTCATGATCTGCCTCAGTAGGTCTTGAAGGAAGCGATCGAGCGCGTGATGTTGCGGTCGATATCATTTGGATTGTCGTGCTCGACGACGAAATGCTTGGCCTTGGTCTTTGCCTTGACGACCGGAAGCAGCTTCGCCCAGCCGATCGTGCCATGGCCGACATCGGCCCAGCCGCCTTCGTCCGTGGCTTCACCAGCCGGTGCGATATCCTTGACATGGACGGCGCTGATACGGTCACCGAGCTTTTCGACCCAAGCATAGGGATCGGCACCGCCGCGAACGACCCAGGCGATATCCGCTTCCCAGGTGATGCCGGGCGCACCTTCGAAGATGCGCTCGATCGGCAGCGAACCGTCCGAAAGCTTCACGAATTCGAAGTCGTGATTGTGCCAGCCGAATTCATAGCCCGCATCCTTGTAGGGCTTGCTCATTTCCTGCAGGCGCTTGCCGAAAGCGAGCCAGCCGGCTGCATCCGTCGGGCGCTGGTCGGGCATCAGGTGCGGCGCATAGATCGAATCCATGCCGAGGATCTTGGCGATCTGCAGCGACTTCTCGACATTGCCGTCGAGGAAATCGGGGCTGAAATGGCCGGTCGCCATCACGAGGCCATTCTTGTCGAGATCGGCGCGCAGGCTCTTGAGGCCAGCCTCATCGAGTTCCGCATAGATGCCGCCGAAACCTTCGACTTCGGCGTAACCGGCCTTGCCGAGCTTTTCGAAGATCGCCGAAAGCGGCGGGAAATTGCGGGCGCTATAGAGCTGATAGCTGAGCTTGGTCATGTCATCCTCCTCGGGCCTCGTGCCCGTTCTCACGTAAGATCAATCTGCCGACTGGCAGGAATGCAGGTCATAGAAGCGGAATTCCGGCAGCTTGCCCTTTTCGAGAGGCTTTGCCGGGGTGAAGGTGATGCGGCGGCTTTCGCCGGCAGCCAGGTCGAAGGCATTGTCGGAATATTTGCCGTCAACATCTGTCTCGATCATCACGAAGAGCGCCAGGCCCTTGGCGGTGACGTCGAGGTCGATCGAGCCGTTCTCCTCGACGAATTCGCGGACGACGGAAAGACCCGCCGGCTCCAGTTCCAGCGCCTTGTAGGTGCCGTTGACGAAATGCCCCTCGCCGCCCATGCCATTGGAGGCGGTGAAATGCCAGGCAAGCAGTGTGCCCTCGAGAATCTCCGACACGTCGAGCGTGGTGGCAGTGCAGGCCGCATCCGGCGCGCACATGGCCTGCACGTTCTTCAGATGCTTGCGCTCGCCCTTCATCGTCAGGATCGAGATCGAAAGATCGACGCTGACATCTTCGAGCGTGTCATTGACCAGCGAGAAGCGGATCGACTTACCATCCTCCGAGGGGATCGCGGCCACCGCCACCGGCTGGAAGAAGCGCTTGACGAGATAGTGCATCGCCTTCCAGCGCCCGCCGTAATCGAGGCTCGACCAGGACGCGACCGGCCAGGTATCGTTGAGCTGCCAGTAGATCGTGCCCATGCAATGCGGCTTCAGCGAACGCCAGTATTCCACCGCCGTCTTGATCGCGAGACCCTGCTGGATCTGCGAGAGATAGACGAAATTCGGGAAATCCTTAGGGAAGCGGAAGTATCGGAACATCGTGCCGGCAATACGTTCGTTGCCGCCGGCATTCTTCTGGTGCAGCTCCATGACGGGCGACGCCACGTTCATGTCCTTGGCGTCGGCATAGGTCTTGATGACGGGCAGCGACGTATAGGACTGGAAGCCGAATTCCGAGCAGAAGCGCGGGCGCACCGAGCGGTAATTGTCGAACGACTTGTTCTCGTGCCAGACCGACCAGTAATGCATGTCGCCGGAACCATCGGCATGCCAGGCATCGCCATAGTCGAGATAGCCGGAGGCCGGACTCGACGGCCACCAGAGGGCGCCGGGCAACGCCTTCTTCACCGCCACTTCGATGGTGCGATTCAGGCGATCGTAGGAAACGAGATAGCGGTCACGATCCTTGCGGGACTCCTCGAACCAGGTGAGCGCGCCGACGAGCTCGTTATCGCCGCACCAGAGTGCGATCGAGGCATGCGAAGAGAGCCGGCGGACCTGATAATCCACTTCGACCGCAACATTCTCCAGGAAATCCTCGGTCGAGGGATAGAGGTTGCAGGCGAACATGAAGTCCTGCCAGACCATGAGCCCGAGCCGGTCGCAGATATCGTAGAACCAGTCGTGTTCGTAGAGGCCACCGCCCCACACACGGATCATGTTCATGTTGGCGGCCTTGGCCGACTGCAAGAGATCCTCTGTCTTTTCCTCCGAAGATAGCGAGAAGAGCGCGTCCGCGGGAATCCAGTTGGCGCCGCGGCAGAAGATTTCACGGCCGTTGACCTTGAAGGCGAAGCGGCTGCCGGCAGCATCCGGCGTGGTGATGAGCTCGATGGTGCGCAACCCGATCTGCTTCGTCACGCTGTCGGACGGCAGTTCGACGGTCAGCGTATAGAGCGCCTGCTCGCCGCTGCCCGAGGGCCACCAGAGGCGCGGATTGTCGATCTGGAAGACGTGGTTGACGTTCGTCTCGCCGGCACTGACGCCGACATCGAGCCTTACGCGCTCGCCGTCGAGATCGAAATAAAGCTGCGCGATGCCGGGATCCTTGGCAAAAAGCGTCGCCGTGACCTGCAGTTCCACCGAACCGTCGGAATTGTGCGTCTGGCGCGTCAGAACATGCTCGATGCGCGCAGTCTCCAGCTTCTTCAGCGCAATCGTGCCGTAAAGCCCGAGCGGGGCGATCGCGATATTCCAGTCCCAGCCGAAATGGCACTGCGCCTTGCGCAGCATGTTGCCGTCAGGGATCGGCGAGTTGCCGGTGCTGTAGGGAATATAGAAGGGCTGCTGCTTTTGCCGCGCAGCACCGGCTGCGACGTTAGAGGCAAACACGATGCGGATCGTGTTCTCACCCTTCTTCAGCATGCTCGAAACATCCGGCCGGTAGCGGCGGAAGCTGTTATCGGCTTCGAGCGCCAGGAAGCCGTTGACGTGGACGCTGGCGACCGTGTCGAGATAATCGATGTCGAGATACCAGTCGCCCTCGGCGTCAGGAAGCGTGAAGCTGCGCTCCACCGTCCATTCGCGCTCGGCGACCCACTGCACCTTTTCCTCGTTTCGGCCGAAATAGGGATCCGGGATCAGTCCCGCGCGGTGCAGCGCCGTGTGCACGTCGCCCGGCAGCGTGATGACGCTGCGGATCTCGCCATCGGCGGAAGCAAGCTGCCACGAACCCGAAAGTTCGATGTTGAAACCGTTCTTCGGCAAGGATGTCATAGTCTTATCCTGATCGCGCCGCTCCTGGGAGTGCCGGGCAAGCCGGACTGCGGCCGAAATTGGCTGGCCAGACGGCCAATTGGAGGATCGGGCGACGCCGTTTCCGGCGCCGCCCGCAGAACTTTCTAGAGGCGCAGCTCGCTTTCGGCATCGAAGACCGAGGCGAGCGCCATGTCGAAGCTGAGCTTCACCTTGCTGCCGACATTGAAGCGGCGCGCACCATTGATGCGTACCGACATGGTGTGACCGGCATGTTTCAGCCAGAGAAGATTGTCCGCACCCATCGGTTCTTCGATGTCGACGGTGGCGTCGTGCTCTTCGCCGCCGGTATTCTCGTTGACCTTGATATGCTCGGGGCGAACGCCGAGCACCACCTTGCGGCCGGGCTGCAGCTTCTCCACGCCGTCATAGGCGGCGAGCGAGAAATTCACGCCGTTGGCGGCAAAAGCAATGCCATCGCCTGATTTCACCAGTTCGCCCTGCAGGAAATTCATGGACGGCGAGCCGATGAAGCCGGCGACGAAGAGATTGCGCGGCCTGTTGTAGATCGTCGTCGGATCGTCGAGCTGCTGGATGATGCCGCTCTTCATGATGGCGATACGGTCGGCGAGCGTCAGCGCCTCGATCTGGTCGTGCGTGACGTAGATCATCGTGTTCTTCAGCGACTGGTGCAGACGCTTGATTTCGACGCGCAGTTCCGAGCGCAGCTTGGCGTCGAGGTTCGACAGCGGCTCGTCGAAAAGGAAGACGTCGACATCGCGCACCAGGGCGCGGCCGATCGCCACGCGCTGGCGCTGGCCGCCGGAAAGCTCGGCCGGCTTGCGCTTCAGGAGCGGCTGGATCTGCAGGATCTCGGAGGCACGCGCCACGCGCTTGTCGATCTCGGACTGCGGCACCTTGGCGACGCGAAGGCCGAAGGAGAGGTTCTTCTCGACAGTCATCTGCGGATAAAGCGCGTAGGACTGGAACACCATGCCGATGCCGCGGTCCTTGGGCTCTTCCCAGGTGACGTTCTTGCCCTTGATGAAGATCTGCCCTTCCGAGGCGTCGAGCAGCCCGGCAATGCAGTTCAGCAGGGTCGACTTGCCGCAGCCCGAAGAGCCGAGAAGCACCAGGAATTCGCCGTCGTTGATGTCGAGGTTCAGATCCTTGAGCACGCTGACCGCACCGAAGTTCAGCGACAGGTCCTTGATGGAGACACTTGCATTCATGTTCATTGGATCAACCCTTCACTGCGCCAGCGGCGATGCCACGGACGAAAAGTCGCCCCGACACGAAATAGACGACGAGCGGCACGAGTCCTGTCAGGATCGTTGCGGCCATGTTGACGTTGTATTCCTTCACGCCCTGGACGGAATTGACGATGTTGTTGAGCTGTACGGTCATCGGATAGGTGTCCGGCCGGGTGAAGACCACGCCGAACAGGAAGTCGTTCCAGATGCCGGTGACCTGCAGGATCATCGCGACGACGAAGATCGGCAGCGACATCGGCAGCATTATCTGCAGGAAGATCTGCCAGAAGCCCGCCCCGTCGACACGCGCCGCCTTGAACAGTTCCTCCGGCAGAGACACGAAGTAGTTGCGGAACAGCAGCGTCAGGATCGGCATGCCGAAGATCGAATGCACGATGATGAGGCCGGTGAGCGATCCGTAGATGCCGATTTCGCGCAGGATGATGACGATCGGATAGATCATGACCTGATAGGGAATGAAGGCGCCGATGATGAGGACCGAGAAGAAGAATTCCGATCCCTTGAAGCGCCAGTTCGCCAGCGCATAACCATTGACCGAGGCGATCGCGATGGAAACGATGACCGACGGAACGGTGATGCGGACCGAGTTCCAGAAACCGCGCGAAAGACCATCGCAGTTCAGGCCGGTGCAGGCGGTCGCCCAGGCCTTGACCCAGGGTTCGAAGGTGATTTCCATTGGCGGTGCGAAAATGTTGCCGAGCCGGATCTCCGGCATCCCCTTGAGCGACGTGACGACCATCACGTAAAGCGGGATCAGATAGTAGACGGCGGCCACGAAAAGCGTGCCGTAGACGATGATGTTGCGGGCCGAAACCACCGGCCGCGGCTTTGGTCCGGCCGGACCGGAAACCGCCCCCTTCTGGAGGGAAGTATCGCCGTCGTTGACGGCCTTGAGAGCGATATTGTCAGCCACGTTTGCGCCCTCCGCCAAATTCCAGATATGCCCAGGGAACGATGATGATCGCTACTGTCACCAGCATCATGGTCGAAGCCGCGAAGCCCTGACCGAGATTCTGCGCCTGGAACATGTAGTCGTAGACGTATTTTGCCGGCACTTCCGACGAGATGCCCGGACCGCCGCTGGTCTGGGCGACCACGAGGTCGTAGACCTTGACGATACCGCTGGCGATGATGACGAGCGTGGTGATGAACACCGGGCGCATCATCGGAATGACGACGAAGAGATAGGTCCGCCACATCGGAATGCCGTCGACGCGGGAAGCCTTCCAGATATCCTCGTCGATGCCGCGAAGTCCGGCGAGCATCAGGCACATCACGAGGCCGGTGCCCTGCCAGAGGGCGGCGATCAATACCCCGTAGATGACGATTTCGGACGTATAGAGCGGATCGAAACTGAAACTCGTCCATCCCAGCGACCGCACGACCGCCTGGACCCCGAATTCCGGATTGAGGATCCACTGCCACACGAGACCGGTGACGATGAAGGACAGCGCGAAGGGATAGAGGAAGATCGTGCGGAACGTATTCTCGAAACGGATCTTCTGATCCATGAGAGCCGCCAGCATGAAACCGATGACCAGGCTGAAGATCAGCGACAGAACGCCGTAGATCGCCAGATTCTCGATGGACACGACCCAGCGCGGGGCGGCCCAGAGACGCTGATATTGCTCGATGCCGACGAAGTTCAATCGCGGCAGGAGCTTGGAATTGGTGAAGGAATAAACCACCGTCCAGACCGTGCCACCGAGAAAGATGACCATGGCGGTGAGGATCATGGGAATGGAAGCAATCTTCGAATTCAGATTGCGGAATAGTTTAAACGGTCGGCCGGCTTTCGCTTGACCTGTCATTGAGTTTCCTCCTGAAGCACGGTCGCTTCGGTGATCGGGGCTCCATCCGAAGACGGCCACCCTTCCCGCCCCCGTCTCGACCGCAACGCGGTCCTGGCGCGATCGCACCCGGGTGTGACGTGACGTCGCCGGAAGGACCGGAGATCAGGGCGGCGCGATCCGGTCCTGCAATGCGCAGGACCGGACCTGATGGGCTTGAGGACCGAGGATCAGTCGGCGGCGGCGATGATGTCGGCGAAGCGCTTCTGCGCTGCGTCGGGCGTCATCGTGGTATTGGCGAAGAACTCGGCGAAGAGGTCTTCGATCTGCTTTGTCGTATCCGGCGAAGCGAGCTGATCGGAGCTGGTGACGATATTGCCCTTGGCGAGGATTTCGAGACCCTTCTTCATGCAGTCGTTGGCGGCCGAGATATCGACGTCACCGCGAACCGGCAGCGAGCCCTTCTTCAGGTTGAAGGCAACCTGCGTCTTCGGGTCGAGAAGCGTGGCGGCAAGCACGTCCTGAGCCTTAGCCTTCTCGGCATCCTTCTGGAGCGGGAAGTAGAAGGCGTCACCGCTGGTCGAGATGATCTCGTTCACGCCGAGGCCCGGAAGGCAGGTATAGTCCTTGCCGGCAACCTGCTTGGCGACCTGGAATTCGCCCTGCGCCCAGTCACCCATGATCTGGCCGCCGGCCTTGCCGGTGATGACGAGATTGGTGGCCTGGTTCCAGTCCTGCACGTTGCTGCCCTTGGACATGCGGCGCGCATCGTCGGCAGCCTTGAACACCTTGGCGATCTCGGGGCCGGCTGCCACTTTGGCATCCTTGTCCTTGAAGACCTTCAGGTAGTTGTCCTTACCGCCGATGGCGATCATGAGAACGTTGAAGGCGCCGCTAGCCTGCCAGCCCTGACCGCCGACCGCGAGGGGAACGATGCCGGCCTTTTCCAGGGCCGGAGCGGCAGCGACGAATTCATCCCAGTTCTTCGGAACCGCAACGCCAGCCTTCTGGAAGGCTGCATTCGACAGCCACAGCCACTGCCAGGAGTGGATGTTGACCGGTGCGCAATAGATCTTGCCGTCGATCGTGCAGGAATCGAGCAGGGTCGACGGACGGATGATGTCCTTCCATTTGCCTGCGGTCGCCACATCGGTCAGGTCCTTCATCAGGCCGGCCTGGACGAGTTCCTCGGCCTGGCGGCCGTGGTTGAACTGGGTCGCACCCATCGGGTCACCGCCGGTGATGCGGCTGATCATGATCGGGCGTGCGGTGCTGCCGGAACCGGCAATTGCGCCGTCCACCCAGTGGTTGCCGGTGGCGTCGAATGCCTTTGCCAGCTCAGCCACGGCGGCAGCTTCGCCGCCAGAGGTCCACCAATGGGTGACTTCGAGATCGGTAGCCTTTGCGGCGCCAAAAGGAATAGCTACGGAAGCGGCAAGCACAGCCGCCATAATACGGATTTTCATGAGTTCTCCTCCCTCACTGAAACGTTGCCGGAAAAACTTAGAGCAATCGATTTATCCGCGCAACCGCCCGCTCGTAAAATTTTCTGTGAAAGTCACCATTACATCCTATGAGGGCAATTAACGGCTCTACCTTTGCTTCACAAGAAAAGCGTAAGCAAGCAATTTCGCAATTGCGGTATTGTATTATACATTTGATTTGGCTGACTAATTTTTGATTAATCTGATAATTTCAACCTTTCCTGGCTTCGCAGGTGCAAAAAATCGTGTGCGGGACAGGCGATTCAACCAGAGAGGATCCCTATGCAACGCTGGTCAGAAAAAGCGCTCGACATTTCTACTGTATCGTTACAGATTGTCTGGCTCAGGGAGGAGAGCTTTTCCGCGGCGGCGTACTTACAGCGCGGCGAAAAGCCTCTATAAGGCGAAGCAAATCGCGCGAGGCGGGCCTAGAGGGATGGAAAACAACGGAAATTTCGGCGGAGCGGCATCCGGTTCCGTTCCGCGCGAGCGCCCGACATTGAAGACGATCGCCTTCATGACGGGCCTTGGCGTGACCACCGTATCGCGGGCACTGAAAGATGCACCGGATATTGGCGCGGAAACCAAGGAACGCGTGCGCATGGTCGCCCGTCAGCTCGGCTACCAGCCGAACCGGGCCGGCGTGCGCCTGAGAACCGGCAAGACCAATGTCATCGCCCTCGTGCTCAGCATCGACGAGGAGATCATGGGCTTTTCCAGCCAGATGGTCTTCGGCATTTCCGAGGTCCTGACCGGCACCCCCTACCATATCGTCGTCACCCCGCATTCGCACAGCAAGGATCCCATGCTGCCGGTGCGCTATATTCTCGACACCGGCTCGGCGGACGGCGTCATCATCTCGCGCGTCGAGCCTGACGATCCGCGCGTGCGCCTGCTCGCGGAAAGCGGCATGCCCTTTACCACCCATGGCCGCACCGATGCCGGCCTCGTCCACCCCTATCACGACTTCGACAACGAGGCTTATGCCCACCAGGCAGTCGAGAAGCTCGTCAAGCGCGGCCGCAAGCGCATCGCCCTGCTGCAGCCGCCGAGCAAGCTCACCTACTACACGCACACCCGCATAGGCTTTCAGACCGGCCTGCACGATTACGGCGCCGAGGAAGTGCCGCTGCGTGTCAACATCGACGCCCCGCTCGCCGAAATCCGCAACGCCGTGGAGCAGCTGATGCGCTCCCCCGGCGCCCCCGATGGGATTGTCTCGTCGGCCGGCAGCGCCACCATCGCCGTCAACGCCGGCATCGAAGCCGCCGGCAAACGYCTCGGCCACGACGTCGACCTCGTCTCCAAGCAATCCGCGTCTATCCTCAACTGGATCCGCCCCGAGATCATCACCGCCCACGAAGACGTCCGCCACGCCGGGCGCGAGATGGCCAAGCAGGTGATTGCGCGCATCGATGGCGTGGACGCCGAACTGCTGCAGAGCATCAGCAAGCCGGAATGGCCGGACGGGCGGTAGAGAACGCCAATCTGAGGATTTGCCGTACGGCCATTCACATTCCGGCTGAGGTTCGGGTGCGGGCACGCATGGAACAAATTCGAAGCTCCGCTCGCCCGTGGTAATGTCGTCCACCCGTTCGCGCAATTTTTCGACTCCAGGCGAGCCTATGTAAACGAACTGTTTGCTTAATCGGCAACAATAGCTGCAGCCCACCCTGCCGCACTCTTGTAGCACCATCCAGCTTGATACAACGTAGGCTTGCGGAATATCCCGATCTCGGCGGCTCCTGTCGGGCATATATTCCCCTGGGCTGGACCACATGGCGACGATCAACGCAGGACGAAATCCATTGATGCTTTTCCTGCTGGCCGCGGTCGGCGTGGGCATCCTGGTGACCGGCATATGGGTGGGAGAGCGGTTCATGCCCTCCGCCGCCCTGTCCAGGCTGGAGGCATCAAACTGGTCCCTGCGGGGGCATTTCCGACAGCAACCAGGATGCGACTGGCGCACGTCCAACCGGTCAACGAAACAAGCTTCCCTTCATCCGCGCCAAGCTGGTGCAGGATGCTATCAAGCAGGGAGATTTTGACACCGCGACAAAGCTCTCGAGCGAGACGCTTTCGGCGAGCCGCGCCAAAATCTGGACGTTCTATCCTTTCGACGACTTCGTCAAAGCCATTTCCGATCTCAGCGACACGTCTTTCGAGCGCAATCTTTCGGCTTGGGTTGATCACGCTCCGTTGGATCCGCTGCCACGCCTCATCCGCGCGCAATATTATTACGACCTCGCATGGTACAAGCGCGGTCACAGATTCAGCACGGAAACGGACAAACAATCACAAGACGCCTTTGCCAGCATCCTGCAAAAAGGCACCGCCGATGTTACCCAGGCCCTGAAGCTCGACCCGAGTTCGGCATACGGCCTGTATTTGCAGGTGAACATGCTGCGCGGCTATGGCGCGACATCGCAACTCAACGACGCT
Source organism: Rhizobium sp. 05N49 (assembly GCF_056396805.1). NCBI lineage: Bacteria > Pseudomonadati > Pseudomonadota > Alphaproteobacteria > Hyphomicrobiales > Rhizobiaceae > Rhizobium > Rhizobium sp. 05N49. Next base: position 307,288 of record NZ_JBFTME010000001.1, read on the forward strand.
CTAGACCAGGCGACAGCGGTCTATCCGCACTACATGCCTCTCTACAAGGTCGTGCTTTCAACCTTGCAGCCAAAATGGGGAGGCGACATCAACATGATGTACGCCTTCGTCGACCGGTATGGCGCAAGCGCACCGGATGGCTCACCACTGAAATTGCTGTCCCTGCAGCTCTATCAATATCTGCTCGAGACGGCCGGAACGACCTGTCACGGCCAGCAGGGCGACGCTTATGCGTCCTGCTTTGAGGATTTCATGAAGCAGACTCTTCGGCCGGGTCTCGATGCTGACGCGGCAAAGACTCTGCGGCAGTTCGGCCAGATCAATGAGTATGAAACGAACGCGGCGGTCGCCGATATCCTGTCGCATATGATTTCGGAATCGGGCGGAGAATCCTACTCAGGTCGTTTGCTGCAGATTGCGGCCGACAGCTATGGTGCCGATCCACGCCTTGTAGAAACGGACGGCGGCAAGCACAACTTCATCATCGATGAGCTTGTCGCGGGATCCTGGCTCAACAAGAGATTTTATGACAACGCGATCACCAAATACAAGGAAGCCCTGTCGAACATAGAAACTGCTCCGTTCCCGACGCAGGAGCAGAAAGACATGGAGATCGCCGAAATCCATGAAAGCCTGGCCTGGATCTACTCACGGTATCGACGGCCGGCCGAGATGATCGATTCGGCAAAGGCTGCGCTGGCACTCAATGGCAAGGCTTCCAACCGCGTCTATCTTTGCTTCGGCAACTATCAGATCAAGCAATATGAAGCAGCACTCGACGAGTGCTCGCAGATTACTGCCGATCCGCAGAGTGCCGTCGAAGCGCGTTACTGGCGTGGCCTCGTGTATCAGGCCATGAAGAATGACGAGAAAGCCATAGAAGACCTGACGGAGGTCGCGAACTCGCAGGACGACAGACGCGCGCAGGCAGCGATCGAGCTTTCGATGATCTATTTCAACCGAAAGGACAACAAAGGCGCGCTCGACCTTCTCAATAGGTATCCCTACCTCTACGACACCCGTGTCACCGCCAAGGACAATGTGGCAGTGAGCTACAACAATCGCTGCTATGCCTATATGGAGCTGGGCGAATTGCAGAAGGCACTGGACGATTGTAACGCCTCGCTTGCAAACGGCAGCATCCCCGACGCTTTCAAGAAAAAGGAAGAACTCATCGCACGCCTTTCGCGGTAGGCGCACGCGGTCTGTGCTTGCGCCGAAAAGCGCCTTCCGCTCGCCGTTTTCGCACGGCAGAACCCGGAGCCGTACTTGCCTACCGCGCGTTCTCCAGATCCGCCCGCGTAAACACCGGGAATACCCCAAGCTCGGGCACGCCATCGATGCGCGCGGCGCCCTCGCCGCGCCAGATCGCGCAGACGACACCAAGCACCTCTGCCTTCTCCCCAATCGCCAGCTGGTAGGCATCCTTCACGGCACCGCCAGTGCTGATCACATCCTCGATGAAGGTCACGCGCCGGCCAGCCACGTCCTGCCCCTCGATCGCCCGGCAGGTGCCATAGGTCTTGGCCTCCTTGCGGATGAAGGCGGCGGGCAGGCCGGTTTCCAGCGAGATCGCAGTCGCGAGCGGCACACCGCCGAGTTCCAGCCCGGCGATGATTTCGGTATCGGCGGGCAGAAGGGCTGCCATTGCCTGCGCCAGCGGCTTCAGGAGAGCCGGCGTGCCTTCGAAACGGTATTTGTCGAAATAGCGGTGCGATACCTGGCCCGAACGGAGCACGAATTCGCCCTCCAGCGTGGCGATGTCGGCGATCTGCCGGGCCAAAGCCGCGTGGTCGATGGATTCCCTGATCATTTTATCCCCTGCCAAAATAAGTCCGGACGGCGCTTGCTCGCCTTAAGCCATAAGATCCCGGCCCTGCCCTTTCAGAATAGGCAGCGCGCGGCAAGAGACGAGATACGGAAAGCCGTTCAGCCCCCGCACTTGTGCTGCGCATCGGGCAGTATCCAGCTTTCTTTCGTCCTGCCATTGGTGACGAGGAAAAGCCGGCCATCCTCATCCGGCTCGCAGTCGCGATCGATCTCTACCAGGCATTGGGTGACCGGATCGCCGGGCTTGGAGCGGATCAGCATCTCCTCGCGGTTATACGAGACCTGGTAGCCGTCATTGGCATAATCGATGCCCGTGCCATTTCCAAAATCCTCATCGGTCACAGGTGCGTCGCCACTCTCGACGCGCGGATGCACCGCCAGGATCGTGGTTGCAGCGCATTGCCCGGCTTTTGTCGGGATGTCCGAAGTCCCGGGCTGCTTGCCGCCCGTCAGCGACTTCGCGGAGATGCCCTGCATGAAGCTGCTCTTGTCCGGTGATATCTCCCAGAGAATGGCGAGATAGGCGCCGAGGATACAGGCCCGGTCGTTACCGCAATCACGCCGGTCGGCCAGGAAATTACGGGCCGAGTGGACGACATCATCCTCATCGGGAGCTGTCTTCCGTGCCGCGCCATAGCGGGCATTGAAGACATCGTCGAGGTGGGAAAGCTGAGTATCGCCGCAGACGATCTTTTCGTCGGCGCTGGCTGCCTTGGCGCAATTGAAGCCCGCGGCTTCTGCTGATGCGGTGAAGAGGAGGCCGAGGCAGAAGGTAATGAGAAAGGTGGAAATCGGTCGCATGATGGTCCCCTCTGTCCGGCGGGTCGGCCTCAACCTAAATGCGGCGGCGAGCTTGTGCGAGTGTTGTGCAGCGTCGTTCTAATGTCTGGCGGGGGTATTCCACATCACAACGTGAACTGCGGCGTACCGGATATACGTCCGCAGCTCTGTTCCACTCGGCGCGCCAGCCTCACTTCACCTGCTTGAAAACCGCCTCGATACGATATCCATCGGGATCGATGACAAATGCAGCAAAGTAATTCGGCCCGTAGTGCTGCCTGAGCCCCGGCGCACCATTATCGACGCCACCCTGGGAAAGCGCTGCGGCATGGAAATCAATGACCGACCGCTGATCCGGCGCGGCAAAGGCCAGATGGAAGCCCGYACCCGGCGCACCCTGCCCCGCCTCGACCGATTTGATCGCCAGCTTGTCGCCGCCGCCGGGCACACCATAGCCGACGGCCTGTCCGGCCTCGCCGGGGCGCAGATCCTCCCAGACCCTGACATAGCCAAGCGCGCCGAGGGCGGCATCATAGAACCGCGCGGCTCGTTCGATATCGGCCACCCCGAAAGATGCATGGTGGAGCATATTATGGACCTCCCGATTACAATCAGCCGCTTCGAGGCAGGCTAACAAAAAGCCCGGCACAATGGCCGGGCTTTCAACTCTGTTTTCGCAAACCTCAGAAGGTCGATGCACCACTGCCCCAGGGGCCGTGGTGGAAGTCCTTGCCGTCGAGGCGGTCGAAGCCGTGGGCGCCGAAGAAGTCGCGCTGCGCCTGGATCAGGTTGGCAGTGCCGCGGCCCTGGCGGTAGGCGTCGAAATAGCTGAGCGCCGAGACCAGCGCCGGAACCGGCAGGCCGGCGGCCAGAGCTGCGGTGACGACGCGGCGCAGTGCCGGGATCGATTCCTTGACCATGGCCGAGAAGGCCGGCGTGACGATGAGGTTTGCCGCGTCAGGCGCATCGGTGAAGGCCTTGGTGATCTCATCCAGGAACTGCGAGCGAATGATGCAGCCTGCGCGCCAGATACGGGCGATGACAGGCATCGGCAGCGACCAGTTGAACTCCTTGGAAGCTTCCGCCATCACCGCAAAGCCCTGCGCATAGGCGCCGATTTTGCCGGCAAACAGCGCCAGTTCCAGATCCTTGTTGAACTCGGGGCCGTAGGCGACCGGGAAGGCAGTACCGAGGTCACCGAAGATCTTCTGGGCGGCTTCGCGCTGGTCCTTCATCGAGGACAGGCTGCGGGCGGCAACGGCAGCTTCGATACCGGTTGCAGGAATGCCCATGTTCTGCGCTTCGATCGCCGACCACTTGCCGGTGCCCTTCTGGCCCGCCTTGTCGAGGATCATGTCGACCATCGGCGTCTTGGAGATCGGGTCGGTGGCGGCCAGAACCTTCTCGGAGATTTCGATCAGGTAGGAGTTCAGGCGGCCCTTGTTCCATTCGCCGAAGATGCTGGAGATTTCCGATGCGCTCTTGCCGAGGCCGTCGCGCAGGATGCCGTAGATTTCGGCGATCATCTGCATGTCGGCATATTCGATGCCGTTATGGATCGTCTTGACGAAATGGCCGGCGCCGTCATTGCCGAGCCAGGCAACGCACGGATCGCCATCATACTTGGCGGCAATAGAGGTCAGAACCTTCTCGACACGCTTCCAGGACTCTTCCTTGCCGCCGACCATGATCGACGGACCGTGGCGGGCACCTTCCTCACCGCCCGAAACGCCCATGCCGATGAAGGTCAGGCCGGTATCCTTGAGGCGGTCGAAGCGGGCAACCGTGTCGCGGAAATTGGCGTTGCCGGCATCGATCATGATGTCGTTCTTTTCCAGATGCGGGCGCAGCGCCTCCATCTGCTGGTCGACAGGCTCGCCGGCCTTGATCATGATGATGATCGGACGCGGCGGGCGGATCGCCTCGACGAACTCCTCGATCGTCTTGCAGGGAATGATCTGCTTCTTCAGATCGCCGGCGCTCTCGTAGAATTCATCCGTTTTTTCAGGCGTGCGGTTGAAAACCGCGATCTTGTTGCCCTTTTCCGCAATGTTGAGAGCCAGGTTGGACCCCATGACGGCAAGGCCGATCAGTCCGATTTCTGCCTTTTCCACGACAAACCTCCGATGAGTGAAATGGTGCGATGTTGTGGCACTCTCTCGGTCAAACGGCAAGGTCGAAGACGGCGATTCGGGTCGAAAAAAGGCTGTCGGAACAGGCTTTTCGAATGGCCGGGGAAGCACCATATGCATGGGTTTGGGAGGCTGAAATGACTGTTGCGGCAAGGCAAGTCGATATCGGGCCGCTGCTCGCAAAGAGCGCCGGGCGCTACCGCGAATATGCGCCCCCGCCTGCCCTTGCGCCGCATTTCCGCTGCCTCTGGTCGCACGAGATTCGAACCGCAGGCCCGATCGCCATTGTGCCCGATGGTTATTGCGACCTGCTTTTCGCGAATGGTCGCCTCTTCGCTGTCGGGCCGGACCGCACCGCCGCCTTCCCGCCGATGGCGCCGGGCATGCGCATTATCGGCGCGCGTTTTGCACCAGGCGCCGGCGCCGCATGGCTGAAGCTGCCCCTGTCGGAGATCACCGGCCTCTCCATTCCCCTCAGCGATCTCGCGCCCAAAAAGGCTGCCCTCATCGAACCACGCCTTTCCGACTGTCCGGATGGCGCTGCCGCCCTCTCGCTCTTCGCCACGCTCTTGAGCGAACTGGCAGGGGAAGAAGCGGAGCCGGACCCCGAGGCGCGCCTGATCTTTGCCGCCGCCGACCATGGGCCCGGCCGCATCGGCGAGCTGCAGCAGAGGCTCGATATCGGCGAACGGCAATTGCGCCGCCGCGCCCACCACCATTTCGGCTACGGCATCAAGACGCTGGAACGCATCCGTCGGCTGCAGCGTTTCATGGCCTTGTGCCGCGCAAGCGAGACCCTGTCCCTGGCCGCCCTCGCCCTCGAAGCCGGCTTTTCCGACCAGGCGCATATGACCCGCGAGATCGGCGACCTGACGACACTGACGCCATCAGCCATGCTGGCTCAATTGACGGCCCGCTGACCGTTTTGTTCAAGACGGTCCGTGCCGGCCTGCTAGTCTGACGCAAAGCAAAAGGACAGACCGATGAACACAATGCCCGCACGTATCGTCCACATCACGATCAAAAGAGACTGGCGCGATGTCTATGATTTCGCCGGCAGGCCGGAGAACATGCCGCTCTGGGCCTCCGGCCTTGCGAGCGGCCTGGAACCCGATGGCGAGGACTGGATCGCCCACGGACCGCTCGGCAGCGTCCGGGTGAGCTTCGTGCCACCGAACGAATTCGGCGTCATCGACCATACCGTCACCATCGAATCCGGCCTGCGCGTCTATAACGCGCTGCGCATCGTGCCGAATGGCGACGGCTGCGAGGTGATGTTCACGCTGCTGCGCCTGCCGGGCATGACCGACGAACAATTCGCAGCCGACGCCGCCCATATCCAGAAGGATCTGGCGTCCCTGAAATCGATGATGGAGAAGTTAGATGGCTGAGAACGATGCTCGAAATGACCGCCGCATCGACTATGTCGAGTTCAACGTGAAAGATATCGGCGCTTCAAAAGCCTTTTACGGTGCGGCCTTCGGCTGGCGCTTCACGGATTACGGCGAGAACTATTGCGAGTTCGACGACGGAAGATTGAAAGGCGGCTTTACCAATCTCGGCCCGGTGCGAGCCGCAGGCGGCCCGCTCGTCATTCTCTATGCCGAGAAGCTGGAAGACGTGCTGGCAAGCGTCGAAAAGGCCGGCGGCACCATAGCAAAACCGATCACGCCCTTCCCCGGCGGCCGGCGCTTTCATTTTCTCGACAAGGACGGCTACGAACTCGCCGTCTGGAGCAAGGATTAAACGTCCGCGGATACGGGGCCGTTCATATTCTGGATGGTGATCAGCGCGCCGATCACCTTCCTCGCAGCATCATGCAGCGGCAACATGCGGCAGCGGCTGCGCCGCRCCGAGCGCTCGTAGATGTAGTCGACCGTCGCGCCGTCGAAGCAGGCGTCGAGCTTTTCCTTCACCTCGCCGGCAAAGCGTTCTTCGCCGATGAATTCGAGGATATGCCGGCCGATGAGCTGCATGGCATTCTTGCCGAGATGGGCGCAGTTGACGGGATTGGAATAGAGGTAGCGGTAATCCTTCGTCAGCACCGCCACGCGGTCCGGCAGCGTCTGCAGGATCGCCGCATTGAGGAACTGGCCATTGTCGGTGTCGGGAACATAGGCGGGCGGCGGCCTGAGTTTCATTTCCACCGGCAACGGCACCCGCCAATCCGGCGCATGGGCGCCGAAATAGCGGTCGAGCAGATAGGAGAGCACCGCGGCATATTGCATCACGAAAGCACCGTCATCGGCGTCTTGAGCGATGAGGTAGCTTACAAACTGAAGTTGCATATAGACTTCGATGAGATTGGATGCCCTGCATGCGAGGATCGCCTCGACAAGCGGCTGGATATCACGGTCGAGCGCCTCCACGCGCCCATCATCCCCTAGCCTTATCGCTTCCTCGATCTGCGCGCAGCGCAAGGAAAAGGCCCTGAACAACTCAAGCAAGATACCCCCAATATCCATTTCCTGAGAAACGTTCCGAACACCGGTCGAGGCCTATGCTTCATGCAAGATTACGCCTTACGGTAGGCACTTTACGCGCCCTAGTAGAGACGCGTAACATGAACCGTGCTCATTTTCAACTGACGCAAACCTGTCGCTTTTCACCGATTATAAATCGGGAGCAAAAACTTACAGGCAGAATCTTACAGGCTGACGGAACGTTTGATATCCCACCGGTCGTGATACCACAGCCATTGGGCCGGGTATTCGCGCACCCAGCTTTCCACCTTGTCATTCATCATCTGCGCCGTGGCGGGAAGGTCCAGGTTGCCCTTCTCGTCGCGCGGCATCTCCATCTTCGGCTCGATTTCCAGCCGGTAGCGATTGCCCGGAAGACGGATGCATCGGGCCGGATAGACCTCGCAATTGAACTGGCGCACCAGCTTCGGCAGCAGCGGATTGGTCTTGGTTTCCAGACCGAAGAACGTCGTCTTCAACCCGCGGCTGAATTTCTGGTCGACGAGCACGCCAACGCCCTGCCCTGCCTCGAGCTGACGGGCAAGCGCAAAGGAAGAGCCGGCATGCGAAGGCACCAGCTTGCCCATGCGGCCGCTGCGGAAATCGAACACCTTCTGCGCCACATAAGGATTGTTCGGCGGGCGAAAGAGCACGGTTACACTGAGACCGAAAGCGTTACCGGCGACCGGCAAGAGCTCGAAATTGCCGGTATGGCCGGTAAAGACGATGAAGGGACGCGGATTGTCGCGCAGTTCCAGGAAGATCGGAATGCCCGAGACTTCCACTCTGCCCGGCCTGTCGCTCGTTGGATCGAAATCGAATAGCTGGTCGAGAAAAACATATTCGGCCGCGAGCCGGCCCATATTGCCCCAGCTTTCGAGCGCGATCTCTTCCAGCTCGGCATCGCTCTTTTCCGGGAAGGCCCGGCGCAGATTGTAGAGCATCAGCTTGTGGCGCTTCAGCCGCTTGCCGACCCGGCGCGTCAGCCAATCGGCAAAGCGCATGGCGCCGTCAGCCGGGAAAAGCTTGAGGAAGTTCAGGAAGCCGAACATCAGCTGCGCCACCAGCCATTGCTGGAAGTGCCGCAGCGCCAGAACGATCCTCGTGATGAAAAGCTTCACGCGGATCAGTCCATCTTCAGGATGATCTTGCCGAAGATCTGGCGGGTTTCCATGCGCTCCAGCGCGCGGTCGATATCGTCGAAGCTGACTTCGGTATCGATGACGGGATGGACGAGGCCGCGCCCCATCTTCTGCATGGCGTCGGCCATGTTTTCCATGCGGCAACCGAAGGATCCCAAGAGCTTAAGCTGCTGCTGGAAGAGCATCATCAGGTTCATTTCGGTCGAAACACCCGAGGTCGAGCCGCAGGTGACGAGACGCCCGCCGCGCTTCATGCAGAGCATGGAGCCCGCCCAGGTATCCTTGCCCACATGTTCGAAGACGACATCGACGCCCTTCTTCTTGGTGAGCTTGCGCACCACGCCCTCGAAACGATCGGTGCGGTAATTGATGACGTGATCGGCGCCGAGCGCCTTGGCCTTCTCGATCTTGTCGTCGGAGCCGACGGTGGTGATGACGGTGCAGCCGATCTTCTTGGCAAGCTGGATCGCCGCCGTGCCGATGCCCGAACCGCCAGCATGAACGAGGATCGTCTCGCCCGGCTCGAGCTTGGCATTGTCGAAGAGCATATGCTCGACCGTGCCGAAGGTGACGGGTGCAAGGGCTGCGCCGATCGCATCGACGCCGGGAGGCGCCGGAACAAGCAGACGCGCCGGCAGGTTCACCTTCTCCTGGGCGAAACCATCGAGATGGAAGCCGTGTACACCGGACACATGTTCGCAGAGATTGTCGCGGCCTTCGCGGCAGGGACGGCAGAGGCCGCATGTGCGCGCGCCATAGATCGACACGAGCTGGCCGGGCAGCACGTTGGCTACGCCCGGACCGATCGCCTCGACGACGCCAGAGGCTTCCGCGCCGATGACGAGCGGCATCTTGCGCTTGGCAAATGCCATGCCGCGCCAGCCCCAGACATCGATATGGTTCAGCGCAACTGCCTTGACGCGCAGCGTCACTTCGCCGGCCGACGGTGCATCCGGTTCCGGCAGGTCGGTGATCTCAAGCTTGCGGTCATCGATCAGTTGCAAAGCGCGCATGGCAAAACCTCTCGCCTCTGGGGCGTTTTTTTATCGGTTGATTTGTCGGGAACCGCTTATGCCGGTTCGAGCGCCATGACAAGGCTTGCGTTCTGCCCGCCGAAGCCGAAAGAGTTGGAAAGCACGGCCGAAACCTGGGCTTCCCGCTTCTTGTTCGGCACGACATCGAGAACGATCGACGGATCCGGATTGTTGTAGTTGATCGTCGGCGGCAGCGTGCCGGATAGCATCGTCTGCAGCGAGAACACCGCCTCGACCGCTCCTGCCGCCGTCAGCGTGTGTCCGATCATCGATTTGTTCGAGGATACCGGAATGCCGACCAGCCTTTCGCCGAAGACGGCGGACATGGAGCCATATTCCATCTTGTCGTTTTCGGGCGTCGAAGTGCCGTGCGCATTGATATAGCCGATATCGTTCTCGCTCATGCCGGCATCGGCGAGCGCTGCGCGGATCGTGGCAATCGCCGGACCGCCATCGGGCGAAGAGCGCGTGCGGTGGAAGCTGTCGGCCTTGTCGCCGGCACCCTTCATGATGCCGAGCACCCTGGCGCCGCGTGCGATGGCGGATTCAAGCGATTCCAGCACCAGCGTCGCCGCACCCTCGGCAATGACGAAGCCGTCGCGATCCTTGCTGAAGGGCTTGGAGGCCTTGGTCGGCGGATCGTTCTGCGTGGAAAGGGCCGAAAGCAGCGAGAAGCGGATCAGCGCTTCCGCACTCAGCGAACCGTCGGTCGCAACCGTCAGCGCGCGCTCCGTGCGGCCCTGGCGGATCGCCTCGATACCGAGCTGGATCGCCGTCACACCCGATGCACAGGCCGTCGACAGCGTCACCGGCAGGCCGCGCGTGCCGAAGCGGTCGGACAGACGCTCGGAGATCGCGCCGAACAGCGCTGCCTCATGGAAGGCCGGATCGGGACGCTGGCGCATGGCGGCTAAAAATCGCTCATAGGCATCGCCGGGATGATCGGCGGCCGGCGAACGGTCGGCAAGCTCGAAACGGGCGCTCCATTCCGGCTCGATCGGCGGTGCTGCCAGGAACAGCGGACCGTTGAAATCGCCGGAAAGACCGGCATCGGCAAGCGCTTCGATCGTCGTCTCGCGCGCAAAGGCATAGGAGCGCTCGACGGCGTTCGGCACCGGGATGCCGATGAAATCGACCGTGCCGGCAATGCGTGTCGAAAGACCGTCGGTCGGGAAGCGGGTGATATCGTGAATGCCCGATGTGCCTGACGAAAGGGCTGCCCAATTGTCCTTCAAACCCTGGCCGAGCGAAGTGATGATGCCCGTGCCGGTGACCGCGACGATCGGACGGCCGAGATGATCCTTATAAGCGGATGCTGTCATTTCAGTCACTCCTCACGCTTCTGCCGAGAGAACGGCGACGCCTTCGCCGCGCTGATGTCCAACTGTCGTCACGACGGCAGCCTTCGTAGCTGATTTCATCGGTGCCTCTTGCGCGGCATCGAAAGGCGGAACCTTGGCCTTGGCATCGATGGCAAGCGCTGCGAGTCCCAGACCGAGCGTGAACTGCGCCTCGAGCGTGTGACCGGAAACGCCGCCGAAGCCGCGGATCGCGGCGCCCGGAAGCTGATGCTCGAGCACTGCCTTTTCGCGGGCAGCAAGCTCATGCATGCCGGTCGAGCCGGAGAAAACCGCCGTGCTCTCGGCCGGCAGATCGGCAGCAGGCTTCAGCAGCCGCTCCATGCGCACTTCGAAATTGCCCCCGGCGCGATTACCGCGATCGCCTTCGACGGCACCAATCGTTGCATAGATATGCGCGCCGCGCTCTTCTGCATGTTTGCGCGATTCCAGCACCAGGAAGGCACCGGCGGAACCCAGGATTATGCCACCGCCCTCAAGGCCGGTGCGCGACCAGAGCGGCGCCCAGTCGCCGCGCGTATTGGCGCCGATCGATTCGGTCAGCAGGATCATGTCCTGACGCTCGGCAGCAAAGGCGGCGCCGACGAGCGCATGGGTGGATTCGCCCGACTTGATGCGCCAGAAGGCCGTCTCGACGGCGGAAACACCGGATGCTTCCTCACCCATGAAGGTGCGCGAGGAGCCGGTGACCTTGTGAACGATGGAAATATTGCCGGCCAGCAGGTTGGAAAGCTGCGCCAGGAACAGCGTCGGGCGCAGCTCCGTCGTCAGCTTCTCGTTGAGCAGCAGCTCGCGGTCGTTGCGCTTCAGGCCCTCGTCGACGATCAGCGTGTCGACATTGATGTCGCGTTCGCCGCCGCCGGCCGCAACGATCATGTCCATCGTGCCGCAGGCTTCGAGATCATCCTTGAAGCCCGCATCGTCGAGCGCCAGACCGGCCGCAAAAACGCCGATGCGCTGCCAGTTTTCCATCTGGCGCTGGTCGCCGCGCTTGGCGATCTGCTGCGACCAGTCGATCTCAGGCAGCGGATGGACCGGATAGGGCTTGAACTTCTCGGTTTCGACAATGGTCGCGGGCGCGGCATCGGCCGTCAGCAGCGCAATATGCGCATCCTTGCCGACGCCCTGACAGGTTACGATGCCGACACCGGTGATGACGACGTCATTGGCGGCCTTGCTCATCTATTCACTCCCCTGGGCCTTCGCCCGCTGCGCAGCGATGGCGGCCATCAGGCCCACCTCTTCGGCACGTTTCTTGACGATATCGCCGAGCGGAATTTCGCTGAAATTCATGGTGCGCAGTTTCAGCTGCGCGTCGCAGACCTTCTTGCCGCCGCTGGTGATCTTTGCCTTGGTGACGGCAAAACCGGAGCCGTCATGTTCGAGGAAGGCCTCGATATCGAGCACCGCTTCCGGCTCGACGAAGGTGCGCATCTTGGCGCCATCGACCGACATCAGGAAGGGCATGGACGTAAAATCGGTGGCGGCAAGCACCAGCATGCCGGAAGCCTGCGCCATGGTCTCGATGAGAAGCACACCGGGAACGAGCGGCATGCCCGGGAAATGCCCTTCGAAAACGGGGCTCTTGGCCGGCACGACCGAGCGCGCAACGAGCGTGCGCTTCTCAAGGTCCACCGCCTCGACGCGGTCAATCATCTGGAAATATTCCAGCAGCATCAGACTTCTCCGGCGCGACGCGCAAAAAGCCCGTCGGAAGGCCTACTTAGGAACAAAATCGCCCGGCCGCCATATCAATGGCGGCAGGGCGTGAAAAAAACCTGATGACTTGGCGTCAAGCCTTGGCGGCGCGCAGCTCGTCGATCTTGGCACAGAGGTTCTTCAGCACGAAGTATTCTTCGGTGGAAACCTTGCCTTCATTGACTTCCTGCGTCCACTTCTCGAGCGGAATTTTGATGCCGAATTCCTTGTCGATGGCGAAAACGATATCGAGGAAGTCGAGGCTGTCGATACCGAGGTCGTCGATCGTGTGGCTCTCCGGCGTGATCGTTGCGCGGTCGATCTCGCTGGTTTCAGCAATGATGTCGGCAACTTTATCGAATGTAGCGGTCACTCGCTCTACCTCTTGGGAAATGAAGATTCCCCTCCTCATAGGCAAATCCATTTCAAAAGCCAATGCTTTCGTCCCGGTTGCAAGCCAATTTGACGAACAGGTGTTGCTTAAACAGCAATGGAATGGCGCCCTTTGCCCACGGTGAGATAGGCATCGAACCATGAAGCGAGCACCCGGCTAAGGACTTTTCCGCTCTCCGTGATGCAAAAACAGTCCGTCTCGACGGCACAAAGACCGTCCTGATCCATGGCTGCAACGCGCCGCGCCTGCGATATCAGCGGCTCGGCCGCAGCACCGAATCTCTGCCTGAGATCACGGAAGGAAAAGCGGAAATCACACATCAGCCGCTCAATCACATGGCCCCGCAGCCGGTCATCGTCGGAAAGCGCAATGCCGCGCACCACGGCAAGCCCGCCGGCGTCGGCCATGCGCTGATACTCGCCCGTCGCGGGTATGTTCTGCACGTAACCCTGCGGCAATCGCCCGATCGAGGATGCGCCGAGCCCGATCAATACCGGCGCCTCGTCCTCCGTATAACCCTGAAAATTGCGGTGCAGGCGCCCCTCCCGGGCTGCAACCGCCAGCCCGTCGTCAATCTTGGCGAAATGGTCGATGCCGACGGGCTGGTAGCCTGCCGCGCACAGCATTGCGGCCGCATGCGACATCTGCCGGAAGCGTTCGGCCGCATCGGGCAAAGTCTCCTCTGCGATCATCGTCTGGTGCTTCTTCATCCACGGCACATGGGCATAACCGAAGAGCGCGATCCGGTCGGGGTCGAGTGTCAGGATATCGGAGACGGTGCGCTCAAGGCTTTTGAGCGTCTGGTGCAGCAACCCGTAGAGCAGGTCGCAATTGACGGAGCGAACGCCCCTCGCCCTGACGGCATCGACGACATCCTTGGTCTGCTCGAATGTCTGCAGCCGGTTGATCGCCTGCTGCACGACGGGATCGAAATCCTGCACGCCGAGGCTTGCCCGTGTCAGGCCGATCTCCGAGAGCGCCTCGTAGCGCGCCTCGTCGAGATCGTTCGGGTCCATCTCCACACTGATGGAAGCATCCGCTTCGAACCGGAAGCGTGCCTTCAGATGGCCGACGAGGTCGATCATATCCTCGGGCTTCAGCATGGTGGGCGAGCCGCCGCCCAGATGCAGTGCTGTGATGCGCGCCTCGGGGATCAGTTGCGCCACCATGTCGATCTCGCTCTTCAGCGAGCGCAGATAGGCGGCAATCGGCTCGTAGCGCAGCGACTGCTTCGTATGGCAGGCGCAGAACCAGCAGAGCCGGTCGCAATAGGGAATATGCACGTAGAGCGAAACCGCGGAGCCGGGCGCAATCTCGTCCAGCCACAGCGCATATTCGCCGGCTCCTATACTTGCGTTCAATTGCGGCGCTGTCGGATAGCTCGTATAGCGCGGAACAGGGCCGGAATATTTCTTCAGCAGATCTGTTTTCAAGGCCGGAATTTCCTTCACGGATGTTCCCCTTCAAATAAACCTGCTGAAAAAGGAAACTTTGACATGGATCAAATCGGATCCGTGGCGGAATTGATAAAGATCAAGACGTAACCGCAAGAAATCGGGATAGATGACCAGCGGGCCAAGGCGTATCACGAACGCAGGCCGAATGGTCGGATCGGGGCATCGACATGGATATCGCGCGCAGTGAAGATCCAGACATAAGCATTCCCGCAGCGTGCCGCGTCTGCGAGGCACGCCACGGCGTCGTCTGCAGCGCGCTGACGACCGCACAGCTTCGCGAACTCTGCAAGCATTCGATGCGCCGCAAGATCGATGCAGGCAGCGAGATCGTCGCCCAAGGCGAAGAAGTTTCGTCCTATTCCAACATCATGAATGGCGTGGTGAAGCTCTGCAAGGTGATGCCCGATGGCCGCCAGCAGATCGTCGGCCTGCAATTCGCGCCCGATTTCATCGGTCGCCCCTTCCTGCCGGAAAGCACGCTGTCGGCCGAAGCGGCCACGCCGGCGGAAATCTGCGTCTTTCCCCGCCGCCTGCTCGATCGCATGATCACGGATACGCCGGAACTGCAGCATAGCCTGCACGCCCAGGCGCTGAAGGAACTCGATGCTGCGCGGGAATGGATGCTGACACTCGGCCGCCGCACGGCCCAGGAAAAGGTCGCAAGCCTTCTCTATCTCATCGCCACGCATGCGGAGCCGGAAACGACCTGCAGCACGGCTTTCGATCTGCCGCTCTCACGCGCCGAAATCGCTGATTTCCTGGGGCTGACGATCGAAACCGTCAGCCGCCAGATGACGAAGCTGCGCAAGCAGGGCGTCATCCGCATCGAAAACAACCGGCATATCACCGTTCCCGATATGGACGAGCTGGAGCGTCTCATCACTGCGTGATGTGATTACCGCGTGATGACCACGCGCGTATTGGCGAGACCGTTTTCCCGCGTCATCGAGAAGAACTCGGCCGCATTGGCAGGATCGAGGCGCACGCAGCCATGCGAGGCCGGTGTGCCGAGCCGCTTGCGCTCGAAGGTGGCGTGAACGGCATAACCGCCGTTGAAGAACACGGCGAACGGCATCGGYGCATTGTCGTATTTCTTCGAGCGGTGATCGCGCGACAGCCACTTGGCGCTCCACGAACCCGTCGGCGTGGAATAACCCTTGCGCGCGGTGGAAACCTTCCAGCGATACTTCACCCAACCATTCTCGGTAACGGTCATCGTCTGCTTGCTGAGACTGACATTGGCAACCAGCGTTGCTGCCTCAGCCGCAACGGGAGCAAATTGCAATAACAATACTGCGGTCGCCACCGCCAAAAACGTCTTCATGGTCGTCCCTCTATCGAACCTTTAAAGGCTTTTTTCTGCCTAACGAGAGAAGACAGTACGGCAATACTCACTATTTTGCTTTAAGCCGAATGGTAATCACATTTTTAACAAGTGAGGGCGAATTACGGCACCGGGCAATGTTGGCAACACTGGATTTCAATCAATTCTTGCAGTTAAACGGAGCATAATTCTTCATGGAAATGTCAGAAGATATTAAAAACTTGGTCGACAGGCTCTTCCAGGAGGGAGAGTCGTGGGAGCGCCTGATCAAGGATATCAGAGAGGCATTGGGGGTTGGGATCGTCGAGGCGCAAAGGATCGCGCTCCAGCACAAAGGCTGGCGGCGCCTATGCAACTACCGCATCAACCATGAGCGTCAATGCCGCAAACAGGCACTCTCACATATCAAGCAACATGGACCGGATGCGTTCGTAGCCGCGCATGGCAATATACTTCTCGTGGTAGAGGAAAAATTAGGTAAGGACGCAGCCACTTCAGAGATTAGCTGACGCACTCACTCCGGAAACCCGGCCTTGCGATAGCGATCGATGAAATGCGCAAGCGTGGCTTCGTCGTCACGGGCGGCATATTGCGCCCGTCCGAGTATGAGATAATACCAGCTGGCCGGAGACAGGTTCAGCTAGAGGGCAGCCCTTCATCGATGTAAGGCGTTGCCGAGCAAAGTCCTTTATGTTCCAACAACGCAGCCAGTTGATCCCGAGGTGCCAATGCGCAGTGAAAACGTCGAAATACTGTCGGACAAGACCAATGCTGCCATCATGCGCCATCCTGATCGCGCCTTCCCGGGCGTCCTCGTCCAGGGCGACAACCTCTACGCCATGTGCTGGAAGGCGGACCTGATCTGCAACGAGGTCGGCAGAGCCGCGCCGGGCTATAAGAAACTCAACGAGCTTCGCAACACTCTATGGGCCTATCTGAACCACTATAAGGTAACGCTGATCGAGCACGGCCACAAATTGCCGTTCGACGACGCGCAATCAGCTGACGCATTCACTCCGGAAATCCGGCCTTGCGATAACCATCGATGAAATGCGCAAGCGTGGCCGCATCGCGGAAGGGCTCCATCTCGGCCCAGTGGCCGATCGAAAATTGCGGATTGGCGACGAGAAACAGCTCGACCTCGGCGCGCGCCTCTTCGATCTGCCCGAGCTGTGCCAGGGCTGCCGCCAGAAACCGGCGTGAACTGGTGCGATAGGTCTCGTCGCGCCGCAGCGTCTCGACGACGGCTTCATAGTTGCGGCAGGCATATTGCGCCTGACCGAGCGTCAGATAATACCAGCTGGCCGGAAACGGGTTCAGCCGAAAGGCCTTGCCGATCTGTTCGAGACCTTCCTCGATCCGCCCGGCGAGAACGGAAATGTCCGACAGCGCCGCCCATGTGTCGGCCTCGTTCGGGTCGAGTTCGATCGCCTTTTCGAACTCCGCATCTGCCTCCGTAAAACTCCGCTCATAGGCAAGGAGATAGGCAAGCACCCAGCGGCAGCCGGCATCGTTGGCATCGAGCGCCACCGCCTTGCGCGCCAGCTCCAGCGCCCTGCCGCGATCGGCCTTGGTCGGACCGCCGCTATGCACCCACCCCATCCAGTGGTTCAGCGCAAGCCAGCGATGCGCCTCGGCATAATCAGGATCGAGCGCAATCGCCCGCGTCAGCATCAGCTGCGTTTCCCGCGCAGTTTGCGGCACATCGTCCATCAGCGTGCGCGCCCGCACGCAGAGATCATAGGCCTCCAGATTCTTCGGCCGATTGCGTGGCGGCAGAGGGCGCAGCCTGCCAAGCAGCGCTTCGACGATCTTGCCGGTGACTTCGTCCTGAACTGCAAATATATCCTCAAGGCTGCGATCGAAACGCTCCGCCCAGAGATGATCGCCGCTTTCGGCATCGACGAGCCGGGCATTGATACGCACGCGCCCGGCGGCCCGTCTGGCGCTTCCGTCGAGCAGATAGCGCACGCCGAGTTCGCCTGCGATATCACGCACATCCATCGCCCTTCCCTTGTAGGCGAAGCTCGAATTGCGGGCGATGACGAAGAGATCGGAAGTCCGGGAAAGATCAGTGATCAGGTCTTCGGTCAGCCCATCCGCAAAATCTTCCTGCTCCGGATCGCCGCTGACGGTGACAAAGGGCAGAACGGCAATCGAGGGTTTGTCCGGCAGCGCCAAATGCTTCCGCTTCTCGCCGCCAAGCTGTCTTATAGTGCCGGTGAAGCGGTAGCCGATGCGCGGAACCGTCGAGATCCATTCGCCGCCATCCGCGGCAGGCCCCAGAAGCTTGCGCAGCTGCGCAATCTGGACGGTGAGATTGCCCTCCTCGACCGCCGTGCCCGGCCAGGCCGCGTCCATCAGCTCGGTCTTGGCCAGGATTTCGCCGGGCCTCCCGACAAATGCGGCAAGCAGCCTTACCCCGCGATGCCCGACCGCAACGGGATCTTCGTTCCGCAGAAGCGTTCCCGCCTCCGGATCAAGCACGAACGGACCAAAGGCAAAACGCGCTCCCTGCATGGCGCGCATCCTAGAGGCTTTCATGCCAGGTTGGAACCGCTCTGCCTGGTGCCGATGCTACGACAGCAGGCAGTGCTTCAGCCCTGCCTGACGATGGCGCCGATCGCGTTGACGAGCAGGCGCGATGCGGTGAGCGCCGACAGTCCGTCAATGTCGGCCGGAGGATAAAGCTCCACGAGGTCGAAACCGGCGATGCGCGCCCGCCTGCCGAGCCCGGCGATCAGGTCGATCGCCTGCGTATAGGTGAGCCCACCCGGGCTGCGAGCCGCTACTCCCGGCATGATGCCGGGATCAAGGCCATCGCAATCGAGAGTGACGACGACCCGCGCGCCCTCGGGAATATGCTGCAAGGCAGCTTCGACACCGCCGGCATGAACCTCGCGCGCCGTGACGAGACGGCTGCCATAGCTTAGTGCGGCTTCGATCTCGGTCGGGCGTGCACTGCCGACGCCACGCATGCCGACCTGGACGATGCCGGCGACATGCCGCATCTCGCTGACCCGTCGCATCGGGTTCGAATAGCCATGGCGCTCGCCATGAAGTTCGTCGCGCCAATCGATATGGGCATCGATCTGCAAGACCCAGACAGGCCCGTGATCCGCAAAGCCCGCAAGGAAGGGAATGGGCACGGAATCATCGCCGCCGAGCAGGATCGGCACGGCCGGCAATGCCAGGATCTCACGCGTCTTCGCCTCGATCCGTCCCCGGTTGCCGGCATTGTCATGCATGATGGTCTCGATGTCGCCGGCGTCCACGCAGGAGACCGGCCCGCCGCCAAAGAGCGGGCCGCCGAGATCGAAATCCCAGTGCTCGACGAGACCAGCATCCTCCCGGCTCGCGGCGCGAATGGCGGCGGCCGCGAGCGCATAGCCGCTGCTGTCCTTGCCGGGATAGGTGCTGCCGTGCGCGGCCGAGAAGATCACCGCATGCGGCGTGCGGCCATCGGCGAAGTGATCGGGAAGACCAAGAAAGGAAGATGGGGCCGTCATGTCCTGATGTCCTGATGCGTCATGCCGATAGTCTCGTATCCGTTGCCAGGAAGTCCTCCAGCGATTTCAGCAGCGACGTCCATCCGTGTTTGCGGCCGTCTGCGCCGTCACTCGGGGGAATGACACACATCTGTTCGGTATATGTCATCCGGGTGCCGCCGCCGTGGTCTGCAAATATGACTGTGGCAAGCGACACGGTATGAACTCTCCCATTCAGCGCCATCGAATAGGCAAAGACGATCCGTTCACGGTCCTTGATCTCGAAATACCGCGTTTCGTTGGTGTGCGTGCCCATATCCGAGACATGCGTGAGATGCTCGGCCCCGCCGGGCCAGAATTCCAGTTTGGTCATGCCGTGGCCGAACCACGCTTTCTTTTTCTCGATCAACGCCCAGGCGGACCAGACATGGTCGCGGCAATTCGGCAGGACGCGTTCAATCACTATCGTTTCGTGAACTTGTTCCGGACTCGTCATCTCATTGCTCCTGATTAAGAAACGTGGCCAGGCGATCGAAGCGATCTTCCAAGGCCCGGCGATGCGTGTGCACCCATGACTCGACCCAACCCAGTGCATCCGGCGAAAGACTGACGGTCCGAACCCTGCCCGATTTGACGGATGTTACAAGCTCGGCCTCCTCGAGAACCCGCAGGTGCTTGAGAAAGGAAGGGCGTGCGAGATCAAAGGGTTCGGACAGTTCGGAGACCGACGCCGGGCCCCTCACGAGCCTTTCGACGACCGCGAGCCGCGTGGGATCGGAGAGAGCGCCAAAGATACGGGGCAAGTCTGGTTGATACGTAGCCATATGGCTACCTAAGCATGGGGCGGCCTCGCTGTCAATATAGGTAGCCAAATGGCAACCTTTCGACGGTTTGGAAATTTTTGAGAACTTTTTGGAAGCGCTTAATTACGGGGCCCGCCGCATCGTCCAGACTCCAGGCTCGTTCGAAGGCGAAGGTTGCGAACCTTCAAAGCCAATGGAGGTAATCATGAGCGATTGCTGCACCCTTGCATGCGCCCCGCATCGCAGATCGTCGCGTCGGTATCAGGGTCCGTTCATCCCGGCAGGCGTGATCGCACGCTGGTTCCGGCAGATCCTCATCCGCCGGCAATGGAAACAAAGGTCGAAGATCAGCCCCGCTCTGCTCGACGACATCGGCCTGACGCCGCAACAGGCAGGGTTCGAGGCCACCGGGTTCTTCTGGCACGTGTGAGGAATGTCGCGATGATGGATGATCGCCAGTTTTCGCTGGCAGCAACAATCGACGGGTCGGCAGCGACACCGCCACAAGATGCGCGCCTCCCATGGGCCGCGATGACAGGCATCATCGCCACCGTCACGGTCTTCGCCATGGCGCAGGGCCTGACCTATCCGCTCCTGAGCTTCATCCTTGAGCGGCAGGATACACGATCCGGCCTGATCGGCCTGTCGGCAGCGATGACACCGACAGGCTTCATCGTCTCGGCCCCCTTCATTCCTGCCCTGTCGCGCCGCTTCGGCGCCATCAGGCTTGCCATCCTCTGCTCGGTCCTCGCAGCCCTGAGCCTGATCGCCATTGCCGCGATCCAAGACGTCTGGGCCTGGATGCCGCTGCGCTTCCTGCTCGGCGTCTTCGCCAATCCGCTCTACGTCATCAGCGAAACCTGGCTGCTCGCCATCACGCCCGCCGCGCGCCGCGGCCGCATCCTGGGCCTCTATTCCTCGGTCGTATCAGGCGGATTCGCCCTCGGCCCGCTATCCCTCGGCCTTGCCGGCACGGAAGGCTGGCCACCCTTCCTGATCGGTATCGTGGCCTTCCTCCTCTGCGGCCTGATCGTTTTTGCCGTCGCAAGGCGCCTGCCCGCCATGCCCCAGGAGGGCGAAGCAACATCGGTCGCCGGTTTTTTCAGGCGGGCACCGCTCCTGCTCCTTGCCGTTTTCGTCGCCGCCGGTTTCGAACAGGTTCTGCTCGCCCTTTTCACCGTCTATGGCGCCGCCCTCGGCAGCCCCGAGCAGCGCATCGCCGCGCTGATCACCTGCTTCATCGCAGGCAATGCGGCGCTGCAGATCGTGCTCGGCCGCCTCGCCGAATTATCCGGCTCGCGCCGCACACTTTTCGCCTGCGTGCTGACTTCGCTCGCCGGCTGCCTGCTCCTGCCCGTGCTGTTCGACACATTGCTCGTCTGGCCCCTGTTTTTCGCCTGGGGCGGCGTCTCCTTCGGCATCTACACGCTGTCGCTGATCCAGCTCGGTGAGCGCTTCACCGGCCAGTCCCTGATCGCCGGCAACGCCGCCTTTGCCCTCGTCTGGGGCCTCGGCGGCATCGCAGGCTCGCCCGCAACGGGCATGGCGATGCAGTTGATCGGCCATCAGGGCCTGCCATTGTCGCTCGGCCTGTTGAGCGGAGTGCTGGTGATGTTGCTGATGGTTAGGGGACGGCGTGCCCCCCAAAATTCCTAGGAATTCGGATATCTGCCTAGGATCGGCGGGCTCGCCCAGGGGCCAACATCACTTCCGGTATCCAGCACATCGAGCTGCCGCTGGACAGCCTCGTCCAGCCCATCCTGCAGGGATTGGAAGTGATCGATCACACCATATTGCGTCCATGTCGATCGATTGAAGCCATGTTCGAACTGATTGTAATAGATCACCGTCGAACCGATCAGCGCCACGACCCAGCACCGGTCGTAGCCAGGCAATTTCCATTCCTCGGGCGGCCGGCGGATCGCATCCCAGAAACGCCGCTGCCGGAAGGACATGGAAGTCCAGCCATCATTGATCTTCTCCCACAGCTGTTCTTCCGGATAGGACATTCCTGGCTCACAGCAGGCAGACGAAGGCCACGAAGGTAAGCAGCGTCAGCGCCATGCAGCTTGCCTGGAAGACCGAAATCCCGTCCTCCACATCGCCTGCCGTCGCCACATCCCGGCCCGTGCCGTTGATCATCGGCTCGCGCACGACCACGCCCGAATAGACGCGTGGGCCGGCAAGCTGGAGATCGAGCGCGCCGGCCATGGCCGCCTCCGGGCGGCCGGAATTCGGCGAACGGTGCAGCTTGCCATCGCGGACACCCACGCGGAAGGCATGGCTGAAGGCGGTTGTGCCGCGGCGGATGCCTGCGCCGACGGCGATCAACAGGATGGAGAGGCGCGCAGCCGGCCAGTTGGCGATATCGTCGAGCCGGGCCGATGCCCAGCCGAAATCGACATATTTCTCCGAGCGGTGGCCGATCATTGAATCCGCGGTATTCAGCATCTTGTAGAAGAACAGGCCCGGCAGGCCGAAGATCGCATACCAGAGCGCCGGTGCGACGACGCCATCGGAGAAATTCTCGGCGAGGCTCTCGATCGCCGCACGGCAGACACCCGGCTCATCCAGCGTTTCCGGATCGCGCCCGACGATGCGCGACACCGCCTTGCGCCCGCCGACGAGACCTTCGGCCCTGAGCGCGGTTGCGACAGCCGCGACGTGATCCGACAGGCTCTTCTGCGCCAGGAAGATCGCCACGCAGAAAACCTCGAGCAGGATGCCGACAGGGCCGAAGAGCATGAGAAACCAGTGCAGCACCAGCCCGGTGACGACGGCGAGCACCGACAGCGCCAGGATCACCACAACACCATTCTGCCGGCGTTGTGCCTTGCTCAGGATCTCGCGGTTGAAATGCTGGTCGAAATAACCGATCGCCTTGCCGAAGATCGCGACGGGATGCGGCACGCGCATCCACAGCCATTGCGGATCGCCGATGATGCGGTCGAGCAGCAGTGCCAGAACCAGCACCAGAAAATGTTCATCGAAATTCATCGGTCAATGCTCCGAAGGGCCGCGGCAAGTCTTGCATCATCGGCAGCGTCGGGGGCAAGGCCGAAGCGCAGCCAGTCCGGCGCATAATCGAACCGGCGGACGAGAATATGATGGCGGCAGAGAGTCGTGTAAATGTCACCGGCCCTGGCGTCGGCAACAAGGGTAAAAAGCGGTGTACCGCCGGCAATGACAAGGCCGGCCCCGGCCAGCACCGCATGCAGGCCCACCTGCCGCTCGGCAATCGAGGTGGCGATCCCGGAGACATCAGAACTCAACAGCAAACCGGCAATCGAAAGAGCCGGCCCCGATACGGCCCAGGGGCCGAGCCAGTCCTCGAAACGCGCAAGAATATCGCCCCGCGCAATGGCAAAGCCGAGCCGCAGCCCCGCCAGCCCGAAGAATTTTCCGAAGGAGCGGAAGATGATCAGGTTCGAAAGCCTAGCTGCACGCGGCGCAAGGCTCGTGTCCGGGCTTGTATCCCCGAAAGCCTCGTCGACGACAAGGAAACCGCCGCCCGCCTTCAGCCGCTCATGCAACGCTTCCAGCCTGTCGGCAGCATGGATCCGGCCATCCGGGTTGTTCGGATTGACCACGACGGCCAGCCTGTGCTGCGCGCCGATATCATCGATATGATCAACCGCATCGACGACGAAACCGGCCGCCGTAAAAGCTCGCGCATACTCTCCATATGTCGGGGAGAGGATCGCCACGCGCCGGCCCTCAGCGGAAAGCCCGCCGACCGCAACCAGGCGCGGCAGAAGCTGGATGACGGACTGCGTGCCCGGAACCGGCAGGGGAAGGATTCCGCCGCTGCGATAGTGGTCCCGCGCCGCATGCCGCGCCGTCTCGATAAGATGCCGATCCGGCAGCCGATGCCAGACCCTTGCAGGGATTTCCGGCAGCGCCACCGGGTTGGGATTGATGCCGGTCGAAAGATCGAGCCAGTCCTCCAGCCGGCCGCCGAAGCTTGCTGCCGCCGCGGTAATGCCGCCGCCATGCACCATGGGCGCGTTCATGCGGCTGTCCCGGCAAGATCGATCAGGTGCATGTAGGAGCCGGCCACCTGCCCGCGCCTGAGACCCGCCGCACCGAGATCGTTTCCAAGCGCATCCTGCGTCGCAAACAGCCGGTCGCCCTCGCCTTCGGAGACGATGGTGGAATAGTGAAATTCATGCGCCGTCATCGCCTTGTCGAAGAAGGCGCCCGCAAGCGGCGTCACCTGCCGATAGCCGAGGTGCCGCTGGCGCGTCTCATAGCTGGTGACGACCGGCAGCAGGCCGAGCATTTCATGGCGCACGCCTTCCCCATCGATCAGTCCGTCGCCGAGCACCATGTAGCCGCCGCATTCGCCGTAGATGCGCAGGCCGCGGGCCGCCGCGGCCTTCATCGCCCTGGCAAAATTCTGCGCGGCCGCCAGCTTTCCTGCATGCAGTTCCGGATAGCCGCCGGGAAGATAGATCGCATCGGCATCGGCTGCCGGCGCTTCATCGGCAAGCGGCGAGAAGAAGGAAATCTCCGCCCCGCGCCGCCGCCAGCCGAGCAGCATGTGCTCATAGCAGAAGGCAAAGGCGATATCGCGGGCAACGGCGATGTGCCGGCCGAAAGGCATCAGCCGGGCGATATTGGCAGCCGAGGGCCGGTTCAAGCCCTGCCGCGCGATGCGCATCAGGAACTCGAAATTGCACTCTTCGGAAACGGCATTGGCCGCATATTCGATGAATTCCTCGAGCGCCCCATGCTCGCCGGCCTGCACCAGCCCGAGATGCCGCTCGGGCAGCGCCAGCATCGCATCCTTGCGGATGACAGCGACGATGGGCATGCGGATCGCTTCCAGCGCCTGACGCAGCATCATCTCATGCCGGTCGCTGCCGACCTTGTTCAGGATGACGCCGGCAATGCGCACATCGGCGCGAAATCCCGCAAAGCCGCTGACGAGGGGCGCCACCGATTGCGACAACCGCGAGGCATCGACGACCAGCACCACGGAAAGCCCAAGCTGCGCCGCAAGTTCCGCCGCCGTGCCGCGCCCGTCGGCCGCCCCGTCGAACAGGCCCATCATGCCCTCAATGAGCAACACGCGGTCGCCGGAACGATGCAGTGTCGCGTTAGCCGATATCAGCTCCTGCCGCATGCCCCAGGGATCGAAATTCAGGCAGAGCGAGCCACTCGCCGCGGCATGGAAGGCCGGATCGATATAGTCGGGACCGGCCTTGCCGGGCGCAACGGCGACGCCTCGATTGCGCAGCGCCCTGAGCAGCCCGAGTGTTACCGTGGTCTTGCCGGAACCGGAGGATGGCGCAGCGATCAGCAATCCGCTCATGCCGTCTCCTTTCCCTGCCCGCCGGCATGACGAAAGGGATCGGGCTGCAGGCGGCGCCCGCCGAGCGCGCCGAGCCAGTCAAGCGAAGCGCGAAGCCGCACCACCTCGCCGACGACGACGACTGCCGGCGGCTCCAGCCCGGAAGCGGCAACTGCTGCAGGCGCTTCTCCAAGCGTGGTTTCCAGCACCTGCTGCTCGCCGGTCGCCGCATTGCAAACGAAGGCGACGGGCTCGGATGCCGAACGGCCCGATGCAATCAGATTGGCGCTGATCTGCGCGATATGTTTCATCGCCATATACATGACGATGACGGGCGAACCCTTGCCGATCGCGCCCCAGTTGATCGCATCGGGAACGATGCCGGAGGAATCGTGGCCGGTGAGGAACGTCACCGCATGATTGATCTCGCGATGCGTGACCGGAATGCCGGCATAGGCCAGCCCGCCGATGCCGGCCGTGATGCCTGGCACGATGCGGAACGGGATATTGTGCTCGACCAGCGTCAGCGCCTCTTCCCCGCCACGGCCGAAAACGAAGGGATCGCCGCCCTTCAGCCGCAGCACGCGTTTGCCCGCCCGCGCCAGTTCCACTAACCGCAGGGAAATATCCCGCTGTTTGGCCGAGGGCTTGCCGCCGCGTTTGCCAGCATATTCGAGCTCCGCACCCGTTCGCGCGAGCTTCAGACAGTCTTCGTTGACCAGCGCGTCGTGGACGACAACATCGGCTTCCGCCAATCCCTTCGCAGCAAGCAGCGTCAGCAGGCCCGGGTCACCCGGACCAGCGCCGACAAGCCAGACGCTGCCCGGCTCCAGCGCCGGCAGATGTGAGAATGCACCATCGATCATCCAGCTGATCTAGGCCCGCGGGATGACGAGGTCAACGGCGTCAAGGGCCGCACACTGGAAGTTGACGAAACGGGATTGAATCAACTCCGCAAGAACCAGAATCAAGCTCGCAAGCAACCCAGATAAACGATTGATTGGATTCCGGAATCGGAAACGGGCCGGCAGCAGATCGCGCATCCGGCCCGTCTGAGGCAATCAGACGCGCAGCAGTGTATCGCGGATCAGGGAGAGCACCTTTTCCGACTCGATACCGGTTGCAACCACCTGGCTCGGCAGGCCATCCCAGTCGCCCGGCGGGAAACGGCGGCCGTCCGGCTTGATCACGGTCTGGCCATCGGCAATGCCGCCACAGACGACGCGCAGCGCGCCGGTAATCGTCTTGAACAGGTCCGGCGCCACGACATAGACGGCAGCACAGCTGTCATGCACCATCATTCCGTCCTCGACCGCATGCTTGTAGAAGTCGATATAGGATTGCGAGAGCTCGTCGAGCTGCTTGACCGCCTTGTCGCCCTTGTCAGCCATGYCGCGCAGATAGGCCCTGCTCATCGTCGTGATCGCGGTCACATCGAGACCGATGACGACGACCTTCCACGGCGCGGTCAGCACGATATCGGCCGCTTCCGGATCGCCATGAATATTGGCTTCGGCAACCGGCGAGACATTGCCTGGCACATAGAAATTGCCGCCCATGATGACGACTTCCTTCACGAGGCCTGCAATGCCGGGATCTTCCTTCAGCGCCAGCGCGAGGTTCGTCATGCGGCCGACGGCAACCAGCGTCACCTCGCCCGGATTGGCCCGCACGGTCTCGATGATGAAGCGATATGCCGGACGCGGATCGAGCGGCAGGTCGATCGTCTCGGGCACCGGCATGTCGCCAAGCCCATTTTCGCCATGCACCATGGTCGGCCAGGGGCGCTCGTGACGCTTGGGATCGATGGTGACGCTTGCACCCTTGGCAACGGGGGCCGCGATATCCCATTCCCGCTTCAGGAACAGCGCATTGCGCGTCGTCGTCTCGATCGAGGCATTGCCGAAGACAGTGGTGATGCCGACCAGATCGATCTCGGGATGGCGGTGCAGGAAAAGCAGCGCCATTGCGTCATCAACGCCCGGATCCGTGTCATAAATGACCTTGTGCATGTGTATCCTCCAGAACAATTCCAGCAAAACCGTGCGGCGGCCTTGTACTCGAAACTGCATAAAAACAAAGGGATAGAGCAAATCCGTGAATCAGGATCGGAAGTGCTCCGGATGCGAGTCGCCGGCAGCCGGATGGCGCCGCGAAGTGCCGCCACCATAGCGCCCGTCAGGCTTTGTGCAACCCGATGCGGGCGACGGCCGCTGTCGCATGTCGAGATTTGATCTTGCCGAGCACGAGTTCAGCATCCGC
Source organism: Rhizobium sp. 05N49 (assembly GCF_056396805.1). NCBI lineage: Bacteria > Pseudomonadati > Pseudomonadota > Alphaproteobacteria > Hyphomicrobiales > Rhizobiaceae > Rhizobium > Rhizobium sp. 05N49. The sequence goes on from NZ_JBFTME010000001.1 coordinate 334,748, forward strand.
GCCCAGGGCCGCAAGGGCCGCCGCTTCCGCCACCCCATGGCAGCCGACGCGGGCAAAGACGATCTCGGAGGGATTTTTCAGCCGCGGCGTCTCCGCTTCCAGCCGCGCCGCATCGAAGAACACGGCAGGCACGGAAAAATGCGCGGCAACGGCAAGGATCGCCGGCTCTTGCCTGCGGCTGTCGATCGAGGCAACCGCAGCCAGCGCCGTGCCCGCGATACCGGCCGCGTCCAGCGCCTGGGCTGCTAAGGCCATCACCTCGGCAGGCGAAGTCCCGCGCTCGCAGCCGAGCCCGAGCACATGCCGCCTTGTCTCATCAATGGTGATGTCGCTCATTCCCATCAGCCGATTGCGCCCCGCTGTGTCCGCCATGCCATTGCAGCTCATGGCCGGAAATGCAACAAGGCCGCCCGAAAGCCCCCGCCCCGAATGCCCCTCCCGGAATAATCTCTTGCCTGACATCGCCATCCATCTGCTTCTGCTGCTCTGCGCGGCTGCCTTCTTTGCCGGTTTCGTCGATTCCATCGCCGGCGGCGGCGGCCTCATCACCGTCCCTGCCATGCTGATTGCAGGCATTCCGCCGCTGCAGACGCTCGGCACCAACAAGGTGCAGTCCCTCTTCGGCGCCGCCTCTGCAACCATCGCCTATGCCCGCAAGGGCCATGTGAAGCTTTCGGACCAATTGCCGATGGCGCTGATGGCCGTCATGGGTGGCTCGCTGGGTGCGGCCCTTGCCACGCTCGTGCCCGGCCAGGTTCTGCAGGCCGTGATGCCGGTGCTCCTGATGGCGATCGCCATCTTCTTCGCCGTCAAGCCGAACCTGAATGATTCCGACACGCACCGCCGGATGACGCCCTTCCTCTTCGGGCTGACGCTGGTGCCGATCATCGGCTTCTACGATGGCGTCTTCGGCCCCGGCACCGGCTCCTTCTTCATGCTGGCCTTCGTCACGCTTGCCGGCTTCGGCATGCTGAAGGCGACCGCCCATACCAAGCTTCTCAATCTCGGCTCGAATTTCGGCGCGCTCGTCGTCTTCGCAAGCTTCGGCGCCACGCTCTGGAAGATCGGCCTGCTGATGGGTGCCTGCCAGTTCCTCGGCGCGCAGCTCGGCTCGCGGCTCGCCATGCGCATCGGCGCAAGGCTCATCAAGCCGCTGCTCGTCATCGTCTGCATCGCCTTTGCGATAAAGCTGCTCTCCGACCCCGCAAACCCGCTGCGTGTCTGGCTTGGCGTCTAGAATTTGATCTCGTCGATGGTCGTCAACACTGTCTTGGCCGAAACACCCGGCGCATTGGCGAAATGCCAGGCGACATATTGCTCGGCATAGGGATCGGTCGACGACATGCCGTCGACCGGCAGGATGATATTCATGCCGGTCAGCGCCGCATAGGCCGCCGTATTCAGCACCGCCCCCTCGGATGCCGTGCCGGCCACAATGATGGTCTTGATATGCTTTTCGGTCAGGATCTTTTCGAGATCGGTGTTGATGAACTTGTTGGCGCCGCCCTGCACCACCGGATCGCCCTCTCTCGGCGCCAATACGCTGGCGATATCGCCCTTCGTGGCGCCGCCGGTGATACTGTAGATGACGGGCACGCCGCTCTTGCGTGCCTCGTTCAGAAGCTTTTCCACCTTCGGCAGCGAGGCGATGCAACGCGGCTTGGTCTTCGTGTTGCACGGGCCTTTCGATGGGTCCTGCGCGCCGTTGAAATCGAGCAGCAGCAGCGCCGTATCCGATAAATTCACATTGACCGGCCTCAGCACGGGTGCAGCGGGCACCTTGATCGTATTCCAGTCGTCGATCACATTCGCTTGCGTGGCCGGAGCGCCCAGAAGCGCGATGGCGAAGGCGGCTAAAGCCTTGCAGGAACGGGTTTTCATGGGGTTTCTCCTCCCGGGGCAAAAGAGTTGCCGCAAATCTTCGGGCTCGCTCCTCACCTGTCAAATCACCAAGCCGCGACCTGGATTTGATTCCGGCAATCAGGCTTCCATTACGTCAGGCGTAATTGATAGGCTGCACCGCTTTCGCCGATGATCGCCCTGCCTGAACATGGCAGGCGATCAAAAGGAGACGACCCGATGAACGACACCCAGATGAACAAGGCAAGGACCAACGCCGAGCGGTATCTCGCGATCTGGAACGAGACGGATGCCACCCGCCGCCGTGCGCTGATCGCCGAGAGCTGGACGGAAGCCGCGACCTATATCGACCCGCTGATGCGCGGCGAAGGCCATGAGCAGATCAATTCGCTGGTCGAGGCCGTGCAGAGCCGCTTCCCCGGCTTCCGCTTCGAATTGATCGGCACCGCCGATGGCTACGGCGACAACCTGCGCTTCTCCTGGGGCCTCGGCCCCGACAATGGCGAAGCGCTGATCAAGGGCACGGATTTCGCCGAACTCGAAGACGGCAAGCTGAAATCCGTCCGCGGCTTCATCGACCAACTGCCGGAAGCCGCCTGATGAGCCCGACCGCCCGCTCTCTCGGAGATCATCTGCGCGAATGGCGCCAGCGCCGCCGCATGAGCCAGCTCGATCTCGCGCTGGAAGCCGATATCTCGCAACGGCACCTGAGCTTCATCGAGAGCGGGCGCTCGACCCCGAGCCGCGAAATGCTGTTGCATCTGGCCGAACGCCTCGGCGTCCCCTTGCGTGATCGCAACCCGCTGCTTCTGGCAGCGGGTTTCGCCCCCGTCTTTGCCGAACGCAAACTGGACGATCCGGCCCTTCTTCCTGCACGCCGCGCCATCGACAGGGTGCTGAAAGGCCATGAGCCCTACCCCGCCATCGCGATCGACCGCCACTGGACGTTGATCGCGGCCAACGCCGCCCTGACGCCGCTGCTCGAAACCATCGCCGATCCCACTTTGCTGGAACCACTCGTCAACGTGCTCCGCCTCAGCCTGCACCCGCAGGGCCTGGCACCGCAAATCGCCAATCTCGCCGAATGGCGTGCCCACCTGCTCGATAGGCTGCGCCAACAGATATCTGTCTCGGGCGATCCCGTGCTGGAAAAGCTCTTGAAGGAACTGCTCTCCTACCCCGCGCCCAAAGAGGCGGCCGAGCCCCACACCGACCTCGCCGGCATCGCCGTGCCCCTGCAGCTTTCGACCAAAGCCGGCCTTCTCTCCTTCATCTCGACGACAACAGTCTTCGGCACGCCCGTCGATATCACCCTGTCGGAACTCGCAATCGAGACGCTCTTCCCGGCCGATGAGGAGACGGCCGCGATCCTGCGCAGCCATCTGGCCAATTAGACCTTTTCCGCGCAATTCCGGACGCAAAACCGCGGACATATTTGCTGGAAATGCTTTAGAATTCGACGCCCGGCTGCCCCTTGATGCCGGAGCGGAACGGATGCTTGACGAGCTCCATCTCGGTCACCAGATCGGCAATCTCGATCAGTTCGTCCTTGGCATTGCGCCCCGTCAGCACGACATGCGTCATGTAAGGCTTCTCGTTCTTCAGGAATTCGACGACTTCGTTGATATCGAGATAGTCGTAGCGCAGTGCGATATTGATCTCGTCGAGCAGCACCATGGAATTGCGCTCGTCGCGGATCAGCTCCTTGGCCTTTTCCCAGGCAGCCCCTGCCGCCGCCACATCCCGCGCCCGGTCCTGCGTCTCCCAGGTAAAGCCTTCACCCATCGTGTGGAACTGGCAGAGATCGGAGAAATGCTTTTCGATCAGATCCCGCTCGCCCGTCCACATCGCACCCTTGATGAACTGCACCACGGCCGACGGCTTGCCGTGGGCGATATGGCGGAAGATCATGCCGAAGGCGGAAGACGACTTGCCCTTGCCCTTGCCGGTATGGACGATAATGAGGCCCTTCTCATCCGTCTTGGTCGCCATGATCTTGTCACGCGCGGCCTTCTTCTTCGCCATCTTCTCGTTGTGACGGGCATCGTCCTTTTCGGCTGGTACGACTGGCTCTTCGCTCATGATTGGCTGCCTGCTTTTTTCTTGGTTTCGTTGATGTCTGTAAGATCGAATTGCGCCGAGTTGCTGCGCGGCGTCCAGAGCCTGCGCTCGATCGCCTCCAGCAGCCGATCCTTCATTTCGGAGAGCGCCGCCGGGTTCTTCTCCTCCATGAAATCGCGCACTTTGGGATCAGCGACGAAAGCCTGATAGACCGCCTCGAAATGATGGTTGCCGACAGCCCCCGTCGTCGCCGCAAAGGCAAAGAGATAATCGACCGTCGCAGCAATCTCGAAAGCACCCTTGTAGCCATGGCGCATCACGCCCTCGATCCATTTCGGATTGACGACGCGCCCGCGCACCACCCGCCCGATCTCCTCTTCGAGCGAACGGATCACAGGCTTTTCCGGCCGTGAATGATCGTTGTGATAGATCGCCGGCCGCACTCCGCCCAACGTCTCGGCCGCCGCCGCCATGCCGCCTTCGAACTGGTAGTAATCATCGCTGTCGAGCAGGTCGTGCTCGCGATTGTCCTGGTTCTGGACAACAGCCTGGATGGAGCGCAGCCGCTCCTCGAAGACGCCGCGCTCGGCCTTGCCTTCTTCACCCGCACCATAGGCATAGCTGCCCCAGACGAGATAGGCTTCGGCAAGATCAGCCCGCCGCTCCCAGCCCTTCTCGTCGATCAGCGCCTGCAGCCCGGCGCCATACGCACCCGGCTTGGAGCCAAAAATGCGATACCCCGCCCGCTTCGCCGCCGCCTTCTCGTCGAGCCCGGCAGCGATCAGCCGCACCGCCTCGCCGCGCATGCGCCCAGCTATCGGATTGTCGGCCGCGTCCTCGTCGAGTGCGCCGACAGCGCGGATCGCCTTGTCGAAGAGCGCGATCTGCTCGGGAAAGGCATCGCGGAAGAAACCGGAGATCCGCAACGTCACATCCACCCGCGGCCGCCGCAGCATGGCTGGCGGAGTGATCTCGTAGCCGGTGACGCGCCGCGACGCCATGTCCCAGACCGGCTTCACGCCGATCAGCGCCAGCGCCTGGGCGATATCGTCGCCGCCGGTGCGCATATTGGACGTGCCCCAGGCCGTCAGCCCGAAGGAGACGGGCCATTCGCCGTGATCCTGCACGTAGCGGCGGATGAGCAATTCGGCGGATTTCTTGCCGAGTTCGTAGGCGGCGGGTGTCGGCACCGCGCGGCTGTCCACGGAGTAGAAATTCCGCCCGGTCGGCAACACGTCAGGCCGCCCGCGCGTCGGTGCACCGGATGGACCGGGCGGGACGAAACGACCGTCGAGGCCGCGCAGCAGACTGGTGATTTCGGCCGGACCGCAGGCGAGAATGGAAGGCTTGAGGCGAGCTTCGATTTCGTCAAGCACCCGTCTGGTTTGGGACCAGAGGGTTGAGCAAGCGAGTTCGCCGGAGACGAGCTTGGCTGCGAGCAGCTCGATCCGCTCGACGGTGTCGCCGTTCGTGCGCCAGGGGGCATCAGTGATTTCTGCTAGGATTGCCGGGCGTGAGCCGACCCAAGTGCCGGCCATGTCACAATCAAGTGGATCGAAGGAACGCTGAAGCACGCGACTCCCCTTCTCCCCAGCGGGGAGAAGGTGGCCCGACGGGTCGGATGAGGGGGCCATAGGCTCGGCCTCGCCTTCGCCCAGCCGCTCGCTCCTCACGTCGTTTGCCCCCTCATCTGCCCTGACAGACATCTTCTCCCCGCTGGGGAGAAGGGGGAATGTCAACACATCCCCCGCAATCGCCCGCTGCAGGCTCGGATCCCCGCCCTCACCCAGCCCACGCGGCACCCGCGCCAGCGCCACGGTGAGATCCGTCAGCAGCCGGCCCTCGGGCGACACGCCAAACACATGTAACCCGTCGCGGATCTGCATTTCCTTGAGATCGCACAAATAGGCATCGAGCTTCTTCAAAGCCTCGCCTTCGCTCTCACCCTTTGCAATCCCCGCGTCCCGATCCAGCCCGATATCGGCAACAAGCTCGAGGATCTGCCGCGACAGCAGCCGGATACGCCGGGGATCGACGCCCGAGGCCTCGTAATATTCATCGACCAGCGTCTCCAGATCCTTGAGCGGCCCGTAGCTTTCGGCCCGCGTCAGCGGCGGCGTCAGATGATCGATGATGACGGCGGCCGTGCGGCGCTTCGCCTGAGTGCCCTCGCCGGGATCGTTGACGATGAATGGATAGAGATGTGGCAGCGGCCCGAGGATCGCTTCGGGATAACAGACCTCCGACAGCGCCAGCGCCTTGCCCGGCAGCCATTCCAGATTGCCGTGCTTGCCCATGTGGATCACCGCATCGGCGCCGAACTCTTCGCGCAAGAAGGCATAGAAGGCGAGATAGCCGTGCGGCGGCACGAGATCGGGCGAGTGATAGCTTTCCTTCGGATCGATATTGTAGCCGCGTGCAGGCTGGATGCCGACGAGCAGCCCGCCGAAACGCGCAAAGGGGAGCGCAAAAGCACCCTCGCGCATATAGGGATCGGCCTCCGGATCGCCCCATCGCGCGTTGACTTCATCCTGAATCTGATTGGGAAGAGAGGCGAAGAAATCCTTGTATCGACTCAAGGAAAGCCGCTCGCGCACAACCTTGCCGTCGAAACCGGAATTGGTCGGCCCGGCCATCAGATGCCGCATGAGCGCATCGCCATCATCAGGAATATCGGCGAGCGGATAACCGGCCTTCGCCATCGCCCGCATCACCTCGATCGTCCCGGCGGGCGTATCGAGCCCGACGCCATTGCCGAGCCGTCCGTCCCGGTTCGGATAGTTCGCCATGACCAGCGCGACACGCCGCTCCGAAACCGGCCGCTGCCGCAGCCGCGCCCAGTTAGCGGCAAGGGCCGCGACATAGGCCATACGTCCGGCATCCGGCTCGCTGGAAACGATATTGGCCTCGACCGCGGCATCGTAGCGAGCGGCAGCCTTGAAGGAGACGGCGCGCGAAAGCACGCGGCCATCCACCTCCGGCAGCGCGACGTTCATGCCGAGATCGCGGGCCGACAAGCCTTGCGATGAGGCGGCCCAGGCCTCCCGCGACGAGGCGGAAAAGATCGCCTGCAGCACGATCGCGTCGTTGGCCTCCAGCACCGTCGGCTCGCGATCGGCGCCGGGTGCGGAGACGGCAAAGCCTGTCGTGTTGATGACCACGTCGGGTTGGAGATCGGCGAAGATGGCTTCGAGGATGCCCTTGGAAACCGGGTCCTTGAGGCTGTAGGCAAAGACCGGCAATGGGCGAAGACCCTGCGCCTGCAGGGTTTCGATCAGTGCCTCGACAGGGCGGGTTTCGCCGCTGTGCACGAGTGCGCGGTAGAAGGCGATGGCAACGACGGGTGCTGCCTGTCCCTTCTCCCCAGCGGGGGTCCGGAGGACAGGTCGAGACCCGTGGCTCGACCCCGGTCGGTGGCCCGAAGGGTCGGATGAGGGGGCCACCCCACAAACCTCGAAATCGTGCTCCTGTTGCTCGCTCTCTCCGTCGCTCGCCCCTCTCATCTGCCCTGCCGGGCATCTTCTCCCCGCTGGGGAGAAGACAGAACCGGTGAGCTTCCGCCACTCCTCGACCCCAACAAGTCCCCGCCCCGGCCACCAGATCCCGGCCTTCATCAACGGCACAGCCGGCGCCGGCTTCTCCTCTCCCGAGAGCATCGCCGCCGCATAGGCCAGAAAGCCCCGCGCATTGGCATCGCCACCCTCGATCAGATAGGCCCAGAGCGCATTCAGATCCTCCAGAACCACATTGGAAAACGGCGTCAGCCCGGCATCCGGCTTGGAATCCCCCGGCAGCACCGCAATCAGCGCACCGCTGCGCGCCGCGACCGCATGCAGCGCCTCCAGCGCATAGTGGAAATAGCTCGCCCCGCCGAGCGCCCGCACGATGATCAGCTTCGCATGCCGCGCCGTCCGCTCCACATAGGCATCGACCGACATCGGGTGCTTCAGGCTCATCAGGCTCGCAAGCCTCAGCGAATAGCCTCCTTCTCCGCCGCTATGGGCCGCGGCAATCGCCGCAAGCTCGGTATCGGCAGCGGACAGGAACAGGATATCGCCCGGCGACTGGCCGAGGTCGATCGCCTCGTCCCCGTCGCTGATCGTCCCCTGTTGAGCGAGAAGCAGATGCATTCGTTATGTCCTCAGACGAGCGCTTCGATCGCCTTGCGCACTGCGTCCTGATCCATCTCGTGCAGACCGATGACGACGAGACGCGTATTGCGGGCCTCACCCGGCGCCCAGGCACGGTCGAAATACTGGTCGATGCGGGCACCCACGGCCTGTAGCTGCAGGCGCATCGGCTTGCCGGAGACATCGATGAAGCCCTTCAGGCGCAGCACGTCATGCTCGGCGATGATGCCCTTCAGCTTCTCGACGAAACCTGCCGTATCCGAGACAGCCCCGAGTTCGACGACGAAACTGTCGAATTCGTCATGGTCGTGCGGCTCGCCATCCTCATGCTCCAGCTCGTGATGGGACTTGCGGTTGACGATATCGTCTTCCGTGCCGATGCCGAGGCCGAGCAGCACGCTTGCCGGCACCTCGCCGTTCTTCGCTTCGATCATGACAGGCTTGCGGGCAATGCGCGAGGCAACTTCGCTCTTCACGCGGCCAAGCCCGTCCGCGTCGATCAGATCGGTCTTGTTGAGCACGATCAGGTCGGCGCAGGTCAGCTGATCCTCGAACAGTTCCTCGATCGGGCTTTCATGATCCAGCGATTCATCCTCGACACGGCGCGCATCGACGGCATCGTGGTCATCGGCAAAACGACCGGCAGCAACGGCCGCACTATCGACCACGGTGATGACGCCATCGACGGTGACTTCGCTGCGGATGTCTGGCCAGTTGAAGGCGGCGACAAGCGGCTGCGGCAGGGCAAGGCCCGAGGTTTCGATGACGATATGGTCAGGGCGCTGCTCGCGCTCCAGAAGCTTGGTCATGGTCGGAATGAAATCGTCGGCAACGGTGCAGCAGATGCAGCCATTGGTGAGCTCGATGATGTCGTCCTCGGTGCAGTTTTCCGCACCGCAGCCCTTCAGCACGTCGCCATCGACGCCGAGATCGCCGAACTCGTTGATGATCAGCGCGATCTTCTTGCCGCCGGCATTGGTGAGCAGGTTGCGGATCATCGTCGTCTTGCCGGCGCCGAGAAAGCCGGTGATGACGGTTGCGGGGATTTTCTGCTGCATGGAACTAACCCTTCATTTTCAGCGGCAGACCCGCTGCGATAAAATAAACATCCGCGGCCGAAGCCGCGATCATCTGGTGCAGCCGGCCTGCATAGTCGCGAAATTCCCGCGCCATGCGGTTCTCGGGCACGATGCCGAGGCCGACTTCATTGGAAACGATGACGAGCCGCGCCTTAGCATGAGGCAGAAAGCCAGCAAGGGTGGCAGACTGGGCGGCGATATCGCGCCCCTCCATCATCAGATTGGTGAGCCACAGCGTCAGACAATCGACGAGGATGGCCCTGCCCTCCGCGTCGATGGCGGTCAGGCGCTCGGTGAGATCGAGCGGTTCCTCATGCGTCGTCCAGGAGGGGCCGCGATCGGCCCTGTGCTGGTCGATGCGCGCCTGCATCTCGTCGTCCCAGGCGCGGCCGGTGGCGATGTAATGGCGCTCGATACCGCTCGTGGCAATAAGATTTTCGGCGAAGCGGGATTTGCCGGAGCGAGCGCCGCCGAGGATGAAGGTGGTGGTCATGACAGCACCGTCCGTTGAGGATGGGCGCGGCCTTCGCCACACCCCTCATTCCTGTGCTTGTCACAGGAATCCAGCCTGCCCAAGTCCTTGGGCAGGAGAGACTCATTCCGCGATAACATTGATTCATTCACGGCGCAGACGCGCCGTGGCTGGTTTCCTGTGACAAGCACAGGAATCAGGGAAGAGAAAACGGCCTGCGCCAGAAGCTCATCACAGAGGGGCGGCGGAACACCGCGCCCATATCGCACCACCAGAGGCAGCGCTGAATAACATCCTTCAGCCAAGACAACCTCCGTGCTGGCAGCGGGCAAAGCGCCCAAATTGGGCATTATGCCCGGCACGGATAGCAGGTCTCCTGGCTCGCAGTTATCGGCCGCGACAGGGGCGACCGCTCGGTCGCCCCTTATCGTGCCAGCGGATCTACCTCGCCTTCCCGGCTGCATCTCGTGAAAAGGCGGACGATTCGTAGAATTAGAGGCGTCCTGCCCCGGCTGATCACGATGCATTTCCAGTGGCTTTTCCGGCACTTGTCCGCCTTGCCCGCTTGCAGAATGCAAGACCGTCGGCGCCGCAATCCAAATGCCGGATGGAAGACCCTGACTGCTCTACAGTCGCGGGGTCGGCTGTGATGAAGGCGCCCGGCTTGGGTCCGCCCCGTCACATTCCCTTTTAATCCGGAAGGCGTTTGCCGATCCGGAACCATCCATTATGTGGATTCATGGTTAGGCGCGTGCAACTCCCATGTCAATTGCCGCGCAACGCCCCGCTCATGTTCATCTCGACTTACACTACCGATATTATCGTCTTTAATCAAAGGCTTACGTCACAAAAACTTTACGGCCCGGTCGGTTTTTTGCCGCAATTGCCGCTCATGCGGATGCCGGCTCCGCCCTTGACCCCTATTCTTGCCGCCTAATTTCCCCATGATGCTCTCCCGAATGCACATTCGCCGCCTCGGCCCTCTAGGCACCGCCTTCGATCCGGGGCGCCTGCGCGCGCTTATTCGCCACAGCGAAATGGGCATGGTCTTTGCCGGCGCGCTTGTCGGCATCGTATCGGGGCTTGCGGTCTCAGCCATGAGCTATGTCTCGGAAGAGATGCACAGCCTGATCTTCGGCATAGACGGCACGACGAGGCTCAGCGCCTCGCAGATCGACAGCAAGTTTTTGCTGATGTCGGCCCCGGTAGCCGGCGGCATGCTTCTCGGGCTCTTGCTCTTCATTCTCGCCAAATGGCGCAAGAAGCCGATGGTCGACCCGATCGAGGCCAATGCGCTGCATGGCGGTCGCCTGTCGCTGACGGACAGCATCCTTGTCGCGATCCAGAATCTCGTTTCCAATGGCTTCGGCGCATCCGTCGGCCTGGAAGCCGGTTATACGCAGCTTGCGGCCGGCATCGCCTCGAAATTCGGCCTGAAGCTGCAGCTGCGCCGCGCGGACCTGCGTGTGCTCGTCGGCTGCGGCGCAGCCGGCGCCATCGCCGCCGCCTTCAATGCGCCGCTGACCGGCGCCTTCTACGCCTTCGAGCTGATCATCGGCACCTACACCATTATGTCGCTGACACCTGTCGTCGTCTCGGCGCTTGTCGCAACTCTTGTTGCGCGCCTTCTTGCCGGCAGCGATTTCATCATCGATGTCGGCAGTTTCGGCGCTGTACAGCCGGCAGACTACGTGCCGGCCATCGCGCTCGGCGCCTTCTGCGCCGGCGTCGGCATCCTCATCATGCAGGGCGTCTCCTTCGTAGAGGAATTGGCGCGCAAGAGCGCCATCGCACTGCCTTTCCGCCCGGCGCTCGGCGGCATCGTCGTCGGCCTGCTGGCGCTGGTATCGCCACAGGTGCTGGCCGCCGGCCACGGCGCGCTGCATCTGAACCTCTCCCACGAGATCACGATCCCCGCGCTGATCGGTCTTTTCCTTCTGAAGTCGGTGGCATCCGCCGTCTCCATCGGCTCCGGCTTCAGGGGCGGCCTGTTCTTCGCCTCGCTTTTCATGGGCGCGCTGCTCGGCAAGCTCTTTGCCTATTCCGCCCCCTATTTCGCCGATGCGACGCTGACGCCCGTGATCTATGCCGTGGTCGGTATGAGCTCGCTCGCCGTCGCCGTCATCGGCGGGCCGCTGACCATGACCTTCCTGGCGCTGGAGATCACCGGCGACTTTCCAATCACCGCACTGGTGCTCGCAGCCGTCATCACCTCCTCGCTCGTCGTGCGCACGACCTTCGGCTACTCCTTCGCCACATGGCGCTTTCACTTGCGCGGCGAAAGCATCCGCAGCGCCCATGATGTCGGCTGGATCCGCAATCTCACCGTCGACAAGCTGATGCGTTCAGACGTAAAGACCGCAAAACTCGGGATAACGCTGGACGCGTTCAAGGAGGCCTTCCCCATCGGCTCGACGCAGCGTGTCATCCTCGTCGATGAGGGCGACAAATATGCCGGCCTCGTGCTCGTGCCGGAAATCTACGCAAACCCCACCAGCGCGCAGGACGAAGCCCAGAATCTCGGCGATTTCATCCGCTATAAAAACGATTTCCTGCAGCCGCAGATGAATGCCAAACAGGCGGCCGCGATCTTTGACAAGACGGAAAGCGAAGCGCTCGCCGTCGTCAACAACCTCATCGAGCGCAAGGTGATCGGCCAGCTCAGCGAAAGCCACACGCTGCGCCGCTACAGCGAAGAACTCGACCGCCGGCGCCGCGAGGTGTCAGGCGAGATCTGAGGCTTTTGCCGCCGATTTTCGAGCCGATGCCACAATCGGATCCGCGAGCTTGAACACGTCGGCCTTCCTCGAAACGCCGCGCAACTCGAACGATCCCAGGCGTTCGCAGGCGACACCGCAGGCAGCCGCGAAGCTTTCCGACATCAGAAGCGACTGGCCGAGTTCGCCGCAGAGTTTCTCGATCCGCGAGGCCTCGTTGACGGCCCTGCCGATCACGGTGAAGTCGAGCCTGCCGCGGGCGCCGATATTTCCGTAAAACACTTCTCCGAGATGCAGGACGACGTCGACGCCGATGTCGGGGCCACCCCTGCCTGCCCGCTCTCGGTTCAGCGCCTCGTTGGCCTTCAGCATGTTCCGGGCCGAGGCGAGTGCTGCGCGGCAAGCCTGTTCGGGATCATCCCCCTCTTCGCTGCCGGTCGGAAAGATCGCTAGCACGCTGTCGCCCATGAACTTGAGGATCTCCCCGGAATTTTCCTCGACATGCCTGCCGATCAGCTCGAAATGCGCATCCAGAAACCCGGCGATTTCGCCCGGCTCATAGACGTCGGTCAATGCCGTGAAATTTCTGAGATCGGCCAGCAGGACCGCAGCATTGATGGATCCGCCCTTGCCTCTCTGAGCCTCGCCCGCAAGGATGCGTGCGCTTGTCCTGGCGCCTGTGTAGACAGCCAGAATATCGGCAGCGGTTTTCGATGCGGCCATGCGGTAGCAGGCGAGCCCCAGAGCCGGAATAAGCTCTGCGACGGTCGTCAGCTGCTCGTCGGAAAATCCACCCGATGCGTCGCTGGTCAGCGCCAGGCTGAAGCCGCGCAACGCGACCTCCTTCGGAAACTCGAAAATGCTGACCACGTGATCGGTCGCTCCGGCAAGGGCGAATTCCTTGAGCCGCGGGTACTCCAGACCCTCTCCCTTGGCTAAATTCCAGCGCCCCGCTCTCTCACCGCGGCTCAGCAGATGAAATGTCGGCGTTTTCTCGAAGTTGCGCTCGTCCACGCCGCCATGCTCGGAGTTTTCGAGGGTCGTTACCCCGCCTCGCACGAAATTGGCGGAGATGCCGCGGTACATCGGATGAAGAGATGGCATCATGATACTGGCCCGCCAGATCGGAAACCCACCAGCGACCAGCCGGTCGCACAGGCCTCCAACGAGGTCGCCAATATTGTCGCTCGCGATTCCCTGCTCTATAAGCCACTGAATATGATCGTTAATTTCGGAATCTCCAGATGGTTGAAACCGTTCTATGATCGGGAAATCCGGCGAATGGGCGGCAAGGCCGGACCGTGCCGCCACAAAATCCGGCAATCGTCGCGCCAGCCGGGTTTCCTAGCCATCGCGCCCGGCGACGACAACCGCCGGGCAGGCACGGAGAGAGTGATACCTGGCATCATCAATCGCCTGCTTCACCTCGTCATGCCATTCACGGGCGACCGAGGCAGTGCGGAATTCGATGATGATCAGCCTGTTCATCTGCCGGTCTCCCTGAACCGGATGGACCGCGCCGCCACAGGATCGCACATTGCCTCCATGGAACGTCACGTCGGGCGATATGCATGCGAGATAATCATCGATCGTCTGATCTTCGATATCGGGATGGATTTCGAGAATGAAATAAGCGCTCATCGATCGCTGCCTCCGACAAGGACCGGGCAGCCATGCGAGAGTATCGACATGACGCCGACAGTTCCTTAGAATATCGAAACAATTATTAGTTCGGAGATCTAAACGTTTTGCCGCAAAAGTCAACCGGCCGCCTCGCGCGCTACATCCCGACGGTCCAGCTGTTTTCAGCCAGGCTCGTGCTGTTCCATCAGAAGATGGCCGAGAAAGTTGGTCTGACCGGCACCGAATTCAAGTGTTTCCGGCTGCTGGAGCAGCTCGGTCCGCTGTCGATGACGGCCCTGTCGCGCGAGGTCGGGTTGAAGGTCGGAACGGTCAGCGGATTGATCGACAAGCTGGAGGCCACCGGTTTCGTCGTCAGGCAGCGTGATGAGACGGACAAGCGCCGCCTTGTCCTGGTTGCCTGTCCCGAGGCCTCGGCACGCGCCAGCTCGCTCTACGAGGAGCATGGCGAGGCGATGGCCGCACTGCTGGAGACATACAGCGAGGCCGAGTTCAATCTGCTGCTGACCTTCCTCACCGATATCGGCAATGTCCTCGCCCGGACCTCGTCAACAGCACCGGAAGAACCGCTTCCCGAGCGCACCTCCGCACCTTGAGGAGCGGCGGGAAACGCCGGTTTCCGCTTACATCCTGACAGTCATGCCGCCGTCCACGGTCAGCACATGGCCATTGACGAAGGAGGCGGCACTGCTCGCAAGAAACAGCGCGGCACCAGCGATCTCATCCGGGCGGCCCCAGCGCTGGACCGGGATGCGCTGGCGCACGAAGGGCATCAACTCCTCGTTCGCAGCCATCGCCGCGTTCGTCTCGGTGGCGAACCAGCCGGGTGCAATCGCGTTGCTGGTGATGCCGTATGGGCCGAACTCGACCGCCATGCCGCGCATCAGGCCGGTCAGGCCCTGCTTGGCCGCCGGATAGACGCAGTCGCCGGGCATGACGACATGGCCGCTGATCGAGGTGACCGCGATTAGGCGGCCATGATTATGCCGCTTCATCAGCGTGGCGGCATCCCGCGAGAGCGTCATCGCGGCCGCCAGATCGGTGCGCAACAGCTCGATAATGGCATCGTCATCGAATTCGGCCAGCGGCCGCCTGTCGCGGGCGCCGACATTGTTGATCAGAATATCGAGACGGCCATGGATCTTTTCGATGTCGGCCATCAGCGCACGCTGCGCCTCCCGGTCGACGATGTCGAAGGYGGCAGCCTGCGCCGTGCCGCCGCTACTGCGGATCGTCCCTACGGCATCTTCAAGCGTCGTCGCCGTACGCCCGGTGACGATGACATGCGCACCGGCCTCGGCAAGTGCGCGCGCCATCTCGAATCCGAGGCCACGGCCGCCGCCGGTTACGAGCGCCACCTGGCCCGTCAGGGAAAATCTATCCAGTATGGTCATGGTTTTCATTGCTCTCGACCGGATGTATCGGAACAATTAATGGACTCAGTCAACTAATTTGGCAATAGCAAACGATGCCCTGATTGCGTCTGCCCGCTCGGCAGGTCCGTGAGGCAGGCAAGCGACATCCGGCCTAGCCGAACAGACCGGCAAGCCAGCGCGGGTCGAGATACTGTTCCAGGCCGCCTGCGACCTCGTCGAGCGCCCGGTCGACGTTTTCGCGGTAGTTGCTCGCTTCGCCTGACAGGCCAAAGCTTTGAAGCAGCCGGGCGCGGTAGACATCACTGCTGAAGAGGCCGTGCAGATAGGTGCCCATGATGCGGCCGTCTGGCGAAAGCGCTCCGTCGGGTGCGCCGTCGACGATAGCAGAGGGCCTGACGCAATCCGRCCCGCGGGTAATGCCGAGATGGATCTGGTAGCCGGCAAGCGGCGCGTCGTATTCGGTCGAGCGGGCGGTGCTGTTGCGCACGGTCTTCTCCGGCGCCATCTCGGTCTCGACATCGAGAAGCGAAAGCCCCTGCGTCTCGGCCGTCCCGCCTTCGATGCCGAGCGGATCATGCACCTTGCGGCCAAGCATCTGGTAACCGCCGCAGATGCCGATCACCCGGCCGCCGCGCCTGACATGCGCCAGGAGATCGCGATCCCAGCCGGCCGCACGCAGGTCCGCGAGATCCGATATCGTCGATTTCGAACCGGGAAGGATGACGAGCGCGGCATCGTGGGGCAGCCGCTCACCGGACCTGATGAAGACGAGTTCGACATCGGCCTCTGTCCGCAGCGGATCGAGATCGTCGAAATTGGCAATGCGCGGCAGCACCGGCACGGCAACCTTCAGCGCGCCCTGCCTGCCCCGCGCCAGCCGTTCGAGCACGACCGAATCCTCTGCCGGCAGGCGTGTGGCACCCGGCAGCCACGGCACGACGCCGAAGCACGGCCAGCCGGTGAAACCTTCGATGGCCCGGATACCGTCGTCGAACAGCGAGACATCGCCGCGGAACTTGTTGATGATGTAACCCGAAATCATGCCGCGATCCTCTTCGCTGAGGATCGCATGCGTGCCGACGAGCGAGGCGATGACGCCGCCGCGATCGATATCTCCAACGAGGACGACAGGGACGTTCGCCCGTGTCGCAAAGCCCATATTGGCGATATCGCCTGCCCTCAGGTTGATTTCGGCCGGTGAGCCCGCCCCCTCGACGATCACGAGGTCAGCCCCCTCGGACACCTTGGCGAAACTCTCCAGAACCGACGAAAGCAGCTGCGGCTTCAGCCGCTGGTAGTCGCGCCCCTTTGCCTGGCCGAATACCCTGCCCTGCACGATGATCTGGCTGCCGTTTTCCGATTGCGGCTTCAGAAGCACCGGGTTCATATGCACGGATGACGGTACCCTCGCCGCGAGCGACTGCAGCCATTGCGCCCGGCCGATCTCGCCGCCGTCGTCGGAAACCGCGGCATTGTTCGACATATTTTGCGGTTTGAACGGTCGCACCTTCAGACCGCGATTGGCAGCCAGCCGGCAAAGCCCCGCCACCAGCACTGTCTTGCCGACATCGGAGCCGGTTCCCTGCAGCATGATGGCTCTGGTCATTGGTGCCTGTCCGTGAAGCGTTTCCGGCAGGCCTACAATGCGCGCAGACGTCAGGTCAACAGACGGTTGAAAAGCCGACAAAGGCCCAGAAATGCGAAAACCGCGATCGGGCCATGGACCCTACGCGGTTTGCCATAAAACGCTGACGCCATCATCATTACGCAATGAAGCTCGCTTTTTCCGGGACGCACTACCTGATCCGGAAAAGCAGCGGTTGTCCCCCGCCGCGTCACAACAGATAACGGCACATCCTTACCGGATGGTTATTGAAGACGGCTCTTGGAGGGAATTTTGACTTTTTTTGAACTTTTTCGAATTTTTCGATTTTTGGGAACCGCTTTCAGCCCTCTCCGCGGCCCCGCAAGCCTGCTGATCGACCTCAAATTTCCCGCTTTCGCGATTGGCCGCATRAGTTCTTCGGATTCAATTATTTAGTAAGATTGCAATGCGCAAAAGAGAGTTGATTTCCTGCCGCAAATCCGTAGGTTTGCTCATAATGAGCCATCGATAGAAATGGCCAGCGACGAGCCGCCGGAAAGCGAGACGAACGGCGCCGCAGACGGGAAAGCCTGGCGAAATCCTATTCCGGCCGGGCATTGGCACCCTGAAGCGGCGGAGAGATTTGTCGGCTAATGACCCGGCGCATGCGCGTTCGATCACATAAAGATCCGGGGAACTTTCATGAAGACATTTTTCACGTCATTCATTCTTGCCGTCTGTTTTTACACGGGAATTGCGCAAGCCGCCGGCTGCGGCAAGGTCTCGATCGCCGAGATGAGATGGGGCTCTGCTGCAATCGCTGCGAGCTTTGACAAGTTCATCCTGGAAAAGGGCTACGGCTGCTCCGTCACCATTGTCGATGGTGACACGCTGCCGACCTTCGCTTCCATGGATGGCAGCGGCACGCCCGATATCGCCTCGGAATTCTGGGTGAAAGCGGTCAAACCGCAGCTCGATACCGCCATCAGCGCCGGTCGCCTGGTCAAGGGCGCCGAAATTCTGGCGGATGGGGCCGTCGAAGGCTGGTACATTCCGAAATTCATCGCCGATGCAAATCCGGACATCCTGTCCGTGCAGGATGCGCTGAAGCATCCGGAACTCTTTCCCGATATCTACCATCCCTCGCTTGCTGCGATCTATAATTGCCCCGAAGCCTGGGCCTGCGAAATCTCGACCAGCAATCTCTTCAAGGCGCTCGGTGCCGATAAGCTCGGCTTTGCGCTGATCGACAGCCCGACCCCGGCCGATTTCGACAATTCGATCGCCCGTGCCTTCAAAAACAAGGTCGGCTGGCTCGGCTATTACTGGTCGCCGACATCGGTTCTCGGCAAATACGACATGAAACAGCTGGGTTTCGGCGTGCCTCACGATCAGGCTGAATGGGACGCCTGTACCTCAGTGCCCCACTGCGCCAATCCCAGGCTGAACGCCTACCCCGTGTCCCAGGCTTTCACGCTGATTACCAGCGCTTTTGCCGATCGCGCCGGCCCCGTCATGAACTATCTGAAGACCCGCAGCTGGGACAACGAAACCATCAGCCAGGTACTGGCCTGGCAGGATGAGAACGGCGAAGACAACGAGAACGCCGCCCTCTATTTCCTTGAGAATTATGAGGAACTGTGGAGCCGCTGGGTTCCGGCCGATGTAGCCGAGAAGGTTAAGGCCAGTCTATAAACCTTCCTCACAACAAGGATTGGACGATTCGTTATGACTGGCACGGTGCCCTTCCCCGATCGCGATACAGTCGCGGAAAAACTTGCGGCGCTCTCGGAAACCGACAAATCCTACCTGTCGCTGCTGATGGAAAATCCGCAGCAGGACGACAACCTGCTCGAGGGCCTGCATCGGCATCTCGATGTCGCCTCATCCTCGCGTCTTCTAAACTCGCTGAAGCTCGAAGCCCTCGGCAAGTGGATCGGCGAAGCTGCACCCGACCGGCTGCAGATCAGGCTCATGGAAGCGGCGCGCTCGAGCCAGCACCCGGCCTATGCCGCATTCCGGACCGGGCTGACCCGATCCGATGGTCTCGAAAAAGCCTATCCGACTTCAAAAATCTGAAAATAACTATCTCTTAGCTGCGCGATCGACACTGCGGCCGGCATCCTGCGTGGCATTGACGGCATTGGCCGTATCCCTGCCCACGCCACGGATCGTGTTGGCGCAGGAAGAGAGCGCGAGAAGGATCATCAAGGCGGATGCGATTTTACCCGTGGTCGTCATTTGCGAAATCCCTTTGTGAATTCAACCCCGGACGGCCGATGCCGTCCGGGCGGGATAACGCATTCGTGAGCGAAAAGTTCACCGGCTAAGAGCCTTTCTCCAGACAAGGCCGACATCCTCGATATCGCCGCTCCTCAAGCGCATCTCAGCTGCGCTCGATGCCCCTTGCCGACAGGGTCTCGTCAATGTCTGCCGATACCAGGAACGCCGATAGCTGGCTCGCAGCCTCCGCATCTGTTGAATCGGCGCTGACGCCAATGGCAAAATCGATGTAACTTTGCAGTTCTGCCGGAAACCTGCCGACCAGCATGGCCTCGGGCGCGACAGCAAGGATGGACGTCACGGGAACGACACCCAGATCGGCCTCTCCACGGCCGACGGCCGCCGCCGTCTGCCCTCCCGATACCGGCACCAGCTTCGGCTTCACCTCATCGGCTATTCCCAGGCGCTCCAGCAAACCCGAGAAGTAGCCGCCGCTGGTTCCGTCACTGGCATAGGCGATTGATCGCGCACCCTTCAGGGTCTGTTTGAAAGCTTCGACGGAGCCGATATCGAGGGCCCGGCTGCCTTCCCTCGCCGCCACGCCCATTGCTATCCGGCCGAACGTGACCTGGCTTCCCGTCCTGACCTTTCCAAGGGAAACGAGTTCCTCGATCAGGTTCGGATTGGTAATGACGAGATCGAAAGGCTCACCGGCTTCGATCTGCGTCCTGACGGCGGGATTGAGCTCCCACCTGGCCGCGACCCTGTATCCCGTGATCGTCTCGAAGCGGGGGATGACGGCAAGCACGGCCGGCCGCACTGCGACAGCGCCAAAAAGCCGGATTTGCTGATCCATGGCCTGACCTCCCCCTTCAACAGGCTACTAATCCTGCATTCGCCGGCGCTCATCATTTCCTACCCAGGGTCGCAGTGCGTCCGTTCCCCGCTCTCCCGGATAATCAGGCTGCCGCCGCCTTGGACTTTTCGGCGAAGGATGCGCGGATACTGTCGGCCACCGTCTCGATCGGCCCTGTCGTCTGTGATGCGGTCAGGAGCTGGATGTCGAAAGAGCCGAGTTCAGGCAAGCCTTCCTGGATACCGAGGATCGCCATGTCCTCGCTGACATAGGAGAGCGGCAGCGGCGCGATGGCGAGATCGGAAACCACTGCGGCGCGCTGCGCCATCGTGTGGGCGCTGAGATAGGCGACGCGATAGGGCCGCTTGTTGCGCTCGAGCTGGGTGATCGCCTCCTGCCGCCAGATGCAGCCGTCTTCCCAGATCGAGATCGGCAGCGGATCGCGCCGATGCGCCGAACCGCATTTGGCGCCGGCCCAGACGAGGCGCTCGCGGTAGACAACCTCGCCATTGGTCGGGAACGGCCGCGTCGCGCAGTTGATGAGCGCGAGATCGAGGCGCTGCTCCTCCATCCGCTTTTTCAGGCAGATGCTCATGTCGATCGTCACGTCGACCATGATACCAGGATAGATCTGTGCAAAGCTCTTCAGGATCTGCGGTAGCAGGCGCTCGCCGATATCCTCGGGCGCGCCGAGCCGTACCACGCCGCTAAGCTCGGGCATGATGAAGCGCGATACCGCCTCGTTGGAGAGCGCCAGGATATTGCGCGCGTAGGACAGCAGCATTTCACCATGCTGCGTCAGCGTCACCGAGCGCGCATCGCGGCGAAACAGCGTGACGCCGAGTTGCTCTTCGAGCTTCTTGATCTGCATGGAAACAGCCGATGGCGTGCGAAACACGGTTTCGGCCGCTGTCGAAAAATTACCGGTCTCTGCGATGGCGACGAACGTGCGCAACACGTCATTATCGAGCAGAGGAATGGGACGGCGAAATGGGATAGTCATCGTCACATCTTTCAATTTTTCTGAATGACCAAGGTGTATCATTCTATTTGATTGAAAGTCAATCTGCCCCCTATTTTGAGGGCGATCGCGATGAGCCGATCAGAGTTCAGCCCTCGGTGCCGAAACGGCTGGTCTTGAAGCTGGCCCCAGCAGCACCCGAAGCAACCGTCCTGCCCTCGCCCCTCGGATAGGTGTTGCCGATCAAGGAAGGCGCAGTGAGTTCAACCGACGTTTCCGGAGACCGCACCGCCCAGGCAATTAGCGCCCGTGCGGACATTTCTCCGACGCCGCCCGAGACATGCTCAGACGCGGAGACCGGCAATACCGCGATCTGCTCCGCCGTCGGTGCGGGATGGGTCAGCCGGTCGGCGACGACAGACGTGTTGGCGGGCTTGCGGCCAACGACGAAACGCGTGAAGTCGGCCGTAGCCGGCTGGACGGATGCAAACACCGGCGCAAGCGTGGCCACAGGCGGCGCAGGCACGGGCACCGGCGTCTCGCTCTCGACGGCCTCGACCTCGACCGGGCGCAGCATCGGCAGCGGAACGGTGAGCGAGGCGAGATCGGCAAATCCGCGGTCGGCAACCGCCCGGTCCTCGGGTTTGGCAAGCTGCGGCGCAAGTCCGATATCGGCCCGCTTTTGCGGCGTCGGCAGCATGGCGGTGACAAGGCTTCCGGTCACGACGGGATCGGGTGCCCTGGCAGGTGCTGTCGCGCGCGCCGTCAGCAGGGTCGGTGCCGCCTTCGGCGTTACCGGCGCATCGTCATCCTCATCCTCGCCCGCCACGATCTCGATCGGCGCAGAGCGGATGCCCTTCTTGCGCTCGGCAAGGGCTACCTGATAGCCCGGCAGCGGACGACCGTCCGCCGGCAGGTGGATCGTTCGCCCGTCCGGGAAGAGCCGCGCCAGCTCCTGGCGCGACATGCGCGGCCATGCGCGCACATTGCCAACATCGAGATGCACGAAGGGCGAACCCGAGGTCGGGTAATAGCCGACGCCGCCGACCTGCATCTGCATGGCGAGCCCGCGCAGCGTCGCAAGCTTGACGCCGGGAATATAGAAATCCATCGCCTTGCCGAGCATGTGCTGGCTGYGCTTGGCGACGCCGGTATTGCGCGAACGGTTGCGCAGCATGTTGTTGGTCGCCGGCGAGCGGTAGGCGGAGACGACGTGGATCGTCTCCTTTGCCCCGCTCTTGCGATAGACTTCCCAGACGAGATCGAGCAGCCGCGGGTCCATTTTGGCCGGCTCGTTGCGCCGCCAGTCACGCAGGAAGCGGTTGATCTGGTTGAGGCCGCGCTGGTCGTACTTGCCGTTGCGCTTGAAGACGATAGTCGCCCGCTCGCCCGTATGCGTGAAGTAGAGTTTCAGCGCCCTGTCCTCGGCCGCTGCCTCGCCCGCTCCGGCTATGACGGCAAAGACAAAGGCCGCCACGACCGCCAACCGATGGGCGACGACAGACAGAAACCACGCACAGGCGGTCGTCGGAATGGCGGCGATGGCTTGATGAAGGGACACAGGCTTCGTCCTTGGTGCGAGACACGAAAACATCACAGGCACCGCACACGCGGGCGGCGTTAAGCCTTCATTATGGTCAACAGATCCTTAAAAGGGGGTTTATGAGCCGCCGATTATACGACGCTCGGTTTCAGGCAGATGCCATCCTACGTTTCCGAGGCGGCGCCGGTAGCGAGAAGTCCGCCATAATTATCTTGCCAAGTGCCCATGATCTTCGCTCGGAACTCTCGCAAAGCGATGCGAGATCGCATAGTTTCGACGGATCGTTATCATCAAAACAGGCCAAAGTTTGTATACCGAAATAGCCATCGTCATTCTTCTCACCA
The DNA here is from genome assembly GCF_056396805.1 of Rhizobium sp. 05N49. Taxonomy (NCBI): domain Bacteria; kingdom Pseudomonadati; phylum Pseudomonadota; class Alphaproteobacteria; order Hyphomicrobiales; family Rhizobiaceae; genus Rhizobium; species Rhizobium sp. 05N49. Next base: position 357,596 of record NZ_JBFTME010000001.1, read on the forward strand.
TTCTCAATGGCGTCCTTGCAATGTCGGAGCTCGCAATCGTCTCCGCCCGCCCGGCACGCCTCAAGGTCCTGGCGGACCAGGGAAGCAGAGGAGCACGACTGGCTCTGCGCCTGGCTGAAAACCCCGGGCGTTTCCTATCGACGGTCCAGATCGGCATCACCCTCGTCGGCGTGCTGTCGGGCGCCTTCTCGGGTGCGACACTCGGCGCACGATTCTCCACCTGGCTCCTGGCGCAGGGCCTTCCCGATGCCTGGGCGGACGGGCTCGGCGTCGGTACCGTCGTCGTGGCGATCACCTATCTTTCCCTCATCATCGGTGAGCTGGTGCCCAAGCAGATGGCCCTTCGTGCGCCGGAAGCCGTGGCGGCCAGAGTCGCGCCGACGATGACCTACCTGTCGAAGGCGGCTCTCCCGCTTGTCTGGCTGCTCGACGGTTCGGGCAAGCTCGTTCTCGCCCTGCTCGGCCAATCCGGAAAGAACGCCGATGGCGTCACCGACGAGGAGATCAAGACCGTTCTCGCCGAAGCACAGAGCGCCGGCGTGATCGAGATCGGCGAATCCGCCATGATCACCGGCGTCATGCGCCTCGCCGACCGGCAGGCCCGCGCGCTGATGACGCCGCGTCGCGACGTCGAGCTGATCGATATCGAAGATTCCGCCGAGGAGATCCGCAAGACCATCCAGTCGACGTCGCGCACGCGACTGCCGGCCCGCAAGGGCAGTTCCGACGAGGTTATCGGCGTTCTCGCCGTCAAGGATTATTACGACGCGCTCGCGGCCAGCAGGTCGGTCGACATCATGACGCTGGTGCGGGATGTTCCGATCATCTCGGACCTCGCTCCCGCCTCCTCGGTGATCGAGGCGATCAGGAGGTCGTCGCAGCATATGGTTCTGGTTTTTGACGAATATGGCCACTTCGAGGGTGTGATCACCTCGGGCGACATCCTGGAATCGATCATGGGCGTCTTCGGCGATGCGGCCTCCGGCGAAGAGCCGGCAATCAAGCGGCGCGACGACGGCTCCTACCTCGTGTCCGGATGGACGCCGATCGACGAGTTCTCGGAATTCATGAACTTCCCGCTTGACGAAGACGTCGAATATCAGACCGTTGCCGGTCTCGTTCTGGAAGAACTGAAGCATCTTCCCGAACTCGGGGAGACCTTCGTCAAGAACGACTGGAAATTCGAGGTCATCGACCTCGATGGAAGGCGCGTCGACAAGGTTCTCGTCAGCGCGCTGGCAAAGGATGAGGCACGGGCGGAGATATGACCCGCGCGTCGCCAGTCCGGACGCAATCTGCATGATGCATTCGCGCGCAGCTTGGCGCGCGTTCGACATGCCTTTCTCATCGTGCCGCCCCATATCTATTCCTGTAAATCAAGGGAAGCTCAATGTCCGCCACGACGACGCACGAAGCAGACCGGCCTCAGCACGGCCAGCAGAAGTTTGCCGCGCTTCTGCTTGGAGCTGTCGGGGTGGTCTATGGCGATATCGGCACGAGCCCGCTCTACGCTTTCCGTGAAGCGCTCCGGCCCTTCGCGCATGACGGCGTGACCCCGAACGAGGTCATCGGGCTGATCTCGCTGATGATCTGGACGCTGACGATCATCGTCACCTTCAAATACGTGCTGTTTCTCCTGCGGGCCGATAACGAGGGCGAAGGCGGAACCCTTTCGCTGCTCGCGCTGCTGATGAAGAAGACCAGCCGGCATGCGACGATCTTCTTCTTCGCCGGCATCATCGGCGCAGCACTCTTCATCGGCGACGCCATGATTACGCCTGCCCTGTCGGTCCTCTCGGCACTCGAGGGATTGAAGCTCGTGACTCCGGTCTTCACGCCCTACATCCTGCCGGTCGCCATCGCGATCATGCTGCTGCTTTTCCTGGTGCAATCGGTCGGCACCGCCTCCGTCTCGAAACTCTTCGGCCCGATAACGCTGCTCTGGTTCGTCGTGATGGGGCTCGGCGGCCTCATCCATCTCGCTGACGATCCCGCGATCTTCGCAGCGCTCAATCCGCTCTATGCCTTCGACTTCATCACCCACGCGGGTCTCGTCGGCCTCATTGTCCTCGGCGCCGTCTTCCTGACAGTGACGGGAGCCGAAGCGCTCTATGCCGACCTCGGCCATTTCGGCAGGAAACCGATCCAGGCTGCCTGGTTCGCCGTGGTCTTCCCATCGCTTGCGCTGAACTATCTCGGCCAGGGCGGGCTCGTCCTGGCCAATCCTCAAGCCGTCTCCGATCCGTTCTTCCTGATGTTTCCGGAATGGGCGCTGCTTCCCGTGGTCATTCTTGCGACCGCTGCCACGATCATCGCCAGCCAGGCGGTGATCACCGGCGCCTTTTCGCTGGCACGCCAGGCAATCCATCTCGGCTTCCTGCCCAGGCTTGAGATCTGCTTTACCTCGGCTTCCAATACGGGCCAGATCTATGTGCCGGCCGTCAATATCGCGCTCCTGCTCGGTGTCCTTGCCCTGATCTTCGCCTTCGGCTCCTCCGAGGCGCTAGCCACGGCCTACGGAATTTCCGTCACGGGCGCGATGGTGGTCACGACGATCCTCTCCTTCCAGTTTCTCCGTGTCGTCTGGGGGTGGACGGTGCTCGCTGCCGCTGCCGTTCTGCTGCCGCTCTTCCTGCTCGAAAGCGTCTTCCTGGGCGCCAACCTCCTGAAGATCCACGACGGCGGCTATGTTCCGGTGCTGATCGCCGGTGCGCTGATGATCATGATGTGGACCTGGAAGAAGGGCACCATGCTGGTTCGCGAGAAGGCGGCAAGGAACGAGATCCCCTTGGTGCCGTTCATCGCCTCGATCGAACGCAAGTCGGACCACTCTCCCGTCCAGGTGCCGGGAACCGCGATCTTCCTGACAAGCCTCACCGACATGGCTCCGGGCGTGCTGCTGCACAATCTCAAGCACAATCGCGTCCTGCACGCCCGCAATGCGATCCTCAACATCAAGACCGCTCCCCGCCCCTATGTGCCGGAGGCGGAGCGGGTAACGATCGAGAGGCTCTCGGACCGGTTCATCAAGATCCAGCTCCTCTTCGGCTTCATGGAAGACCAGGACGTTTCCAGGGCCTTGCCGCTCTGCCGCAAGGCCGGCTTCGATTTCGAGATCATGTCGACTTCGTTCTATGTCGGCAGGCGAAAGCTCGTCGGTGATCCGAACACCGGCCTGCCGGCCTGGCAGGACCGGCTCTTCATCGCCATGGCCGGCTTTGCGATCGACCCCTCGGACTATTTCCAGCTCCCCAGCAACCGCGTGGTGGAGCTTGGCGAGCAGATGGTCATCTGACGGCCGCCGCATAGCTCATCCCTTCCGTCGACATGTCGACCGAGAAGGCGTCGGCCGGGGCTGAAGCCAGCCTGTCGCGCGCGGTTATTGTCTTTCAATTTCGCTGAACCTTAAGGCCAGTTCATTTCATTTGTTTGAACTAGCCCGAGTACCTATATTTTAGTTGTGACGATGAGGCTGAAGAAAAGGAGGCCGATCATGTCGCAACTGGCAGGCTTCAACATTCTCCAGGCTTTCTTCGCGTTTCGGGCCCGCATGTTTCGGGTGGCGGCACGCGAACGGATTAGGCAGGAATTGAAGCATTATCCGCCGCATCTCGCGGCCGATGTCTGCGCCCTGCCCGCCCTGGACGAGCAGCAGCGATAGTTCAAAATCGCTTATGGTACTTATAAAATCTATTCGTTTGAATGATGAGTACCGCAAGCGCATATTTCATCTCAAGGATACGGCGATCCCGTGTCTCGCAAGGAAAGGAAACGGCAATGTCCTCGATCACTTACAGAGATGGCGGCAAGAGCCTGTCATCCTACCGCACACATTCTTCGTTCGGTTCCTATGCTGAAAAGCTCGTGCGCGCATGGCGCCGCTGGCAGACGGAACGTCAGATCGAATCCATGCCCCTAGACATCCGCAAGGATATCGGCTGGCCGAGCGCCGATGAGATTGGCAAGAACCGAGCTCACTAACGACAGGGCTCGTGAATGCAAGATCATGCAATGAATGCGACAACCTCCCAAGCTAGAGGCGGTGCCTGTCCCAAGCAGCACCGCCTTTTTCATGTCCGTCGCCCGCCTCTCCCCGGTGAATTTCATAGCACCACCCCGCCGCAGCGACACTTTTTGCTTCGCTCGCGCCGCAAATCTTCTGCCATGTCGCAGATTTGCTCTTCCTAGCCGCATTTTTCCATGCCAGTGTCGCTTTTAGAACATCGGAGCGACGCATTCCACGCGACCAATATGCAGTCGCCCTCGAGCATGGATTTTCCAATGAACAAGATGCAGCTCAAGAAACGTTCCGTAGTCTTCTTCATGGTCCCTCAATTCACCATGCTGCCCTTTTCGGCGGCGGTGGATACACTGCGCATCGCAAACCGCATGCTCGGCTATCAGGCCTATACGTGGCGCCTGACTTCGGTCGACGGCGAAAAGGTCTATTCCTCCTGCGGCATCGGCGTGGAGGCCAATTCCTCGCTCGCCGAAGAGCGCCGCCATCTCGGCGGGGAAAACCGGCCGGGCATGGTGCTCGTCTGTTCCGGCATCGATGTCGAGACCTTCAACAATAAATCCGTCAATGCCTGGCTGCGCGAATCCTACAATCGCGGCGTTGCCGTCGGTTCGCTCTGTACGGGCGCGCATGTGCTTGCCCAGGCGGGTCTCCTGAATGGCAAGCGCTGCGCGATCCACTGGGAAAACCTTCCGGGCTTCTCCGAGGCGTTTCCGCAGGCCGAGGTCTATGCCGACCTCTACGAGGTCGACAACAATCTCTATACCTGTGCCGGCGGCACGGCCTCGCTCGACATGATGCTGAACCTCGTCGGCGAGGATTTCGGCGAAAGCCTCGTCAACCGCATCTGCGAACAGCATCTGACCGATCGCGTGCGCAACCCGCATGATCGTCAGCGCCTGCCGCTGCGCGCCCGCCTCGGTGTCCAGAATGCCAAGGTGCTGTCGATCATCGAACTGATGGAAGGCAATCTCGCCGAGCCCCTGTCTCTGCTCGAAATCGCCGAGGGCGCCGGCCTGTCGCGCCGCCAGATCGAGCGCCTCTTCCGCCAGGAAATGGGCCGGTCCCCTGCCCGCTACTATCTGGAAATACGTCTCGACCGCGCCCGCCACCTGCTGGTGCAGTCCTCCATGCCGGTCGTCGAAGTCGCCGTCGCCTGCGGCTTCGTCTCCGCCTCGCACTTTTCCAAGTGTTATCGCGAACTCTATCAGCGTTCCCCGCAACAGGAGCGCGCCGACCGCAAGATGACCATGGCAACGGCCCGCCAGCAGGCAGTCGCGGCTTGAGGCAGTGACGGCAGCATGACGGAACATGAAAGGCGGCTCGGTGGCCGCCTTTTTTTGATTTGCGGCAGCACTGCCACCGTCATGGTCGCGCCTGTCCCAAGGAGGACGGCAAGCGAATTGCGCCCTTACTGCGCCGCCTCTTCCGTCATCTTGGCATCGGAATAGACAAGGTTACGCCCCTTGTGCTTGGCCATGTAAAGAAACTGGTCTGCCGCGTTCAGATAGTTTTCGAAGGTCTCGTAGCCGGCGATTTCGGCCACGCCGATCGAGACCGTCACCGACAGTTCCTCATCGTCCGCCGTGACCTTGAGACGGGAGATATCCGAGCGGATCTCGTCGCAGAGCTTGGTGGCCGCAAGCGAATCCATTTGCGGGAAGAGGATCGCGAATTCCTCGCCGCCGAGACGCGAGAGAAGATTGTCGCTGCCTTCGAAGATCGTCTGTAGCCTGTCTGCGACGGCCTTCAGCACCTTGTCGCCGATCTCGTGGCCATAGGTGTCGTTGAGACGTTTGAAATGGTCGATATCGAGAATGGCGACCGCGCTCGACATTTTCAGGCGCAGGCATTCGTTCACCAGCTTCGGGCCATTGTCGTAGAAATAGCGCCGGTTATAGAGGCCGGTCAGGTAGTCGCAGGCGGCCGCCGCGCGCAGCTGCTTCATCTGCGTCAGCGTCTCGACATTGTTGGCGATACGGCACTGCAGCTCTTCGACGACGAAGGGCCGGTAGACGAAATCGCTGGCGCCCGCCTTCAGGAAACTTGCCGACAGCATGCGGTCGTTCGACGAGGAAACGCCGATGACGCGCATCTTGTCCGAGCCGAACCGGTGGCGGATGCGCCGCGTCAGCTCATAGCCGCTCATATCGGGCATATGATGGTCTGTCACGACGAGTTCGATGTCGCCGAAGGCTTCCAGTGCCGCGAGCGCCTCGAGGCCGGAACTGGCCTCCACCACCATATATTGCTGCGCCCTCAGCAGATCGACCAGCACCTGGCGCGCCGAGGGCACGTCATCGACGACGAGCACGCGCGTCTTGCGGTTCATGATCGCCCGGCGCACCGTCGCGACCAGATTGTCGAGCGCGAACTCGTTATCCTTCAGCACATAGTCGATGACGTTGCGCTCCAGGATACGGGCACGCGTATTGAGATCGAAAGTCGCCGTGAAAACGATGGCAGGAATATTATGCTCGATCATGCAGTCGAGCGCCTCGCCATAAGGCGCGTCAGGCAGGTTCAGGTCAACCACGGCCATGCCGTAGTCATGGCCTTCCTGGGAGAGCTCCTCGCGTAGCGCCTTCAGCGACGAACAGCATTTGACATTGAGATTGAGCTCCGTCTGGAAGCGATGGCGGAGCACGGCCGAAAACATCCGGGAATCTTCAACCAGTAGTACGCGAACTCCTCCGAACCGAGGACCCGAACCATCTCGCTGAAACTCCCCCTGGAATGCCACAGCTGCCTATCCCCCGACGCGCCCGGAGGGCTCGACTCGCCCTCTCTCATAACGCGCTGGACGATAACCGAGAGCCCCTCCTCCGTGAAGGGGACAAATGGCGGTCGCAATACCTGTGATTGCAAGAATATGCGCCGCCTTTGAGCCACCCCGATGAAGACCGATCATCGGGCCGCTTCCCTGTCGCTGATCTTCGCGGCCGGGTCAGGCAACAGCGCGTTCCCTGCGCATCGACTGGATCTGCAGAAGCGTATCCAGGTTCTGGTTGACGCGGCAGTAGAATTCCTCGTCGATGAACGGTCGCAGCATGAAATCATTGCCGCCGGCCTTCAGGAACCGCGCCGAAAGCAGCCGGTTCGATGAGGAGGAAACGCCGATGATGCGCAGCTCGTGCGAGCCGATCGTGGCGCGGATGCGGCGCGTCAGCTCGAAGCCGTCAATATCGGGCATATTGTAGTCAGTGACCATCAGGCCGATATCGCGGTTGGCCTTGAGGATCTCGAGCGCCTTGGCGCCGCTCTCGGCGGTGCTGACGCGGAAATTATAGCGCTTCAGGCGGCTGGAGAGCAGCGCGCGGGCCGTGGCGCTGTCATCGACGATCAGCACGTGATGGCGGTGATTGGTCAGGAACCGGCAGATCGACTCCGCCAGGAGATCGACGGCAAAGATATTGTCCTTGAGGATATAGTCGACGATATCCTTGGCGAGCAGCTTGTCGCGCATGCCTTCCTGGAAGGTACCGGTAAAGACGATCGTCGGGATCGACAGGTCGACCAGATATTCCAGCGCCTCGCCGTTTTCGGCGCCCGGCAGGTTGATGTTGGAAATCGCCAGCGTGATCGGGTCTGAAGACTTGTCATAGGAAAGCTGCAGCTCTTCGAAGCTGCGGCAGATCTCGACGTCGATGTCGAAGAGCTCCTTCAGGCGCTTTCCGATCATCGAGGTGAAGACGTTGGAATCTTCAGCGAGGATAATACGCGCGCCGGCAAACATTTCTCCGGAATATTGCATTCCCGAAATACCTAGAAACGCCATGGCAAACCTTTAAAGTGGAAATTGTGTCCCCGAACGAAACGGTTACATGAATTCATTTGAATAATTATTAATCGGCTTGCCATGGCCAGCGATGAAAAAGGCGGCCGATGGTGCGGCCGCCTTTTTCTTCTTCATATGCTTAAGAAACTAGAACAGGTCACAGGGCGGTCAGGCGCGAAGTGCCGCGTTCTCCGTATCGAACGGGCTCTCGCCGACGACGGTGGCGTTGTAGGTGGTGCCGAGGATCTTGATCTTCAGCTTCGTGCCTTCCTTGGCATAATCGGGCCGCAGCATGGCAAGCGCGAGCGAGCGGTTGATGCGGAAGCCGAACGTACCGTTGGTGGCGCGCCCGACGAGCTCGCCCGCCTCGTTGTAGATCGCCTCCGAGCCGCGCGCATCGACGTCGTTGCCGGTCTCGACGACCAGCGTCGCGAAATTCCACTTCAGGCCCTTCTCCTTGTAGGAGAGCAGGCCCTCGCGGCCGAGGAATTCCTTCTCCGGCTTGATGAAGCGGTCGAGGCCGGATTCATAGGCATTGTACTCGATCGACATTTCGCGCGGGATCAGTCGATAGGATTTTTCGACCGACATGGAAAGCATGGCGCGGATGCCGAAGGGCTTGATGCCGAATTCGGCGCCGGCTTCCATCAGCTTGTCGAAGATGTAGTTCTGCATCTCGATCGGATGATGCAGCTCCCAGCCGAGTTCGCCGACGAAGTTGACGCGCAGCGCATGGGCGCTCGCCGCACCGACCGAGATCTCCTTGCCCGAAAGCCACGGGAAATCCTTGTTGTCTAGGCTCGTGCGCGTCAGCTTCTTCAGCACATCGCGCGACTTCGGCCCGGCGAGAACGAGCACGCCCCAGCCCTGGGTGATCGGCGTGAACTTGACGCTTCCGTCTGCCGGCAGGAGTTTGCGCATATAGTCGTGGTCATGCGCCTCATAGGCGCCCGCCGAGACGAGATAGAAAGTGCCGGGCGCGCTTTCATAAACGGTGAATTCTGCGCGCACGCCGCCTTCCTTGGTCAGCATGTGGCAGAGCGCGATACGGCCGCGCTTCTTCGGGATCGCATTGGCGAAGATCGATTCCAGCCACGCGCGCGCGCCGGGACCGGTGACCAGCGCCTTGGCGAAAGCCGACATGTCGAGCACGCCGACATTCTTGTTGACGTTCATGACTTCGTTGCCGACATGCTCGAAATAGTTCGAGCGGCGGAAGGACCACTTTTCCAGGATACGGCCGTCTTCGGTCGGATCCGAGTGATTGTGGTTGGTCAGAACGTCGGCGCCAACGCCGATCTGGTCCTTCGGCAGGTCATAGCCCTCGGGCGCAAACCAGTTGGCGCGCTCCCAGCCATAGACGGAACCGAACACGGCGCCGAGCGCCTTCAGGCGATCGTAGACCGGCGTCGTCTTCAGCGGACGGGCGGCGGCGCGCTCTTCATCCGGATAGTGCATGGTGAAGACGTTGGCATAGGCCTCCTCGTTCTTGGCGATGAGGTAGCCTTCCTTCGCATAGGGGCCGAAACGGCGCGGATCGACACCCATCATGTCGACGGTCGGCTCGCCATCGACGATCCATTCGGCAAGCTGCCAGCCGGCGCCGCCGGCCGCGGTGATGCCGAAGGAATGGCCTTCGTTCAGCCAGAAGTTCTTGAGGCCCGGCGCCGGGCCGACGATCGGATTGCCGTCAGGCGTATAGGCGATGGCGCCGTTATAGACCTTCTTGATGCCGACTTCGCCGAAGGCCGGCACGCGGGCGATCGCGGTTTCGATATGCGGCATCAGGCGCTCGAGTTCTTCCTGGAAGAGCTCATATTCGCTGTCATCGGAGGGACCGTTGACATAACAGACCGGTGCGCCCTGCTCGTAAGGGCCGAGCAGCAGCCCGCCATTTTCCTCGCGCATGTACCAGGCGCTGTCGGCCTCACGCAGCACGCCCATTTCTGGCAGGCCCTTTGCCTTGCGGGCCAGAATATCGGGATGCGGCTCGGTGACGATATACTGGTGCTCGACCGGGATGACGGGAATGTTGATGCCGACCATATCGCCGGTCTTGCGGGCGAAGTTGCCGGTGCAGGAGATGATGTGTTCGGCGGTGATCTCACCCTTGTCGGTCGTCACCTTCCAGAGGCCGTCAGCCTGCTGCTCGATGGCGGTGACCGTCGTGTTGCGGTAGATCGTGGCGCCACGGTCGCGCGCGCCCTTGGCAAGCGCCTGTGTCAGGTCCGCCGGCTGGATATAGCCGTCATCGGGATGCTGGATGGCGCCGAGCAACCCATCGGTCTCACAGAGCGGCCAGATTTCCTTCACCTGCTCAGGTGTGAGGATATTGACCTTCACGCCGATCGTCTCGGCAATGCCGGCATAGTACATGAATTCGTCCCAGCGATCCCTGGTGCGAGCGAGACGGATATTGGAAACCTTGCTGAAGCCGACATTCATGCCGGTTTCCTCTTGCAGTTCCTGATAGAAGCGGACGGAATATTTGTGGATCTGGCCGACCGAGTAGCTCATGTTGAAGAGCGGCAGCAGGCCGGCTGCATGCCAGGTCGAGCCTGATGTCAGCTCCTTGCGCTCGATGAGCACGCTGTCGCCCCATCCCTTCTTCGCAAGGTGATAGAGCGTCGAAACGCCGACGACGCCGCCGCCGATGACCACTGCCCGCGCATGTGACTTCATGGAGAAAATACCCTCTTCTACCTGATATCCGGCAGCCCATACCGGATGAACTCCCAATATCCGGCTGCTCGAGCCGGACGAACCATCTTCGCGAACTATGCAGCGAGGCCTGCGTCATGAGAGGCCTGTTTACGACATGGGAAAAGCTTGCCGCGACGATGCGCAAATAGACAAGCGTCAAAAGCCACGAGGCTCAAAAATTCATAAAAATCGATGGTGGCCGGGCGCAAGCCGCCGTCATTTGATGACGGCGGAACCCTTGACGATCTCGATCGTCTCGTCGCCGGAAAGCCCGATACGGTCGCCATCGGGCGTCGTCATGAAGCAACCGGAAGGACAGAACCGTTCGGAAGCGCCGGCGTCGACGACGACTTCGACACGGTTTCCGCCCTCGGTGACGGACAGCACCACCGGGGCCTCGTCCTTGTTGGTAACGGAGGCTGCCAGTACGAAAGATGTCGTGGAAAGGAGAAGAAGAAATGCGACTGCGGATCGTGTCACGGTATGCGACATAGGCTTTACGCCCTCCCCTGGGCGCTCGTCGCTGCGCCTGCAGCGATCGATTGCCTGAGGTTATAGCGCAAAACCCGTGAATGAGCGCTGAATGGCCCGTTCAGCCTTTGAGCTTGCCGTCCGCCGTCTTGCTGCGCAATTGGCGCACCGGCCGCTCGTCTTCTACCGTTTCTATATCCTTGACCTCGTCTTCAGCCGCGGCCTCTTCGGGCTCATCGGGCTTTTGGACGAGCACCTTCTCCGCCTCCGCATTTGCCTGCCGGTGAATGGTCAGATCGCTCTGCGGCAATGGGATCTCGATGCCCTCCGCCTTGAAGCGCCTGAGGATCTCGATCCTCAGATTGTTGCGCACGGTCAGGCCGTCGCCCATATCGGCCAGGAAGAAGCGCAGCTCGAAATCGAGCGAATAAGGTCCAAAGCGCAGGAACTCCACATGGGGCTCGGGATTGCGCAGGATCAACGGCACGGCGGCTGTCAGCTCCAGCAGAATATCCATCACCTTGCGCGGATCGGCCTCGTAGCTCACGGAAACCGGGATTTCCGAACGGCCGAGCTTGTTGCGATGCGTCCAGTTGCCGACGAGCCCGTTGATCAGATCCGAGTTCGGCACGATGATCGACTGCTTGCGGAAGGTCTCGATTTCGGTGGCGCGCACCGAGATGCGCTTGACGATGCCTTCGGCGGTGCCCGAAACGACATGGTCGCCCACCTTGAAGGGGCGCTCGACCAGCAGGATCAGGCCTGAAACGAAGTTCGACACGATATTCTGCAGGCCGAAACCGATACCGACCGAGAGTGCCGAAGCAACGAGCGCAAGGTTCGAAAGGTCGATGCCRGCAGCCGAAACGCCGAAGATCGCCGCCAGGCCTACGCCGAGATAGCCGATGCCGGTCTTGACGGAATTGCGCACGCCCAGATCGACATGGCTGCGCGCCATGACATTGCTGTCGAGCCATTTCTGCACCCAGCGCGTCGCGAGATAACCGCCGGCAAAGAGCAGGATGCCCGTGAAGATGCCGAGCAGCGAAATGCTGATGCCGCCGAGCCGCACCTCTGTGAATAGCCGGTAGGCAAGCAGCTGCAGATCCTGCACATGGAAGCCCCAGAGCAGCAGGATGAGCGGAATGCCTGTCAGGAGTGCCACGGCGTAGATCAGGAGGCCGACAACCAGCCCCACCTGATCGATCGCAACGTCGCCAAGCTTGAAGCGGGTCTGCAGGAAGCGCCCGAGGAACGTATCGGCGAAATTGTCCTGCCGCGAGATCGCCTTGCCGAGCAGCAGGCCGATATAGGTGGTGACGATGATGGCACTGGTGATGATGAGCTGCGTGGCGACGAACCGCGCCAAGCCCACATAGCCCGAGAGCGCCGCAAGGATGAGGCCTGCACCGAAAACACGCAGCAGGATCGCCATGCCGCGCGGCCAGTGACGGCCCGGCGCATCGGGATCGCCATTCTTCGCCAGCATCGGCTTGCCGAAGGAAACGGCAATCAGGATGAGGCCGATGATCAGCGCCGCAAGCAGGCTGCGTACGACCGTCAGAACCAACGGCGATCCCATCGCCTCGCCGATGGCGCCGAAGAGATAATCGAGCGCGTTGACGACGGCCATGGCGATCAGGCAGTAGCCGACCGAGCGGGCGCCGAGATTGGAAAGGCGCACCAGACGCCAGGACGGATCATTCGGCGCAAAGACCGCGTTGACGAAACGGCCGACGAAATAGACGAGGCCGATCGAGCCGAAAAGCGCGCCGATCACAGGCGTGATATCGCTTCTCAGCACATTGAAGCCGTCGAGGAAGATCAGCGACGTCACCAGCAGCACATCCAGCGAAGCCGTGCGGATCAGCGTCGACCAGAAGGCAAAGGAAAGGCGGCTGATATAGGAGGGTTCCTCGACATGGAGATCACGCCGCAGATACTGGCCGAAAAGCCGGTAGCCGCCGGAAAGCAGGATAAGGGCCGTCGCGAGCGACAGGAAGATCGCTGCAAACAGCTGCAGGCTCTTGAATTTCCAGACGAAGGTAATCCAGCTCGAAAGCGTCTGCAAAAACTCGCCCGCCTCATCAACGAACGCACCGACCGCATCGTCGATGACGGAGGCGGAAATTTCGGTGCGCCGGAACAGCGTATCGGCAAAGAGCTGGCGCCGCGTCGCCGTGATCACGTTGGAAAGCTTGGTGATCGCGATCGACAGATTCTCCGCGTCACCCGTGACGGCATTGATCTGCGAGCGTTCCGCCGTCAGCGCATTGCGCTCGTCGGTGACGATCTGCGCTTCCGGCGGCTGGCCGTCCTTCGGCGGCTCGCCAAGTTCGGTCAGGCGGCTCTTGATCTGGTCGAAACGCGGGCGCAGGCTGACGGATGTCGCGATAACGCCGCGGCCGAGTTCATCCGTCTGGCCGGCAAGCTCCACGAGAGCATCGTCATTGTCGGCATTCTGCTTGACGCGGTCCTGCAGCGAGACAAGCTGGTTCTTCGCCTTGTCGATATCCTTCAGCGCCTGATCGAGTGCGCCGTTGGCAAGGGGCGCCTCTGTTGCGGCCGCCGGAGCTGGCGCCGCCTGGCCCGGAGCTGCCTGGCTTGGAGCTGTCTGGGCCGGAGCGGACTGCGTCTGTGCCTCGGCCGCCGGCTGAGGGGCCTGCGCGAAGACGGCCTTTCCATCGAGGTGCAGGCCGGCAACAGCCAGCGACAGCAGAAGAACGGTGCGAAACAGCCAATGTGTCAAGCGCAAGAAGCCCCCGGGTGGATTCGTATCAGAGGTAATTGACCGCTTCTTATAGGAAAGAAAGGCGACAGAAAGGCGGAATTCCAAGGTAATGGCTCAGAAACCGGAACCGGGAAGCGCCAGATACGCCAGTTCGGCCTCGCTCGACTCCCGTCCGACGATAGCATTGCGATGCGGAAAACGCCCATATGTCGCGATCACGTCCCGGTGGCGAAGCGCATAGTCGCGGAACTCCTCGTCGCCGAGTGCGGTGAAAAGCACGACCGAACGATCCTGCTCGACGAGGTCTTCCGCATGTTCGAACGGCATGTAGAAGAAGGTCCGCTGGATGCCCTCGAGGGCGTGGTCGGCGCCGACGGCAAGCGCCATCTTCGCCTCGCGCAACGCCAGTCCGTCAGTCGAAAAGGCAAGCGGTGTCGCCCGGTAGATATTGCGCGGAAACTGGTCGAGCACGATCACGGCCGCAAGCCGGCTTTCCGGGGTGGAGCGCCATTCCTCGGTAACGCTGCGGGCAAGCGACAGGTGGGTTGCGCGGAACCGGGCCCGGATTTCCTCGTCCAGTTCGGCGGTCGAGCCGAACCATTCCTTCCGGCTACAGCGAACGAACCAGAAATCGTAGACTTCGTCAGGCGTGCAGACGATATCCGTGTTCATGATGCCTCCCCAGGCGTCAGGTCAGCCTATGGAAAAGACCAGTATCGCCCTCGTGCCGCGATGCTCCGGATCGTAGACAAGTTCGGATTTCAGGCTGCCGGCCATTGCGGTCAGGATTTTCGAGCCGAGGCCGGTTCCCTTCGCCGGGCCGGAGGGATCAAAGCCCTGGCCGCCATCCTCGACGGTCACTTTCAGCACATCGCTATCCTGTTGGACGATAACATTGATCTCGCCCGAGCTGCCATCCGGATAGGCATATTTAAAGGCATTGGTGACGAGTTCGCTGACGATCAGCCCGAGTGTGATGACCTTGTCGGTCGAGAGATTGACCGGCTGGGCGGTCAGCACCACGCGGTGCGGCCGCTTGTCGTCGCGTATCGAGGTCTCGAGCTCGGTCAGAAGGCTGCTCAGATATTCATCCACCTGCACGGTGCCGACCTGCCGGTTGGTGTAGAGGCGGCGGTGAACGCTGGCGATTGCGTTGATGCGCATCTGCGTTTCCTGCAGCGCATCGACCGCCACCTGATCCTTGGTCATGGAGGACTGCATCCGGATCAGGGCGCCGACGAGGCCGAGGCTGTTGGCAATGCGGTGATTGACTTCGGCAAGCAGCATTTCGGCATGATCGCGCTGCTGTCGGATCACCTCCTGCGCCTGCGCCGTATCGCGGCGGAAGCGCGCCCGCTCCAGCCCCTGTTCCAGCGCCGCAGCCAGAAGATCGAAATAATCGGGCGAAATACCCTTCAGCACATAGTCGTCCGCGCCAGCCTTCAGGGCTGCAACCGCAATGCTCGTATCGCCGGAGCCGGTGGCGTAGATGACAGGCGGGTGATCGGGCAGCGCCATGATGCGCGGCAGGATTTCGAGGCCGGTTTCGGCTTTCAGGAAATGGTCGAGAACGACTGCATCGATGCCCCCCTTGGCGAGCCGCTCAAGACCCGTCGTCCCGTCGCTTGCCCATTCGAGCGTAAAGCCGCGACGGCCGAGGTTCTTCTGCATCAGCAGCGCCAGCGCCTCGTCATCATCGATATAAAGGATACGGATTGCAGCATCCGTATTGGACTCGCTCATTCTGCCTCCGGGCGTTTTCCCGCAGCAATACCGGCTGTGAGGCCGCCGAGTCGTTCTGCATGTGACTGTCGTATTGCATCGACAGGCGCGCGTAAACAGCACCTAGCCTTTGGTATGATGTGACGCCTGATGCCAGACGGATCGAAGGAAGATGCCATCGGAAATGTCGACCCCTGCCCCGGCTGCAGCCGGAAGCCCCTCTAAAAAAATTGCGAACACGAATACTGAAAACCAGGTTTTAAACGCAAGGAGAGGCAAATGGTTCCGCCCACAGATCAGCTTTTTTGAAAGCGGCGGTGGTGCGAAACTTCGGCACCCGCGTCGGCAGAAAGCTGCAGGAACCGCAGGCAAGATAAAAAGCCGATCATGCCGACCACGAAGAACGCCCAGCGGAAATCGCCAAGTGCGGGGCCTGCAGCACCGCGAAGCCCCGAGGAAATGTTGAGGACGGCGGCCGCAACAGCAACGCCGAGCAGCATGGAAATCTGCTGCAGCATGCTCGACAGTGTCGAAGCCGAACTTCTCTGCGATGGACCGATATCGGCAAATGACAGCGTGTTGAGCGCCGTAAACTCCATCGACCGGGAAAGCCCGGCAACGAGGAGCAGCGCCGAAATGACGACCTCAGGAGTATCAGGCGTGAGAAAGCCGCAGCCAATGATCGAGCCGGCTGCAATGACGCCGTTGAAGAAGAGCACGTTACGGAAGCCGAAAAGCCGCAAGAGCGGCGTCGTCACCGTCTTCATGCCCAGATTGCCGAGGAAATAGACCAGGAGATAGGTGCCGGCAGCAATCGAGCTCAGGCCAAAACCCAGCTGGAAGAGCAGCGGCAGCAGGAACGGCGTCGCATTGATCGCCGTGCGGCAGGCCGTGCCCGCCGAAAGCGTCGTCATCGAGAAGGTCTGCACCCTGAAGGCGGCGAGATCGAGCAGCGGATTGTCGACCCGCCGGAAATGCCGCGTCGCCATGACGGAAAACGCGATACCGGCGCCAAGCAGCACGATGAGCGGCAGTAAGCCGCCCTCCCATTTGACCGATAGTTCGAGCCCGGCAAGCAGCAGGGTCAGGCCGGCCGCACTCAGGAAAAAGCCCTTTACATCGAGCGGTCCGACCCTCTCCTCGCGCTGCTCCGGCACGAAGCGCAGCACCAGCGCGATGCCGATCATGCCGATCGGGATATTGATCAGGAAGTTCCAGTGCCAGCTGGCATAGGTGGTGATGAAGCTGCCCAGCACCGGGCCGACGACGGGCGCCGTCAGCGCCGGCCAGGTGATCAGCGCGATCGCCTGCACCAGCTCGGACTTGCGGGCGTTCTTGAGCACGATGATACGCCCGACCGGCGTCATCAGCGCACTGCCTACGCCCTGCACCGCACGCGCAATGACGAATTCGGTGAGGCTTCCCGACAGGCCGCAGAACAGCGATGCCACAGTAAAAACGGCAATGGACGTGAGAAAGACGCGTCGCGCCCCAAACCGGTCGCCCAGCCAGCCTGAAAGCGGAATGAAGGCCGCCGTCGTGAGCATATAGACAGTAATGCCGATGCTCATGGCGACCGGCTGTACGCCGAAACTCGCCGCCATCTGCGGCAGCGACGTGGTGACGATCGTGCCATCGAGAATCTGCATGAAGAATGAAACGGCAACGACCAGCGCTACGATCTTGGCCTGACGGGCGCCGAACGCCTCATCTGTCTTCTCACTCGTCTGAACTGCAGTCATCGATCTGTGCGAAATCCGGATTACGGGAGAAAAGGCGGGAAACCGACAGGCAGGCCGCACGGAGGGATACCCGATCTGGATACGCCCCTTATCCGGGATCGGAAAGGAAAAATGCCGTAAGGGCCGAAATTTTTGTCGCCATGTGCGGCAACAATTCGGGATCAGCGGTCGACGGCAGTTTCAACCGGTTTTGCAGTGACGCTTGCTGCCGGAAGCTTGCCGAGTTCCGACCTGCGGCTGGCCGTGTCGAGTTCGGAAAAGTTGTCGGCCAATTCAGACGTTACTTCGCCCTGCACTACGCAGTCGATCATGAACATCGGCCGGCGCTTGTGCTCCTGCACGAGGCGGCCGACATATTCGCCGAGCGTGCCGAGCGCGATCAGCTGGATGGCGCTCAGGGCCGAAATGGCCGCCATGATGCTCGACCAGCCGGTGATGACATTGCCCTCGAACCATTGCACGAGCGTATAGACCAGAAGTCCGACCGCAAACACCGCCGAAATCAGCCCCATCCACGCGCTGACGCGCAGCGGAATGATCGAAAAGCTGGTGATCGCATCGATCGCGAAGCGGATCATCTTCTTCAGCGGATATTTCGTCGAGCCGGCATAGCGGGCATCGCGCGTATACCGCAGCGCCACCTGCCTGCCTCCGATCCAGCTCACCATTCCCCGGATGAAGCGGTGCCGCTCCGGCATGTTGAGGAGGATATGCACGATGCGCGCCTTCATCAGCCGGAAATCGCCAGTGTCCTGCGGGATCGAGATGGAGGTAAGCCGCGTCAGCAGCCGGTAGAAGACGGAGGCGGTGATGAGCTTGAACTTCGTCTCGCCCTTGCGCTCGCTGCGCTGCCCGTAAACGACGTCGGCGTCCTGATCCATGATCGCCATCATCTGGGAAAGCAACTCCGGCGGATCCTGCAGATCGGCATCGATAAGCAGCACGCGCTCGCCGCGCGCCACCGCAAGGCCCGAGGTCGCCGCGAGCTGATGGCCGTGATTGCGCAGGAGCTTGACGCCGAGTACCTGCGGAATGCCTGCCGCAAGCTGCGATATCACGCCCCAGGTATCGTCGCTGGATCCGTCGTCGACGAGGATGATCTCGAAAGATTGGCCGGCAACAGCCTGCGCAGCCGCCCTCGCCCGCCGGCAGAACTCTTTCAGTCCTTCGGCCTCGTTGTAGCAGGGTGCGACGATGGAAAGCTTCGTCTTCGTCTCGGCACCATCAACGGATTTGCCCATATCCACCGAACCTCCTTGCTCCCCGCAGGGCAGCATGACCAATCACCTGAAGGCACAGGGGCAGCGCGCCCCTGGCCTGATGGTCGCAACCTGCGCCTCCGGCCATGGCTTGATATCATGCGTCTGCTTTGCAGATTCTAAAGGCAGAGCCACAAAGTGAATTGCGCGGCATAAGCGCAAGGAGGCGTCATGCAGGATGCAGCACCTGATCTCGGCCGCAGGGCCGCCGAAGCCAATGCCAAGTTTCTCGTCGCCCTCGCCGTCATGGTCTTCCTGGCGGCAGGCACGCTCGCCTATTGGCAGGGCTGGCTGTTCTTCGTCAATTTCGCCGCCTGGTCGGCCGGCTCATCGGCCTATTTCTATTATCGGGACCCGGCACTCCTGGAAAAGCGCATGCGCGCCGGCCCTGCCGCCGAGACGGAACCGGTGCAGAAGCGCATCCAGCTCTTCACCAGCGTCGTCATGATCGCCCTCATCCTGGTTTCAGCGCTTGACTACCGCTTCGGCTGGTCGAGCGTTCCGGCTTGGGCAGTCATTCTCGGCAATCTGCTGATCTCGGCAGGCTTCCTGTTCGTCGTGTTCGTCCTCAGGGAAAACACCTTTGCCTCGGCCACGATCCAGGTATCGGAGGACCAGAAGGTCATCTCCACAGGCCCTTACGCCTTGGTGCGCCACCCGATGTATGCCGCCGTCCTGCCGCTCGCATCCGGCATTCCGTTGGCCCTCTCCTCCCTGTGGGGGCTCGTTATCGTGCCATTGATCTTCATCGGCCTGATCCTGCGGCTCCTGGACGAAGAAAAGCATCTGCGCCGGGATCTGTCCGGTTATGAAGATTATTGCCGCAAGGTGAAGTACCGGCTGTTTCCCGGCCTCTGGTGAAAATCCGCCTGAGACTCAGGGCTCATAGCGGCTGACCTCCAGCCCCGATCCGACCGGCAGCAGCACGCTGGTTATCCCCGGCTTGGTCCTGATGGCCCGGGCATAGATCTTCACATCTTCAGTCACCGGATAAATCATGTTGTCGGCAACGATGATCGCGCCCGTATTGAGCTTCGGATAGAAGGCTTCGAGGCACGGCAGGTAAAGATCCTTCCAGAGGTCGACGAGCACGAAATCCACCTTGCCCCGCAATTCGCGGATCATCGCGACCGCATCGCCCACCCGGAAATCGATATGTTCGGCAAGCCCGGCCTTCTCTGCCATCGTCTGCGCATGGGCGGATTTATAGCCATGCACTTCCATGGTGATCAGCCGCCCGCCGGTCGCCCGCGCAGCTTCCGCGAGCCAGATGCCGGAATAGCCGAAGGAAGTGCCAAGCTCGAGAATGGTCGGCGCCGTCAGGCTTCGGACGAGAATATTGAGGAATCGCCCTGTCTCCGGACCGACCGCCCGCATCCGCAGATCCTGCCCGCCGTCGCGTCCACCCGGCGCCTCCTGGCGCAACGTGCCGCGCTCCTCGTCGATCCGCTGGTGATAGGAATGCAGGACATCGAGAACTTTCTCATCCAGCCGATGTTCGCCGATCAAGGTGGCATGATCCTGCTTATCATTGCTCATCGACACTCCTCCTGGGTTCGGCCTGCGGCGACAGATACCGCGGCAATGGCCTCGATCCACGAGTTAAATATCAAGAGAGATTTCCGGCAAGGGCGGAATGATCAGAAGATGGCCATCCGTGATGTAAGGCTAGAACCTACGACCCGCTGACAGGCATGTTGAAGCCGACTATTCGAGAGATAAGCTAGTTCCCAGTGAAACGGATTCCGAATGGCGCACGATAGACGCCCACGCAGGTACCATCAGTTTTTCTAACAATGTGGCGAAGTCCGACAAAACTTGGAAAGTCGTCGGTTTCGTCCGGCTCGACGACGCCGCTAAAATACTCGTAACCGCTCGGACCGAGCCAATTTACAACCAGGTCGAATTTTTTCTCATTCACAACCACGAACTTAGCCGCCATGCCTAAATCGGTTGGCCCAATATTGGTCGGACATGGATTTGGGACCGGCCATGGAAATGCCAAAGCCATTCCCGCACCGGCAGTTAATGCAAGAAACCCGACTAGAATTGTCCTCTTCATTAGGCTGCCCTGTGCGACGCGACGGAGCTGGGTTTTGATCTCTTACCTCGACCGCCATCTCGTATTCGGTAAATGACAGCCGTAAGGCCGATTCCGTAAAACAAGAGCATTCCAACGAATGAAGCGATACCAATCCAGTTTTGGGTGAGAAGATCATTCCACAGTAACGCGACCGTCAGACTCACAGCGGTCTGCGCGACCAGAGCGTAGAAAAATAGAGCGAGTAGAAGCCATTCGATCCCCGTTACGGGTGAAGTACGTCGCCCCTCCATCAGAAATTTTCCTCCGACGTATGACGTACACGCCACAACTGCAAAAAGTGCAACCACGAATAAAAACTTAAGGCTGAATGCAGACAAATCCAAACGGCTTGTCATGAGGTTGTTCTGTAGCGAGATGGGATCGAAATTGACACCGAGAGCTACCCCGACACCTAAGGCGGCAGACAATACAAGAACTTTCCCGATAAATTTTAAAAACGTAGTGCCTGTGACGCGATGCTGAACTCCGGTTCGGATGGCCAAACCCGTTGTTGCGGACGCCAGAAGGAGCACGAACAGCGCGCTGAGAATGACATCGAAGAAATATCCTGGGTTGGAGAAGAGAATTTCCATCAGACCAGCACCATCTTCGTCAATTCCGAGGTTCCAGTCGAGGAGCTTGTCCTGCTGAGCGTACTGATTGACTACGCCATTCGCTGCCGAAATGAACAGACCCCAGACTGCGCCGACGACAAATATCGTGCTTGCCTTAGGCAGGCCGGCAAGTTGCCAACGCCCAAGGGACGTACGTCGCTCGGAGATCGATGGATGGACCCGGAAAAGCCATTTGATCCTATCCGCTAAGTTGTGCACATCATCGGACGTGCTTTTCGCGAGCGCATCTTGGACCACAGCAGGGCCGACCCGATAGGCCGCCTCGGCATCGGCCATGAATTCTCGTTGTCGAACGAAGGCGCGATTTTCTATCCAGAACAGAGCCAACCAAGCAACAGCCCCGATGTAAACCGGCAACCCAAAGCTCACGAACGTAAACAGCGCGACGGAGTCAGCTGATAATCTATGAAAGTGCATGACATATTGGCAGGTCCAGAATCCAACCAAACCTGTAATGAAAATATAGGACGCATAAAGAATTGCGAGCGATAGAACTGCCGTGTCGACGTCCCCGTTCCGAATATGCCCTAGTTCGTGACAAAGACGAGCCCTGAACTTTTCTGGGAAGCGGGCTCTGTAGAGAAGGGCACCGCGCTGGAGAAAAACTCGACGCCTCCAAGGCGGTCCATAAGCCGCCATATCAGAGCTTCTCAACTCCTCGCCAAGCGAGAAGCTGACGCGAGGTAGGCCCATTTCCGCTGCGATTGCTTTTGCATCAGCGATGAGTTGATGCTCACTTGCACTCTGAGCAGGGCGCCCCCCCGCAGTCGACTGATAGACGGCGTACACAACGGCGACAGCTACCCAGAAAACCAAAACTAGGAAAAGTGCCAATAATAGCGAGACGGGACGGTCGAGATAGTAATTGATAAATGCCAGACTGCGCGGAAGCTGGTACCCGTACCAAATCACCATCATGCAGGCAGACCCTGCGATAGCCAAGAAACGAACGTTGGTCGAACTTGGGTAATCGTTCGGATTGATCATACTGCGCTCGCAAGCCGCGTCTCAATCCAACTCGTCAATTTCGTCTGCTGTTCTGGTGAAAGTTTCGAGGCATCTGGCGACGCTAACACAAGACGGGTTAAGTCGCTCATTGTTTCCTTTGAGAGGTAAATAGGTGAAGGGTCTTTAGCCCCTTTGAGTTTGCCGGCGAACCACTTCGCAACTGCCTCTTGGGCGCTCTTGCTGCAATCCTTTACTAACTGGCCCGCAGCATCCTTGCCATTTTCCCAAATAAACGATGCCACCGTTTTTCCAATGGAAAGTAAGAATGTGGTCGCAAAAACCATAACAGTGTCTTCGCCACCGAAACCTAAATATTTATCCGATGAGACAGTTGGATCGGATCTTTGGGCCGCGATCTCTTCAAAGAATTCAACTTCATCCGGCGCTAGCTCAAAAACCAAATTTTCAGCAATCGTTCTCGCAAAAGCTCCCTGCACATCCACTTTTAGTTCTCCCCCTAGTTGCGGATGACGAGAATAAACGCAGAATAGGATTATTCAAGCGTATTGGCATAAATAGGGAGTTATAAGCGAACGTTCTTTCGGATGCTTTTTGATAGTAAGTGGAAATATTCTTTACTTTGCCTTCTTGAAGCAGTGGCGTTGACGAATTTTGGAGGGAACCAGGCTGCAAGGCCCACAATTGCCTGAACCCTCAGACCGGTATTCGAAACAACTACCGGCGTTTTCGACGTCACGTCAGACCTTAGTGTCCCGCACTTCTTGAGCACATCTACGAGCGCGCCGGATCAGCCACGAAACTTGAAACGCATTTCTGGGATAGAGAATGGGCACAAAGCCACCGCGCCCTAAGGCCGTTACGCTCTCTCAGCGTTTTTCCTCCATTCTCTGGAGGGCGACCATTCCGCGCATCGGAATCAAAAAGCCGAAAAGCCGAAAAGCCTTTGGTATCAAAGGCTTCATTTTCGTTTGAAGGAGAATTTGGTGGGTGATGTAGGGCTCGAACCTACGACCCGCTGATTAAGAGTCAGCTGCTCTACCAACTGAGCTAATCACCCGCACCGTGCTTGGCTGCGCGGTGTGACGGGGCATATAAATAGGATCGTCCGGCTTGTCTAGCGCCCTGTCGAAAATTCTTTGGTTAATTGCAAAGTTTTTTTGTCAGGGGCCGGAAATCCAATGAAATCAAAGGTCGAGAGTGCCGGTTGCAATCCGCACCGCCTGACCGCCGATCCGGGCGTTCGAAATCGTCCCGCCTTCGATATCCATATGCAGGTGGATGAAGGAGGGGCGGCCCATCTCCACGCCCTGCTCGATGAGGATCGGATGATGCCCGTCCGTCAGCCGGTCGAAATGGTTGATCGCGCCGGAGAGAGCGGCGGCTGCCGAACCGGTGGCCGGGTCCTCTGAAATGCCCATGCCGCTTGCAAACATGCGGGCATGGAACTTGGCGACATGGTTCACGCCGCCGCGGCAATAAATATAGGCCGAGGCGAGAGCGCCATCGACGAAGGGCACGGTCTTTTCCCAAAGCTGCGGATCGAACTCCAGCCGCTCCGCTGCGCCGACGTCGTGGACAGGCACCATCAGGAAGGGAACGCCGGCGCTCCAGATCGACGGCACGTGATTCTCGAAGCCGATCTCGGTGGTCTTCAAGGACAGCGCATCGGCGATGCCGAGCCTGTCGAGCGGCAATGGTATCTGCTGGGATTTGCGCGGCAGGTCGAATTCGGCAAAGCTCGCCTCGCCGTCCCTGAGCCTGACGGCACAGCGCACCGGGCCGACATTTTCTTCGAGCACCGAAACGAGGTCGAGGGCGGCGGCCCCGTGTGCCCGCTCCGCCAGCGCGATCGCCGTGCCAACGGTGGGATGGCCGGCAAAGGGCAGTTCGCGGCCGGGCGTGAAGATGCGGATGCGCGCCGTATAGGCGGGATTGTCCACAGGCTGCACAAACACCGTCTCGGAGAGATTGGTTTCGCGGGCGATAGCCTGCATCGCCTCGTCCCCGAGTCCCCCTCCATCGAAGATCACGGCCAGCGGATTGCCGGCAAGCTTGGTGTCGGTGAACACGTCATAGACGCTGTAGCTTAACGCCACATCGGCCTCCCTGGATGGTCATCGAAGCGCCAACCTGCCCGACCGCACGCCTGAGTGCAAGATTACCTGTTGAAATACCAGTCGATGATTGGAAGCATGGCGACGTTGTAAGGCTGCGCTGCCGGATCGGCGGAACGAATTGCGACAGCGCCGGATATTTCCTTGTCATCGGCGACCAGCATATGCCTGCCAATGAAATCGACCATCTCGTCGGCCGTCATGTCGAAGCGAAACAGCTTGAAAATCGAGACCGAGCGTCTGACGTGACCGGCATAAAGCCCCTCGCCCGCAACGGCATCCGAGAGATCGAGACCCGTCTCCTCCATCACCTCGCGGGCCATGTTGCTGTCGATATCACAGCGTCCGTCGACGATATCTTCGGGCTCCAGCGAACCGGCTGCAAAATAGACCTGGCCGGGATTGGCCGTATGCGCCCCCATGCGAATCGCGACCAGCGCGCCGTCGGATGATTCCAGCACGGGATAGGCGAAGAGATGGATGGCCCCCTTCCGATCCGGCTGCCTGCGCCACCACATGAAGGTCGAGAAAGGAACGGCATGAGCCTCGCTCGAAATTCCTTCCTCGGAGAGCTTCAGCCGGTGCTGCAACACCATGCGGCCATCGAAGAGCGCCGGATTGGCGGCAATTTCCCGCTCCCAGTTCTCGCGGATCGCCGACCTGTTGGCAATGAGCAGCGGATGATCGCCGTCGAGCACACGCAGGTTGGTGCCGGCGATCGGAAAAACCGTCTGTTCCGGCGGAAAGGCTGAAAGGTCTTCTGAAAAATTTGGTGTCATATGAGGTCCAGTGTCATGACGACGGGGCAATGGTCGGACGCCTTCGGCCTGTCCCACCCGGCGCGCGGGTAGCGCTCCACCTCCTGCCCCGGCGGGAAGATGGTGCGGTAGGGCTGTCCGTGGCGAATGATTTCGGGGATGCGCTTCGCATTGGCGGCAGCAAGTGCCGGCGACAGCCAGAGATAGTCGAGCTGGCAGAGCCACTGCTCCTCCGGCCCGCGCGAATGATAGAGCGTCCAGCGGTCGAGCGGCTCGCGGCGGCGCACGACATTTTCGGCGAATCCATCCTGGCTGAAGACATCGAGCGCGCTCTCGGCCTCGTCCCGATGCTCGAACCGGTATCCTGTCCCGCGCCGGCCGATGACATCGACCCGCTCCTGATAATCGTTCATGTCGCCGCAGATGACGAAGTTCTTTTTCGCCGTATGGCCTGCGCCGAATCTGTCCTCGATGATACGGCGAACGGCGCGCGCCTCGGCCCGGCGAATCGGCAGTGTCGATTGCCGTCCATCCATTCCTTCGCGCGGATTGCCCATCGATTTGAAATGCACGACATAGAGCGTCAGCGGCACACCGCCGATCCTCAAATCCAGTTCCAGGCAGTCGCGCTTGAAGATCTTGTCGTCGAGCCGATTGGTCTTGCCGATCTCCTCGTCGAAGAGATCGAAATCACGATAGGTAGCCATCGCGTGGCTCTTGATGTCCCTGAGCTCGATCTTCTGCCCGTCGCGCGTTTCCTCGCGCATCAGCACCGCCACATCGATCCCGCGGCTGTCATTGCCCTCGACCAGGTATTTCTGCCGGTAGCCATTGCCGACCATGCGGTAGAGATAGCCATATTCGAAGGCCTGAAGTGCCGCCATGTTGTCGATTTCCTGCAGGCAGAGAATATCTGCATCAGCATCGGCAATGGCGAGCGCCGTCATCTGCCTGGTATCGTCTGTCGATGCGATCACCCGCGCCTGCTCCAGCTGCTGGTAGACGCCTTCGTTGTTGACCTCGAAAAGTTTGATGACGCGGTCCTGCCGGAGCTGGTTGCGATAACCTGTGAAATCGAAGCGCGTCATCAGGTTTTCGACATTGAAAGTGGCAAGGCGAAGCGACATCGGGCATTCCCGGTTGGAATCACGGATACAACTAAAGCAATTCCAGCAAAAATGTGCAGCGGTTTTCCCGGAATTGCATGAAGACACCTAGACCCGAAAGCGCGCTTCGCAAAGCCATTCGTCTTCAGAGCCGCCAGCCGGCGCGGATGACGACGTGCACGGCTTCATCAGGCACAACAGCCACGCGGCTGTAGGCGCGCAGCGCCTGGCCGTTGCCGAGCGTGAGCTTCACGGCATAACGCTCGCCTTCGAAAAGCACGGATTCGATGGTTGCCGGAGCCCCCTCGCCGCCGATAACGACATCTTCCGGCCGCACCAGTATATCCGCGCCATCGATATTGGCAGCATGCAGCGCCCCCTCGAGCTCGTCCCACTCGAGCTGACGTTCGCCGCCCATGACCGGCAGTGTGATGATCGCGCCCCGGCCGATCAGCCCGCCGACCATGCGTCCTTCCGGCCGCGCATAGATCTCCGCCGGCGGTGCCACCTGCAGCAGCCGTCCTTCAAACATGACGGCGATGTCGGTCGCCAGTGCCATCGCCTCGCTCTGGTCATGCGTCACATAGATCATCGTGGCACCCGAGCGCTGGTGGAACTCACGGAACGTCTCTTCCATCTCCTGCTTCAGATGCCGGTCGAGATTGGCGAGCGGTTCGTCAAGCAGCACGACGTCGGGCGATGTCACGAGGCAGCGGGCAAGCGCCACGCGCTGCCGCTGACCACCCGACAGATCGGCCGGACGCCGCTCGGCATAATCGACAAGACGCACGGTCGACAGCGCATCCCGCACCCGGGCCTTGTAGGCCTCGCCGGAGATGCCGCGCACCTTCAGCGGGTAGCCGACGTTGTCTGCCACACTCATATGCGGCCAGAGCGCGTAGGACTGGAACACCATCGCCATGTTGCGCTTTTCCGGCGGCAGCGATTGCGAGGCATCGGCCAGCAGCCGTTCGCCGAGATGGATCGATCCGTCGCTCGGCGTCTCGAAACCGGCGATCATGCGCAGCACCGTCGTCTTGCCGCAGCCGGAAGGGCCGAGCAGCGCGAGAAAGCCGCCCTCGCGCACATCGAGCGAAAAGCCGCTGACGGCCGCCCTGCCCGTGCCGAAATCCTTGGCCACCTGATTGAGGATCAGCTTCGCCACGGCACCACTCCCTTGGGCAGATGTTTCGCCAGAAGCTCCAGAAGCAGCATCATGGCGACGACCATGAAGACGACGAGCACGGAGAGCGCCGATGCAAGATCGGAACTGCCGCTGTCATCGAGATTGTAGATGGCGACGCCGAGCGTCTGCGTGCCCGCCGACCAGAGCAGCGCCGAGATCGTCAGCTCGTTGCAGGCAATCAGGAAAACGAGGATGACGGATGCGCCGGCCGCCGGCGCGATCAGCGGCACGATAATATCCTTCAGCCGTCGGAAGAAGCCGGCACCGGAAAGCCGTGCCGCCTCTTCGAGCGCCGGATCGAGCTGATGAAAGGCACTGACGACAGGCTTCAGGCTGACGGCAAAGAAGGAAGAGAAATAGGCGATGAGAATGATCCAGACCGTGCCGTAAAGTGTCACGTTCAGCACCGGAACAGGCGCAGCAAAGACGAGGATGAAACACACGGCCATGACGATGCCCGGCAGCGAATAGGGTATTTCCACGAGGCTGGAGACGATGCGCGACAGCCCATCCCTGCGCCGCGTCAGTGCATAGGCCGCGAGCACCGTGACGAAGAGCAGCCCGACCGCCGCCCCGCTTGCGAGCGAGAGCGAGTTGACGAAGGCGGTACGCGTTACCGCCTGCCGGAAGAGAATCTCTTCGAAAGCATGGAAGGTCATCGTCTTGAAGGTGAGCGGCACGCCATAGGCAGGCACCAGAGCCCCCGCGACCAGCGCGAAGAAGGGCGCGGCCAGCATGAAGAACAGCATGATCCAGAGCAACGGGGTGAAGAGGAGCTTCCACCCGCCAAGCTCGAAGGCGGCCGTTGCACCCGAAAGCCCGATGACACGATAATCGCGTCCGCGCAGCGCCCGGTCCTGGATCGCCAGGCCCGCAACCGAGATCAGCGCGATGATGGCCGACAGCAGCGCCACATCGCCAAAGGTGCGGCCGGTAAAGGCGGTGAATTTCGAGAAGATCAGCGTCGGCAGCGTGAAGATCGAGGCGGGAATGCCGAGAATGGCCGGGATGCCGAAATTGCCGGTGCAGGAGACGAAGGAGATCGCAGCCCCGGCAATCACGCCCGGCAGCGACAGCGGCAGGATGATATCGCGGAAGACCCTGAGGCTCGACGCACCTGACAGCCGCGCCGCCTCCACCCCGTCGCGCGGCAGGGTCATCAGCCCTGCCCTCAGCGCCAGATAGACAAGCGGCGCATGCTGCACGCCGTAGAGCAGCGCAATGCCGCCGATAGAATAGAGCGGCTGCGGCGACCCCAGCGGCGGCGCGATATGCAGTGCCTTCAGAAGCGGGCTCGACGGCCCCGACATCTGCACCCAGGCGAGCGCCGTCACCTGCGGCGGGATCATCATCGGCAGCACGAAGAAGAAGCTGAGCGGCCCCTTGGCCGGGATATCGGTGAGCGTCAAGAGATAGGCGAAGGCGCAGCCGATGACGAGCGAGATGACCGTGCCGAGGACCGCCGTGACGATGGTGTAATAGACCGCCGACCAGACCATCGGGTCCGAAAGGACCACCATGACGCCGCCATTGGCAAAGGCGGAAATGCCGACGATCGCGAGCCGCGCCAGGGGCAGCACGCTGAGGAAGAGAACCACCGAAGCAATAAAAGGAAACAGCCAGACGGGCTGGCTGCTTCCTGCACGTACATAGCCCTGCATGGGTCTATTATTTCGAACCGTACAGATCCGTAAAGGTCTTCAGATCCTTGTCGGTATTCTTGAGAGCCTCGGCGGCATTGATGGGCAGAACCTTGATCGTATCGCGCGCCGGGAAGCCGTCAGGCAGCTTCATGCCGTTGCGAGCCGGGATATAGCCAAGCTTGAGGAAACCTTCCTGGCCCTTTTCCGAGAGAACGTAATCGACGAACTTC
The DNA here is from genome assembly GCF_056396805.1 of Rhizobium sp. 05N49. Taxonomy (NCBI): domain Bacteria; kingdom Pseudomonadati; phylum Pseudomonadota; class Alphaproteobacteria; order Hyphomicrobiales; family Rhizobiaceae; genus Rhizobium; species Rhizobium sp. 05N49. The sequence goes on from NZ_JBFTME010000001.1 coordinate 386,744, forward strand.
TTGGCGGCATCGGCATTCTTGGCGCTGGCGAGAATGCCGACCGGAGCGCCCTTGGCCTTTTCGCGGATCGGCAGATAATCGACGACCATGCCGTAAGCCTTTTCGCCCGAAGCAACGGACTTCAGCACCACGCCATTGCCGCCGGACGCGACAGCAGCATTGTCGGCGAGCGACTTGTAGAAATCCCAGCCGAGACCGGGAACGGCGGCGAGCGTCTGGGCGTGGATGAGAGCGGCACCCGAGGCGAGCGGGCTCGGCATGGTCACGAGGCCCTTTGCTTCCGGCTTGGCAAGGTCTTTCCAGCTCGTCGGCTTCATGGCGGCCGACGTGTTGTACATGATGCCTGTCGTGATCAGCTTGGTGGAATAGTAATAGCCGTCGGCATCATAGAGCGCGGCATCGTAATTGGCGGCTTCGGGCGACTTGTAGGCAAGCAGCTTGCCGTCTTCCTTCAGGCGCTCCAGCGTCACGACATCGGCGATCAGCAGCACATCCGCAACCGGGTTGCCGGCCTGAATTTCAGCCTGCAGCTTCGCCATGATCTTCGGCGTGCCATCGCGCACCCAATCGACCTTGATATCGGGATTGGCGGCCATGAAGCCATCGACGGTCGCCTGCGCGTCTTCGTTCGGCTGGCTGGTGTAGAGAACGAGGTTGGCAGCGGAAGCCGGGATAGCGAGAAGGCTCGCGGCAAGAAGTGCTGCGGCGGAAACTAGAGTTTTCATGGAAGGAATCCTCGAATGATGATGCCCCTCCTTATTGGGGGTGTTTTACAGCGGTGTGACAGGAGACTGCAACTCGGCTCCAGCCGGCGAAGCCGATATCCTCACACAATTTTCGATGAGAGACCTGCTGTCTTTGTCGATAGCGCCGCAAGATAATCTAAACTTAAGATTGCACGATATAGATCTCTATAAAACCAAGCCATTTTCAACAGCCTGGAGTTTGCATGAAGATCCGAATTGTAACCCTGCTTGCCTGTGCAATTCTCGCCGCATGTCAGACGGCAGACGGTAAAACGTCCAAAGATTTGAAGGATTATCCTGAGGCTTTAGCCTACAGGGACTGCATGTGGTCGCGCGCAGTTGCCTATGCTCCGCAGAACGGCTCGCCATTGGAATTGGGCTTGATCGCTGCCAACTCCTGCAGTTCCGCACGTCAGGCCCTGCTCGACGCCGTCAGCAAAAATGAAAGACCGGGTTTCATCCGCGAATTGTCGCGCCGGATGGAGCACAGCGAACCGCTCGTTGCAGCGGATATGATCATCGCTGTGAGGACGAGGAAATAGGGCTGGTTGCGGGCAACATGCCTCGCGCTCGCATAGAAAACCGTTGTCTAATACGCTCGCACAGGCGTCGGCAAAGGCGTAAATTCACGCAGGCGTGAACAGCATCGCACTTGCCTCGGCAGTCCGTTGCGGTACGTCAATCAGGCCATTTTCAAGRGGAGGAATTTCAATGGAATATCGTTTGCTCGGCCGTTCCGGCCTTAAAGTTTCCACCGTGACCGTGGGCACGATGACCTTCGGCGGCGTCGGCTGGGCCAAGACCGTTGGCGATCTCGGTGTGCAGGAAGCCCGCCGCATGGTCGATATCTGCCTCGATGCCGGCGTCAACCTGATCGACACGGCCAATGTCTATTCCAACGGCGAATCCGAGCGCATCATCGGCGAAGTGTTCGGCGGTAAGCGTCCCGATGGCGTATTGCTCGCCACCAAGGCCCGCTTCGGCATGGGCGACGGTCCAAACGATCGCGGCCTGTCGCGCTATCACCTGATCCGCGAATGCGAGGCAAGCCTCCAGCGCATGAAGACCGATGTCATCGATCTCTACCAGGTCCACGAATGGGACGGTCAGACGCCGCTCGAAGAAACGATGGAAGCGCTCGATACGCTCATCAAGCAGGGCAAGGTGCGCTATGTCGGCTGCTCGAACTATTCCGGCTGGCACATCATGAAGGCGCTCGGCGTTGCCAATGAAAACAAGTACCAGCGCTTCGTCAGCCAGCAGATCCACTATACGCTGGAAGCCCGTGACGCGGAATATGAACTGCTGCCGATCTCGATCGACCAGGGCCTCGGCGTGCTCGTCTGGAGCCCGCTCGCCGGCGGCCTTCTCTCCGGCAAGCACCGCCGCAATGCCGCCGCTCCCGAAGGCACCCGCCAGTTCGCCGGCTGGACCGAACCGCCGATCCGCGACGAGAACCGCCTCTGGAACATCGTCGAGACGCTTGTCGCGATCGGCCAGGAACGCGGCGTTTCCGCAGCCCAGGTGGCGCTCGCCTGGCTGATTGGCCGCAAGGCGGTCACCTCGGTCATTATCGGCGGCCGCACGGAAGCCCAGTTCAAGGACAATCTCGCCGCCGCCGAGCTGAAACTGTCTGCCGACGAGCGCAAGCGTCTCGACGATGTCAGCGTGCCGCCGGTCATCTATCCCTATTGGCACCAGCTCAACACGGCCAACGAGCGGCTGAGCGAAGCCGACATGGAACTCTTCGCCCCGCATGTGAAGAAGTAAACTCTCCAAAACGTTGCATGGCGGGTAACCGGCGTCACAAAAGATGCAATTCCGCCATGCTATCGTGAACCTCGCCCCACCAAGAGGTTCATCATGCTCCGGAATTACAAGGTGCTGAAGGGTACGGCTTCGTCGCTCGCCCTTGACGACGACAACGATCCCCACATCGAAATTCGCCTCGAGGCCGGTGACGTCAGCTATCGCATCGCCATGAACGTGCGCTCGAAGGAATCGCCGCACGATCTGCTCTATGCAAATGTCATGGACTTCCAGCACGCCGAGCTGACGGCAGAGCTCGCCGCCTTGCCGATGGGCCTCACGGATATCAGGGGCGACCGGCAGGATCTGGCGATCGACTATGTGCGCGGCGGCATCATCGAGCGCGAGGACATGGATGTTGCGCCCTTCCAGCTCGACGGACCGAAGAACGACCTGCGCGATTTCATCGAACCCATCGTACAGGAAGGCATCGCCGACAAGTCCATCCATTTCTACGCCTTCGGTGAAGCCTGGGGACCTGAGAACAACAAGCCGGACGAATATTTCGGCTTCGAACCCGGCAACGGCATCCACGACATCCACATGAACCAGGGTGACAGCGGCAGTTTCCGCGCCACCAACGCCCCCAATCAGGACGGCGCGCTGCTGATCCATTTTTCCGATGAGGATCACTGGGCGGCGATCTTCCTCGGCTTCCAGTCGCAGAACTGGAATACGGACGCCAATACCGGCCATCCGGTCGGCGACAACAGGGGCGGTCAGGGCCGCGGCGAAGGCACTCGCCGCCCGCAACCGATCGTCGCCTCGTCGCTGCGTATCGTTGCCGCCATGATCAACCCGGTGAACCACCCTGACGGCACCGAGGACGAGACGGTGACGATCATCAACCGGTCGGACGTCGCCATGTCGATCGAGGGCTGGTCGCTGGAAGATGGCGAAGGCCGCCGCCAAAAACTCTCGGGCTCACTCGCATCGGGCGAATTCCGTACCGTGACGCTCGACCCGGAAAATGGCGGCCCGCAGCTCGCCAACAAGGGCGGCGATATCATGCTCGTCAATGCCGACGGAGCTGTCGCCGACCGTGTCGGCTACGGCAAGAGCGAAACCGCCAACGAAGGCTGGACGACGATCTTCTGATCGCCGCCCATGCATCTCGACATATCAGCCGATCTCGCTGGCGATCAGCTGGCCGAGACGGCTGATGCCCTCCTCGATCATCCTCTCGTTGGCGCAGGAGAAGCTGACACGAAACGTGTTGGCGCCCGAACCGTCGGCAAAGAAAGCCCGGCCCGGAACGAAGGCGACCTTGGCGCTTTCGAGCGATTTGGGGAGAAGCTTCGCGCCGTCCATGCCCTCCGGCAGGGTGACCCAGATGAACATGCCGCCTGCCGGCTTCGTCCAGCTTGTGCCTGATGGCATGTATTTTTCAAGCGCCGCCAGCATGCAATTCCGCCGCTGGCTGTAGGCGGCCCTGATCTTGGCGACCTGCGCGTCGAAACCACGCTCGGCAACTTCCGAAATTGCCATCTGGTTGATGGTCGACGAATGCAGATCCGCCGCCTGCTTCATCAGCACCAGCTTGCGGATGACGGGCGCATTGGCAACGATGAAACCGACGCGAAGGCCGGGCGCGAGCGTCTTGGAGAAGCTGCCGCAATAGATCGTGCGCGTATCGTTGATATGCCCCTTCCGCGCAATTTCCAGCGCCAGGATAGGTGGGATCGGATCGCCGTCATACCGCAGCGATTGATAGGCGGCATCTTCGATGACGGCGATGTCGAGCTCTTCGGCAAGATCGAGAACTTTCTCGCGACCCTCGCGATCGACGGTTTCGCCGGTCGGGTTGGAGAATTCGGCCGAGAGATAGGCGAACTTCACCTTGCCGCCCTTCTGGGCAGCCGCATCGCGATAGGAACCCGGCGTGCGGTTGCCGCCTGGTGTCAGCTGGTCGTAGGCGGGCTCATAGGCATTGAAGGCCTGCAGCGCGCCGAGATAGGTCGGCCAGGTGACGAGCGCCGTATCGTTGGGCGAGAGAAACAACTTGCCGAGATAATCGAGGCCCTGCTGCGAGCCTGAGACGATGAAGACATTCTCGAGCTCGCAGGGAATGCCGAGATCCGCCATCTGCCTGACAAGCCATTCGCGCAACGGCTTGTAGCCTTCCGATACCGAATATTGCAGCGCCGAGTTCACCGCCGCACTGTCGAAAATATCCGCATAGGCCTTCTTGAATTCCTGATCCGGAAACAGTGCCGGGTCCGGAATGCCGCCGGCAAAGGAGATGATATCCGGCCGGTCGAGAAGTTTCAGAAGCTCGCGGATTTCCGAAGCGCGCATCCGTGACGAGCGCGTCGCAAACATTGAATCCCAGTTCAGCATGGGGTTTCCTCATCTTTTTTTATGTTGTTTGCAGATCACCATGCCGCGCAATTTATGTCAACAATACTGACCTATTTTCTTGTCACTGTGACAAGTCCGACGATCCGGCAGTCCGACTGCCTTGGCGCCAATCCAGGATTTCACGCAGCCAAACCGAATGGTCTGCGTCATTGGCTCAACATTCGCCACATCGCTGAATTATTCGTCCGATCAAGAGCAAAAATCGGCTCATTCAGACCTTTCCAAAACCGGCCCGGCGGCAGTAGTGTGCCGGCCATTATTCAATGGACTATCAAGGTGCCAGCATGACCGCGACGTCGACCTCTCATGAAATCACAATCGAATTCCACAAGTCTCCCGTCTCCGACGCCGACCGCATCAAGGCACTGGAAACACCCGGCTTCGGCAAGATCTTCACGGATCATATGGTCCTGGCACGCTGGACCGCCGACAAGGGCTGGCACGATGCGAAGGTGACGGCGCGCCGCCCGCTGGAGCTCGATCCTGCAAGCGCCGTCCTACACTACGCCCAGGAAATCTTCGAAGGCATGAAGGCCTACAAGGCGGACGATGGCCGCATTCTGCTCTTCCGGCCCGAAGAGAACGCCCGCCGTTTCGCGCAGTCGGCCGCCCGCATGGCGATGCCCGCCGTGCCGGAAGAACTTTTCCTGAAGGCGGTCGAAGAGCTTGTTCGTGTCGACAAGAACTGGATCCCCTCCGGTGACGCCAGCCTCTACCTGCGCCCCTTCATGTTCGCCAATGAGGCTTTCCTCGGTGTTCGCCCGGCCCAGGAATATATCTTCTGCATCATCGCCTCCCCGGTCGGCGCCTATTTCAAGGGCGGCGCCAAGGCCGTCTCCCTCTGGGTCGAGACCGCCTATACCCGCGCAGCCGCCGGCGGCACCGGTGCTGCAAAATGCGGCGGCAACTATGCAGCCAGCCTCGTCGCCCAGGCTGAAGCGGCCAAGAAGGATTGCGACCAGGTCGTCTTCCTCGACGCGGCAGAACATCGCTGGGTCGAAGAGCTCGGCGGCATGAACGTCTTCTTCGCGATGAATGACGGCTCGATCGTCACCCCGCCGCTCGGCGGCACCATCCTTCCCGGCATCACCCGCGCCTCGGTCATCGTGCTCGCCAAGGAAAAGGGCCTGCGCGTCGAGGAACGCCCCTACTCCTTCGAGGAATGGAAGGCCGATGCGGCGAGCGGCAAGCTCGTCGAAGCCTTCGCTTGCGGCACGGCAGCCGTGCTCGCGGGCATCGGCCTGGTCCGTCATGCCGACGGCGAGTTCAAGGTCGGCGACGGCCAGACCGGCAAGCTGACATCAGAACTGCGCCAGCAGCTCGTCGGCCTGCAGAAGGGCGTCACCAACGACGAGCGCGGCTGGACCCGCCGCGTTCTCTGATCTCAATCCTGGATATCGGGAATGCTGCCGCGTTCCCGATCGCGATTCTCACGTAAAACAGAACTTCGAAACCGGGCTTGTCGCCCGGTTTTTTTATTGCGGAAAACCACCCACCATTGACGGCAGCGAACCATGTTCTTACCCTATAGCGATCGATAGAGGAAAGGTAAGAATGGCAACAGCAACTCTCTCTGCAAAGTTCCAGATCTCCATTCCAAAGGAAGTGCGCGAGCAGCAGCACTGGTCCGCGGGCCAGGAATTCGTGTTCATCCCGAAGGGCAAAGGCGTTCTGCTCATCCCCGTCCCTGAACTCGCCGATCTCAAAGGCATTGCCAAAGGCGCCGACCCCGCCAACTATCGCGACAGGAAAGACCGTTTCTGATGCGCGTCGTCGATAGCTCGGCCTGGATCGAATGGCTGACCCAGGGCCCTGCAGCGGATCGCCTGCAGGGTGAAATGCCCGCTCGGACAGAATGCATTGTCCCCACGATCGTCCAGCTTGAGCTCGCCAAATGGCTGGAGCGCGAACGCGGTGAGGACGCCGTCGATTCCTTTTTCGCCTATACCGCCACCTGCGTCATCGCGCCCCTTGATACGGCCCTCGCCCACCGCGCCGCCGAAGTGTCGGCCAAGCGCAAGCTCGCGCTTGCCGATGCGATCATTTATGCCACGGCCGAATTGCACGATGCCGATGTCCTGACACTGGACGCTCATTTCAAGGATCTGGACCGCGTGGTCTATATCGGGAAGACTCCATGACCACTTCCTTCTACGACGACAACGCCGAAACTTACGCCGCCCGCGATCGCAAGCCGCCTACCGCAAGGCTCGATGCATTCCTCGCCGCCCTGCCCGAGAAGGCTCGCATCCTCGAACTCGGCTGCGGTGGCGGGCAGGATTGCGCCTATATGCTGTCCAAAGGCTTCGACGTCACGCCGACGGATGGTTCGGCTGAGCTTGCTCGCCAGGCCGAGAAACTGATCGGCAGGCCCGTCAAAATCATGCGTTTCGAGGAACTGTCCGCACATGAGGAATTCGATGGCGTCTGGGCCGAAGCGAGCCTCCTGCACGTGCCTCGCGCAGATCTGCCCGGCATCCTCACTCTCATCCGTAGCGCCCTGAAGCAGGACGGTGTCTTTCATGCGAGCTTCAAGGCCGGTACCACCGAAGGCCATGACAGCTTCGGGCGCTATTACAACTATCCTTCGATGGAATGGCTGCAGGCATTGCTCGACGCGGACGGCTGGAGGGATATCTCAATCAACGAGGTCGATGGCGGCGGCTATGACGGTAAACCGACCCGCTGGCTGCATCTTGCCACCCGCAAATGAAAAGGCCGGAGCTTTTGCCCCGGCCTCTCGTGATTACTGTCCTGAAGTCGCTTAGTTGACGGACTTGTCGACCAGCTTGTTCTTGCCGATCCAGGGCATCATGGCACGCAGCTTGGTGCCGACTTCCTCGATCTGGTGGCTGTCGTTCAGGCGACGGATGCCCTTGAAGCGTGCGCCGCCGGCGCGGTATTCCTGCATCCAATCCGACGTGAACTTGCCGGTCTGGATATCGGTCAGGACGCGCTTCATCTCGGCCTTCGTCTCGGCGGTGATGATGCGCGGACCGGAGACATATTCGCCCCACTCGGCCGTGTTGGAGATCGAGTAGTTCATGTTGGCGATGCCGCCTTCATAGATCAGGTCGACGATCAGCTTCACTTCGTGCAGGCATTCGAAATAGGCCATTTCCGGAGCGTAGCCGGCTTCGGTCAGCGTTTCGAAACCAGCGCGGATGAGTTCGACGAGACCGCCGCAGAGAACGACCTGTTCGCCGAAGAGGTCGGTTTCGCACTCTTCACGGAAGTTGGTTTCGATGATGCCCGAACGGCCGCCGCCGACGCCGCAGGCGTAGGAGAGAGCGAGTTCAAGCGCATTGCCGGAAGCGTTCTGGTGAACGGCAACGAGGCAGGGAACGCCGCCGCCCTTCTGGTATTCGCCGCGAACCGTATGGCCCGGGCCCTTCGGGGCGATCATGACGACGTCGACCGAAGCCTTCGGCTCGATGAGGCCGAAGTGAACGTTGAGGCCGTGGGCGAAGGCAATCGCTGCGCCGTCACGGATGTTCGGAGCAATCTCGGCCTTGTAGATATCGGCCTGCAACTCGTCCGGGGTCGCCATCATCATCAGGTCGGCCCAGGCGGCAGCTTCGGCCACCGTCATGACCTTGAAGCCATCGGCTTCGGCCTTCTTGACGGTCGGCGAACCGGCCTTGAGCGCGATAGCGACGTTCTGGGCGCCGGAATCCTTGAGGTTCAGCGCATGGGCGCGACCCTGCGAACCGTAGCCGATGACGGCGACCTTCTTCGACTTGATGAGGTTGAGATCGGCATCACGATCGTAATAGACGCGCATTGAAATTCCTTCCCTTTTGCTTGTCCTGTTGACTGTCAGAAAGCGGTTCAGCCGAGGATCGGCATCTCCGCCAGAACTTTCTCCGTGCCGTAAAGGCGCAGGAAAGCGGTGACCGCCTTCTCCGCCTGACGCGCGGTATCCTTGAGGCCCGGCTCGCCGAGCAGCATGCGCACATGCAGGTCGGAAACGATGAGGCCGTATAACGTATGATAGGCTTCGTCGGCATCATGGAAGCGCAGCAGCCCTGCCCTCTTGCCGGCATCGATCAGTGCCATGGCGCGGCGGTCGATCTGCCGGCGGCCGCGCTCGAGCAAGAGCTTGCCGAGCTTGGAGCCGTCGCGATGCGAATCATGCGCACTGGCATGGCCGATCGCCAGCCGGTTGAGCGCCAGCGACACGTCGCCGGCCAGAACCTCGAGCAGGTCGCGGGCGAAGATCACGAGATGGTCGTGCAGGCTCGTATAGGTCAGCCGCTCGCCGCTGCGCTCGAACGTGCGCACCTTGCTCGCCTGATAGGCGATCATTGCAGACAGAAGACCGTCACGGTCGCCGAACCATTTATAGAGGCTTTCCTTGGAGCAGTTGGCGGCGCGCGCCACACCCGAGGTCGTCAGCGCTTTCTCCCCGCCATCGACGAGAAGCTGCAGCGCCTGCTCCAGAACAGCGTTCTGGCGTGGCGAAAACTCGCTCGGCTCTGCGACATCGACTGACACGGTTTCAACTCCCCATTTACGTACCGTACGGTACGGTTCGTGGCGTTTATGCGCCAGATGGCAGGCCCTCGTCAAGAGCCATCAGGAGATTTTTCATGTCATATGAAACAGCGGAATTCGGCTGTTCGAAGGCAGGCAAATAGCTGAACCTGAAAGCCAAGGAGAATCGCTCATGAAAATAACAGCCCTCACCGTTGCCCTGTCGCTTGCGCTTGCCCTTCCGACCCTTGCCGCCGAGACGCGCTGCGGCTGGATCCAGAACCCGACGCCCGGCAACTGGTGGCTGGACGATGCGCAAAACACCTGGACGATCATGACGCAGGGCGGCAACGATGAGCCCGAGGGCATGGACCTCATCCCCGACATCTCCGAGCATGATTATGTCAAGACCAACGGCAATTACGGCTATGCCTGCGCCTGCATGAGTGTGGAGACCGACGGCGAGGAACGCATCACGCAGATCCTCTCCTTCCGCCAGCTGCCACTTGCCAAGTGCCGCAACGACAAGGCGCTGAAATTTCCGGGCTGAGGCTTACTCGGCTGCTGCCATGACCTCCCGCGCGCCGTCGACATCGCGCGACGGCGACGCGCCATAGAGGCGGCTATACTCACGGCTGAATTGCGACGGGCTCTGATAGCCGACGCGGTGGCCGGCAGTGCCGGCATCGAGCCGTTCCACCAGCATCAGCCGGCGCGCCTCGTGCAGGCGAAGCTGCTTCTGATACTGCATCGGCGTCATCGCCGTCACCGACTTGAAGTGATGGTGAAACGACGACGCGCTCATGCTGACATGCTCTGCCAACTCCTCGATGCGCAGCGGCCGGGCGAAATTCTCCTTCAGCCAGGCAACGGCGCGCGCGATCCGGTTGCTGTGGCTGTCGRCCGTCGCAATATTGATCAGCCGTTCGCCATCGGGGCCGGTCAGGATGCGATAAAGGATTTCCTGCTCGATCAGCGGCGCCATGGCCGGAATTTCGCCTGGACGATCGAGCAAGCGCAGCAGGCGCACGGCAGCATCCAGAAGCTCCGGCGGCGCGACGTTGACCGTCATGCCGCGCTGCCCGTCGGTATGGGCGGCCGGACGCGGAATGTCGATGCGGCTCAAGAGCTCAAGCAGCTTCTCGGAATCGATTGCGAGCCCGAGACAGAGATGCGGCACCTCGGGGCTGGCCTCGGCGATGCGCCAGGCAACCGGCAGGTCGAGCGAGGTCAGCAGATAATCCCCGGTTCCGTAGCTGATGAACTCATCGCCAAGGCGCAGGCTCTTGGCGCCCTGCAGCACAAAGGCAAAGCAGGGCTTGTAGCTGCTGTGCAGCGGATCGCTGGGATTGGAGCGGCGGCTGATGTGAAGATTGCCGATGGATGTACGAAACTCACCGTCACCAGGCGCAAACCGCATCGCGATATCGACGATTTCCCGATAGGGGTTGAAGGGCAATGTCATGCGGCAACTCTTTCTGTCTCAGGCCTGCGATCTGATCCCAATTTAAGACTGCTTTTCCATTTCGCAAACAGGTGGCCGGCTCACTTTTGCAGGATCGTGCAAAAAGCTGAGAGTATCGCTCTAACGCTGCTGCAAGGTTCCGCGCAATAGTTCAGCCACCCCCTTTCACCCCACCCTCCCACATTGGAAAGGAAGGCACCCATGCCTATTGCCAGAGGTTACGCCGCAACTGACGCTTCCAAGCCGCTGACCCCTTTTACCTTCGAACGCCGCGATCCTAACGAGGATGATGTCGTCATCGACATCAAGTTTGCCGGCATCTGCCATTCGGACATCCACACTGTCCGCAACGAATGGAAGAACGCCGTCTACCCGATCGTTCCGGGCCATGAGATTGCCGGCATCGTCAGGGCTGTCGGTTCCAAAGTAACGAAGTTCAAGGTCGGCGACCGCGTCGGCGTCGGCTGCTTCGTCGATTCCTGCGTCGGCTGCGCCACCCGCGACGTCGACCGCGAACAGTACATGCCGGGCCTGGTCGGCACCTATAACGAGTTCGAAGCCGACGGCAAGACCCGCACCCAGGGCGGCTATTCCGACTCGATCGTCGTCAAGGAAGGCTATGTCATGTCCATCCCGGACAACCTTCCGCTCGATGCATCCGCACCGCTGCTTTGCGCCGGCATCACGCTCTATTCGCCGCTGCGCCACTGGAATGCCGGCCCCGGCAAGAAGGTCGCGATCGTCGGCATGGGCGGCCTCGGCCATATGGGCGTCAAGCTCGGTGCGGCCATGGGTGCCGATATCACCGTGCTCTCCCAGACGCTGTCCAAGAAGGAAGACGGCCTGAAGCTCGGCGCCAAGGAATACTACGCCACCAACGACCCGGAAACCTTCACCAAGCTCCGCGGCGCCTTCGACCTCGTCATCTGCACTGTCAGCGCCGAGATCGACTGGAACGCCTATCTCGGTCTCGTCAAGGTTGACGGCGCCTTCGTCGTGGTCGGCGTTCCGGAAAATGCGATCCCGGTCCACGCCTTCTCGCTGGTCCCCGGCCGCAAGAGCATTTCCGGCTCGATGATCGGCTCGATCAAGGAAACCCAGGAAATGCTCGACTTCTGCGGCGAGCACAACATCGTCTCCGAAATCGAGAAGATCAACATCCAGCAGGTCAACGAGGCCTATGAGCGCGTGCTGAAGAGCGATGTGCGCTACCGCTTCGTCATCGACATCGCCTCGCTGGCAGCCTGATGAAACAAAAGGGCGGCTCTCAAGCCGCCCTTTTCATGTCCGGATCCTGCACTGATGGCGACAGCATCGTCAGAGTAACTGGCCGACAGTCTCTGCCCCTGGAGATGGATGCGGCGGCATGAGCGAATGCCGGATCATCCGCCCCGAACGCGATATTCTCCCCGTTCCCCCCACGCATTCTCGCTGAGGCTTCAGCGATGGGAAGATCACAACCAGCTCTTCCCAAAGACCGAACTCCCCAAGTCTATCCAGCGCGCGCAATAAGTAACTGCTTGGATAAATGTTCCATTTACGACTCATTATGTCGCTCAGGCATATTTCGGCATATCAAAGCCAATGTATGTTCGCGATGCCTCATAAAGTAGTCAGTAATGGGCGGATATAATTGAAGTATCCGTAGTAGCATCCGGCCGCGTATATACGTCGAGCCGTCGATTTCGCATATCTGCAACTTCAGAAGACCGATGCTCAAAACGACGATCTAGACCTCCGTCGTACCTTTACTTTCTCGCATTGCCTGTAGGGACATTGCCGCAGCACTCCCTACGACGGCCAGCCTGCGTGACAGTAGCTGCGCGTCCTGCCTTGTCGCAACTTGATGGAAAAGGGGACTTCATCATGAATATCTCGAAAAGCACCGGTGAAATAATGCTTGTCGTGGCCATGCTGGCCGCGACTGCAGGGCCGGGCCATGCCGATGTTGCAAAGATCGGCATCCTCTCCTGCGACGTCTCGAAGGGCGTCGGAGAGATATTGAGCCGCAAGCAGTCACTCAATTGTCAGTTCAAGCCCGATGGCGGACAGCCCGAAAACTACACCGGCAGCATCGATGAATATGGCATCGAGCTTGGCAAGGTGGATCAGGGCCATCTGATCTGGGGTGTCGCATCCGCAATGCGCGGCGTCCCGAAAGGCGCGCTTGCCGGCAAATATGTCGGCGTCGGCGCAGGCGCATCCGTGGGCGTCGGCGTCGGGGCCAATGCGCTCGTCGGCGGCAATGATCAGTCTTTCTCTCTGCAGCCGCTTTCCGTTGACGGCGAAACCGGCATCAACATCGCAACCGGCGTGCTCCGGGTGACACTGACCGCCTCCGAATAGACAACCCAACCGCAGCGAAAGGAAATGACATGCCTGAACTCATTCTCGCACGCCGAAATCTCCTTGCCGGAATGGGCGTCGCCTTGGCTGCCGGACCGGCGGCAACGCTTGCGGCCTCACCTGTCATGGCTAACCAGGGCAATATGGACGCGGCGATGCGTGCCCTCGAAAACGCCCTCGCTGCCTTGCGTCGCGCCACTCCCAACAAGGGCGGGCACAAGGAGCGGGCCGTCGGCCTCATCGAGCAGGCCATGGCCGAAGTGCAGGCAGGCATCGCCTATGCCGCCGAGCATGGTGGCGGCTAGGCGGCTACCGCATCGACCAGTGGCAATCAGCATCCCCATAAGGAAGGTATCGATGACACGCACATCAACGACCGAACTGTTGCTTGCAGCTACTCTAACGCTCCTCGGCGGCAGCGCTCTCGCTCAGGACGCAGCCCCGAAGCCGCATGTTCCGCTCGAGAAGACTATCGGCCAGGTCAGTCGCCAGGGACCGGTCGCATCGCTGATCGTCGTCAATTCGGATGGCGCAAAGCTTGAAGGAGACAAGCTGACCCTGACGGGCGTCTCCTCAAACGCCATCATCTTCGCAGACCGGCCCGTCCGGGCAGCCGGCCATCTGGCAACGGACGAACTCGTCAAGCAATGGGGGACCGGACCTGACAATTTCGATGCGGATCCACCCAATGCCACGGTCTCCGTCCTCGGCGGTGGCTCAAACATTGCCGATGCTGTCGTCACGCTGAAATCGCCCAAGCTTGAGGGCACGACGCTGACTTTCGACGTTTCAGTGCTGGAAGGAAGCCTTGCCGGCGCCTCCGGGCCTGCAGCCGTCTTCATCGATCATTGGCGCGGCTGGAACAATGCCGGCTGGTATGGCTTGGGCCTTGCGACTGGCGCCGCCTTTGGCCTGGCCGCCCGCCCGGGCTATGCAGCGCCCTATTATCCCCCTCCGTACTATCCGCCGGTCGAAGCCAACCCCTGCCCTCCCGGCTACTGGCTCGGCCCGTGGGGACATTGCCGCGACACGCCCTATCACGGCCGCCTGCCCAACGGCAGCTGGCAATAAGCCGGTATGAACGGGCGGGATAGAATTCCCGCCCTTGCGACACGTACAGTCATGCCCCTACGGCCGCGCAATTTCCGGATAGCCCGGGAACATCCGTATCCAGCCGGAGTGGACGATATTTCGTCAGCGCCGGCTGTCGCGACCGGGTGCGCCTTTTGCTAGCCGTCGTCGCGCATCGTCTCGCGCTGGGTGATCAGCCGGGCGCTGTGCTGGCCGCTCATATAGATCCAGAACCAGTTCCAGGCGACGCTGAAACGCGAGCGGGTGCCGATCAGGAAGTAAATATGGGCAAGACCCCAGATCCACCAGGCAAGCCAGCCCTTGAGCTTGAAAGGGCCGAAATCGATGATCGCCGCACTCTTGCCGATCGTTGCCAGGCTCCCCTGATGGAAATATTTGAATGGTGCAGGCGCGGGTTTGCCGGACATGCGCGCCCGGATCACCTTCGCGACATAACCGCCCTGCTGCTTGGCAGCCGGCGCAATACCCGGCACCGGCTTGCCATTCTCCTGGGTTACGGAGGCGGTGTCACCGATCACGAAGACATCCCGCAGGCCCGGTGCCGTCAGATCCTTTTCGACGATGGTGCGCCCTGCCCGGTCGGCCGGCACGCCAAGCCAGAGCGCCGCATGCGAGGCCTGCACGCCCGCCGCCCACACGATGGTCCGGCTCGGAATGAAGGCCTCACCCATGGTTACGCCATCGGCCGTGCACTGTGTCACCGGCGTTCCCGTCAGCACCTCGACACCGAGTTTTTCGAGCGCCTTCCGCGCATAGGCCGAGAGATCCTCTGCAAAGGCAGGCAGCACGCGCGGGCCTGCCTCGATCAGCACGACACGGGTCTTGCGCGTATCGATATTGCGGAATTCCTTGGGCAGCGTGAAATGCGCGAGCTCCGCAATAATGCCGGCAAGCTCGACACCAGTCGGGCCTGCGCCGACGATGGAAAAGGTCAGGAGCGCATCGCGCACCGCAGGATCGCTTTCCACTTCCGCCCGCTCGAAAGCAAGCAGCACGCGGCGGCGGATCGTCGTCGCATCTTCCAGCGTCTTCAGGCCGGGTGCGACCGGTTCCCATTCATCATGGCCGAAATAGGCATGCGTGGCGCCGGTCGCCAGCACCAGCGTGTCGTAGTTCAGCACCATGCCGCTGCGCAGCGTAACGGTCTTTGCCTGTGCATCGACGCCATTGACCTCGCCGAGCAGCGTCGTCACCTCGGGCCGGTCGGCATAGAGATGGCGGATCGGCCAGGCGATCTCGGAAGTGGACAGGATCGTGGTTGCCACCTGATAGAGAAGCGGCTGAAAGAGATGATGGTTGCGCCGATCGATCAGCGTGATCTTCACGCCCGCCCCCTTCAACCCGTTGACGAGCTGCAGCCCGCCGAAGCCGCCGCCGACAACGACGACATGATGTTCGCTCATGACCCTACCCTTTCGTCATTTCGCTGCAGCAAATGTCGCCTTTCGCAGGAAGGATTCAACCGCCGTTTCAGCATGCCTGCCCACGACTTCAGGCATAGGAGACAGGTATGGAGGTGCCGCTCTTCATCAGTTCCATGGAGATCGAGGCAGAGACATCGAAAAGCTCGATGCGGCGTACGATGCGCTTGTAGATGACGTCGTAGTGCTCGACGCGCGGCAGCACGATCTTGAGAATGTAATCGTAGTTGCCGGTCAGCCGGTGCGCCTCGACGATCTCGGGGATATCGCTGATCGCCCGCCGAAAACTCTCGGTCCACTCGTCGGAATGATGTGCGGTCTTCACAAGCGCGAAGACCGTCGTCGGCACGCCCATCTTCTCCCGATCGAGCACGACGATGCGCCGCGCGATATGGCCGGTCTCTTCCAGCCGCTGGATGCGCCGCGAACAGGCGGAAACCGAAAGCGCCACCTGTTCGGCAAGCTCGGTCACGGAGATGCCTGCATTCTCTTGCAGGATATCGAGAATCCGCCTGTCGCGATCGTCGATCATGAAAAGTCCACGCTGAAATTTTGCAGAGAAATCGAAAATGGTGCAAAAGTATAGCACAGAACGATGCAAAAGAACAAACAACGCAAACACATCGCGCCCGATCTGCAGCATCATCAGGACATCAAAAAACACTCCAGGGAGCGAGCATCCATGAAAACAATCGGCCTCATCGGCGGCATGAGCTTCGAAAGTTCGGCAGTTTACTATCGTCTCATCAACGAAATGGTGCGTGAGCGCCTGGGCGGCCTAGCCTCTGCCGAACTGACCATGCATTCGGTGAATTTCGAAGAGATCGTTGCCCTGCAGAAGGCCGGCGCCTGGGACAAGGCTGCCTCGCGCCTCGGCGATGTTGCGTTGCGCCTGCAGATTGCCGGTGCCGATTGCGTGCTGATCTGCACCAACACGATGCATCTGATCGCGCCCGAGGTTGCGACACATATCTCCGTGCCGCTGATCCACATCATCGACGAGACCGCGAAGACGATTCACGCAGCAGGCTGCAAGCGCCCATTGCTGCTCGCCACGCGATACACGATGGAGCACGGCTTCTATACCGAGCGCATGAAGAGCCTCGGCCTCGACATCGTCGTGCCTGATGCCGCCGACCGCACCACCGTCCATGACATCATCTTCAACGAGCTCTGCGCCGGCAAGGTGCTCGACAGCTCGCGGGAAAAACTCATGGCCGTGATCGAACGCGCCCACGCCAAGGGTGCCGATGGCATCATCCTCGGCTGCACCGAGATCTGCCTGATCCTCGATCCCGATCATCTGCCCCTGCCCGGCTTCGACACGACGACGATCCACGCCCGCGCCGCTGTCGATTTCGCGTTCGAGGGAGAACTCCCAAACGAAGAAGAAGACGCGGCCTGAGCCATCAATTTAGTTGACTCAGTCAAATAAAAGCACCAGGGTTTCGATAGAACACCGTGCGTCCATTCTGACGCACGGCGTTCTATCTCTTTGAATCTGCGCATCAGGCTTACCGAAAATCGAAGCGGATTTTCGGGCCGATGCTGTAGGAGACCCTGCCATGACCGATATTGCCCTCATCGAGTCCGCCCGCGAATTCAATCGCTTCTATACGAACTTCCTCGGCCTTCTGAACAAGGCCTATCTCGATACCCCCTTCACGCTGACCGATGCGCGCGTGCTCTTCGAGATCGGCGCCCATGATGGCGTCAATGCCGGCGTCCTCGCCCGCGACCTGCAGCTCGATCCCGCCTATCTCAGCCGCATCCTCAAGCGCTTTCGCGAAGAACACTTCATTGAGGCAACGCCCGATCCGGCCGATCAGCGCAGCCAGATTCTGACTGTCACCGCCAGGGGTCGCGCCCAGTTCGAAGAGCTCGGCAGCCGCTCCAACGCCCAGATCGCCGCCCGCTTCAATACGCTCGCCGATGGCGAGCCGCAGGCCGCCATTGCCGCCATGCGAACGATCCGCGCGATCCTCGATCCTCAGGCAAAACCGGCAGCCCCCGTCATCCGCCCGCATCGCGCCGGCGATATCGGCTGGATCGTCCAGAGCCAGGGACGTTTCTATGCCGAGGAATATGGCTGGGACCTGCGCTTCGAGGGGCTGGTCGCTGACGTCGCCGGCAAGTTCCTCGCCAGTTTCGATCCCAAGATGGAATATTGCTGGATCGCCGATCGCGGCGGCATCAATCTCGGCTCCGTGCTGATCACCAATGGTGGCGATGGCGTTGCCAAGCTCCGCCTGCTCTATGTCGACAAGGCCGCCCGCGGTCTCGGCCTCGGCAGGCAACTCGTCGACGAGTGCATCGCCTTCTCCCGACGCAAGGGGTACCGGCAGATTTCGCTCTGGACCAACGACTTCCTCCACACCGCCCGTGCCATCTATCAGAAGGCCGGCTTCCGGCTTGTCTCCGAAGAGAGACATCGCATGTTCGGCCCGGAAGCGAACGGCCAGACCTGGGTGCTCGATCTCTGATTTTGCTGCCTGGCAGAAATTTTACTTGATTTGGAAACGGTCATTCCCTAATTAGGCGCCATGACCGTTGACACCCTCACACCTGACCCGAAAACCCGCAGCCGCGGCCGCCCGCGCGAATTCGACATGGACTCGGCACTCGATGCGGCTTTGCGCGTGTTCTCCGAGCGCGGCTACCATGCCGCCTCCATCAGCGAATTGACCGAAGCCATGGGCCTTGCCTCCGGCAGCGTCTACAAGGCTTTCAAGGATAAGCGCGGCATCTTTCTTGCCGCCTTCAGGCGCTATCRCCAGCTCGGCCGCGGCCGGCTGGAGGCGAAGATCGCATCCGTAAAGACGGGCCGCGAAAAGGTCTTCCAGATGGTCCTGTATTACGCCGAGCTTTCCCACGGCGAAGCGGGCCTCAAGGGCTGTCTCGTCGTCGGTGGCGCAAACGACATTTCGCTGCTCGACGAGGAAGCCGCGGAACATGTGGCCGCCGCCTTTTCCGCTGATGAAAAGCTGATGGCCGATCTCATCCGCATCGGCCAGGCCGATGGCACGATCCCGTCAACCGTGGATGCCGATACTACCGCCCTCACATTTCTCTGCCTGACGAAGGGCTTTCGCGTCATCGGGAGGACGGGACGCGAAGAGAAAGAGATGATGGCTGCGGCCGAGGCCGCAATGCGTCTCGTAACTTGATGACAGAAATACCGTCATCCGGTCAGGGATCGGGTGGCGGCAAACGATAAAATTGCATTCAATCCTCCCAATCATTGCCTCTTGGAGTTTCTGATGAGCGTTTCAGCCACCACTCAGGATGCGGCCTTGCCTCGCGCCCTATCCCCTTGGCTAACCTTCCTTTTTGCAGCCTCCTGCGGCTTCGTCGCCGCCAACCTCTATTACGGCCAGCCACTGGCAGGCCTGATCAGCGCCGATCTCGGTTTCTCGCCTGCCGCAACTGGCCTCATCGTCACGCTCACGCAGATAGGCTACGGTCTCGGCCTTCTGCTCCTGGTGCCGCTTGCCGACCTCTTCGAAAATCGTCGTCTCATCCTGACGCTGACTGTCGGCTCCGCACTTGCCCTCGTCGGCGCGGCATTCTCCTCCACGCCCGGCATGTTCCTGACGGCCTCGCTCTGTATCGGTCTCGCCTCGGTCGCAGCGCAGGTCCTCGTCCCCTTCGCCGCCAGCATGGCGCCGGACGCGACGCGCGGCCAGGTCGTCGGCAATGTCATGAGCGGCCTGCTCTGCGRCATCATGCTCGCCCGCCCCTTCGCGAGCCTCGTTGCCCAAGCCTCGTCCTGGCATATGGTCTATTACGTCACTGCAGCGGTCATGATCGCCCTCGGCATCGTGCTGCGCGCCAACCTGCCGGTCCGCGTCCCCCACACCAAGCTGCGGTACGGTGAGCTGCTGGCCTCCATGGGCCATCTGGCGGTGAACTCGCGCGTCCTGCAGCGCCGCGCCCTCTATCAAGCCGGCATGTTCGGCGCCTTCAGCCTGTTCTGGACGACTGCGCCGCTGCTGCTCGCCAGCCCCGCCTTCGGCATCTCGCAGAGCGGCATCGCCCTCTTTGCGCTTGCCGGTGCCGCCGGCGCCGTTGCCTCGCCGATTGCCGGCCGTCTGGCCGATCGCGGCATGACGAAGGTCGCATCCACGCTCGCCATGCTGCTCGGCATGGGCTCCTTCCTCATCAGCCACTTCGCCACCGATGGCTCGCTGATGGCGCTCATCCTGCTGACGGCTGCTGCGATCCTCCTGGATTTCGGCGTGACCACCAATCTCGTCTGCGGCCAGCGCGCCATCTACGGGCTGAGCCCGGAACATCGCGGCCGCTTGAACGGCCTCTTCATGGCGACCTTCTTCACCGGCGGCGCCATCGGTTCGGCGCTCGGCGGCTGGGCCTATGCAACGGGTGGCTGGACGATGGCGGCCTGGATCGGCTTCTGCTTCCCGGCAGTCGCCTTCCTGTTCTTCCTGACGGAAGGCCGCGAGAAGTAATCATTTCAGGATCAGGCGGCTTGTCCGCCTGATCCCCTAAAGCAATTCCAGCAAAAGTGTGCAGCGGTTTTGCGTCCGGAATTGCGCTCTACACAGCATCGGCGTCGAAGCGAAGCCGGGCAGCACGAACTCCGTCATGGTTCGCTTCGGCCCAGTTCAGAAGCTGCGACAGCGCCGTATAGAGCGAGCGGCCCAAATCGGTCATCCGGTATTCCACGCTCGGCGGCTTCGTCGGAAAAACCTCCCGCTCGATATAGCCGTCGCGCTGCAGGTCACGGAGCGACTGGGTGAGCATGCGCTGGGAAATATCCGGGATCATCCGGCGCAACTCGCCGAAGCGATAGGGCTGCTTGGCGAGCGCCTCCAGAAGCAGGGTCGACCATTTGCCGCCGATCTGCTGCAACACATCCCGCACCGGACAATTGGTGAAATCCAGACTGGCAAGATCGATCTCGCGCCGCGCGCCGCCCTGCCCGTCCGCAGGTCCTGCCGACTGGCGCGTTCTATCCTTCAGGCTAACGATGGTTCCTGCCATGAGCTGGTTCCCTTTTGGTAACGAACTCCCCAAAAACTGCCTCCTTTACAGCATCAGGTCAATTCCTATTCTAGTGTTACTCTCTTTTTGAGACCACCTGTAACCACAAGAGGATATCATGAGCGAAACCATTCTCGTCACCGGCGCAGCAGGCCAGCTCGGCCGGCGTGTCGTCCATCACCTGATCGAAAGCTACAAGGTCGCTCCGGCAAACATCATTGCCGCGACCCGCAGCCCGGAAAAGCTCGCCGATCTCGCGGCCAAGGGTGTCGTCACCCGCAAGGCGGATTTCGATGATGCCGCCAGCCTCGAAGCCGCCTTTGCCGGCGTCGACCGCCTGCTGATCATCAGCACTGACGCACTCGACACACCCGGCAAGCGCCTGATCCAGCATAAGGCCGCCGTCGCCGCCGCAGTCAAGGCCAAGGTCAAGCACATCACCTACACCTCGATGCCGGCCCCCGATAATTCGCTCGTCACCTTCGCGCCCGACCACCTCGGCACCGAAAATGCCATCAAGGAAAGCGGCATCCCCTACACGATCGTGCGCGACGCCTGGTATCACGACAACTACATGCACAGCATGCCGCACAATCTGCAGGCCGGAAAATGGTTCACCTCGGCGGGTGACGGCAAGATCTCGACCATCTCGCGTGACGACTGCGCGCTCGCCATTGCCTCGGTTCTTGCAGCCGGCATCTCGGCAAGCGCCATCTACACGCTCACCGGCAAGCAGTCGCTGACATCAAAGGAAATCGCCGCCATCGCCACCGAGGCCACCGGCAAGCCCCTGGACGTCGTCACCGTGACCGACGAGCAGCTCGGCCAGGGCCTCCGCGGCGCCGGCCTGCCGGGCTTCGTTGCCGACATGCTCGTCTCTGCCGACGCCAATATCCGCGCTGGCAAGTTCGACATCGTCACCGATGACTTCACCAAGCTGACGGGCAAGGAACCGCAGTCGCTGAAGGATTACTTCATCGCAAACAAGGCCGCTCTCATCGCCTGAGCCGGCCTGCAGCATAGGCCCGAAGATCGGAATCGATTTTCGTAAGAGCGGCCTTTGTGCGTCCGAATGGACGCGCGCCGCTCGAATGCCCGCCCTTTCATCCACAGAGGGCGGGCCTTTCTTGTCAGATTTTCTGGCCGCATGCCCGGCAGAAGCGGCGCACCGTTTCCGCCATGCCATATTCCAGCGCATCGGCCGTCAGCCCGTGGCCGATCGAAACCTCGGCGAGATCGGGAATGCGCTTCACCAGCGCTGGCAGGTTGTCCACCGTCAGGTCATGGCCGCCATTGACAGCAAGGCCGAGGGCAAGCGCCGCATCCGCCGTCTTGCCGAGCCCTTCGAGGATCGGCCCCGCCCTTTCAGGCGCATCGTAGCAGCCGCCATAGGGGCCAGTGTAAAGCTCGATTCGGTCAGCACCCGTCGCTTTCGCGGCTTTCACAGCCTCCGCGTCGCCATCGCCATCGGCAAAAAGCGAAACGCGGAATCCCATCTTCTTCAGCCGTCCCACCACATCGGTCAGGAAAGCCTGATGCTTGCGGAAATCCCAGCCGTGATCGGAGGTCGCCTGCGAAGGATCGTCAGGCACGAGCGTCACCTGCTCGGGCTGGGCCTTGGCGCAGAGCTCCAGGAATTCCTCCGTCGGATAGCCCTCTATATTGAATTCGGCCTCCGGAAACTCGTCGTCGATCAGGTTGCGAATGACGGGAAGGTCGGAAAAGCGGATATGCCGCTGGTCCGGCCGCGGATGCACGGTCAGGCCCGAAGCGCCGGCCTGCAGCGCGATGCGCCCGAGCCCCTCCACGCTTGGCCAGGGCAGGTCGCGCCGGTTGCGCAGCATGGCGATTGCATTGAGGTTCACGGAGAGTTTGGCGGGCATGGCGATATCCGTCTGGGGTGGGGACTGGCCCTGCTTTTAAGCCAAGGCGGCAGCGAAGGCCAATCAGATTCGCGTATGCATTCATGCCTGGCCTTGATGGCCACGTCTCCCACGACGGCCGGCATCATCAGCGTACCGGAAACAGTAATTTCCGTTCCCTTCGAAGATCATTCGTGAACGGCGGAAAACACTGTGGTTCCTCTATACCACACACCCGAGCAAGAGGTGGACCGGGATGCCCTGACATTGCTATCCCATTTAAAAACGGTTATTTTTAGCACTTACAAAAGAAACCGTCCGCGCATAAAGTGGGCGCTGCGTAAACGAGTCAAGTACGCCGAGTACTGCTTCTTCCAACGATAAGAACGCTAGAGGAAACCCCACTCGCCGCGCTCCGGAAGCAACTGGCAAAGCCGCATGAGGTGCAACTACCTGCCCCAGGAGGGTTCATGCCAGACGGTTCCAAACGTTTGTTTGCTGCCGCCGGTATTGCTTCGGAGGCCCGGTCGAAATACCGGTTCCTGCCTTCGGCTGCTTTGCCGCCGGATATTCCACAAGGTCCCGTTGCCATCGCCGACATGGCGAACGCTTTCGGCGTCACGCACAGGACATTGCATTTCTACGAAGAGAAGGGCCTGATTTCCGCAAACCGCATCGGCCTGATGCGCGTTTACGATCAGGATGACGTCATGCGCATGGCGGTCATCACCGTCTGCCGCGAAACCGGCATGCCGATCGCGGTCATCCAGGAGCTGATGGAGGTTCTGCGCAGCGCAGTCTCACAGGAAGAGGCCGAGTCGATCTTCCGCGAGGCCCTTTCCCAGCGCAAGCGCGAGCTGACGGCCGAGATGTCGACCTTGCACCGGCAGTTACAGCAGGTGAGCGATCTTCTCGAATATGACAGCAGTCTCGACTTGCCGCCGATCAACGACAACAGGGATCCGGCAAGCCTGACCGATCAGGAGCGACAATGCCTGGAGCTGATGTCAGAGGGCTATTCGACACAGCGCATTGCCCGCGCCCTCGACCTCAAGCATGAGGAAGCGCGCGGACTGGAAGCCAACATCATTCTGAAATTCCATGCCAACAACCGCTTCCAGGCCATCGCCAAGGCGGTTCTCCTCGGCATCGTTCAGGCTTGATTCTCCCCACACCGGCTGCGGCCGCCACCGCATCCCGCACGACCGTGATCGCGAAACTTTAGGGAACGCCCAGTTTAGCGGACAATCGTCAGCGTTTCTGCTGCACGTGTAATCGCGGTGTAAAGCCAGCGCTCGCGCGTATCGCGGAAAGCCCAGCTTTCGTCGAACAAGACGACATTGTTCCACTGCGAACCCTGTGCCTTGTGCACCGTCAGCGCATAGCCGTAATCGAACTCGTCATAGCGCTTGCGCGTGTTCCAGGGGATCTCGCCTTCCACATTCTCGAAGGCCTGTTTCAGGAGCTTGATCTTGGCAGCCCCCCGTTCCATGTCGTCATCTTCGGGGCGCACCAGCAGATTGATGCCAGGCTTCGTCGTTTCCTTGGATGAGGTCATGACCTGCCAGAGCGAGCCGTTGAGCAGGCCCTTTGCCGGGTCGTTGCGCAGGCAGACCAGCTTGTCGCCGGTCTGTGGATGTTCGGTCGTAAAACCCTTGAGTTCCCGCAGGCGCTGGTTATAGCGCCGCCGCGTCTTGTTTGTGCCGACAAGCACCTGATCGGCATCCATCACCAGCGGCTGCGTCACCTCGTTCTTCGAGATCACCTGCGCCTTGCCGTAGTCGCCATACATGATCTCGTTGCCCTCACGCACCTGCATGGCGAGCTTGATGATCGGATTGTCGCGCGCCTGCCGGTGGATGTCCGTCAACAGATAATCCGGTTCCTGGTTTGTGAAGAAACCGCCGCCCGTGACCGGCGGCAGCTGGCCGGGATCACCGAGCACCAGGATCGGCGTGCCGAAGCTCATCAGGTCCTTGCCGAGCGCCTCGTCCACCATCGAGCATTCGTCGACGATGATCAGCGCAGCCTTGGCGACCGGACTCTGGCGATTGATGGAAAACATCGGCGCGATCGAAGTCTTGCCGGTTTCCTCGTCCTCCACCTCTTCCTCGCCGCGCGGCCGATAGATCAGCGAGTGGATGGTCTTGGCGTTCGACGCCCCACGCGAGCGCAGTACCTGTGCGGCCTTGCCGGTGAATGCGGCAAACAGCACATCTCCGTCCACATGCTCGGCAAAATGCTTGGCAAGCGTCGTCTTGCCCGTTCCGGCATAGCCGAACAGACGGAAGAGCGGCGACCTGCCCTCCTTCAGCCAGTTCGAAACGGCCTTCAGGGCTTCATCCTGTTGCGGGGCGAATTGCATGGAAGCGACTTGGCAGGATTCGCCTCGCATAGGCAAGGCGGAATTTTCCCTGAGGCGAGCTAGCTCTTCACCGCCTCGTTGATGACCCGCTCGCGCAGCAGGCCGACGAGATAGAGCGATCCCGTCAGGATCACCCAGGCGCCGGAGCTGGCTGCCCGTTCGAGCGCCTTTTCATAGGCAGTCTGCGGATCCTCGATCACTTCGCTCGCGAGACCGATCTGACCGGCAAGCCTCTGCAATTCGGCAGGAGAACGGAAACGATCGGAGACCGAGGTGAAGATCGGCGAGACGCCATGGCGGCCCATCACCTCGAGAAGCCCCGCGGCATCCTTGTCGGCCGCGATCGCCACGACAGCAATGCCCGATCCGGCAAATCCTTCCATGCCGGAGAGATCGTCGAGCACCGCTTCGAGATTGAACGGCACATGTGCCCCGTCGAGCGCAACGGCAATATTGCTGGCCGCGGCACGCCCCGGGACAGGGACAGGTACAGGCACGGCAAACCGCTCCAGCCGCCCCGGCAGCTGCGATTCCCGCTCGGCCTCGGCATCAACAAGCCATCCGCCGACCGCCTTGCCCTCGCGCGCCCTGACGCCGAGTTCACCGAGCACATCGAGCGCGGCACCCGCGACTGCGGCATTGCGCCCGGCAATCGTCGACGCTTGCGAAAGATCCGGCCGGATCAGACGCGCATCGATCTCGGCCGCCCGCCTGGCTATCACCGCCCCCGCCTCGTCATCCGCTTCAAGCGGTGTCACGACAGTCGTATGCGGCTTGATGATGCCGGCCTTTTCGAAGGCAATCGCCGCCCGCGTCTTGCCCAAGATCTCCGTATGTTCGAGGCCGATATTGGTGACGATCGAAACATCGCTGTCGACGATATTGGTCGAATCCAGCCGGCCGCCGAGCCCTGTCTCGACAACGGCCCATTGAACGCCCGCATCGCGAAAAATCAGGAAACCCGCCGCTGTCAGTATGTCGAACCATGTTGCAGCCTCGGCTGCCGTCCCTTCCGTCCTTGCTTCCCTGAGCGCATCAAGGCCCTGGAACAGCGCCTCGGCTAGCACGGCCTCCTCGACCGGCTGGCCGTTGACGCTGACGCGCTCGGAAATATGCTCCACATGCGGCGAGGCATAGCGCCCGACGGAAATGCCGGCATGGCGTAGCCCTGCTTCCAGCAGCGCGCAGGTCGAGCTTTTGCCCTTGGTGCCTGCCACATGGATCGAGCGGAAGGCGCGGTGCGGATTGCCGAGACGCGCGGAGAGATCGAGGATCGGTTCAAGCCCGACACGCATTTCGCCGCGCGGGCGTTGTTCCCAATTGGTGAGCTGATCAAGTTGCGAAAGGGCTTCGATAAGGCGGGGATTCTGGTTCTGCATGGGGCATGGCACAGGTTACAGGAGTTACTATCTTGGTGCCCAGGCGAGCGGCAGCGGCAGCCTGCGCTTCCCGATGGTTCTCCATCTGTCTCGCCAGTCACGCAAGCGAACCGACACTAGAACCTTTCCATCGCCCTGCCTAGCCTCGCTAGCGTCATCGGCAGCGCCCCGCCGCGACGCCGCCCGCGGCAACTGCCAGTTAACGCTGGTGAATTTTAGCCCTTGCCGAGATTTTCAATAGGGCCATTTCTATCCCCTGTCTTTGACAGAGACGGAGATCCGAGTGGGGCAGACGATCCGAATTCCAGTCAACGAACCGCAGCGACTGCTTGCCGTGCGCTCGCTGAGCGCCATCAGCAGCAGCCCGACGCCGGAGCTTGCAGCACTTGCCGAGCTCGCCAAGAATGCATTCGCAATGCCCTATGCCGCCGTCAACATCGTCGATGAGGACTGGCTGCGCATTGCCGGCGAAGCGGGTATGCAGCTTTCCGAATGCCCGCGCGACCTTTCCTTCTGCACCCGCGTCGTCTTCGCCAACGACATGGTCGTCGTTCCCGATTTGGAACAGGATGCGGAACTCAGCACCGCACCCTACGTGACAGGCCCGCCGCATTTCCGTTTTTATGCCGGTGCACCTCTGGAACTTGAAAGCGACCTGGCAATCGGCGCGTTCTGCATCCTCGATCAGAAGCCGCGGCTCTTCACCGAACAGGAGGCCGCCAATCTTCGCCGTTTCGCCCGTGTGGCCAGCGCGCTTCTGCGGCTGCAGAAGGCGAATTTCGTCATGGGCCTTGCCGAAAACAGCCTGCGCACCGCCGCCATGACCGATCCGCTGACGGGCTTCCTCAACCGATCGGCGCTCGATGCCATCGTCGACCGGGCGCTGGAAGCAGCCCTTGCCTCCGGCCAGACCTTCGGCGCCCTCTATCTCGACATGGACGGCTTCAAGTCGATCAACGATACGCTTGGCCATCATATCGGCGACGAAGTGCTGCGCGAAGCGGCAAGCCGCATTCGCTCGGTCATCCGCTCCGGCGATATCGTCATCCGCATGGGCGGCGACGAATTCGCAATCTTCGTTCCAAACCCGCCGAGCACCGAAGCGCTTGTCGCCGTCTCCGAACGTCTTCTCGCGAGCTTCCGCAGCCCCTTTACCATTGAAGGGAACATCATCCGCGCCCGCCTGAGCATCGGTGCGGCACTTGCTCCGCTGGGCGGCCGCCGCCGCGCCGAATTGCTGCGTAACGTCGATAACGCCCTCTATCGCGCCAAGGCGGCCGGACGGGACTGCCATGTTGTTTTCAATCCGAACTGACGTTTGAAAAACAGACGGGAATAAAACCAAGCCCTGACGTGTCTCATGTCCGGTATCGCAAAAATGCGTGCCTAACCCGAGGAGAGAGACCATGAAGTCCGTGAAATTCCTGTCCGTGCTTGCAGTCGTCGCTGCCACCGCCACTGCAGCCTACGCCGCCCCCGCCGTCACCGAGGTCGAAACGGCCAAGGGCAAGGTCCTCGCCGGCGAAAAGGGCATGACCCTCTACACCTACAAGAAGGACGAAAAGGGCGTCACGAACTGCTACGACAAGTGCGCCACCAACTGGCCGCCCTTCCTCGCTGCTAGCGACGCCAAGGCCGATGGTGCATACTCGCTCGTCGAACGCAAGGATGGAAAGAAGCAGTGGGCCAAGGACGGCATGCCGCTCTATTACTGGGTGAAGGACACGAAGTCCGGCGATATCACCGGCGATGGCGTCGGCGGTTCCTGGGATGTCGCAAAGCCCTGATGAGGCCAGCGTGAAGACGCCCCCACCCGATACGTTCGAGGGCCAGATCCTGGCCCTCCTCCCCTCGCTCCGCCGCTATTCCCGCAGCCTCACCCGCTCGGATGCCGAAGGCGAGGATCTGCTTCAGGATTGCGTGGAAAAGGTCCTGGCCCGGCGCGGCCAGTGGCGCGGCATCAACCTGCGCGGCTGGGTCCTCACGACGATGACCAACCTTTACCGCAACGCCCGCCGCGCAAGCCCCCGCGACCGGCTGGTCGAACTCGATGCCGCCGAGGATATCGCCAATTCCGATACCCAGGCCGATCCGCTAGAGCGCCTGCGGCTGGAACAGGCTCTCAACAGCCTGTCGGAGGACTACCGCTCCGTGCTGATGCTCGTGGTCATCGAAGGCTACAGCTACAACGAAGTCGCGGCCATGCTGGAGATCCCGATCGGCACCGTCATGTCGCGCCTGTCGCGCGCACGCCAGCGCATGAGCGAACATATGAAAGCCGACAACGTGATTACGCTTCGGAGACCGAAATGAACGAAACCAATCGAGCCGTGACCGAAGCGGACCTGCACGCCTACGCCGACGGGCAATTGCCGGAAGCTGCCCGCGCCCGCGTCGAAGCCTACCTCGCGGAAAACCCGGAGGAGGCGGCCATGGTCGCCGCTTGGCAGACGCAGAGTGCCGGCATCAAGTCGCTTTTTGCAGGCTATGAGAAGAGCCGCGATGCCGATCTCCGGATGGTGACATCGGTAGTCCAGCCAGCCTCCCCCTGGAAGTTGCGCTCGGCATTCGCCGCAGCCGCCGTGATCCTCTTTGCGCTTGGCGCCGTCAGCGACCGCTTCATCCCGCCGCTCTTTGAGCGCCCACCGTTACAGCTTGCCGAATCCGAGACCCTGCCGAAGCAGGCCGAAACCGCCTTCCTTGTCTATGCGAGCGAAGTGCGCCACCCGGTCGAAGTCTTCGCCAATGAGGAAGCCCATCTGGCGACCTGGCTCGGCAAGCGTCTGGCGATCCCCGATCTCAAGGTTCCGGACCTGAAATCCCTCGGCTTCCACCTTGTCGGTGGTCGCCTGCTACCGGTCGATGACAGGCCGGGTGCCATGTTCATGTACGAGGATCAGGGCGGCGAGCGCCTGACGGTCATCGTCGGCCGCAATAAGGAAAACAGGACGACGAGCTTCCGCTTCGCCTCCGCCAAGGATGTGGAAACCTTCTATTGGATCGACGGCGAACTCGGCTACGCTGTCACCGGCGAAATCTCTCGCGACATGCTGCGCAAGGTGGCGGAGGAATGTTACCGGCAGTTCCCATCCTGAGGCGGGAACCGCATCTGAAACTCAGCGCTGGGGATCGTTGGCAAGCTCGATCGGCCTGCCATGCGGCGTTGCTTCCGCCGCCCTTTGCCAGCTCTTCTGCAGGTCGAGGATCACGGCGGCATCCGCAACGCCGCGGCTGACGAGCAGTTCGGAAAGAGCAGCCACCCAGCAGTCGAAATAGTCGCTGCCGTCTTCGGCGCGGCCGGGTTTGTGCAGCTCCGTCGACAGGGTCTCAGCCCATTCGTTCCAGGTAAACAGCCCCTTCTCATGCAGATGCACGGTCATGGCGAAGGCCTCCGCAGCCCAGGGCTCCGGGAAAACCGGATCACCTTCCGGTGACTTCGGCAGGCTGGGCGATTGGGCCAGTTGAGACGGCACCTCACACACGCTCAAGATAGCTCTCCCACGCATCGATCGAGACCGTCAGCGACGGGTCTGCCCCCTCGCCCCAGATCTCGCCACCATCGAAGACCACGGTATAGAGCCATTGCGGGTTCTCGCCCTTGCCATGCGCATTGTCATCGGGGAAGACAAATGAGCCCTGCACCGCCTCGATGGTGCCGGTCTTGGCGCGGGCATAGCGCGGCAGGCGGGTATGGGTGGCCGGATTGAAATTCTTGGTCTTTACAGTTTCGCCGACCACGAAGAGCGGCGCCGCCTCGATAGGCCGGTCGCAAGGCCCGCCCTTGGCGAGCACGCCGGCGACCATGTCGGCCTTCAGCACTCGCTTCGGCACCGAGCCATCCTGCAGCTTGGAGCCGGACAGCAATTCCTCGCGGCTCGCAAAGCCATGGCGCTCCAGAAGCATGTCGATGCCGCGGATCCAGATCTCGTAATAGCTTGCTGCAAGATAATCGGCCGGCGGAATGCTTTCGCGCGCATGCCGGCTCTCGTCGATCGTCCAGGCACCAAAAGCGCCACAGGAGAGCGTGATGCCGAGCGCCCTCTTCTCCCATTCGGCATGAAAATAGGGTTCGTTGACTTCCGGCGCGACGGGGCCGAAGCCCATCTGGCCACCGAGATCGTGTGGGCCGTTCATCGGGCCACCTCCGGGTTGCCGGCACCCGAAATTTTCGGGCTTCCCGCAATTGCAGTGCCGATCATCGCATCGCGGCTGACGAGATCGGCAAGCGCCTCCTCATCCATGCCCTCCGTTCCCTCGGGCCGCTCGGGGATGACGAGATAACGCAGCTCCGCCGTCGAATCCCAGACGCGAACCTTCTTGCTCTCAGGCAGCGTCACCCCGAATTCAGCCAGCACGCCGCGCGGATCGATGACGGCACGCGAGCGATAGGCGGGAGCCTTGTACCAGACCGGCGGCAGGCCGAGAACCGACCACGGATAGCAGGAGCAAAGCGTGCAGACGATGAGGTTATGCGTGTCAGCCGTGTTGAAGACGGCGCGCATGTGCTCGCCCTGCCGACCAGTATAACCGAGGCTCGCAATCGCAGCCGTCGCGTCCCGCTTCAGCCATTCGGCAAAGTCGGGATCGCTCCAGGCTTTCGCAACGACACGCGCACCATTGCGCGGCCCGACCTTTGTCTCATAGGTTTCGACAATCGCATCGATCGCCGCCGGATCGATCAGCCCCTTCTCCGTCAGCAGCGTTTCCAGCGCCTTCACGCGCGCCTGCATGTCCGAATAATGGTTGTCATGGTGATGATCATGGTGATCGTGGTCATGATCTGCGTGGTCGTCTCTGTGCCGCATGGCGCTCTCCAGGCTAGAGCGCTCGATCTTATGCGGCGATCGGAGGACCGCCAAGCGCATTTCTCGTCAAGAAGTGTCCCAAATGAATGCCGTCGGCGATGACTGAAGATGGAGCTAATTAAGCAACTCCTTATTTTTCGCCGTGATCCTAACCAAACGTTAACGGCTTCATCTCAACATCGCACACATGAAACTTCCGACATTCGGCCGCAGCACCAGATCACCCGCGCCTCCGTCCGCGCCTCCGCGAGACGAGATGGAGAGCCTTGCCGATAGCTCGGCCTCTGTCGATCCGCGCCGGCAGGAGACCGAAGATGCCGTCCAGAGCCCAGGACTGGTTGCACGCGCCCTGCTGGATCATGTGATTCAGGAGATGGCGACTGACGGCCATGTTCAGCCGATCGATCTGTTTGGAGCCCTGGGATCGATTGGCGGTTTTTCGTGCGTCCTCACTGCCTTTGATATTGCTTCCGCAGGGGATCTCAGCGACGACGCTGATCTCATCGCCATGGAAGCCGAGGACGGCTCCCGCTATTATACCGGCAACCTGCCCAACGCCTTCCTTCTGGAAAGCCACGATTCCCTGCTAAACCTGACGTATGGCGCCGCAAGAAGGTCCGGAGCCCTGATCTCGCAAGAGATGGCGATGGAAACGCTTCGTTACGTGGTCTCAACAATCGGACATCCGCAGTTCGGAATACCGCGATTGACGGATGAGAACCGTCCAGCCGAGACGCCCGTTGCCTACGTTCGCCGTCTGTGGCCAAAGTTGGCCGATGCTCTCGATCGAAATCGCGTACCCCTCAGCAGGCGACCTTTCGCGATCGGCCTGGCGCTGGAACTTGCCTTCTTCCACGTCAGGCCGCCGCTTGACCCGTCTCTGGCGGCCCGGATCGTCACCGAATGCGCTATTCCCATGGCGAGACTCGATCCCCGCCTTATCGCTTGAGCTATCCGGCATGAAAGGCAGACAATTTCTTGCAGGCGTTATACCGCCCGCCCCTGCCCGACATGCCGTTTTTGGGTAGTCTCCCATCATGAACATCCTGATTCTCGGTGCCACAGGCTTCATCGGCTCGGCGATCGCAGCGCGGCTGCTTGCGGACGGCTGCACCGTGACCGGGCTAGCCCGCAATCCCGACCGGGCGCGGGTTCGCCAGCCCGCTATCCGCTGGATCAGGGCCGACCTGGAGAAGATGACCAATGTGGCCGACTGGGCCTCCGTGCTGGAGGGCCAGGACGTGGTCGTCAACAGTGCCGGCGCCCTCCAGGACGGTCTTTCTGACAATCTCGCGGCCACCCAGAAACGCGCAATGATCGCGCTCCAGCAAGCGGCGCGACCGGCCGGCGTGACGCTCATCGTCCAGATATCCGCCCGAACGGATGGCGCCGGCAGCGACTTGCCCTTCCTCGCCACCAAGCGCGCTGCCGATATCGCGCTCGCAGCCTCCGGCCTGCCTTACGTCATCCTGCGCCCGTCCCTCGTGCTCGGCCGCAACGCCCATGGCGGCACCGCACTTCTGCGCGCACTCGCATCCTTCCCGTTTGCCCTGCCGCTCATCCATGCCGACAGCCCGGTTGAAACGGTCGCCGCCGAAGATGTCGCCTCTGCGGTCTCGGCTGCGATTTCAGGCACGCTTCCCTCCGGCAGCGACATCGAACTGGCTGCCACCGAACGGCACACGCTGACGAGCCTCGTCAAACTGCATCGTTCCTGGCTTGGCCTGCCGGATGCGCCTGTTATCTCTATCCCGCCGGCACTCGCACGGCCCGTCTCATGGCTTGCCGATCTTGCCGGCCATCTCGGCTGGCGCTCGCCGCTGCGCTCCACCGCCATGACCGTCATGTCCGAGGGCGTCAGGATGGACCGCCCCATCCGGCAGGGTCTGCCGACGCTTTCGGCCGCAGAGACGCTTGCCGCCAACCCCTCCGGCGTTCAGGACCTGTGGTTTGCCCGCCTCTATCTCCTGAAGGCGCCCATCATTGCCGGGCTGTCGCTCTTCTGGCTGCTATCGGGCCTCATCCCGCTTCTGGCACCTGAACAGACAAGCGCCCATTTCCTGCCCTTCATGCCAGCCGATGCGGCCAGGGCGATGACAATCATCACCTGCCTGATCGATATCGCGCTCGGCGCCGCAGTTCTCGTGCGCCCCTTCGCCCGTCGCGCCCTTGCCGGCATGCTCATTGTCTCGCTTGCCTATCTCGCAGGCGGCACTGTCCTGGAGCCGGCGCTCTGGCTCGATCCGCTCGGGCCGCTGGTCAAGGTGCTGCCATCGCTGCTGCTGACGCTTGCGGCACTCGCAATCCTGGATGAACGCTGATGCTCGCCGAATTGCTGCTTCTTGCCCATGTCGTGGGTGCCGCCGTGCTCTTCGGCACCGGCGCCGGCATCGCCTTCTTCATGGTGATGGCCCATCGCACCCGTGATCCCGGGCTTATCGCACACGTCGCCGGCACCGTCGTCATCGCCGACACGATCTTTACCGCCACCGCCGCCATTCTGCAGCCAGTCACAGGCTATCTTCTCGCCCGCATCATCGGCTGGGACCTGACGGAAAGCTGGATTGCGCTCTCGCTGTTGCTCTATGTCGTGACCGGCATCTTCTGGCTGCCGGTCGTCTGGATCCAGATCCGGCTGCGCAATCTGGCGCGGGCCGCAGCGGCTTCGGGCGCCGCCCTGCCATCGGCCTATTTCAGCCTTTACCGCGTCTGGTTCGCTTTCGGCTTCCCGGCTTTCTTCGCGGTAACAGGCATTCTCTGGCTGATGCTCACGAAGCCGACGCTATTTTAGCATCGGCCAGAGGCTGAGAACGAGCAGCAATGCCATGGTGATATTGAACCATTTCAGCCGCACCGGATCGGACAACCACTCCCGAAGCGCCGAGCCGAAGCCAGCCCAGGTGGACACGGAAGGCACGTTGACCGCCGCAAAGGCGAGGCCGACGAGCAGGACGCTGATCATATAGAGCTCAGGATTGGTATAGGTCGCCATGGCCGTGACCGCCATCACCCAGGCCTTCGGATTGACCCACTGGAAGGCCGCGGCACCGAGGAAGGACATCGGCTTCACGCCGCTCGTGCCCTCGCCCAGCGAGCGTGACGTTCCGATCTTCCAGGCGATCCAGACGAGATAGGCGCCGCCTGCGAACTTCAGCGCGGTATAGACCGCCGGCACCATATGCAGCAGCGCTCCGAGCCCAAGCCCGACGCCAAGAAGCAGCGACAGGAAACCTGCCCCGATGCCGAACATGTGCGGGATGGTGCGACGGAAACCGAAATTCACGCCCGAGGCAAACAGCATCATATTGTTCGGCCCCGGCGTGATTGACGTCGTGAAGGCAAAGAGCAACAGAGCCAGAAACGTATCCAGCGGCATGAAACCTCCCGGAAAGCATGTGTCGATGATGTGGCCGACTTATTGGATTTAGGTCAGCATAACTGCCCTAAACCCTTGTCACCATAACATGATTGTCACGGTGACAGGATTACCTGATAGTCTGCCGGAGACGCAAAGGACCAGAACCGCCATGGACGACCCGATCCCCACCATCACTTTCCCCGATGGCACCGAAGTCCCCGCTCTCGGCCAGGGAACCTGGGGCATGGGCGAGGATGCCGGCCACGCGAGGCAAGAAATCGCAAGCCTCAAGGCCGGCCTCGATCTCGGCATGACGATGATCGATACCGCCGAAATGTATGGTGACGGCGGCGCCGAAGAAATCGTCGGACAGGCAATCAAGGGCCGCCGTGAGGAGACCTTCATCGTCAGCAAGGTCTATCCCTGGAATGCCAGCCGCACCGGCACGATCACCGCCTGCGAAAATAGCCTCGACCGCCTCGGCACCGACCGCATCGACCTCTACCTGCTGCACTGGCGCGGCAACTATCCGCTCGCCGAGACCGTCGAGGCCTTCGAAACGCTGAAGGCTTCGGGCAAGATCCGCGCCTGGGGCGTCTCCAATTTCGATACCGACGACATGCAGGAGTTGCTGTCTGTTCCCGGAGGAAAGAACGTCGCCGCCAATCAGGTCCTCTACAATCTCGCCCGTCGTGGTATCGAATACGATCTCCTGCCCTGGTGCCAGAGCCGCAATATCCCCATCATGGCCTATTCGCCGATCGAACAGGGCCGCATCCTGCACCATCCGGACCTGATCCATATCGCCAAGGCCTATCAGGCCACCCCGGCGCAGCTGGCGCTTGCCTTCGTGCTCGAACGCGACGGCGTCTTCGTCATACCCAAGACCTCCAACATCGAGCGCGCCCGCGAAAACCGCGACTGCGTCTCCCTCGACATTACCGACGAGGACTGGGAAGCGCTCGATGCCGCCTTCCCGCCACCGGCAAGAAAAACGCCGCTGGAAATGCTCTGATCTCCAACGGCGCAATTGTTTTGCTATTGTGTTGCAGTTTCCACATGCCCGGGCTGTAGTTTCTACATGCCCGGGCTGTAGTCCTACATGCCCTGAGCGCCGCGGTTCATCGCGGCAATGCCGGTGCGGCAGACTTCGATGAGGCCGAGCGGCTTCATGATCGCGATGAACTGGTCGATCTTCGAAGACTTGCCGGTGATCTCCAGGATGAAATGATCGATCGTTGCATCCACCACCTTGGCGTGGAACGCATCGGCAAGGCGCAGCGTCTCGGCGCGGGTCTCACCGCTGCCGATCAACTTCAGAAGCGCCACTTCCCGTTCGATCGGCCGGTCCTGGCCGAGTTCACGGGCACGCACCGTCAGGTCCACCACACGATGAACGGGCACGATGCGCTCCAGCTGCGCCTTGATCTGCTCCAGCACCTGCGGCGTGCCGCGGGTCACGACGGTGATGCGCGACAGATGCGCTGCATGCTCCGTCTCGGAAACCGTGAGGCTTTCGATATTGTAACCGCGGCCGGAAAACAGGCCGATCACGCGGGCGAGAACGCCCGGCTCGTTATCGACGAGCACCGAGAGCGTATGGTTCTCGACGGCCGCCGTTTCCGGAGAGATGAAATAGGCAGAGCCGGTGGGTTGAAGGTGTGCGTTCATGATCCTGGGGTTCCTACCTATCTGTTTTTATACTAGCTGACGGCCCTTGGCGTCGATCGCATTGGCGACCGCCTCGTCCGTGGCTTCGTCCGGCAGCAGCATTTCATTATGGGCCTTGCCCGATGGAATCATCGGGAAGCAATTGGCGAGATTGGCGACGCGGCAATCGACGATGACCGGCTTCTTGACATCGATCATCTCCTGGATCGTCGCATCGAGATCGTCAGGCTTTTCGCAGCGCAGGCCGACCGCACCATAGGCTTCGGCGAGCTTCACGAAGTCGGGCATCGCTTCCGTATAGGAGTTGGACAGGCGGTTGCCATGCAAGAGCTGCTGCCACTGGCGCACCATGCCCATGTACTGGTTGTTCATGATGAAGATCTTGATCGGCGCATTGTGCTGGATCGCCGCCGACATTTCCTGGATGCACATCTGGATCGAGGCATCGCCGGCAATGTCGATGACGAGGCTCTCCGGATGGGCGATCTGGACGCCGAGGGCTGCCGGCAGGCCGTATCCCATCGTGCCGAGGCCACCCGAAGTCATCCAGCGGTTCGGCTGCTCGAATCCGTAGAACTGGGCTGCCCACATCTGGTGCTGGCCGACTTCGGTCGTGATGTAGGTGTCGCGATCCTTGGTCAGCTCATAGAGACGTTCCAGCGCATATTGCGGCATGATCACGTCGTTGCTCTTGGTATAGGCGAAGGAATTGCGCGCGCGCCAGCGGGCGATATCGGCCCACCACGCGTCCAGGCGTCCCTTCTCCGGCTTCTTCGGCAGCGCCCGCCACAGGCGGATCATGTCTTCCAGGACACTGCCGACATCACCGCGGATGCCGAGGTCGACGCGAACGTTCTTGTTGATCGAGGACGGATCGATGTCGATATGGATCTTCTTGGAATTCGGCGAGAAGGCATTCAGCCGGCCGGTGATACGGTCGTCGAAGCGCGCGCCGATGCAGACCATGACGTCGCAATCATGCATCGCCATGTTGGCTTCGTAGGAGCCGTGCATGCCGAGCATCTTCAGCCAGTTCTTGCCTGAGGCCGGATAGGCGCCGAGGCCCATCAGCGTCGAGGTGATCGGGAAATCCGTCAGCTCGACCAGTTCGCGCAGCATGCGGGATGCTTCCGGGCCGGAATTGACGACGCCGCCGCCCGTATAGAGGATCGGCCTGCGGGCATTCGCCATCAGCTCGATTGCTGCGTGAATCTGGTTAATGTCGCCCTGAACCTTCGGCTGGTAGCTCTTCTGGATCGCGTGATCGGCCGGCGGCGTGTAGGTGCCGGTGGCGAACTGAACATCCTTCGGAATATCGACGACGACGGGACCGGGGCGGCCGGACTGCGCAATGCGGAAGGCTTCATGGATGACGGCGGCGAGCTCGTTGACATCCTTGACCAGCCAGTTGTGCTTGGTGCAGGGGCGCGTGATGCCGACGGTGTCGCATTCCTGGAAGGCGTCCGAACCGATGAGCGAGGTGGGAACCTGGCCGGAGAGGCAGACGAGCGGAACCGAATCCATCAAGGCGTCCTGCAGCGGTGTCACGGCATTTGTGGCACCCGGACCTGACGTGACCAGCATGACGCCGACCTTGCCGGTGGAGCGGGCATAACCTTCGGCCGCATGGCCGGCACCCTGCTCATGGCGCACGAGGATATGCTTGATCTCTTCCTGCTGGAAGATCTCGTCATAGATCGGAAGAACCGCGCCGCCGGGATAGCCGAAGATGTGCTCGACACCATTATCCTTCAGCGCGCGGAGAACGATTTCCGCTCCCGTCATTCGATTGCTGTCCGCTTGATTGTCCGTGCTCGCCATGTATCTGTTCCGTTTGATGCTGAGGAGTTGAGGTTCGTGCCGGAAGCCCTGATTTCGGGCATAAAAAAAGGCCCCTGAGGAGCCTTCGTCTTGCGCATGGGTGGCTACCGCCGGATGGTTACACCATCCTGCCCATGCGCTTTCCCACCACGATAAGAACGTTCGAAATTGTCATGGGCGGAATTGATAGACAGAAAATTTCGCAGCGTCAACGCATTCCGCAATAAAAAATCCGCGGCCGGCCAACCGATCACCACTCCCATAGCCCGTCCAATTCTGGGGCTGAAGGATTTATTAAAGGATCGGTCATATCCTGTCCTTTACTGCGGGGAGTAACCCTTTGCTGAACAACGACATGATGACGACAGGCAAGGCAGGCGAACAGGATCGCCGCGATAGCCTTACGCCGGGGAACCGCTTCCTCGGGCGTGTCGTTGCGTGCAGCGGTTCGCGCGCCACCATCGCCGCCGTGGCGGAAGCCGGTGGCACCGATCTCACCGAACTATGGTCCGTCGGTCGGCTGATTTCGATCAGCGTCGGCAGGAATCGTGTCGTCGCCCTCGTCTTCTCCATGAATACTGGCAACCAGGGCTGGGGCGAAGGCCAGGACAATGTCTTCCGCATCGAGACGGAACTGCTCGGCGAGGTCCGCGTCGACGAAGACGGCCGCGAGGAATTCTCGACCGGCATTTCGTGTTATCCCCATCTCGGCGCCATCGCCCATCGTATCCGCGCCGCGGACCTGATGCGCATCTATGATGCCGGCAAGGGCGCCACCGCCGTCATCGGCAACCTGACACAGGATGAAAGCATCGAAGCGGCGATCCATGTCCCCTCGATGCTGTCGAAGCACTTCGCCGTAGTCGGCTCGACCGGTGTCGGCAAATCGACTGCCGTCTCGCTGCTCCTGCACAAGGCGATCGAGGCCGATCCGAAGCTGCGCGTGCTGATCCTCGATCCGCACAACGAATTTGCCGCCGCCTTCCCGAAACACGCCGTTACCATCGATACCGATACGCTTGACCTGCCCTTCTGGCTGATGCGTCTCGAGGAATTCGCCGAAGTGGTCTTCCGCGGCCGCCCGCCGGTACCGGAAGAGCTCGACATGCTGCGCGATATCCTGCCGGAGGCCAAGCGCGCCTTCCGCGGCAGCGACAGTTCGCTGGTGCGCCGACAAACGGAAAAGAGCTCGATCACTGCCGATACGCCGGTACCGTACCGCATCGCCGACCTGCTTGCTCTCATCGACGAGCGCATCGGCCGGCTCGAAGGCCGCACCGAAAAACCCTTCCTGCGCTCGCTGAAAATGCGCATCATCGCCGCGATCAACGATCCGCGCTACCACTTCATGTTCTCCAATAACACGATCAGCGACACGATCACGGAGACCATCGCGCAGATCTTCCGCATCCCCGGCGACAACAGGCCGATCTGCACCTTCCAGCTCGCCGGCATCCCCTCCGAAGTCGTCAATTCGGTCGCGTCCGTGCTCTGCCGCATGGCCTTCGAAATCGCGCTCTGGAGCGAAGGCGCCATTCATATGCTGGTCGTCTGCGAAGAGGCGCACCGCTATATACCCTCGGATCCGAACCTCGGTTTCGTTCCGACCCGCCAGGCGATTGCCCGCATTGCCRAGGAAGGCCGCAAATACGGCGTCTCGCTCGGCATCATCACCCAGCGCCCGGGAGAGCTCGACCAGACGATCCTGTCGCAGTGCTCGACACTCTTTGCCATGCGCCTTGCCAACGACCGCGACCAGGAAATCATCCGCTCGGCCATTCCCAATTCCTCGATCTCAACGACGAGCTTCATCTCCTCGATCGGAAATGGCGAGGCGATCGCCTTCGGCGAGGCGATCCGCGTGCCGATGCGCATGCGCTTCCTGCGCGTCGATGAAACCCTGCTGCCGAAGGCCCATAGTGCCACCAGCAAACATGCCGAGGAAGACCCGGACACCGTCGACCTGCGCCGCATCGTTACCCGCATGCGGGCGATCACATCGGGCCCCGATATTTCCACCTTCCAGCAGAGCTACAGCTCCGCGATGACGGATTACGAGCCGGACGAGGATTTCGAGGACGAGGACGCCGCCCAGCCCTACGCCGCTCCGTCGGCAACCGAGGCGCCGCTCGAGCCCTATCGGCCAGCACTCCTGCCACAGACCCGGGCCCCACTGCCCGAGCCTCCGCCGCTCTCGCCGCAAACCTCCATCGACGCGCGCCTGGAAGCGCTGCGCCGGGAAATGCGCCGCGACGAGCAGCCGAAGCCGGCCTTCGGCGAACAGACGTCACAGCCACGCCGCGAGGGTGGCATGTCACTGCGCGAAAGCATCCTGAAGAAGCCGCTGAGCAGCCTCTACAATAAGGATTGAGCCCTTCGCTCAGTGAAAATAGGAGATCGCCTCGATCCGCATGGTCTCGTCTGCGACCGCCAGCTTTATCACGGTTGGCATGGTGAGG
Source organism: Rhizobium sp. 05N49 (assembly GCF_056396805.1). Taxonomy (NCBI): domain Bacteria; kingdom Pseudomonadati; phylum Pseudomonadota; class Alphaproteobacteria; order Hyphomicrobiales; family Rhizobiaceae; genus Rhizobium; species Rhizobium sp. 05N49. The sequence continues at coordinate 427,184 of NZ_JBFTME010000001.1, forward strand.
AGCTTCCACAATTCGTAACCGGACGTCCCAGAGAGATTCCCGAGGAAGCTGCAGAGAATGCGGCCGTGGGAAACAACGGTGCATTGTGTCGCTCCGTCCAGCAGCGAGGCGATCTGGCTCAGACCGGCCCTGAATCGCGCTGCCGTTTCGGCATGGGAATCGCCCCAGACCCGGTTCTCCCGATCGCTGAAATAGCGCTCGACCGATATCGCGAAATCGTCGCTTGATATCCACGCCATTTTGTCGGCTCGATGCTCGCGAAACTCCTCAACAGCCGTCACCTCCAGGTGCGTCAACTGTCTTGCCGTCTGCATTGCCTTTGCTTCGGGGCTGCTGAAGACCAGTTCGGGCAATAGGCCTTTGAGAGATGCAGCCACGGCACGGCCAGCCTCGGTCAACTGCCAGGAGGCGGGAGGGCGCTCCGGATCGGGCATCGTCTCTGCATGGCGAACAAGATATACTTCACGCATTCCTGGAACACTTCATGTCAACCGCTCCCAGCTTTCATCCATCTGGTTGCGGAACCATGTCATCTGCCGCTTGGCATATTGCCGCGTGGCGGCCGCCCCGCGCTCGATCACCTCGCGGCGGCTCATCTCACCGCGCAGCATCCCCGCAAGCTGCGACACACCGATCGCTTTCATGACAGGCATCTCGGCGGGAAGATCGAGCGCCAGCAGCGCCTTCACCTCTTCCTCTGCTCCCTGCTCCAGCATCTTCTCGAAACGGCCATTGATGCGCTGGTGCAGTACGGCGCGATCCGGCAGCACGACGATCTTGCGCGCCGTCTCGGGATCGACGATGACTGGCCCCGCCAACCCCTGGAATTCGGCGATCGACTGGCCCGTCACCTCGAAGACTTCAAGCGCCCGCACGATCCTCTGCCCGTCCTGCGGATTGAGGCTTCCAGCGACGGCAGGATCGGCCTTGGCAAGGTCCGCATAGAGCACTTCCGGCCCCTCCTGCAGCAGTCGGCCCCTCAGCCGCTGGCGGATCGCCTCGGGGATGACAGGCATCTCCGAGAGCCCACCTGTCAGCGCCTTGAAATAGAGCCCCGTGCCGCCGACGAAGACCGGCAGCTTTCCCTCGGCGCGGATGCGCGGCAAGAGCGCCGTCACATCCCGCAGCCAGGCGCCCGTCGAATAGGCCTGCCCCGCCGGCACATGACCGTAGAGATGGTGCGGCACGCCTTCCATATCTTCTTCCGAAGGCCGTGCCGTCAGCACCCGTAGCGTGTCATAGACCTGCATGCTGTCGGCGTTTATCACCACGCCACCATGCTGTTTGGCCAGTTCCACAGCGAGCGCGGACTTGCCGCTGGCAGTCGGCCCGGTTATCAGGATCGCATTCAAAGTGCTCAGAAGGTTTTCCATCATGGCCCTCGTTGCCACGCTTGTTGCCAATCCGTCAAACCCCGTACTTTCGCCTGCGATCGCCGAACGCGCCGCCGACGCCGTCAAGTCATCGGGGCTCTATTGGCTGGCGGGCGGTGTTGCCTGCGATATCGTGCTCGCGGACGGCTCCGACGGCCAGGCGGCCGAGGCCAGCCTGCTCGCCGCCATCGCCGGCAACCCGATCGATCTCGTCATCCAGGAACAGGAAACCCGCCGCAAGAAGCTTTTGATCGCCGATATGGATTCGACCATGATCGGCCAGGAATGCATCGACGAACTCGCCGCCGAAGTCGGCCTCAAGGACAAGGTCGCGGCCATCACCGCCCGCGCCATGAACGGCGAGATCGCCTTCGAGCCGGCATTGCGCGAACGCGTCGCGCTCCTGAAGGGCCTGCCGATATCGGTGGTGGATGAAGTCATTGCCAAGCGCATCACGCTGACCCCGGGCGGCCCAGAACTGATCGCCACCATGAAATCGAAGGGCTATTACACCGCCCTCGTCTCCGGCGGCTTCACGGTCTTTACCAGCAGCATCGCCGCGACCCTCGGCTTCGACGAAAACCGCGCCAATATCCTGCTTGAGGAAGGCGGCGTCCTCTCCGGCTACGTCGCCGAACCCATTCTTGGCAAGCAGGCCAAGGTCGATGCCCTGAACGACATCGCCGCCCGTCTCGGCATCTCCCCTGAAGACGCCATTGCCGTCGGCGACGGCGCCAACGATCTCGGCATGCTGCATCTGGCCGGCTCCGGCGTCGCCCTGCACGCCAAACCGGCTGTCGCCGCCGAAGCAGGCATGCGGATCAACCACGGCGACCTGACGGCGCTGCTCTATATCCAAGGCTACCGCAAGACGGATTTCGTAACGGCTTGAGCGCTGCGAGCCACATCTGAAAACAGAAAAGGAGCGGCTAACCGCTCCTTTTTGATTTCCGGAACCGTATCCGACAGCCCCTACTCCATTGGCACGGCAACAAACCGCAGATCGCCGTTGGCAGCGGCGACCATCATCTGCGCATTGCGCCGGCCTTCCTGCTTCAGCGTCTGCACTTTCGTGGCAACCGCATCCGGCGACTTCATGAATTCCTGCGCCACTTCGACGATCACGTCGCCGGGCTTGAGACCTTTTTCGGCCGCAGCAGAACCCGGCGCGACCTCGGTCACGACGACACCGTCGACGCTTTCGGCGATGCCGAAGGCCTTGCGGGTTTCGGGGCTAAGCAGCGAGAGCGACAGGCCGAGCACATGCTTTGGCGTAACCTGGTCTGGTGTCGCCTGATCCTGCCCCTTTTGATCTGGGCCTTTCTGATCCTGTCCCTGATCCTGCTGATGCGGATCCTGGCCGTCCGGCGCGGTCTGCCCCTGATCGCCGCCCTGATCCGGTTCGTCCATATCGTTGTTTTCGCCGGGATCGGGATTGATGACGCCGCCATCGCCGGAATTGTCGACGGCAGCAGCAGCCTGGTCGCTGTCTTCGAGACGGCCGAGCGTCACCTTCACGGTCTGCTCCTTGCCGTCGCGCAGCACGATGACATCGACCTCCTTGCCGACAGGGCTTTCGGCGACCACGCGCGGCAGGTCTCGCATCTCGCTGACGACCTTGCCGTCGAATTTCAGGATCACATCACCGGCCTTGATCGAACCGTCGTCGACAGGTCCGCCCTTGATGACCCCGGCAACCAGAGCGCCCTTGGCGCTGTCGAGGCCGAGGCTGTCGGCCACCTCGTCGGTGACGGGCTGGATGCGTACGCCGAGCCAGCCGCGGCGCGTCTCGCCATATTCACGAAGCTGATCGACCACGCCGGAAGCAAGCTCCGATGGGACGGAGAAACCGATACCGATCGAGCCGCCCGACGGGGAGATGATCGCCGTATTGATGCCGATGACCTCACCCTTCATGTTGAAGAGCGGACCGCCCGAATTGCCCTTGTTGATCGCCGCATCCGTCTGGATGAAATTGTCATAGGGGCCGGCATTGATGTTGCGGCCGCGGCCCGAAATGATGCCGACCGTGACCGATCCGCCGAAACCGAACGGGTTGCCGATCGCCATGACCCAGTCGCCGATGCGCATGACGCTGGAATCGCCGAACTTGACGGATTTCAGCGGCTGCTTCGGCTCGACCTTCAACACCGAAAGATCGGTCTTGGTATCCGTGCCGATCAGCTTGGCCTTGAGCTTGGAGCCGTTGGCGAAATTGACCTCGATGTCGTCGGCGCCTTCGATCACGTGGTTGTTGGTGACGATATAGCCGCTGGGATCGATGACGAAACCGGAACCAAGCGAGCTGACATTGTGGTTGGGACCGCGATTGCCCTGCTGCTTATTGAAGAAATCGTTGAAGAATTCCTGGAACGGCGAGCCATCCGGCGCGCGCGGAGCCGGCCCTGCCCCCTCGTCATCCTTCACGTTCTGCGAGGTCGAAATATTGACCACGGCATCGAGCAGTCCCTCGGCGAGATCGGCAACGGAAGCCGGCCCGTTGCCCGGCGCCGTCATCTGCACCGGCGGAGCGGCGGGTGCGACCGCAGCAGGAGAAACCGCTGGTGCTTGAGGCGCCGCAGGGGCCGGTGCTGCCTGTTCAGGTGTCGCTGGTGCGGGAGCGGTTTGCGCATGCGCAACACCGCTTGCGCCGACATTTGCCAGAAGGGCGGTGCCGGCCAGGAGCGCGAGCGTTCGTCTGAAGGGCGAGCGATTCGTGGGGGCCATCAAGCTTCCTCTGCTGGGGTAAAGGCGCACATACAGCACCAGCATACGGCGGAATGATGGAGGGCGAAATCACCTTTTCGCGAAATCCCCTTCCGAATGTGACCTACCCTCGCAAAAGCCAGACCCCTCCGACGCCAAGCGCCGTCGCTGCCAGGCCGAAGGCTCTCAATTGCCACTCTGGAATGCTGGGAAGAAGCTTCGCCATCCCGACAAGAAAACGAGGGGCCAGTGCATAGACCAGCCCCTCGATGATGAGGAAGAACGCAAGTCCCGTCAGGAAATCCTGCATTCTCTAAGTCGTCAGTTCGCCGCCGGAGCAGGCGCAGGCTGCGCGGCCGGCGGCGGCACAAGGCCACCCGTCTGGCCGGGTACTGCAGGCTGATTGCCGTTCGAATTTTCGAAGTAGCGGAAGAACTCCGAGCTCGGCGACAGAACCAGCGTCGTATCCTGCGAGGACATGGCCGTGGAATAGGCCGACATCGAGCGATAGAACTCGAAGAAGGCCGGATCCTTGCCGAAGGACTCTGCGAAGATGCGGTTACGATCCGCGTCACCCTGACCACGCAGGATTTCCGAGTCACGCTGGGCATCCGCGGTGATCTCGACGACCTGACGGTCGGCGACGGCCCGGCGGCGCTGGCCTTCTTCGTTACCCTCGGCGCGAATACGCTCGGCCTCGGCCAGACGCTCGGAGCGCATGGCGTTATAGGTATTCGGAGCCACTTCCGGCGACAGGTCGGTCCGGCGAATGCGGACATCGTCGATATGCAGGCCGAGATTTTCGGCGTCGGTGCGCAGATCGTCCCGGATTTCGAGCATCATCGCCACGCGCTCTTCGGAAAGCGCGGCATTGTAGTCGCGCAGACCGTAGACGCGGCGAAGCGAGGAATCGAGCTGCGCGCGCAGACGTGCCTCGGCAGCGTCACGATCACCCGACACCGTTTCGCGGAAACGGCGCACATCCGAGATGTTGTAGATCACGAAGGCATCGACATCGAAGGTCTGGCCGTCCTGAACCTGAACGCGGATATTGTCGAGGTCGAGCCTGAGTGCGCGCTTTTCGACATACTGTACCCGATCGGCATCCATGAAGCCGAAGGGCAGCTTGAAATAGAGGCCCGGTTCGCTCTTGACCGACTGGATCTGACCGAAGCGGACGACGATTGCCTGCTCACGCGCATTGACCACGAAGATCGACGAATAAAGAATGGCGAGAATGATCGCGAGCCCGATGAGGATTACGGGAAGTCTGTTGGATAGCATGGTTCAACCTCCCTGCCGTGCCGGTGCCGCCGGTCGATTGATCTCGTTGAGCGGCAGGTAGGGCACGACGCCCTGCTTGTCGTCGATCACGACCTTCTTGGAGTTCTTCAAGACCTGTTCCATCGTTTCCAGGAACAGGCGCTTGCGCGTCACGTCGGGAGCTTTCGAATATTCGTCATTGATGGCGGTAAAGCGCTGGGCCTCACCTTCGGCTTCCTTGACGACGCGATCCTTGTAGGCGGCTGCGTCTTCGCGGATACGGGCGGCATCGCCTCGCGCCTGGCCGAGCTTCTGGTTCGTATAGCGGTTGGCGTCCTCGATCGTGCTGTCGCGGTCGCGGCCGGCACGCTGCACTTCTTCGAAGGCATCGGCGACTTCACGCGGCGGCGCCACGTTCTGGATCGTCACACCGGTGACGGTGATGCCCGCGCCGTAGCGGTTCATCGTATCCTGGACGATGTTGAGGACCTGTGTCTCGATCGGCTGACGATTGCTGCGGAACGCATCCTGTGCCGGACGGCGGCCGACGATCTCGCGCATGGCGCTGTCGGAAACCTGTTGCAGCGTCTCGGCTGGATTCTCGACGCCGAAGAGGTAGGCCTTCGGATCGCTGATCGTGTAGAAGACGGCAAACTGTACGTTGATGACGCTCCTGTCACCCGACAGCATCAGCCCGCTCGAAGAGCCGGCCGTGGTGGCGCCGATATTCTGCTGCTGCACCGTCACCTTGACCATCTCGACGGTTTCGAACGGCCAGAAGTGGAAATGCAGGCCCGGCATGGAAATTTCTTCCTTGGGCTTTCCGAAGCGCAGTTCCACGCCGCGCTCGTCCGGCTGGACGACGTAAATGCATTGGAAAAGCCAGAAGATCGCAATGACCGCGACGATGATCGCAACGACACCGCCGTTGAAACCGCCGGGAACGATGCCGCGCAACTGATCCTGTCCGCGACGGATGATATCTTCCAGATCGGGCGGACCGCCCTTGCCGCCGCCACCGCCGCGTGGACGGTTCGGCCCCTGCCCCCATGGTCCCTGATTGTTATTTCCGCCGCCGCCGCCCCAAGGGCCGCCGCCGCCATTCTGATTGCTCCAGGGCATCAAAACCTCGTTGTTCGTTACGTCATACACATCCGACCGCCGTGGGGGCTACCGGCGGATGCGATGGGACCGTTATAGGTATCACCGCATCTGCTTTCAACGCGGCGTCAGAAACTTGGTCAATATAATTGGAAAATAGTTCCTTTTCAGGCATCTCGACGTTCATAAACGACGAAACGCGTGGGATAGGTATCCCTCTCCCCTGCCGGAACATCAAGACTTTCGGTCGCCACCCAGGCGGCCGCATCGATGGCCGGAAAAACAGTATCGCCATCCACATCGGCCTCGACATGCGTGATGCACATGCGATCGACGAAAGCTATGGCCTGCGCGTAGATCTGCCCGCCGCCAAGGATGGAGATTTCGTTTTCGCCCTGCTTGCGGGCGAGCGCCTCGGCCATTGTGATCGCTTCGTCGAGCGAGCGGGCCATATGAACATCGGGATGGTCGATATCGGCATCCCGCGAGATCACCACGTGTTGGCGTCCCGGCAGCGGCTTTCCGCCGAAACTCTCGAAGGTCTTGCGGCCGACCACGACAGGCTTGCCCACCGTCATCGCCTTGAAGCGCTTGAGGTCTGTCGAAAGCCGCCAGGGCATGTCACCGTCGCGGCCGATGGTGCCGTTGCGCGCAACGGCGACGAAGATGGTCTTGCGGATATCGGACATCGGCCTTCCCGGCTTGGAGCATACCACGCAAACCTGTGAAGCGGTCTGCGGTCACGACATGCGAAACAGAAACCTGAAGCAGGCGATCTGAAAGATCGCGACACGCTTTAGACGGCGATCGGCGCCTTGATACTGGCATCGGCCTCATAGCCGACGAGCTCGAAATCCTCGTAGACGAAGCCGAATATATCCTTGACTTCGCGCTTGATCACCATGCGCGGCAGCGCATTCGGCTGGCGCGTCAGCTGCAGTTTCGCCTGTTCGAAATGGTTGTGGTAGAGATGCGCATCGCCGAGCGTATGGACGAATTCGCCATATTTCAGCCCTGTCACCTGCGCCACCATCATCGTCAGCAGCGCATAGGAAGCGATGTTGAAGGGGACGCCAAGGAAGATATCGGCCGAGCGTTGGTAGAGCTGGCAGGAAAGCTTGCCGTCGGCAACATAGAACTGGAACAGGCAGTGGCAAGGCGGCAGCGCCATCTCGTCCACTTCGGCCGGGTTCCAGGCCGAGACGATGTGACGGCGCGAGTTCGGATTCTTCACAAGGCCTTTGACGAGATTGTCGATCTGGTCGATATGGCCGCCGTCCCGCGCCGGCCAGGAGCGCCACTGGGCACCGTAGACCGGCCCGAGATCACCGTTCTCGTCGGCCCATTCGTCCCAGATGCTGACGCCGTTTTCATGCAGGTAGCGGATATTGGTCTCGCCCTTGAGGAACCACAGGAGCTCGTGGATGATCGAGCGCAGGTGCAGCTTCTTCGTCGTCAGCACCGGAAAGCCGGCATCGAGATCGAAGCGCATCTGGTGACCGAAGACCGAGCGCGTGCCGGTACCCGTACGGTCGCCGCGGTCGGTGCCGTTTTCCATCACATGGCTCAAGAGGTCGAGATATTGCTTCATGGTCGCCACCGATTCCTTTTGCGCCTAATTTAAGGGGAAAACGGCCGCAAACCAATGCGCGTTGCTGATTATCCAAGCAAAATCGCTGGAGAGCACGAAGCTTTTGTGACGTATCCCCTTTCCTTGCGATCACAAAAACACTATATCACCCGTGCCGGCTTTCGGGCCGGCTATGGCGATAAACGGGCGATGGAATAAGCCTATTGGACCCGGGGGCGGTACCCGGCGCCTCCACCAAAAACAGACGGCTTCCCTGATGGGAAAAGGACTGCTTTTGATGGGGGCGAAATAGGATCGACAAGGGTGTAAAGATCGACTTTTTGCTCGGCATGATACCGCCGTTATCGGGTCACAAGTGTAGTTGCAAACGACAACAACGCTAAGGAATACGCTCTCGCTGCCTAATGGCGGTGTGAGAATTCCGAACTAAGCCCTTACGGTTAGCCCCGTAAGGCGGGGTCCGAAGGCACCTGGCAACAGAAGCCTTCACCTTCTCCCCTTTTTCGACGAAATCATGTATGCTGATGGGTGCATGAATCGGCTTGCGCCTTTCCCAAAGCGGCCGGACGTGCCATAGAAGTTCGTGAAAAGACTTCCAAACCGACGAAAGACAGGAAAAGCATGGGGCAGGATCATATCCGCTACGACATTCTGGCACAGGACGCGTTGCGCGGTGTCATCCGCAAGGTCTTGACCGAAGTCGCAACGACGGGCCGTCTGCCCGGCGACCATCACTTCTTCATTACGTTTCTGACCGGTGCTCCCGGCGTGCGCATCTCGCAGCACCTGAAGTCCAAATATCCTGAGCAGATGACCATCGTCATCCAGCACCAGTTCTGGGAACTGAAAATTACGGAATCCCACTTCGAGATTGGCCTGTCCTTCTCGGACGTGCCGGAAAAGCTCGTCATTCCCTTCAATGCCATCAGAGGCTTCTACGACCCCTCGGTCAATTTCGAGCTGGAGTTCGATGTGCCGCTGAGCGATGGCGAGGAACTGCCGGCAGCCGAGATCACCGCCTATCCTGTCGATGCAGCCAAATCCGAGGATGCGGCGGCAAAACCTGCCGTGGAAGGCGAGGAAAAGAAACCGGGCTCGGTCGTTTCACTCGATTCTTTCCGCAAGAAGCAGTAATGCCAAGGGAGGCGGAAGCCTCCCTTTTTCTTTCATGACGGAGGCAACCGCATGAGCGCCGAAATCGTCAACCTGCGCCAGTTCCGCAAGCAGCAGGCTCGCTCCGAAAAGGAGAAGCAGGCAGAGCAGAACCGTATCTCGCACGGCCGTACCAAAGCTGAAAAGCAATTGACCCGTGCCCTCAACGAGAAAGCCGAAAAGGTGCTCGATCAGGGCCGGATCGAAGACGACAAGACCTGATCGCCGACGTCTGAAAGGCTTGGGCGATCAAGCAGATGCGATTCCTTACTGAATCAATTTCTCAATCAAGACGAAGCAGGGCCGATGATCCGCAAACATTCGGCGACGTTGCACGGGCACCGCACCAGTTTTTCGCTGGAAGATGAATTCTGGACCGAGTTGAAGGCGATTGCCGCGAGCCGCTCCATGCCGCTCGCGGCACTGATATCAGAGATCGACGATGACCGCATGCCCGACAGCAACCTCTCCTCGGCATTGCGGCTGCACGTCTTGTGCTGGCTGAAAAATGCCGCGGCGAATGCCTGATTGGACGTGTTTGACCGTCGTTCTTTTTACTGCGCCTGAACGCCTGGCAGCTGATCGAAATTGAGCTGGCCGGGCGGTGACGGTCGTTCGGTCCGGCGGGCAGCCTCGGCCTCCGACGCAGCCCTCGCCTCCGCCTCCGCCTTGGCACGCGCCTCTGCTTCAGCCGCTGCCTTTGCCTCGGCTTCGGCCTTGCGCTGAGCCGCATCCTGCGCCAGAGCCCGCAGCCGCTGTTCTTCTGCCTGCCGCTGCCGCTCGATCTCGGCAGCCGCGACCCGCTGGGCGTCATTGAAGCGATAGAGCGCCACCTCGCGCCGCAGCCGCTGCTTCTCCAGCACGTTGGCCTGCAGGCGTTCGACGCGCCGCCGCTCGCGCTCGAAGGCACGCAGCGAAAGATAGCTGGTAATGTCGGTCACATCCATCGTCTTGCCGGGCGAGGCCAGCAGGCCGGAGAAGTTCAGGCGGATACCCGGCTCCGCGCCTGAAAGCGCCTCGGCACCGGGATTGAAACCGATGCCGAGCGTTGCGCTGATACGCTGCTGCGGCAGCTCGATCTGCGCATCGGCGCTCAGATGCGCCAGATCGTTGGYGACGCTGACGTTCTGGATACGCAGCGTACCGTCGGTCACGTTGAAGGGAATACCGAGTGGCGGCAGTTTTGCCTCGCCGTTGTTCAGCAGCGTCTCGACGATCGGATGCACCTTACCGGCATTGATCTGGTCCTGCATCGGATCGGTCGCGGCCAGAAGCGGCGCCAGGATCGCAAGGTTCAGCCCGCGAACGCTCGTTTCGCCAAGCCGGATTTCACCCGAGCCGTTCAGCGAGCTCGCAATCTCCGAAACCGTCTTACCGGAGGCTTCGAGCGCCAGAGACATGCCGAATTTTCCGTTGGCGACAGGTGCGCCGTCACGCGGCCAGATGACGCCACCGAGATCGGAATCGGCAAGTGCCAGTCGCGACTGCAGGAAGCCCGTGCCATTGGCATTGGTGAAAAGCAGGTTGCCGGAGAGTGTGCCGCCGTCCCAGTTGCCCGCAATGTCGTTGAGCTGCAGCTCATCACCCTTGTAGGCAACATTCGAGCTGAAATCGTTCACCGCCGTGTTGAAAACACTCGGCCAAAACTGCTTGGCTGTGAGCTTCAGATTGACGTCGAGATCGCGGAAGAGCGGCATGCCAAGGGCTGCCGTCGTCAGCTGGCCATTGGCGGGATCATTGATCTGCCCGAACACGGCCTCCCCGAGCCAGCCGAGATCGGCCGTGGAAAGCGCAAGCGCGCCGCTCGCCGTCGTCTTTGCCGCCTTGCGGTCGAAGGTCAGCGCACCGGCAAATTCGTTGTCGGCCGCATGCCCGTTGAGATCGGCCAGCACCACCTTGTCGGCATCGATGGTCGCATTGGTCTGCAGCTTGAAAGGCAGCCCGGTGCCGAGCTCGGGCAGCGCAATGCCGTTCATGACCAGATACGGGTCGAGATCGGCACTTTCGAGCGACACGGCGACCTTGCCGTTCATGAAAGTATCGGGCCGCACGTCGACCTTGCCGTTTGCCGTAAACGAGGTCCGGTCGGTCGCAAAGGTCAGCGCGGCGTCGGCGGGATCATTGTCGGTCGCCGTCACCTTCAGCGTCATGCGGCCATTGGCGCCGGCATCGACCGGCAGCGGATCGAGGCCCGCCTGCCCGAACAGGATCGACGGCACGGCATTGTCGAGCGTTGCCTCCAGCGTCGTCGTGCCGTTGCCGGTCAGCGCCAGCAGGTCGGACATGCGGTAATCGAGATTGACGCGGCTGCCGTTCGAAACGCCCGCGAGCGTCACCGCCAGCGCATCGCCATCATCGCCGCCGAGCGTCAGCGCGCCACGTAGCGCCGTATTGCCATACCAGCCCGCATTGCGCACCAGCCGGTCCATGACCGGATGATGCGGCAGGTGCTCGCGCAGCATGGCGAAGAAGGCGCCGGGATCGGCAGCCTTGAAGGTGATCTCGCCGGTGCCCTTATAGTCGAGCAGCGATCCCTCCGCCTTGCCCGTCGCGGTCAGTTCGGCGCCAGCAAGGTTCTTGATCGCCAGCCGATCGACCGAAAGGGCCCCGTCTGCGAGCGTGAAAGTCGTTTCGACATTATCGGCCTGCACGCCGAAGGCCGTGAACTTGTCGGCCTTGAGCTGCGCGGCGATCCTGTGATCGAGCACGTTGTCACCGGCATCCTGGCCGGTAAAGAGACCGGTCAGCGCCCTCAGCGCATCGAGATCGAGTGAATCACCGTTGAGCGCAACGGAAAGCGACGGTGTCTGGCCGTTGGTCGCCTGCCGCTCCAGGCGCCCCTTCAGCGTCGCGGCACCGATCGCGATCTCAAGATTCTCGAAACGCTGCAGATCGTGCGTCAGGCTGACATTGGCGGAGAAACCCGCCTGCCTTAGTTGGCGGATCGCCGGATCGACCGAACCTGCCAGCCAGGAAGCAAGCCCGGTCGGCTGGTTGGAGGCAACCACCATCTGACCGTTGAAGGACGGTTCGCCCGTAAGCGTCAGCTTGCCCTTGCCTTCCACCTGCGTGCGGCCGGGCAGCGTGCCGACAGCGCTGTCGATCATCCAGCCGTTGCCGGCAGGCTCCAGTTCCAGAGCCACGTCGCGGATCGTCGTATCGCCCGCAACGATCGCCGGCAGGCGCACGGTCGCCTTGCCCGGTACCTGCGGGATCGGCACCTGGCCGACAATTTCAAGCAGCGAATTCAATCGCTGACGTGCCGAAACCGCCGGGTCGCGGTTGGTCTTGCCGGCGGCACCCTGATTGCCGATACGGTTGACGTCGATCTGCTGGCCATCGGCGGTCAGCAGGAATTCCGGCGCCTTTCCGGTATCGAGCGTCGCCTCGCCGGTGATCACATAGGGGTCACTCGTGGAGCCGACCTCCATGCGGTATTCGGGAATGCGGATGCGGTCGTTGGTAAGCTCGAAACGACCCTTGAGGCGCGGCGGCGCCTCCCCTTTTTCAGTCTTGCCCTCGCTGCTCTCGATCGCGGCCGAGAGCGTGCCCTGGTAATTCGGCCGGCTGTCGACGAGCTTGAGTTCACCGTCGAGATCGATGCTGACGGGATGTTTGTCGGGCGCAAGTCGGGTGCGCACGCGCAGCACGCCGTTTTCGTCCGGCTGGTTGCTGGCAATCGAGAAGCTGCCATGCTCGCCGTCAAGCGCGCCGTCACCCTCGATGCGCCATGGACCGGCGAGCGACTTTGCCGACATCTCGGCATTCAGCCCGGTTACGTGGCGCGAACGACCGGATTGATCATCGATGAACTCGATCTCGCCGCCGTTGACATGGACATTTTCCAGAACCACCGTCTTGGCTGGAATTTCCGGCTGGCTGCCGCGCATCCAGTCCAGCGAACCGTCCTTCAGGAGCCGCAGTTGCACCTTGGGATTGACGACGCGCATGTCGAAGATCAGCGCTTCGCCCGAAAGGAAGGGCGCAAGCTCGGCATCCATGGAGAACTGCTCGACCTGCACGACCGGCGTGCCGTCTTCCTCCTGGCCGACGCGCACGTCATGCAGCGTCACGGAGGGAAACGGCAGCAGCCGGGCATCGACCGTGCCATGCACCGTCACCTTCTTGCCGATGATGCGGCTTGCCTGATCCTCGAAATTCTTCCGGAAATCCGTCCAGTCGATGAATAGCGGTGCCAGCAGCGCCACGAAGAGCACTACGACGATCACTCCTCCTAGAAAGACGAGGAACCGGCCTATCAAGTCAGGGATTCTCCATTCGGGATTCTGTTGCCGACACTAGCGCTATTCATGCCGGGAGCAAGGGCCAAGATCATGAGATTGTTCCATTTTCAGCCCAGATGAAAAATCTTGCCGGGATTGAGGATATTGTCCGGGTCGAGCGAGCGCTTGATCTGGCGCATCAGATCCACCGTACCCCCGAGCTCCTGCTCCAGAAATGCCATTTTCCCCTGCCCGATCCCGTGTTCGCCGGTGCATGTCCCGTCCATTGCCAGCGCCCGCGCATTCAGCCGGGCGACGAATTCCTCGGCCGTCGCGATGTCCGCGGCGCTCTTGTCGTCGAACAAAAGCTGCACATGGAAGTTCCCGTCGCCCGCATGGCCGACGATCGGCGCCAGCAAACCATTTGCCTCGATATCGGCCTGCGTTTCGGCAACGCAATCCGCAAGCCGGGATATCGGAACACAAACATCGGTCGAAAGTACGGCAAGCCCGGGCGCCAGCGCCCGCACCGACCAATAGGCATCGTGACGCGCCTTCCAGAGCTTCGTGCGCTCCTCCTGGCTCGACGTCCACTTGAATTCACCGCCGCCGCATTCGGCCGCGATCTCGGCAAAGGCGGTCGATTGCAGCGCCACCGTCTCATCCGTGCCATGGAATTCGAGGAAGAGCGCCGGGCTCTCCTCATAGGGAAGATTGGCATAGGCAATGCTGGCGCGCATCTGCAGCGCATCGACAAGCTCGATACGCGCCACCGGAATGCCCATCTGGATCGTCATGATCACGGCGTCGCACGCCGCTTTCACACTCGGGAAGGCGCAGACGCCGCCGGCGATCTTCTGCGGAATGCCGTGCAGCCGCAGCGTCACCGAGGTCAGAATGCCAAGCGTACCTTCCGCCCCGACGAAGAGCCGCGTCAGATCGTAACCCGCCGACGACTTGCGGGCGCGGCGCGCCGTGCGAATTTCCTCGCCGGAGGCCGTCACTGCCGTCACGGCAAGCACATTGTCCTTCATCGTTCCATAGCGCACGGCATTGGTGCCGGAGGCACGCGTCGAGGTCATGCCGCCGATCGAGGCATTGGCGCCGGGATCGATCGGGAAGAACAGGCCGGTATCGCGCAGATGGGTGTTCAGCGCCTCACGCGTGACGCCCGGTTCGACCGTGCAGTCGAGATCCTCAGGATTGACTTCAAGCACTCGATTCATGCGGTTGAAATCAATGGAAATGCCGCCATTCGGCGCGTTGACCTGCCCTTCGAGCGAAGAGCCGGTGCCAAATCCGATGACCGGTACCTTATGATCGGCGCAGGCCCGCACAGCGGTCTTCACATCGTCGGCCGTCTCGGCAAAGAGGACTCCGTCGGGCAGCTGGGCGGGAATGTAGGTGGTCGTGTGCGCATGCTGGGCGCGAAAAGCCTGGCCGGTCTGGAAGCGCTCCCCGAAGCGCTGTTTCAGGATACCGGTGACGGCCTCGATACCCGCCTCGTTTCGCATCCCAGCCTTCGCGTCGCGCAGTGCCATGCCCTTGATCTCCCTGCATTCCACAGCCTGCTACAGCATCTGTAGCAGGCCGGGTATGAGGCAAGTCAAAGCGGCTGTCCAGCCAAGATTCAGGGAAGATCTCATCCCATCCTTGTTGTGGGGATCGCAGGCGGGTTCAGCCGCGCAAAGCCCTCCTGCCGATAATAGGGGAAATAGGGATAGGGCGGTGTCACGGCACTGACAGCATCCAGCCGCCCGATCTGTTCCGGCGTCAGGCTCCAGCCGACCGCGCCGAGGTTTTGGCGAAGCTGGTCCTCGTTGCGTGCGCCGATGATGACGCTTGAAACCGTCGGCCGGCCGATCAGCCAGTTGATGGCGATCTGCGGCACCGTCCTGCCCGTCTCGGCGGCAATCGCGTCCAGTACGTCGACGATATCGAAGAGCTTTTCGTCATCGACAGGCGGGCCGTATTCCGCCGTCTGATGCAGGCGGCTTCCCTCGGGCAAAGACGCGCCGCGACGTATCTTGCCGGTCAGCCGCCCCCAGGCGAGCGGGCTCCAGACCAGGGCGCCGACCTGCTGATTGGCGGCAAGCGGCATCAATTCCCACTCGTAATCCCGCCCGGCAAGCGAATAATAGACCTGGTGGGCAACGTAGCGCGGGTAGCCATTGCGCTCGGAAAGCCCGAGCGCTTTCATCAGCTGCCAGCCGGAGAAATTGGAAACACCGATGTAGCGAACCTTGCCGGCAGCCACGAGCCCACCGAGCGTCGCAAGCACCTCTTCGACAGGCGTCGAGGCATCGAAGGCATGAAGCTGCAACAGGTCGATATAGTCAGTGCCGAGCCGGCGCAGCGCATCCTCGGTCGCGCGGATCAACCGCGCCCGCGAGGTGCCCCAATCATTCGGCCCCTCGCCCATCGGCAGCGCCGTCTTGGTCGAGATCAGCACGGCGTCGCGCTTTCCGGAAATCGCCTGCCCCAGCACCTCCTCTGAAGCACCGGCCGAATAGACGTCCGCCGTGTCGAACAGCATCACACCCGCCTCCAGGCAGATATCCACCATCCGTCGCGCCTCCTGCGCATCCGTCGTGCCCCAGGCACCGAAGAGTGGACCGCTGCCGCCGAAGGTACCGGCCCCGAAGCTCAGCACCGGCACCCTCAAGCCCGATGCGCCCAGATTTCTGTATTCCATGATTCAATCTCCTTTTTTGAAGAGATAGACCCGGCCGGAACGATGATATAGATTGCCTCAGAGCATATCATCTGTGATTTGAATTCATCATGAGCCGTCAGGACATCAATCGATCGGGCGAAATGGAAGTCTTCGTCAGCGTCGTCGAACGCGGCGGTTTTTCCACTGCCGCGCAGGCGCGGCGCATGACGCCATCGGCCGTCAGCAAGCTGGTCGCCCGGCTGGAGACAAGGCTCGGCGCCCGCCTCGTCAACCGCTCGACGCGCAAGCTGCAGCTGACACCGGAGGGATGCGCCTTCTATGAGCGCAGCGTGACGATCCTCGCCAACATATCGGAGGCGGAGCGCTTCGCTTCGGCAGGAGAGCAGGCGGCCGGCCGCATCAGCATCAACACCAGCGGTTCCTTCGGCAATCATGTTCTGGCCCCGCTCGTCCCCGCCTTCATGGCCGGGCATCCGGGCGTGACGCTCGATATCACCCACACAGACAAGGTCGTCGACCTGCTGGAAGAGCGTGCCGATGTGGCGATCCGCGCTGGACCGCTGAAGACATCGAGCCTGATCGCCCGCAAGCTCGGCGCCGCCAGGAAGATCGTCGTCGCCTCCCCCGATTATCTCGCGAAATATGGCGAACCGCATTCAGCCGGCGAACTCCAAAACCATCGCCGCATCGGCTTTTCCTATGCCCGGGCGCTGGAAGGCTGGCCGATCCTGGAGAACGGCGGGGAAATCACCATTCCCCTTACCCCGGGCTTGCAGGTCGGCGATGGCGAGGCCATGCGTTATCTGGCGCTCTCGGGCGCCGGCCTTGCCCGCATGACGGAATTCACCGTGCGCGCCGATATCGCCGCTGGACGGCTCGTTCCGCTGCTGGAAGACCTCAACCCCGGCGATGTCGAGGAATTCTACGCAGTTTATATCGGCCAGGGCGGGCCACTGCCGGCCCGTGTTCGCGCTCTGCTTGATTTCCTCGCGAAACACACCCGCCTTTAGGAGCAAAAGGGCCAGATTCCGCAATTGACCCTTTGGCCGCCCCGTGCCTATACCGGGTCTGCGCTTGCCGGCCTCAGCCGGCCTCTTCATGCTGCCGGGGCCTCCTCCCACCTCCGCCTTCGGGCTCGCTCCGGTCGAAAAGTTCGGGGATCACAATTTTGGACGCAAGCAGCTTCCAGCAGAAAGCGAGCCTGCCCAAATGGGCATTGCTGCTCGCCTTGTCCGCCATTCTTGTCCTGTTCCTCGAACTCTTCGCCCTGCCCGCCTCGCTGCTGATCGGCCCGATGGTCGCGGCAATCGTTCTCGCCCTTACCGTCAGCAAGGGGCAGTTGCGCATCCCTTACTGGCCGCTGCAATTCGGCCAAGTGCTGGTCGGCCTCCTGATGGCGCGCAACATCACGCCCGATATCCTCGGAACCATGGCCAAGGATGCGCCGCTCTTCTTCATCTTCATCGTCTCTGTGGTCGCCATTGCCGCCGGTCTCGGCTGGCTTTTGACACGTTGGCAGGTTCTGCCCGGCACGACGGCTGTCTGGGGCTCCACGCCCGGCGGCGCCTCAGCCATGGTCATCATGTCCGAGGCCTACGGGGCGGATGCCCGCCTCGTCGCCTTCATGCAATATCTGCGCGTTGTCTTCGTCGCCGTCGGCGCCTCCGTCATCTCCCGTCTCTGGGCCGCCGCCGATGGGCAAGAGCCGCCGCCGGTCATCTTCTTCCCGCCGGTTGACTGGCCGGCCTTCGCGATCACGATCATCTTCGCCGCCCTTTGCTGCTACGGCGTCTTCCGCTTCCGCATCCAGGGCGGCAATATCGTCATCCCGCTGATCGGCGGAGCCGTTTTGCAGGGTTTCGGCCTGCTGAAGATCGAACTGCCGACCTGGATCCTGGCCCTCAGCTACGCGCTGATCGGCTGGAGCATCGGCCTGCGCTTTACCCGCTCGATTCTCGAACACGCCGCCCGCGCCCTGCCCCGCGTTTCCGCCTCCATCATCATCCTGATGGCGCTCTGCGGCTGCATGGCCGTCGCCCTCCACAAATTCGCCGGTATCGACCCGCTGACGGCCTATCTCGCCACCAGCCCCGGCGGCGCCGATTCCGTAGCCATCATCGCCGCGTCGAGCGATGTCGACGTGCCTTTCGTCATGGCCATGCAGACCGGCCGCTTCATGATGATCCTGTTGATCGGCCCGGCAGTCGCCCGCTTCATCGCCCGCCGCTCCGGGCTCGCGGAAAACGCCGCTTGAGCATCAAAACCCTCGGCAGCCCGCAGGCCAGTCAACGACCGCTGAAGCGTTGCCTCGCGGCCTCGGTAACGGGTGTATAAAGCGCGACGCGGGTTCCCTCCGGGTCCGAGAACTGGACCGTGCGATTTCCCCACGGCATATCCCTGGGCTCATGCACGACCTCGACATGATCCTTGAGCCGAGCGAATTCAGCGTCGACATCAGACACCATGAATTCAAGAATGGCGGTTCTGTTGGCCCGCGGCTCCGCACTGCCCTCTTTGAACAGGGCGACCGTCTCCACGCTCCCTATCGCCACGACGGCACCGGGTGTGACGATCTCGGCAAAGACGGGAGCAAGCCACTCCGCGCGATAGCCCGTCACGAGCTCATAGAAGGCCACCATGCTTTTAATATCCGAGGCGACAAGACGGGTAGATGCGAGCTTCATCATTTTCTCCTTCAGGCGTAACGATCTCTTTGCCCGCTCTTGTGACATAGTCATCCTGCCAGCGTTGTGGCAGCAGGAGTCACCAGCATGCGAAAAGCGGAACGGCTTTTTCAGATCATCCAGATACTTCGAAGATCAAACCGTCCGGTCACCTCGGCACAGCTTGCCGATGAACTCGAGGTCGCGCGACGTACCGTCTATCGCGACATCGCTCATCTGATCGGCCAGCGTGTTCCCATAGAAGGGGAAGCGGGGTTCGGTTACGTCCTCGATCCGCAATACGACATGCCGCCACTAATGCTGACCCCAGAGGAAATCGAAGCCGTTCTGCTAGGCGTCCAGATGGTTGCAAAACTGGGTGACCCGGCGATCACCAATGCCGCCAGAGATGTCATCGCCAAGATTACCGACACGGTACCCGACGACCTCCTTCCGTTCATCGCCGAACCGGCAGTCGGCCTGAAGCCCGAGGAGGTCACCAACAGCCTGACGTTCGACACTCGCCCGGTCAGGCGGGCGATCAGGGAGGGGCGAAAGATCGACCTCGAATATCGCGCAGCCAGTGGCGAGATAAGCCACCGCATCGTGTGGCCGGTGCTTCTGGGCTATGCAGACGCGCATTGCCTCCTGATCGCGTGGTGTGAATCGAAGCAGGCCTTCCGCCATTTTCGCACCGAGCGCATCCTCGACTTCGAGGTTCTCGAGGAGACTATCGGCGTATCCAGAGGCAGGTTGAGACAGCAATGGCTGCACTGGCGTGAAACCGAACTATCCCGTTTGCGCGCTGCTCCGTGACTGGCGACCTGCGGAAAACGCCGTCCAAATGCGGGGACCATCAAACTGCGTGGCCATCGAAACAGGCTCTGAATTGTCCTGCCTGTGCCTGACTAGCCGCAGGTCCGGTTATTCCCTAGACTGACTTAATGAACATCACTGTGCTGAAAAATGGATAACACCGGACTGTCTCTCGACCGAATGCGCACCTTTGTTCGCGTTGCCGAGCGCGGCAATCTGTCTTCTGTGGCAAGGGAGCTCGGCATCGGTCAATCAACCGTGACGCGGCACCTCAATGAACTCGAGGAGGCAGTCGGCGTACCTCTCCTCAGCCGAACCACGCGTCGCGTCATCCTTACCGACGAAGGCAGCCGCTATTATACCAGCTGCCTTCAGGTGTTACGCCTGGTCGAGCAGGCTGCCGAGGAAGCCAGAAATGCCCGTCGGGCGGCCGCAGGCGCTGTCAGGCTTTCGTGCACTGCAGCGCTTGGCGTGATGCACATCACACGCCTCATCTTCGAATTTCAGGACCGGCATCCTGATATCAGCGTCGATCTCAACCTGACCGACGAGCGCATCGATCTGGTTCGCGAGGGCGTTGACGTGGCACTGCGGCTCGGACCTCTCACCGACAGTTCCATGAAGCTTCATGCGCTCGGAAAAAGCCATCGGCTGATGGTCGGCGCTCCCGCTTATTTCTCCATCCACGGGCGGCCGGAGCGACCGGACGATCTCTCGCGATACGAAACCGTCATAATGTCCAATGTGGCCGGGAGCGATCAGATTGCTCTCTCCTCCCGCGATGGCGCGAATGTGACGGTTCCAGTCAACGGGAAGCTGCGCGTCGATCACGGGCTTGCGGCGCGCGAAGCCTTGGCCGCAGGACGTGGCATCGGCCCCGCTCACCTTTGGCTGGTCCACGATCTCCTGGATAGCGGTCGGCTCGAGGTCGTGCTCGAAGACTACCGTCCGGCGCCGGTGCCGCTGAGCCTGCTCATCGTGCCCGAGCGTTCAGCTATTGCCCGCGTCCGCCTTCTCACCGACTTTCTTGTCGCCGAGATTCCCAAACTGCCGGGAATCCGCCCGTCATGACTCAGAGCCCGAAAGATTTCTTGTCGCCGCGCCAGCCCGTGGTGCGAAGATACTGCTCCCAGTCGAGTGTATCGGGATCCAGTCGGCGGCTCCATTCCAGGTCATGCTCTTTGCCGAAATAGCCGTATTCGACAGCGTACTCGACCATGCCGACAAGCTCTCGCACGAGGAATTCGTTGGCGGCAAACTCCGGAAAATACTGCAGCAGGCCATCCCTGGTGAAAGCGTTTCGATATTCTGCCCTGAGGCCGGTTACCGCTCGGAAAGTCTCGACCATCTCCCGGGGCGAGATGATATCGCCGACAACAGGCAGCGTTTTCCCGTTGTATCGCTCGGGATTTGAGAAGATTTCGAGCACGGCCGGCCCGGTCGCCGTCAGTGGATCGACGAAAGGCGCCCGAAAATCTTCCGGCAGATAGATCGGCAGCACGAGCGTGTCGCCTTCCATGCGCGGCGGATAATATTCGAGAAGGTTCGTGTAGAAGAATGCCAGCATGACGAAGGAATGCGAGATCGGCAGACCGCGAATATAATCTGCAACGCGCGCCTTGTCGGTGAAGTGCGGAGCAAACTTCGTCCCGCCCGAGATCGCATCGACATTTTCGAGCGTGCTGAACACGATATGTCCGACGCCTGCCTCAACCGCGGCATCCGCCAGCTGGCGGCCGATAGGAGCCTCTATCGTTGCCGGCGGTGTAACGGGCGGCGTCATCAGGAACGCCCCGTCCGCGCCTTCGAAGGCAGCGACAAGATCCTTCTGGAAGCCAATCTGGAGAGGGACGGTTACAATTTCAGCTCCAAGTTTCTCCAGACTCAAAGCCTCGGGTGAATCCTTTTGTCGGGTCAGGGCGCGCACGCGGAAACGCCCGCTGCGAAGGAGCGTCGCTGCGACGCTGCGACCCTGTTTGCTGGTTGCACCGACAATTGCGATAAGTGGCTTATCATTTACAGACATAGTTGCGCCTTGAACCTTTTCCCTGTCGCTGGCTGCCGCCAAGCGTCATTTCGGGGAGAGCATTCGGCTGATGCCGCGAGCTCCAACTCGGGAGCAAGTTATCTCATCAGGCTTTCTTGCTGTAGGCATGCGCAATGCATATGATAATGCCGTTTTCTGGATAAATGCCACGGCTTCACACGTCAGTATCAGCTGCTGAACGGTCCGGTCTCTGCTGCAAAACGTTGAAGCCCCGCCCATCGCCCCGGGGTGACGCCATAGGCCTTCTTGAAATGCCGGATGAAATGCGCCTGGTCGGCAAAGCCGGTAGCCGCCGCCACATCGGCAAACCCCTCGCCCTCGCCCATCAGCGTCTTTGCCTGCTGCAGCCGCCGCATCAGCATGTAACGATGCGGACTGGTGGCAAAGGCCGTGCGAAAATGCCGTGACAGCGTGAAGCGGTCGAGGCCGGTAACGGTCTCCAGCTCGCCGGAGCGTACCGGTCGCAGCGCATGTGCCTCCAGATAGTCGCGCGCTGCCCGCACCTGTTTCCACGCAACCGCGCCCAGCGCACGGCGGCGCACCTGCGAATGCCGCGACAGGCCGCCTGCCACGCGGCTGACGAAATCGTCGACGAAGAGCTCGTCGAGCTCCCGGTCGAGCTCGCCGAGTGCGGCAAGCAACACCTGCGCCAGCGCCCCATCGGCAATGACCGGCTGGTCGACAAATGGAAGGCCGATCTTCTCTGCCGCCAGACACTCCATCAAGAGAGCCGGCTCCATGTAAAGCATGCGGTAATGAAGGCCTGCCTCGGTCGCTGCCCCGCCGTCATGTTCCTCGTCTGGATGCAAGACGATAACCTGACCTGGCATGCTGAAGCGCCGCTCGCCGCGATAGGTGAAGGTCTGCACGCCATGAAGCGTGACGCCAAGGGCATAGGTATCGTGCCGATGCGGCTCGAAAACATTGCCCGAAAACTGCGCCTCGATACGCTCGATGCCCGGAAAGGCAGGCGCAGTCAGAATGCCGCTGTCCGCGGGCGCGCACAAACGTTCAAGACCCTCGAAGACCTGCGGCGTTAGATCCTGGCTCAACGCGTTTCGATACCCTGATGAGAGAGACTGAGATGTTTGATACCAAAATTGCGATCGTCCTGCGAAACAATCTTGCCGGCTGGCAGAAGCTGAATGTCACGGCCTTCCTCTCGACAGGCATTGCCGGGCAGTATCCTGACATCATCGGCGAGCCCTACAAGGACCGCGCCGGCAACCTCTACAACCCGCTATCCATCCAGCCGATCATCGTCTTGTCGGCCGACGAAGCGACGATATCGACGATCCATCGCCGCGCGCTGGAGCGCGACGTGACCTCCTCCGTCTTCATCGAAGAAATGTTTGCAACTGGCCATGACGTAGCCAATCGCGCCGTCTTCGCCGAATACGCCCCCGATGACGCCAAGGTGGTCGGCATCGCCCTGCGAGCCGACAAGAAGATCGTCGACAAGATCACCAAGGGCGCAACGATGCAGCACTGAGGCAAACGGCGGAAACGAAAAAAGGCCGGGCGATGACCCGGCCTTTTTGTCGTCTGAAGTCGACCGATCAGCCCTGCGTGATCGGCGCGATCTGGATTTCGACGCGGCGGTTCTGCGCGCGGCCGGCTTCAGTCGCGTTGGATGCGACCGGCTGCGACGGGCCGAAGCCGACGGCCGAAACGCGGCGCTGGTCGATGCCCTGGCTGCCGAGATAATCGGCAACGGACAGCGCGCGGCGCTGCGACAGGTCCTGGTTATGCTGCAGGCTGCCGGTGGAGTCCGTATGACCGTTGATGTCGATGAGCGTGCGGTTGAACTTGCGCAGCACGATCGCCACCGAATTCAGCGTCGGATAGAAGCCCGCCTTCACCGCATCCTGGTCGACGTCGAAGGTGATGTTCGACGGCATGTTGAGAATGATGTTGTCACCCTGGCGGGTGACCGAAATGCCGGTACCTTCGAGCTGGGCACGAAGCTCGGCTTCCTGCTGGTCCATGTAGTTGCCAATCGCGCCGCCGGCGAGCGCGCCGATGCCGGCGCCGATCAGCGCCGCGTTGCGCTTGCCATGGCCACCGCCGCCGACGGCGACACCGACGAGAGCACCGCCAAGCGCGCCAAGGGCAGCACCGCCAGCGGTATTGGATACCTTCTGCTCACCAGTATAGGGATCGGTCGTCGTGCAAGCTGAGAGGTAACTCGCCGCAACGGCCAGAAGGATGAATTTCTTGATCATGGACAGGAGGTTCTCCGTTCGAAGCTGGTGCGAGCAGATATTAGGGAATGCGGCAACAAGATGAAGATACTAATCTGATAAGCCAAATTCCCCATGGGAAACATCGGTCTGTTGCAGCCGCGCACCGATATCACCAGCTTTATTGGCAAACCGCAGGTCTTCAGTCGAGGCCGCGACGTTTGGCATAGGCCGCCCGTGCCTCGTCCATGCGTGCGGAGTTTGTAACGACCCACTCGGCAAGCCCCCGAACCGGATCCAGGAACTCCCGGCCGAGATCCGTCAGCGCATACTCGACCTGCGGCGGTGTGGTGGGCGTGACGGTCCGGGAAACGAAGCCGTTCTCCTCCAGCTCCCGCAATGTCGATGCCAGTACCTTCTGGCTGATTTCGCCCACTTCGCGACGCAAGGCGTTGAAGCGGAGCGGACCGTGACCCAGCACACGCACCACCAGCAAGCTCCACTTGTCGCTGATGCGCGCCAGCATGCGGCTGATGTGATCGCAGGCGTGAACCTGCCCGCAGTCTTCGGCGCCCTCGCAGGCGGCGGTTTCCTCGTGGTTATCTGGTTTCAATAAAGTGCCTCCTTGTGCTGCTCCACGAACCATCCGTAATCTGGTTACCGTTGGAAACCAGCATACAGGAGGTTACTATGAATTCTAAGCCCCGTATCGCCGTTATTATCGGCTCTACCCGCCCCACCCGTTTCGCCGATGCCCCGGCACAATGGATACTGAAACAAGCTCAGGCACGTGACGACTTCGACGTCGAACTGGTCGACCTGCGCGATCACCCGCTCCCCTTCTTCGAGGAAATGGCATCGAACTTCTGGATGCCAAGCCAGAATCCGGAAGCGGTGCGCTGGCAGGAAACGATCGGCCGCTTCGACGGCTATATCTTCGTCGTCGCCGAATACAATCATTCGATCACCGGCGTCCTCAAGAACGCGCTCGACCAGGCCTACAAGGAATGGATGCGCAAGCCGTTCACCGCGATCGGCTATGGCGGCACGGGTGCCACGCGCGCCGTCGAACATCTGCGTGGGATCGGCGTCGAGCTCCATATGGTCTCGACCCGCAGTGCCGTGCATATTGGCGGCAGCGACTTCATGTCGATCCACCCGGCCTTCGGCAACAAGCCGATCGATGAGATCGAGGCGAACTTGCTGCCGACGGCAAAGGCAGCCCTCGACGAGCTGGTCTGGTGGGCCAAGGCAACGATGGCTGCCAAGGCTGCCTGAAGCCAAAGAAAACCGCGCGGCGAGCATCGCTTGCCGCGCGGCTGGTACTACAAAACCGATATCAGAAGTTCTGGAAGAGCTGACGAACCGTGTCGTAGGATGCGTTGGCGATATTCAGCGATTGCAGGCCGAGCTGCTGCTGGGTCTGCAATGCCTTGAGCTTGCTCGATTCCGTCTCCATGTCGGCATCGACGAGGCGGCCGATACCCGTGGTAAGATTGTCGGACAGGTTCTTGGCGAATTCGTCCTGGATGCTGATGCGCTTTTCCAGTGCGCCGAAAGCCGAACCGACGGTCGTCAACTGTCCGAGCGCGGCATCGACGACGCTGATCATCTCGTTCAGGTCCTGTTTGCTGGTACTTGCCGTCAGGCCGATTTCCACCTGGCCGGCCGTGTTGCCGTTCTTGCTCTTCGTCAGCACCCAATTCTGCGCCGCGCCCAGTTCGCTTGCGAAGAAGTCGGAAGTCAGAACGCCATATTCGCCGGTGCCGCCTGCCCGGTCGTCGATCACATAACGTGCATCCTTGGAGGATGTCGCGCCGCTTGGCGGGATATCGATATGATAGCTCAGCATGCCGACCGATACCGTCCCGTCCGAATTGCGGATGAAGGAGGCCGGGATCTGGCGCGGCTGCGTCGGCGTCGTCGTATTGTCGAGGATGATCCAGTTGTCGTTGTTGAAGCCTGCACCCTCGGAAACGCTGCGCAGCTGCGCCTTCAACTGCTCGAGCTCTTCACCGATCTTTGTCTTGTCGACGCCCTGCTCGGTTGCCGCCACAAGCTTTGCCTTGATCTCGGTGACGACGTCGACGACGCTGTCGACGCCCGCCGATGCTGTACCCATGGTGGCGGCCGCCATGCCGAGGGCATCCTGAATGGCGGAAAGCGCCTTGTTGTCGTGGCGAGCTGTCGTCGCAACCGACCAATAAGCGGCATTATCTTTTGATTTTTCGACGCGCAGACCTGTCGTGACATGGTTCTGCGTCACCGTCATGTTCCGATTGATATCACGCAGCACATTAAGCGCCGCATCCACGGAGGTGCGCTGATAAATACTCACGGTACGAACTCCAAAAACACAACAAGACGCAACACAACAGGATGTACCGAAATCAAGCGGACGCTCATGTCCGCCGTCGCTGGAAAATCAGCGCAGTGGCCTTCGGAAAAACTGGGGAAGACCGGCCGGTTACTGATCGCGATCATTGCCGCTTATGCTTAATAAACGGCTAAAGTTCAGAAGTAATTTATCTTATTTCACAAGACTTCATACACCATAAAAACGCCTGCCGGAGAGATACGGCAGGCGTTTTCGAAAGTATTAAAAAAGCTTGTTTGCCCTCTTACTCGGCAGCCTGAAGCTGCTGCGGATCCGGCTTCGGACGCGTCGCATGCGTCATTTCCTCGTGCAGGCGCGCTTCTTCATGGGCATGCGGCTTGGCGAACCGGGCAATCAGGAGATAGGCGACCGGCGTGATGAACAACGTCACCAGCGTCGCGAAGCCGAGGCCGCCAACGATGACCCAACCGAGCGCCACGCGCGCTTCCGCACCCGCACCATGCGCGAAGACCAGCGGAACGCCCCCAAGAATGGTCGCGATCATCGTCATCATGACCGGGCGCAGGCGAAGCGCGCAGGCCTTCTCGATGGACGAGCGTACGTCCTCGCCGCGGTCACGCAGCTGGTTGGCGAATTCCACGATCAGGATGCCGTTCTTCGCCATGACGCCGACAAGCAGCACCAGGCCGATCTGGCTGTAGATGTTGAGGCTGGAGCCGGTGATGACAAGCGCGAAGACCGCGCAGGCAAGACCGAGCGGCACCGTCGACATGATGATCAGCGACGACAGCACGCTTTCGAACTGTGCCGCGAGCACCAGGAAGATGATGACGATCGCAAAGCCGAAGGTCAGCGCCATGCCGCTGGAATTTTCCTCCAGAGTCGCAGCTTCTGCGAGCGGCAGCAGGCGCGCGCCGGCCGGCAACAGCGGTGCTGCCATTTGCGTGACATTCTTCACGGCGTCGCCAAGCGACATACCGTCCTTCAGGCCGGCGGTGATCGCCACCGAGGCGAGCTGCTGTTCACGGTTGAGCTGCGGGGCGACCGAGCCTTCCTTCAGCGAAGCGATGACCGACATCGGCACGATCTTGCCGTCACCGGTCTTCAGGAAGACGTTTTCAAGATCGGTCGGGTCGTCGATCGGCCGCATCGTCGAGGTCAGAAGCACCGGATAGGATTCGCCATTGACGAAGACGTCGACCACCGATCGTCCTTCGAGCAGCGACTGGATGGCGGTCGAAAGGCCGGTGATATCGATACCGAGATCGGAGGCCCGTTCACGATCGATTGCGACGGAGACTTGCGCCTGCGACGGTTCGTTGGTCAGGCGTGGCGTATCGTACTGGCCGCTGGCATCGAGCTGCTGCACGAGCTTGGCGGCCGCCGCCGTCAGCGCCTCATGATCATTGCCGATCAGCGCCATCTGCAGGCCGCTGCCGGCGCCGCGAATACGCAGGCTGTTCGACGAGATCGCATTGCCGCGCAGCGCCGGCACCTTTGACGCAGCCTGGTTGATGTCGCGGACGATATCGGCCTGCGTGCGGTGGCGCTCGCCCCAGGGCGCCAGAGTCAGCACCATGAAGCCGCTGTTGGAAGCGCCGCCCTGACCGGAGATCGAGAAGACGTTCCTGATATCTCCGCTGTCGACGAGCGGCTGCAGATATTCCTCCACGAGCTGCAGCTTGTCTCGCGTATATTCGAGGCTGGAACCCTGCGGCGTTGTCAGCCGCATCATCACCATGGCGCGGTCTTCTTCCGGCGTCAGTTCGCTCTTGACCGTACCGAAAGCGACAACCGCTGCACCGCCGAAGATAAGTGAGAAGACGATGACGACGACAGGCGCGTTCAGGCAGGCATGCAGCGCCCATTTGTAGAGGCCCGCGAAAGCCTCGCCGAAGCGGCCGAGCAATCCATGATCCTCGATCATCGGTTTGGTCAGCATGCGAGAGGCGAGCATCGGACACAGCGTCAGCGCCACGATCGACGACAAGCCGACCGAGAAGGCAAGCACGAAACCGAATTCGCGGAAAAGACCACCCACCTGCCCTGGCAGGAAAGAGAGTGGAATGAAGACGGCGGCAAGTGTGGCCGTTGTCGCGATGACGGCGAAGAAGACTTCACGCGTGCCGAGCACGGCGGCCGCGCGCGGCCCCATGCCCTCCGAGCGTCGACGCACGATGTTTTCGAGCACGACGATGGCGTCGTCGACCACGAGACCGGTCGCGAGCACGATGGCAAGCAGCGTCAGGATGTTGATCGAGAAGCCGACCATATAGATCGCGGCAAGCGTGCCGATCAGCGCCACCGGCATCGAGACGGACGGGATCAGCGTCGCGCGCCAGTCGCGCAGGAAGAGATAAATGACGACGGTGACGATGACGGCCGAAAGCAGCAGCGCCAGCACCACTTCATGGATCGCGCCCTCGATGAACACGGCGTCGTCGCTGGTGATTGCGATCGTCGTGCCCTTCGGCAGCGTCTTCGAAAGCTGATCGACGGCAGCATGAATACCGGTGGAAATATTCAGCGTATTCGATTGCGCCTGGCGGATGATACCGAGACCGATGCCCGGTTTGCCATTGGAACGCAGCGCCGTCTCACCGTCGCGAGGCCCGAGCGTCACGGTCGCGACATCGCCGAGACGCACATTGTGCTGCAGGATGACGTTCTGGAAGTCTTCTGGCGTCTGCAGGCTGGCGGTGGCGCGCACCACGATATCCTGCATCGGGCTCTTCAGCGAACCGGCCGGCACGTCGAGCGCGGCATTGTCGAGCGCCTTGGTGAGATCACCGATGGTCAGCCCGCGGCTTGCAAGTGCCCCCTGATCGACGTCGACACGGAAGACCTTTTCCTGATCGCCGTATTCTTCGACATCGGCAACGCCATCGACGGAGGCTAGGCGATCGACCACCTCGTTCTCGACGAGGAGCGTCAGATCGTCCATGTTGAGCGTATCCGACGTCACCGCAAGGCGCATGATCGCCGAAGAGTCCGAATCAGCCTTGACGATCTGCGGCRCATCCGCCTCGTCAGGCAGGTTCTGGGCGATGCGGCCGATGGCGTCACGCACGTCATTCGCGGCAACGGCCAGATCGATGGAATCGGAAAATTCCAGCGTCACGCGGCTCTGGCCGAACTGGGAACTGGAAGAGATGGATTTGAGACCGCTGACGCGCGCAACCGCGCCTTCGATGACCTTGGTTAGTTCCTGGTCGATCGTCTGCGGCGAAGCGCCGTCGAATGTCGTGCGCACGGTCACGACCGGCCGGTCGACATCGGGCAGCTCGCGCACTTCGACGCCGACATAGGCCGCAAGACCGGCCACCACCATCAGCGTATTGAAGACCAGCGCCAGGATCGGCCGGCGCACGAAGAGTGCGGTGAAGGTCGCCTTGCCGGATTCCGGTTTGTCCTGGTGGATCTCGGTCACGCTCATTGGGCGGCGACCTTGTCGTTGGCGGCGACATCGGTCGCCGTGCGCACAGCGCCGTTCTCGCGCACGCGCTGCAGGCCCTGGGTGACGATCTCATCGCCATCCTTCAGGTCAGCCTTGACCAGCACATAGTCCGGATTGCGCTGCACGACCGTGACCCGCACCTTGTGCGACTTGTCGTCGGTCACCCGCCAGACGAAGGAACCCTGGGCATCCCACTGTACGGAGAGCGGGTTGACGGCTGGATATTTATCGCCGGCAAACTTCATGCTGACCGCGAAGGACATGCCGGCGCGCAGCTCGTCCGAGCTGTTGTCGATCCGGCCGCGCAGACGCAGCGTCCGGCTTGCCGCGTCGATACGGTTGTCGACCGCTTCAAGCACGCCCGAAAAGATTTTGCCCGGCCGCGCCACGGACGTTGCCTCGACCACCTGGCCAACGGAAACCGTATTGGCAAAACGCTCCGGCACCCAGTAATCGACGAGGATTTCGGTGCGATCGTCCAATGTCACGATCGGCGTCGAGGTAGTGACATTGTCACCGATATTGACGGGCACGATGCCGACGATGCCGTCGATGGGGGCCACGATATTACGGCGCTGGAGATTGAGATCGGCGGCCTGCAATTGCAGCCGCGCATTCTGCTCGGCGATCTCGGAATCGAAGACATCCATGCGCGAAACGCTGGACTTGATATTGTGGTAGAGGCTGGATTTCTCGAGCGCGCTGTTCAGCGCCACCTGCGCCTGCCCCTGGGCAATGACCTGCTCCTCGCTGTCGAGCTTGGCGAGAACCTGCCCCTGCTTCACCATATCGCCTGACTTGATCAGAATCTCGCGGAGCGTACCCGTCGCCTGCGGCGTGACCGCAACGGAGCGGATCGCATCACCCGTGCCGATCGCATTCAGCCGGTCATTGACGACGCCCTGCACCACGGCCTGGGTGACGACGAGCACCGCGCCATTGCGTCCGCCGCCACCGCCGCCATTGCGGCGGTTCTGCCCCTGTCCCTGCCCTTGCGCTTGGCCGCCTTGAGCCTGCCCCGCGCCGGCATCGGCTGCCTCTTCGCTCTTCGGTGAGATCCTGGAAACGATGCTGTCGGGAATACCGGCATTGCGCATCGTCTCGCCGGCGCCGGGCACAAAATAGACCCACGCGGCAAAGCCGGCGATAATGACGACAAGACAAAGTACAAATTGCTTCCAAAAGGGCATTCACGTCTCCGGAGGGACTCGAGGTTGTCCAGGGTCGGTCGAAAGAGGCGCGCGAGACAAAAAGTCTCACCTGGTGCGACAATATCGCACCTTTCCCCGGCCGGCAGCAAGCACAACCACCCGTCATTACCGATTTGTAATATCAGCAAACTTTGAAAATAACCCGTGCGCTCACTTTTACTTGAACGACGCTAAAGCAGTGCCGGCAAAACGCTCAGCGACACCGCGCCAGGCTTCAGATGCGCCTCTCCCGTCGCCATGTTCCGGGCGAGACGCCGTGGAGCGCGGTGAAGATACGAGTCAGATGGCTCTGGTCGGCAAAACCGCAGGCGACCGCGATCTCGGCAATGGAGGCGGTGCCAAGCAACATCTGACGCGCTTTCTCCGCCCGATATTCGAGCAGCCACCGGTGCGGCGTGCGGCCGGTCGATTTCTTGAAGGCGCGAATGAAATAGCTGGTCGAGAGCCCGCATTGCGCCGCGACATCCGAGATCGTCGCCTCCCGCGGCATAAGCGAAGCAAGGAAAGCTGTCGCCACGTTGAGCTGACGACCCGAGAGCCCGCCGCTGCGTTCGGCCGGCAGGTTGATCTTGCCGTAACGCGTCACAAGATGCGCCTGCAGCGCCAGCAGGATGTGATCGATGAAGAGCGCGCTCGCATGCGCCGGCTGGCTGAGCGCCGGGAGCAACGCCGTCGCAAGCGCCTGCACGACAGGATCGAGCTGACCCTGCCCGCAATCGAGCCCATTGAAGCCCGACCGTCCCGCCTCGTAGCTGAAATCGGCAAGCCCCTGCCGGGAAATATTGAATCGCATATTGTCGAAAGAGGAGCGATGGTGGCAGCGCCATTCCTCCCCGAGATCGGTGATCGCCAGCGCGCCTGCCGAATGGCCGCCGTCGTGAACGAGCTTGCCGCCGCGCCAGAGGCGATGGTTGTCGAAAGGTTTCAACTGGGCGATGACGCTGAAAGCCTCCGCCTGGGGAATCGGCCCGCTTTCGTCATGGTCGGCGCTGGTGCTGCGCATGCGCACGATCGAGACTGCACCGGCTTGCAACAATGAAACCTTTGGCCGAGATGCCAATTCAATCACCCCCGTTTTCGAATTGCCTCCCACTGTCATAATCGCATTGTCTGCTTTCGAAATCCACCTGGCGAAATCGAAACGGCAGCCCCTTCGAGGCTGCCGTACGCTCGCGTCGCATCGATTCCCTGGTGTCAGGCGGCTTCCTGAAACGCCTGTTCCAGGGTAGCGACGTCGATCTTGATCATCTTCAGCATCGCTTCGGTCATCTTCTTGGCATTGCCCTTGCGTGTGCCGCTCATCATCTCGGCCAGCGCCTTGGGCACGATCTGCCAGGAAAGACCCCAGCGATCCCTGAGCCAGCCGCAATGTTCGGCCGTTCCGCCATTGGCGAGGAAGCCATCCCAGATGCGGTCGAGCTCCGCCTGATTCTCGCAGACGACCTGCACCGAGAAGGCATGGTTGAACTGCTCGAACGGCCCGGCCTGCATGGCGATGAAATTCTGATTGCCGAGCGTGAATTCCACGATCTCGACGCTGCCGGGAGGCCCGCTCGGGGTTTCAGATGGCACTGTCGTGATATCGCCGATCGAAGAATCGGGAACCAGCGAGACATAGAATTCGACCGCTTCGCGCGCCTGTTCGGCAAACCAGAGAAAGGAAATGACCTTGACCATGAACTGTCCTCCTTGAGCTGTTGGTCACTATGGCCCTAGGACGCATGGGCATGGCCTCTCCCGACAGGACGGCGCAATTTTTTCTCGAATAGCGATTTTTCAACGTGTTCGGTGCCTTCCGCGGAGCCTCTTCAGCCGAGAGCAATTTTCGACAAAAGAGGGTCAGAACCGACAATCGGATTTGCCGTTTGCCAAGTAGGTTCGCCGTCAATTCGCAGCCTCGCCCTTGCGGGGAAGCGATGCCGACCGACGCCCGCCAGCCTCTTTTGGCGACAGCCCGGCAGCCCGTTTATTGGCCGCAAGGCCCCACGACCAGGGAGAACGCTCAATGTCCAGATATCTCGAAGTCCTGACGCCGCAGCCTCGCCAAGGCAGCCAAGACCTTCAAGGTTCCAACCACCATCACCACGGTCGAGACCGAAGCCTTCTCGGGCCACACCTATCCGGAGCTGCTCGCCGTCTTCCCCGAAAACACGATCCTCGAACGCACTTCGATGAATTCCTGGGACGATCAGAACGTTCGCGACGCACTGGCGAAGAACGCCGCCGACGGCCGCAAGAAGGTCGTCGTCTCAGGCCTCTGGACGGAAGTCTGCAACACCACCTTCGCGCTTTCCTGCATGCACGACACCGATTACGAGATCTATATGGTCGCTGATGCTTCGGGCGGCACCTCCGCCGAGGCCCACAAATACGCCATGGACCGCATGGTCCAGGCCGGCTGTGTGCCCGTCACTTGGCAGCAGGTGCTGCTCGAATGGCAGCGCGACTGGGCGCGCCGTGAAACCTATGATGCGGCGACGGCTATCGTGAAGGAACATTCCGGCGCTTACGGCATGGGCGTCGATTATGCCTATACCCATGTCCACAAGGCGCCCGAGCGCATCGCGCATGGCAAGCGCATCGGCCCGAACCCGGCCAGGTGAGTTCTCTCCGGGGAGCGGCTTCATCGCCGCTTCCCCGTTGCCGCATGCCGAAATAAATCGAGGCCGCAAATGAAAATCTATCTCCTCTCCCTCGGCGCCGGCCTGCTCGTCGGCATTGTCTATAGCCTTCTCAATGTCCGTTCGCCTGCGCCGCCGGTCGTGGCCCTCGTCGGCCTGCTCGGTATCCTCGTCGGCGAGCAGCTCATTCCTTTCGCCAAAACGCTGATCAACAAGGAACCGGCAGCGGTCTCGTGGTTGCATCAGATCAAGCCGCACATGTTCGGCCACATGCCCAAGGGCAGCACGCCTTCCGACGCCAAGCCCTCCGACAAGGCCTGATAGCGCTCGCGCTCAAGGACGAAGACCATGGAAAACACGACCGCCGACCTCATCCTGCATCACGGGCTGATCACCACGCTCGACCGCTCCAACCCGGCCGCCAGCGCCGTTGCCGTGAAGGACGGCAGGTTCCTCGCCGTCGGCCACGACGCCGAGATCATGGCGCTCAAGGGACCGGAGACCAGGGTCGTCGATCTCAAGGGCAAACGCGTCCTTCCCGGCCTGATCGACAATCACACCCACGTCGTCAGAGGCGGTCTGAATTTCAACATGGAGCTGCGCTGGGACGGCGTGCGCTCGCTCGCCGACGCGATGAACATGCTGAAGCGCCAGGTGGCCATCACACCTGCGCCGCAATGGGTGCGAATCGTCGGCGGTTTCACCGAACATCAGTTCGCTGAGAAGCGCCTGCCGACCATCGACGAAATCAACGCCATCGCGCCCGATACCCCGGTCTTCATCCTGCATCTTTATGACCGCGCCCTTCTGAATGGCGCCGCGCTGCGCGCCGTCGGCTATACCAGGGAGACGCCGAACCCGCCCGGCGGCGAGATCACCCGCGATTCCCAAGGTAATCCGACCGGTCTGCTCCTTGCCAAGCCCAATGCCGGCATTCTCTATTCGACGCTCTCAAAGGGGCCGAAACTGCCCTTCGACTATCAGGTCAATTCCACCCGCCACTTCATGCGCGAGCTGAACCGCCTGGGCGTCACAGGCGTGATCGATGCCGGCGGCGGTTTCCAGAACTATCCCGATGACTATGCCGTCATCCAGAAACTCGCCGATGACGGCCAGATGACCGTCCGTCTCGCCTACAATCTCTTCACCCAGAAGCCGAAAGCGGAGAAGGAGGATTTCCTGAACTGGACGGCGTCGGTGAAATACAAGCAGGGCAACGACTATTTCCGCCATAACGGCGCCGGCGAAATGCTGGTCTTTTCCGCCGCCGATTTCGAGGATTTCCGCCAGCCGCGTCCCGATATGCCGCCGGAAATGGAAGGCGAGCTGGAAGAGGTCGTGCGCGTGCTCGCCGAAAACCGCTGGCCCTGGCGCCTGCACGCCACCTATGACGAGACGATCAGCCGCGCGCTCGATGTCTTCGAAAAGGTCAATCAGGATATCCCGCTCGAAGGCCTCAACTGGTTCTTCGACCATGCCGAGACCATTTCCGAACAGTCGATCGACCGCATCGCAGCCCTTGGCGGCGGCATCGCCGTGCAGCACCGCATGGCCTATCAGGGCGAATATTTCGTCGAGCACTACGGCATGGGCGCCGCCGAAGCCACCCCGCCCGTTGCCCGCATGCTGGAAAAGGGTGTCAAGGTTTCGGCCGGCACCGATGCCACGCGCGTTGCCTCCTATAATCCCTGGGTCTCGCTCTCCTGGATGATCACGGGCCGCACCGTCGGCGGTTTGGCAATCTATCCCCGCCGCAATTGCCTGGACCGCGAAACGGCCCTGCGCATGTGGACGGAAAACGTCACCTGGTTTTCCAATGAGGACGGCAAGAAGGGCCGCATCGAAAAGGGCCAGTTCGCCGATCTCATCGTGCCGGACACGGATTTCTTCGCCTGCGCCGAGGAGGAAATCTCTTTCCTCACCTCGGAGCTCACCATGGTCGGCGGCAAGATCGTGTACGGATCAGGCACTTTCGCCAGTCTCGACGAAAACCCGGTTCCGCCGGCCATGCCCGACTGGTCGCCGGTGCGCAGCTTCAGGGGATATGCTGCCTGGGGCGAACCCGAAGGAGCCGGCAAGAACTCGCTGCACCGCCGCCTGATCTCCGCCTGCGGCTGCGCCAATGATTGCAATGTCCATGGCCATGCCCACGCTGATGCCTGGGGTTCGAAGGCGCCCGTCTCCGATCTCAAGAGCTTCTGGGGTGCGCTCGGCTGCGCCTGCTGGGCCGTTTGAGGATAGATGCATGCATGCCTTTGAAATCCGGCTTGCATCCTTCGTCCGCCCTCTTTTCGGGGCAGCGTGGATGCGCTTCATCGCCTATCTCTGCCTCTGCGCCGCCTATCTGCAGGGCGGCCTCAACAAGCTTACGGATTTTCCGGGCGCGATCGGCGAAATGACCCATTTCGGCCTGTCGCCGGCACCAGTCTTTGCGGCGATCGTCATCATTATGGAGCTTGCCGCCTCGCTCATGATTGTCGCCGGTTTCCTGCGCTGGCTTGGCGCGCTCGCGCTCGGCGGCTTCACGCTGATTGCCACTTTCCTCGCCCTGCGTTTCTGGGAATTGCCCGTGGGAATGGAGCGCTTCATGGCCGCCAATTCCTTCTTCGAGCATCTCGGTCTCGTCGGCGGCTTCCTGCTCGTCGCCTGGCTCGATCTCGGGCAAAAGGCATAGGCAACCTACACCAAAGGATCGCTTACACGGCCATTTGAAACATGTTTCCTGATCGCGTCACGCACCACGGTGCAGAAAATCGCGCCAGCAGGCGAATACCTCCCAACCCCAAGCATAGGACAGAGACGATGCCGACGATCACCACCAAGGATGGAACGACGATCTATTATCAGGATTGGGGCAATGGCCAGCCGATCCTCTTCTCCCATGGCTGGCCGCTCTCGGGCGATGCCTGGGAAGTGCAGATGCTATATTTCGCCCAGCAGGGCTACCGTGTCATCGCTCATGACCGCCGCGGCCACGGCCGTTCCTCCCAGCCGTGGAACGGCAACAATATGGATCAGTATGCCGATGACCTCGCCGAGCTCATCGAGAAGCTCGATCTGAAGAACCTCGTCATGATCGGCCATTCCACCGGCGGCGGCGAAGTCGCCCACTATATCGGCCGCCATGGTACGAGCCGCGTCGCCAAGGTCGTGCTCGTCGGCGCCGTGCCGCCGCTGATGCTGAAAACCCCTGCCAATCCCGAGGGCACGCCGATCGAAGTCTTCGACGGCATCCGCAAGGGCACGGCCGGCGACCGCTCGCAGTTCTACCGCGATCTGACGATGCCCTTCTACGGCTTCAATCGCGACGGCGCCAAGGTCAATGAGGGCCTGCGCGAAACCTTCTGGCTGATGGGCATGGCCGGCGGCATCAAGGGCCATTACGACTGCATCCATGAATTCTCCGAGGTCGATTACAGCGACGACCTCAGGAAGATCGACGTCCCGGCGCTGCTCATTCACGGCGATGCCGACCAGATCGTGCCGATCAAGRCCGCCGCCGAAAAGGGCATCAAGCTTCTGAAGAACGGCACGCTGAAGGTCTATCCGGGCGCCCCGCACGGCCTTGCCCAGACCGAAGCCGACAAGTTCAACGCCGACGTTCTCGCCTTCATCAAGGCGTAATCCATGAGAGCGGCCGGCCGGGCCGAAGGAGATACATACATGCTTCGTCTATCGTTAGCCCTTGTTGCCCTTCTCGGTCTGACCGGCGCTCCGGCCCTTGCCGCCTCGCCACAATCAGGCGTCGGCGCGCAATATGATACGACCCATGTCTATGTCGCCCCTGGCGACGTGGACGCCTTCGCCAGGAGCTTCCTCGCCACCTTCGGCGGCACCAGCACCAGGCAGGTGACGGCAACGGTGACGCCGACGCCAAGCAGCACCACGTCGCAGCTCCTGCAGACACCGGTTGGCACCGTCTCGCTCTTCGGCTTCAAGACGCCGATCCCCTACCCGTTCGGCAGCGAACGCACCGGCTACCTCGTCACCGATCTCGACAAGGCCGTAGCCGCCGCCAAGGCTGCCGGCGCCGATGTGATCGTCTCAGCCTTCCCCGACCCGATCGGCCGCGACGCCGTCATCCAGTGGCCGGGTGGCATCAACATGCAGCTTTACTGGCACACGACCGCGCCAAATTATCCGGCCTTCACGACAGTCCCGGAAAACCGGGTCTACGTGTCGGCTGATCGC
Organism: Rhizobium sp. 05N49; assembly: GCF_056396805.1. NCBI lineage: Bacteria > Pseudomonadati > Pseudomonadota > Alphaproteobacteria > Hyphomicrobiales > Rhizobiaceae > Rhizobium > Rhizobium sp. 05N49. The sequence continues at coordinate 464,797 of NZ_JBFTME010000001.1, forward strand.
GCCGCGGCTTTCACCCACGCCTTCCTTACCTTCTCGCACGGCAGGGTCGTTTCCGATGAAGAGAAGGCGCCGGGTATCGAGATCGGCCTTCCGGATCAGAACTTTCACCGCTTGCGCATCGAATCCGTCTTCGGCCGCATGACCGTACTGGTCACCGACGGCCATCTGCCCTTCCCCTACGGCCGCGAGATGACCGGCTATGAGACGGCCGATCTTGATGCGACGCTCCAGAAAGCCAGGGACAGCGGTGCTGAAATCCTCGTCGAGCCCTATCAGTCCGGCGAGCGCCGAGCAGCCATGGTGGAATTTCCGGGCGGCTATATTGCCGAAATCCACGCCGTCGCGGCACACTGACGAACGAATATACAGAGGGGGAAAAGACCGATGCGCCCAGCCCTGCCCGTGCTTCTGAGCTTTACCGGTGGTTATGTCGATACAGCAGGCTTCCTGGCACTTGGAGGTCTCTTTCCCGCCCATGTCACCGGCAACTTCGTCACCCTTGGTGCAGCGCTGACCCACGGCACGTCGGGCATCATCGCCAAGCTTCTGGCGCTGCCCGTCTTCTGCCTGACGATCCTCCTGCTGCGCTACCTCACCTACAAGGTACCCGCCGGTGACGAGAAGGGTTTGCGCATCCTGCTCGTCATCAAGCTATTGTTCCTGATCGCTGGCGGCGCCTGCGCCATCTGGCTTTCGCCCTTCACCAATCCGGATGGCCTGCCGTTGGTCGCAACCGGCATGCTGCTCGTCATCGCCATGGCGGTCCAGAACGCCGCTCACCGCATCCATCTCGGCGCGTCACCGCCGAGCACGCTGATGACCGGCACGACGACGCAGATCATGATCGATCTCGGCGATCTCGCCCATGGCATGTCAGGAGATCAGGCAAAGACAGTGAAAGGCCGCCTGTCGCGCATGGCAATTGCAGTGGCCGCTTTCGCGCTCGGCTGCGGCCTGGCCGCCCTGCTCTTTGCTACCGTCGGCATCTGGTGCCTGGCGCTACCACCGCTCTTTGCCCTGGTGTCGGTCTGCCTGGCCTTTGCCGGGCCGAAGGCTGCCTGAGAACGGCCCTTAGCCGCTGATGCCGCTGATGCCGCTGCCGGCGGTCGCAGCCTCAGCCACGGCAATTCGCTGTCGCAGCGTCGCCTTGCGTGCCCGAATCTCAAGCGAAATGAGTTCAGCAACCGATCCATTACGGCGCAGCAAGGCGATCGTGCTCAACACGGGAGACACGATCGCGGCGAGGACGGTTCCGAGGCCTTCACCACTGTCCGGCAAACCATTCGCCGCGATCAGCGCGACAACGGCGATCAGCAGGATGAGATTGGCAAGAATGGCGATGACATGCATATGGCTCTCCCGATGGCTGGCGCGAAACCATAGTTGAGGTCCAGGAGGACCACAACTCCTGCGCAGGCTTCCCGACCGGGCAACCAAACCTGCTGAGGATAGCGCAGCCGCTGGGAATGAAAGCAGAACATCTTTTCTGGTCTTTCCTTCCCGAATCACTACATTACGCGCCATGAGCAATAGTTTCGACGATATGCCCTTCTTCGACGAGGAACCGGGCGATGCGCCGCGCAAGCCGCAACAGCCTGCCGCTCCAGCAAGGGCGCCCGCCGCCGGCGGCGGCATTGCCGCCCGCGCCATGGCAGCCCGCGATGGCGGCCGCCCCGACTACCTCGCCGGCCTGAACCCGGAACAGCGCGAAGCGGTCGAGACGCTGGAAGGCCCGGTCCTCGTGCTCGCCGGCGCCGGCACCGGCAAGACGCGCGTGCTGACCACCCGCATCGCCCATATCCTCCAGACCGGTCGCGCCTTCCCCTCGCAGATCCTCGCCGTGACCTTCACCAACAAGGCCGCCCGCGAGATGAAGGAACGTATCGCCCTTCTCGTCGGCGGCGCCGTCGAAGGCATGCCCTGGCTCGGCACCTTCCACTCGATCGGCGTCAAGCTCCTGCGCCGCCATGCCGAGCTCGTCGGCCTGCGCTCCGATTTCACCATCCTCGATACAGATGATGTGGTCCGCCTCATCAAGCAGCTGATCCAGGCCGAAGGCCTCGACGACAAGCGCTGGCCGGCCAAGCAGTTCGCCGGCATGATCGATACCTGGAAAAACAAGGGCCTCGGCCCTGCCGATATTCCTGAGGGAGATGCGCGCGCTTTTGCCAATGGCCGCGGCCGCGATCTCTATTTCGCCTATCAGAACCGCCTGTCGACGCTGAACGCCTGCGATTTCGGCGATCTCCTGATGCATCCGATCGCGATCTTCCGCAAGCAGCCGGACCTCTTGAAGGAATATCACCAGAAGTTCCGCTACATCCTCGTCGACGAGTACCAGGACACCAACACCGCCCAGTACATGTGGCTGCGGCTTCTCGCCCAGCGCGCCAAGGGCGAGCCACAGAATGTCTGCTGCGTTGGCGACGACGACCAGTCGATCTATGGCTGGCGTGGCGCTGAGGTGGACAATATCCTGCGCTTCGAAAAGGATTTCCCCGGCGCCAAGGTCATCAAGCTGGAGCGCAACTACCGCTCGACGGCCCATATCCTCGGTGCCGCCGCCCATCTCATCACCCACAATGAAGGCCGCCTCGGCAAGACGCTCTTCACCGACCGCTCCGATCCTGACGACGTCAAGGTGCAGGTGCACGCCTCCTGGGATTCGGAGGAGGAAGCCCGCGCCATTGGCGAGGAAATCGAGCGCCTGCAGCGCGGCGATGCCGACGGCAAGAAGCATCTGCTGAACGACATGGCGATCCTGGTGCGCGCCTCCTTCCAGATGCGCGAATTCGAAGACCGCTTTGTCACCCTCGGGCTGAACTACCGCGTCATCGGGGGCCCGCGCTTCTACGAGCGCCTCGAGATCCGCGATGCCATGGCCTATTTCCGCCTGGTCTCGCAGTCGGCCGACGACCTCGCCTTCGAGCGCATCATCAACACGCCCAAACGCGGCCTCGGCGATACGACGGTACGCGCGCTTCATGATTATGCCCGCGCCCGCGATATCCCGATGCTGGCCGCTGCTGCCGACATGATCGAAACGGACGAGCTGAAGCCGAAGGCCCGCAAGGCCCTTTTCGACGTGATTCAATCTTTCCGCCGCTGGCAGGAACTGCTTGAAAACACACCGCATACCGAGCTTGCCGAGCAGATCCTCGAAGAGTCGGGCTATACCGACATGTGGAAGAACGACAAGAGCGCCGAAGCGCCGGGTCGCCTTGAAAACCTCAAGGAACTCATCCGCTCGATGGACAGCTTCGAATCCATGCGCGGCTTCCTCGAGCACGTCTCCCTCGTCATGGATGCCGAGACCAACGAAAATCTCGACGCCGTCTCCATCATGACGCTGCACTCGGCCAAGGGTCTGGAATTCGACACCGTCTTCCTGCCCGGCTGGGAGGAAGGCCTCTTCCCGCATCAGCGCTCCCTCGATGAGTCCGGCCGCGCCGGCCTCGAGGAAGAACGCCGCCTCGCCTATGTCGGCATCACCCGCGCCAAGCACCGCTGCCACATCTGGTTCGTCTCGAACCGCCGCATCCACGGCCTCTGGCAATCGACCATCCCCTCGCGTTTCCTCGACGAGCTGCCCGAAACCCATGTGGAAGTGGCCGAGATGGAGCAGAATTACGGTGGCTACGGCCGCGGCGGCGGTTATGGCCAGTCCCGCTTCGACAAGGCCGACCCCTTCGCCAATTCCTATTCCACGCCCGGCTGGAAACGCGCCCAGGCCAACAAGACCGACGCCACCCGCGACAACTGGGGCACCCGCTCCGGCCACGCCGTGGAGCGCATCGGCTACGGCGAAAGCGGCCCGCGCGGCCGCACGATCGAGGGCGAACTGGTGGCGAAATCCACAGCCACCGAACCCTCACGCTTCGCTCTCGGCGATCGAGTCTTCCACATCAAGTTCGGCAACGGCTCCATATCCGGCATCGAAGGCAACAAGCTGACGATCGATTTCGATCGCGCCGGCCAGAAGCGGGTGCTCGACGGATTTGTGGAGCGGGTCTGACCGCTCACCTTCCTTGGCGTGTGGTCGGGAATCACACGCGCAGCCGAACGCGCTTCTCCAGATGACAAAACGCCGCTTTGACCCGACTCGCGATCAGGCTTAGCCCGGTCATTGCCCGCCCATGAAAGGCAGGCTTCACAAGACCTTCAAAGGAGGTTCAAGTGACCAGTGTTTCAGCTCTGGGCAGCACGCTGACCCAGTACCAAGCCCCTCTCAATCCTCTCGACAAGAACGGTGACGGCGTCGTCTCTGCGGACGAGCTTGCCGCCGCTTCAAAGTCCTCGTCCACCAACCCCTCGTCCGCCGGAGATGACGATTCGTCCGGCTCCGATGTCGTTCAGAAGATCGCAGCCGATATCCTGGCGCTCATGCTCTCGCTCCAGAAGACGGACGACGACAACAAGGCCGGCACCGATGACAACGGTGATGACTCCAAGGGTGCGCTCGCTGCCCTGGATGCGAATGGCGACGGCAAGTTGACCACATCGGAACTTCTTTCCGCCGATCCGCAGAAGATTGCCGCCGCCGGCGGTGACGATCAGGACGGCGGCCTGATGGCCAAAGTCCTGACCGACATGCAGACCGCGCTTCGCGCATACCAGACGACCTATGGTAACTCGCCCGTAGCCACCGGCGAGAGCGACAAGACGGCCTGATGCAATGAGGCTCCGCCGGGGGAGCCTCGCTGATTGGGCCAAACGCTTTACGAGGTCGCAGACTTCTCCCTTCGCCGCTGCTTGCGCGGGCCTGATTTATCGGAGAGGCTGCAGAAATGGCTGATCATTCAACAGTTGATATGAAAATACTGCGCCGGATTGGCTGGGATCACTGGGATCCGATCGGCATCAGGCAAGTAGATGATCCGGCATGGCGAACGACCGCCACCAGCGAATACGATTCCTATCTTCTACACGCCGCCAATATGCTCCTTCACGGCTCGATGCCCGCGGCAGTCGCTGCTTACCTAGAAGAGATCGTCGTCATCAAAATGGGCCTCGGACCTGTTAGTGACGTGATTCAAGATGCCGCGATTCAAACCGTGGATGCAATTGCGACTTACCTTCAATCCAGGTCCACGCAGGCACACGACATCCGATGACGACCATACCGACCCTTCACACCGAACGATTGATCCTGCGGGCTCCCGTCATGGCAGACTGGCCGGACTATCATGCGCTGATGATCTCCGACCGCGCCCTCTACATGGGCGGTCCGCATTCGACCAAGGCCGCCTGGGGCATGTTCTGCCACGATGTCGCGCTCTGGACGCTTGAAGGCCACGGCGCCCTGATGATGGAGGATCGGGTTACGGGGCAATGCCTCGGCCAGGTCGGCATCAATCACGGCCCGCTGTTTCCTGAAAAGGAACTCGGCTGGCTCGTCTATCCGCAGGCCGAGGGTAAGGGTTATGCCTATGAGGCAGCCGTTGCCTTGCGCGATTGGGCCTTTGCTGTGCGCGGCCTGACGACACTGGTGAGCTATATCGCCCGCCCCAATGTGAGGTCGATCCGGCTGGCCGAGCGGCTGGGCGCCGTGCCGGATGCAACGGCAGCGCGTCAGGACGGAGATCCCGATGATCTGGTTTTCAGGCATCCGGCTCCATAGCCGCATGCATAAATCCTAATATAAAACGCGAAATACTTGCCGCTTTCGCGTAAAGCGCGAACGGCAACAGAAAAATACGTTGATGCAGCGATTTGCCACTCTTCATACTAGAAATAGGACTTGCGCCCGGCCCCCCGGAAATCCACTAGTTGATTGCGCCGAATGTGATTGGCATTTTGCGATGCGATATGCGTAAGGGATAGCTTGATGAAGGCGCTGCTGCTTGTCGATATTCAGAATGGCTTCTGCCCCGGAGGCAACCTGCCGGTTCTCGAAGGCGACGAAGTCGTCCCCGTCGCCAACAGCCTCATCGACAGCGGCAAATACGATCTTATCGTCGCCTCGCAGGATTGGCATCCCGCCGATCACGGAAGTTTCGCCTCCTCGCATCCTGACAAGCAACCTTTCGAGATAGGCGAACTCTCCGGCAAGCCGCAGATGTTGTGGCCAGATCACTGCGTGCAATATACGCGCGACGCCGAGCTGCATCCCAAACTCCACTCGGCTCAAATCGACCTTATCCAGCAGAAGGGCGAAAACAGGAACGTCGACAGCTATTCCGCCTTCCGCGACAACGATCAGCATGCCCTGACAGGCCTGGCCGATTTCCTGGTCGATCAGGGTGTGACGGAGCTCGATGTCTGCGGGCTGGCAACCGACTATTGCGTCAAATTCTCTGCACTCGATGCACTGGAACTCATTCCCGGCGTCAAGGTCCGTCTCATCGAGGACGCGAGCCGTGGCATCTCGCCCGAGGGTGTGGCTGCTGCGATCGACGAGATGCGTGGGCACGGCATCGATATCGTCAAGAGCGCCGATATTCTCGCCTGACGCAGGCCGCGCAATGCTTTTGGGATAAAGACATGCGCAAACTACGGCTTGTTCAGTCTTTCGTCCCTTCCTCACGCTCCAGCAGATAAATCTCTTCGCCGAAATCCTCCATCTTCTTCACGAAGGCGGCGTGCGCATCTCTGAGCCCGCGATTATAGAAATAGGGTCCGATCTTTTCGGCGAAGAATTCCAGCAGGAATTCGGCCGGCAGCACGCCGATCGGGTCGAGTTCGCGATCGAAATATTGGCGGATCTGCGAAACGATCTCCGCCTTTTCTTCCTTGGAAAATTCGATCTTCTTCATTGTCTCCCTCGCCTCGCCGGTGACGTAAACCGGTAACGCTTCAGCAAAATCGATTGGTGAATCAAGGAAATTCAATTGCCGCCGCAGGTGAGACACCATAGAGGGAAATTTCAATTCCAACAGGACGTAATCCCATGAATCGCGCCGACTTTGTCGAAGGGTTGCGGGGCGGCTTTCCCGTGGCGCTCGCCTCTGCCCCGTTCGGAGCGTTGTTCGGCGCCCTTGCCGCCGAGCAGGGCATGTCGCTATCAGAACTTACTTTCATGAGCGCCTCCGTCTATGCAGGCGCCAGCCAGCTGGTCGGTATCGAGCTTTTCGGCCACAATGTGCAGGCTTGGGTGATCGTTCTCTCCATCCTCGCCGTCAATTTCCGCCACGTGCTCTATTCAGCAGCGATTGCCCGCTACATCAGGCACTTCACCGCGCTGCAGAAGTTCTTCACCTTCTTCCTGCTGGTCGATCCGCAATTTGCCGAAACCGTCAAGCGCGGCGAGGCCGGGACGCCGGTTACCTTCACCTGGTATCTCGGCTTCGGCATCATCATCTACATCCCCTGGGTTCTGATCAGCCTCATCGGTGGCATGCTCGGTACCCTTATAGGCGATCCCAAGACGATCGGCCTCGATATCCTGCTGCCGACCTATTTCCTCGGCATCGTGCTCGGCTTCCGCAAACGCGACAATTTCCTGCCGGTGGCGCTGACGAGCGCCGTCGCCTCGGTCATTGCCTATCATTTCGTGGGCTCGCCCTGGCATGTGAGCCTGGGGGCTGCGGCCGGCATCATCCTGGCTGCGCTGATGCCTCTGCCTGCCGAGGAGCCGGATCTCGAAGCCGACGCCCTCAACACCGAAAATCACGAGGTCTGAGATGCAATTCGATCTCCACATGGCTCTCGTGATCCTGGCCGCCGCAGCCGCGACCTATGCGACGCGCATCGGCGGCTACATCCTGATCACCAAGATGAAGCGCATTCCGCCGCGCATGGAAGCAGCACTCAATGCCGTACCGGCGGCGGTGCTGACGACGCTCGTGGCGCCCGCCTTCTTCATCGGCGGCTGGGATTCGAAGCTGGCGCTTGCGGTCGCCCTCGTCATCGGCCTGCGCTTCTCGCATACCTGGATGCTCGTGGCCGCCTGGATCATCGTCATGACCTGGCGGCACACGATCGGTCTTTAAACCTGAGGCTCAGTATTCCAGCGGCAGCGTCGCATTTTCCAGCCATGCCTTGACGTCATGGTCGTGGATCAGCGGCATCAGCGCTTCGCGCGTGCGATGGTGATAGTCATTGAACCAGTGCAGCTCGTCATGCGTCAGCAATTCAGGAATGACGATGTTGCGGTCGATCGGGCAGAAGGTCAGCGTTTCGAAGCCGAGCATCGGCATGTCGCCGCCCTCGACGGCTTCCGCCTCCCGCACATAGATCAGGTTCTCGATGCGGATGCCGAAATGGCCCGGCCGGTAATAACCCGGCTCGTTTGACAGGATCATGCCCGGCAGCAGTTCCTGCGTCGAAAGCCGCGAAATGCGCTGCGGCCCCTCGTGAACCGAGAGATAGGAGCCCACGCCATGGCCGGTGCCATGCGCGAAATCAGCCCCTGCCCGCCATAGCGCGATGCGCGCCAGCGGATCGAGATCGCAGCCGCGGGTGCCCTTCGGGAAACGCGCCGTGCTGATCTGGATCATGCCCTTCAACACCAGCGTGAAGAAGCGCTTGTGCTCCTCGCTGACCGTACCGATGCCGACCGTGCGGGTGATATCGGTCGTGCCGTTGATATATTGCGCGCCGGAATCGATCAGGAAGAGCTCGCCCGGCTGGATATGACGGTCAGTCGCCGTCGTCACCCGGTAGTGCATGATGGCCGCATGTTCGCCGGCACCCGAGATCGTGTCGAAGGAAATGTCCTTCAGCGGATTCTGCATGCTCTGGCCCATCCGGGCGCGAGCCGCCTCCAGCCGCTCGGCAGCACCGATTTCGGTGATCGTGCCGGGTTTGCTCTGCGACAGCCAGTAGAGGAATTCCACCATGGCAGCACCATCCTGCAGATGGGCTGCGGCCGACCCGTTGATCTCGGTACCGTTCTTCACCGCCCGCGGCAGCTTCGCCGGATCGGTCCCCTCGACCACCTCGCCGCCCGCCTTGCGGATGATCTCGGCAAGCGCGTAGGAAGCGATATCGGGATCGATGAGGATACGCCCGCCTTCCTTGGCGACCGCAGCAAGCTTCTCGTCAAGCAGCGAAGGCGCAAGCTGTGTGGCGATCTGCGCGAGATAGGCTTCCGGCTCGATACCGGTCTTGCGCTTGTCGAGGAAGATCTCGGCCTTGCCGTCGGCATGGATGATGGCGCGCGCCAGCGGATGCGGCGTATGCGGCACGTCGGCGCCACGAATATTGAAGATCCAGGCAATGGAAGAGGGATCGGCGATCAGCACCGCCTTGAGGTTCTTGCTTCCGAGATCGGCGGCGATCGTTGCGATCTTGTCTTTTGCAAGGACACCCGCCTGGGCGACGTTCTGGATGGTGACCGCCCCAAGCGGCTCTGCAGGCCGGTCGGCCCACAGCTTGTCGAGCGGATTATGCGGCAGGAACACCAGTGCTCCGCCGATCTCCGACAGTGCCTTTTCGAGCTTGCGAACGTCCGCACCCGAATGCAGCCATGGATCGATGCCGAGCTTCAGCCCCTTTTTGCCATGCGCCGGAAGCCAGACATGCGGTGGCTCGTTGACGAGATCGCCGCCGGTAAAGACCGAGCCGTCCACCTGCTCCGCAAGCTGCGTCACGTAGCGGCCGTCGACATAGACGATCGCTTCCGTGCGGGTGATCAGCGCAATGCCCGCCGAGCCGGTAAAGCCCGTCAGCCAGGAGAGCCGTTCCGCACAGGCAGGCACATATTCGCCGTTGAACTCATCGGCGCGCGGCACGAGGAAGGCATCGATGCCAAGCGCGTCGAAACTGGCGCGCAGTGCGGAAACCCGTTCCCTGCCGAACTGTGGCGTGGAGGTGACTTCGAAAGACTGAAACATGCTGGAAACCCGAATGAATGAAACGAATCCGGTTAATGGGATAGCGGCCATGTTAGCGAAATTTCAGTCATTGGGGAGAAAAAGCGACGCGAAGCACCCGGAAAGGCTCGGCCGCCCAATAATTTGGCAGAAATGTGTCTCGATGTGGGAAACTGGCACGCTTCATGCATTGCACGCATGGCTGCAATGAAACAAACCCTCTACCACCGCATGTCGGAATAGCTACATAGGGCGCATCGAACGGTTCACGACGAACCACAAACAAAGGATTTTTTGAAATGACCGCCTCTCTCTCGCGCTTCGCTTACAGCAGCCCGGTACAGGCTGGCGAACGCCAGACTGTGCGTCATATCATCGGCGCCCGCCGCCCGCAGCATGAGGACAGCCTCAAGGTGCTCGCAGCAGGCCAGCGTTCCACGCGCCACAAGGGCGCACCGAGCTACGCATTCTGAGCTTAAAGCCTTTCCGATCCTCCTCCCCTCCACCGGACGGGCCTATCGGAATGCAGTAGTGCCCGCTTGAGCATCCTCCTCCTTCGAGCTCGCGGGCAAGACCGGATTTAAATGCCGGTCCAAGGCGGTGCCACTGGCACCGCCTTTTTTCTTGTCTCGATTTTGGAAAACAAACCCTCGCGGACGCGTCAGGGGCGATCCAGATGGATCGTCACCCAGCCATTGCGCCAGATGGTGCGCACATGCCGCAGCCTCGCGCCATTATAGGCGGCCAACACCTTCCAGCGCTGACTGGCGAGAATGCCGGACAGGACGACCGATCCGCCCGGCGCCAGGTTGGCGACGAGCTGCGGCGCCATCTTGATCAGCGGCCGCGCCAGAATATTGGCGATGATGAGGTCGAAGGGCCCGTTCTCCGAAAAAGCCGTCGAATGGAAGCCGGGCGCCGTCACCGTGCGGATGCCGCTGGCAATGCCATTGCGGCGAACATTCTCGGCCGCGACACCAACGGCGATCGGATCGATATCCGTTGCCAGCACCGGAATATCCTTGAGCTTGCGAACGGCAATCGCCAGAACGCCGCTGCCGGTCCCGAGATCGAGGGCATTGCGCACCTTCCGGGCCCTGACAACCCGGTCGATCACTTCAAGGCAGCCGGCGGTCGTGCCGTGATGACCCGTGCCGAACGCCTGGCCGGCATCGATCTCGATGGCGATATCGCCTGATCGCACCTTGTCCCGGTCATGCGAGCCATGCACGAGGAAGCGCCCTGCCCTGACGGGCTTCAGCCCCTCCAGCGATTTGACGACCCAGTCCACATCCGGAATGACCTCACGCGACAGCACGGCATCGGGAAATGCCGGTCCCAGCGCCTCCTCGATGCGACTGCGCACATCCGCCTCGTCCTCCGCCATCATGTAGACGGAGGCTTCCCAGATATCTTTCTTTTCGTCGATCTCGGTGGTGCCGATGGCGAAATCTTCTTCGCCGAAGACCTCGCTCAGAAGGTCGAGGATCTCTTCGGCCTGCTTTTCACTTGTCGACACGTAAAGGCGGATTTCACTCACGATAGGCAATCTTTCCGGTTGCGTCGCTCGCGACCGGCGCGATGCTTCAAGCTGCCGATCATCCCTTGGCGACGAGATTCTCCAGCTTCTTTATCGCCGTATCCGGGTTTTCGCCATAGGAGATCGTTCCCGAAAAACGCCCGGCTGAATCCAGCAGGAAGACCGAGGCCGTGTGGTCCATCGTGTAGTCACCATCAGGATTGTTCTCGTCCACCGGCACCTTCTTGGCATAGACGCGGAAGCCCTTGATGACGTCGGCGACCTTGTCCGGCGAGCCGGAAATGCCGGTGATGCGCTTGGAAACGTTGGATACATACTGGTTCATGATCTCGGGCGTATCGCGCTCGGGATCGACGGTCACGAAATAGGCCTGCAGCTTGTTGCCCTGCGGATCGACCTTCTCCATCCAGCCGTTGAGCTCGAAGAGCGTCGTCGGGCACACTTCGGGGCAGTGCGTGAAGCCGAAGAACAGGGCAGTAGGCTTGCCGCGCAATGCCTGCTCCGTAATCGGCTCGCCGCTCTGCGATACCAGCGTGAACGGCACGCCAAACGGGCCCTCGGCCACCACCTCCCTCGTCCGGCTCTGGTCCAGCGTGAACCAGCCGAGCACGCCCGCAAGCGCAAGCACGGCGATCCAGACGGCGATACGGAAATTCTTCATGATACTTTCCTTACTAGCAACTCCAGCAAAAGTGCGCAGCGGTTTTGCGTCCGGAATTGCCTAAAAACAAAAGTGCGGATGCCCCATCCGTCCCGCCCGTGTGATTATAGTCGCGATCGCAGCCACGCAATTCAAGAATGCGTTTTCTCACCCGTGATTAATTGCCCCACCTTGATGAATGCCAAATGCGGGCAAACGCGCCGCGAAAAGGTCGTACAAAGACGAATTATCACGCCTTTCTAAAGGCTTGCCGCGAAGACCTCCAAGCAACCCCAAGAAATACATCGTTAGGAAAGGCTTAATAGCGCATATCTATATTTAGTAATGCACACAGCGCTTCGTCGCTGTTCCGACATGATGTCGGCCGGAACACGGACCGGATCAGCATAAAAATCGAGGGAACTGAAAACCGCCTGGGGCGGAGGGTGGCTTTATGACAAATTCGACGGTTCGCAGAAGCCTTTCGGTCGGCCAGCGGCTCTGGACGCTCGGCGGCGCGGCTTTCATCGGCTTCAGCTCGATGATCGCTATCGGCTGGTACGAGAATACGCAGGTCGATGCCGGCCTGCGCCGCACGGACGAAATCCAGCAGAGTATCGACACCGTCAACGACATGCGCGTTGCCAATCTGACGCTGGTCCTGACCGCCATGGACATGATCGTCGACAAGGACGAGAAGACCATCCAGCCGGGCCGCCTGAAGCTCATTACCGACTCGCTCGCAACGCTGTCCAGCGGCTCGAAGGGAATAGGCGCGCTCGCCGAGGAGCTGAAAGTCGGCGACCTCTTGAAGAGCTACGATGCCGATGTCGGCGCGCTCCGCCAGGCCATCCAGGTGGATCTCAAGGCGCTCGTCGAACAGGGCGCCGCCGATGACGAATTCGACAAGATCGACGACCGGATCGACACCGCCGGCGACAAGCTTACAGGCACCCTCGACAAATTGGCCAATGACGGCACCGCTATTGCCCGCAATCGCATCGAAAGCGCCAACGAGACCTCCCACAACTCGCTGATCATCCAGATCGCGCTCGGCCTGATCGCCATCCTCACCATGGCCGCCCTGCAATACATTCATGGCGGCTCCATAAGCCGCGGCATTGCTGCCGTGCGGGAAAGCATGCTGCGCATTATGAACGGCGACCTGACGACCAATGTCGCCGGCAAGGAGCGTGGCGACGAGATCGGCGAAATGGCCCGCGCTGCCGAAAGCTTCCGCCTTGCAGCCATCGAAAAGATCGATCTGGAAGCCCGTACCGAGACCGACCGCAAGCGCAGCGATGCCGAACGCCGCGAGCGCGAAACTGCCAAGCTTGCCGACACGGAAGCGTTGAACAACGCCGTCACCGCTCTCGGACAGGGCCTGACCCGCCTTGCCAACGGCGACCTGACCGCAAACATCGATCAACCCTTCCGCGACGAGCTGGAAAGGCTGCGTCAGGACTTCAACCAGACGGCCGTGCGCCTGCGCAGGGCGATGAGCGACATTGCCCTGAACAGCACCTCGATCCAGGCCAACAGCCATCAGATGCGCGCCGCCGCCGATGATCTCGCCAAGCGCACGGAGCAGCAGGCCGCCTCGCTGGAAGAAACCTCAGCGGCGCTGGACGAGATCACCGCCACCGTGCGCAACGCCACAAGCCGTGCCGAAGAAGTCGGCAACATGGTTGCCCATACCCGCCAGAATACCGAGAAATCCGATGCCATCGTCGGCGATGCCATGGCCGCGATGGAGCGAATCGAAGGTGCTTCCCGCGAGATCGGCACCATCATCAACGTCATCGACGAGATCGCTTTCCAGACGAACCTGCTGGCACTCAACGCCGGTGTCGAGGCCGCGCGTGCGGGTGAAGCCGGCAAGGGTTTTGCGGTCGTCGCCCAGGAAGTGCGCGAACTGGCCGGTCGCGCGGCCGGCGCAGCCAAGGATATCAAGGCCTTGATCAGCAAATCCGGCGCCGAGGTCAAAACCGGTGGCGAACTGGTCACGGCTGCCGGCGAGGCTCTGCGCCAGATCGGCGAAGATGTTCTGCGTATCGACGGTCATGTTAAATCAATCGTAACCTCTGCGCGCGAACAATCAGTCGGACTGAACGAGATCAATACAGCCATCAGCCAGATGGATCAGGCGACGCAGAAGAATGCGGCCATGGTGGAAGAAACGAATGCCGCCAGCCACACTCTCGCAACCGATGCGGAAAACCTGACGCAACTGGTACGGCAGTTCAATATCGGCGAGGGCATGAACGCCCGTCAAACGCCGCGAGAAGCCTCCGCAGCCTCGCATCCGAAAACCTCACCCGCACGGAGCCTGATTGGCAAGGTCGCGGGCGCCTTCACGGGCGGCTCCGCCGCCAAGAAACTCGCCTCCTCTCCGGCCGGAGACAACTGGGAAGAATTCTGATCATGAGCAACAACAACGCCATCAAGCAGTCGGGCGCCTATCTGGAAATCGTTTCGTTCCACCTCGGCGATCAGGAATTCTGCATCGACATCATGGCCATCCGCGAAATCCGCGGCTGGGCGCCGGTGACCCCGATGCCGCACACCCCGCCCTACGTCCTCGGACTGATCAACCTTCGCGGCGCCGTGATCCCGGTCATCGACATGGCCTGCCGCCTCGGCATGAAGATGACGGAACCATCCGAGCGCTCCGCCATCATCGTAACCGATATCGCCGGCAAGCTGGTCGGCCTGCTGGTCGAACAGGTCTCCGACATGATGACCATCAAGAGCGAAGACCTGCAGCCGGCGCCGGAAATCATTCCGGAAGCCCAGCGCGCCTTCTGCCGCGGTATCGTCGCGCTGGAAAAGACCATGGTCTGCTTCCTCAACCTCGACACGGTCATTGCCGACGAACTGGCGCGCGAAGCTGCCTGATACGTTTCGATATCTCGAATGCGAAGGCCCGGCTTGTCCGGGCCTTTTTGATTAGGACAGACACCGATTCCTGACACATCCGGCCTGCGCTCGGCTGGCTCAGGCTTTCTCGTTCAAAATTCCTCAATGGTGAACGGCGCATCATCATCGAAGTCGTTGCCGAAAAAGTTTATCCGTTTGAAATTTCCGTGAACGTAGCCTCTGTCGCGAAACCACTCGAGATGGAGATCTGCACCTCCATGTCGATGGGTGGCATAGGGAATGCTCATATCACGCAGAGTTTCACACATTAGGTGAATCTTCTCAGGCTCTTCAGAGCGGAATGCATAGACATTCTCGTAGGTGTCAATCTTCTTGAAACCGAGATCGACTAAGTCCTCTGATCGCAGGTCTTTTCCCAGTTCGACCAGCAGTCGCTTAGGCTCGCAGATCGTTACCATTGTTGGTCTAAACATACATTTCCTACCGCCTGAATTGATCGCTAGGCGTCAATTGCGTTTCAGCCGTACCTGAAGGCGCCCTGCGGAAACCTCAGGGCTTAAAGCGACCTAACACCGTCTTAGATCCTCAAGGCTTGCCATTCTTCCAAACCACATCCTGGCCATAGAGCGGGATCGTTGAAATCGACATCTTCGCCGACCCGTCCGTCACTTGCCGCGAATGAGCGAGATAGATCAGCGTATTGTTTGTCTTGTCGTAGATCCTGTTGACGGCAAGCGTCTTCCAGATCAGCGACATGCCCTGACGAAACACCTCGCTGCCATCCTTGGACATATCGATATTGCCGATCTCGATCGGCCCGGTCTGGCGGCAGGCGATGGAATTGTTTGACGGGTCTTCGAACCAGTTGCCGTTCTTGAACCGGTCGATCAGGCTGCGGTCGAAATAGGTGACATGGCAGGTCACCCCCTTCACCTCAGGGTCTGAAACCGCCTCGATGATGATGTCGTTACCGATCCAGTCGACCCCGACCTTGCCGACGACTTCCGCAGAAGTCGCGCCTGCAGAAATGGTCAGGAACGCTGCAGAGAGGAAAAGATTGCGGAAAGCGGACATGGCAACTCCCGTGTTGATCCGGAAGCTAAGATAAGAATGGGCGAACCCTTTGCAAGAAAGCGCCCGAGCCTTTGCAGGAAAGCAATAATCACGCCTTGCGGCAGGTGCAGGGCTCGTAGCCTGCAGAGGTCAGCCGGCCGGGTTTCATGCCGATCGCAGCGGGAATGGCGGCAACCGTCGCAGCCTTGACGGCCCTCGCCATCTCGATTGCCGCTGCAGCGCAGACGGCGGCATCCTCGGCTGCATTATGGTGAACGAAGCGCAGACCGAGATGTTCGGCAATCAGGTTCAGCCGGTGCGACAGAAAATGCGGCCAGATGCGCTGCGCCATCTTCAGGCTGCAGAGATAGGTGAGCTCCGGATAGGACTGCCGGTAAAGATCGAGGCTTGCTCGCCACACGCTGAAATCGAAGGCGGCATTGTGGGCGATCATCGTCGCACCCCGGAAATCCTCGTGGAACTCGTCCATCACCTCGGGAAACTCAGGTGCATCTTCGACATGTTCGGGGCGAATGCCGTGGATCGCGATATTCATGCCGGAAAAGCGCATGTCCCGCGGTCGGATCAGCCGCTCCTCGACCCGCGTCACCTGCCCGTCCTCGATCCAGGCAAGGCCGACCGAGCAGGCACTGCCGCGCTGTTCGTTGGCTGTCTCGAAATCGATGGCGATGGTCTTCACGGGCAAACATCCGAATCGTCTGTCCTACCGGAATAAAGACTGCCGCATCCGAAGGCAAATTTTGACCTGTTGACATCTGCACGCAAATGGCGAAACTTCCGCTCATGATCAACTCCGTGACCCACAATATGCATCTTATCGCCACGACCCTTGCAGGGTGCGCGGGAGAGATGGTGCGTCACTAGCCGTCTGATCATCCCCGAGAACCCTGCCGAGGCGAGCAGGGTTTTCTGAAACTCCGCTCTCCTCCTTTTGAAACCCAAGGAGAGCATGATGTCAGTCAATCAGGATACCCCACCCGAAAAGCCTTCTCTGAAGGGTCTCAGCGTTCGTGCCCTGCGCGTGAGCGATGCCGAAGCCATCACCGAACTGATAAACCTGCCGGGCTACCGCGCCGGCACGCTGCGCCCGCCTTTTCAAGGCATCGACGCAGTGCGCAAGCGCATGGAGAACCCCTCACCCGGCGCACTCAACCTCGTCGTCGAACTCGATGGCAAGCTCGTCGCCAACGGCGGCATGAATCGCTTTGAAGGACGGCGCCAGCACGCCGCCAGTCTCGGCATGGGCGTACACGATGATTTCACCGGTCGCGGCATCGGAACCTTCCTGATGGCCGCCATGCTCGACGCCGCCGACAACTGGCACGACATCAAGCGGGTGGAATTGACCGTCTATACGGATAACGAGACAGCCATCCGCCTTTACGAGAAATTCGGCTTCGAGAAAGAGGGCCTGCTCCGCTCCTTCGGCTATCGCGACGGGCAATATGTCGATGCCTATACGATGGCGCGGCTGAGGGCGTGAACCTCTCACACGTCATGCTCGGGTTCGTGTCGCAGATCCTCGGCGCAAGGCCGAGGATGACACCGAGCAGGAAGCGGGCGCGCCAAAAACAGAAACGCGGTGTCTGGCACAGAGCTTCCTTACCCGCCGATCAACGCCAGCCACTCATCCTCGTCCATCGTCTGGACGCCGAGTTCACGGGCCTTCTCGAGCTTGGAGCCGGCGCCGGGGCCGGCTACAACGATATCGGTCTTCTTGGAGACGGAGCCTGCAACCTTGGCACCAAGGCTTTCAGCCCTGGCCTTCGCCTCTTCGCGGGTGAATTTCTCCAGCGAACCGGTGAAGACGACGGTCTTGCCGATGACCGGGCTCCCGGTGGTCACCGGCTGTTCGGCCTCCTGTGGCGTCACCTCGTCGAGCAGGCGGCCGATCACCTCGATATTGCGCGGCTCCTTGTAGAATTCGACAATGGCGCGCGCCACCACCTCGCCTATGCCTTCGATGGCGTTGAGGTCATTCCAGGCATCGCCGGAAAGCGTTGCCGCTTCCTTCATGGCCGTCGCAAAGGCCTCATAGCTGTTGTAGGAGCGCGCGAGCAGCTTTGCCGTCGTCTCGCCCACATGGCGGATGCCGAGCGCGTAGATGAAACGATGAAGGGCAATGCTGCGCCGGTCGTTGATCGCCGCATAGAGCTTGCCGACGCTGACCTTGCCGAAGCCGTCGATATTCTCCAGCTTGGTGATCGACTGCTGCTGGCGCTTCTCCAGTGTGAAGATATCAGGCGCGGTGCGGATCTGCAGCGCAGCATCGTCGCTCTCGAAGAAGAAGTCGATCTGCTTGGAGCCGAGCCCCTCGATATCGAAGGCGTTGCGCGAGACGAAGTGCTTCAGCTCTTCCGTCGCCTGTGCCCGGCAGATGAAACCGCCCGTGCACCGGGTGACGGAATCGAGCTTGCCTGTCTTCTCGTGCCGCTCACGCACCGCATGCGAACCACAGACCGGGCACACCTTCGGAAACTGGTAGGGCGTGGCGTCCGCCGGCCGCTTTTCCATGACGACGTCGAGCACCTGCGGGATCACGTCGCCGGCACGCTGCACGATGACGGTATCGCCGATGCGGATATCGTGCTCCTCCTCGCGGATGCGCTCGCCACTATTGCCGATGCCCTTGATATAGTCTTCGTTGTGCAGGGTCGCATTGGTGACGACGACACCGCCGACGGTAATCGGCGTCAGCCGCGCGACCGGCGTCAGTGCACCGGTGCGGCCGACCTGGATGTCGATATTTTCGACGACGGTGAAGGCTTGTTCGGCCGGGAATTTATGCGCCGTCGCCCAGCGCGGGCTGCGCGAGCGGAAACCGAGGCGCTGCTGCAATTCGAGGCTGTCGACCTTGTAGACGACGCCGTCGATATCGTAATCGAGCTCCGGCCGTTCGAGGCCGATCTCGGCATAGTGGGCGAGGATATCGTCCACCGAGCTCAGCCGCTTCATCAGCGGATTCACCGGGAACCCCCACTCCCTGAACTTCTCGACCATGCCCAGCTGCGTATCCGCGGGCATCTCCGACATCTCGCCCCATGCATAGGCGAAGAACCTCAGCTTACGGCTCGCCGTCACCTTCGCATCGAGCTGGCGCAGAGAGCCTGCAGCCGTATTGCGCGGATTGACATAGGTCTGCTTGCCTTCGGCTTCCATCTGCGCATTAAGCGCCATGAAATCGCTCTTGGCCATGTAGACCTCACCGCGCACTTCCACGACGGAGGGAACGCCCTTCGGCAGTTCGTTCGGAATTTCCTTGATGGTGCGGATATTGGCCGTGACATTCTCGCCGGTCGTGCCGTCGCCGCGGGTCGCGCCCGTCACCAGCTTGCCGTTCTCGTAACGGATCGACATGGAAAGCCCGTCGATCTTCGGTTCGGCCGTGAAGGCGATGGAATTGTCCGGCAGGCGGCCGAGGAAGCGATAGACACTGGCAACGAAGTCGCGCACGTCCTCCTGTGAAAAGGTGTTGTCGAGCGACAGCATCGGCCGGGAATGAACGACGGGCGCAAAGGTGTTGGACGGTTCGGCCCCCACGCGGCGCGACGGACTGTCCTCGCGGATGAGCTCTGGAAAGCGCGCCTCGATCGCATCGTTGCGGCGCTTCAGCGCGTCGTAATCCGCATCCGAAATCTCCGGCTGATCCTTGCCGTGATAGAGCGCGTCATTGCGCGCAATCTCCTTGGCAAGCCGCTCCAGTTCGGCGGCGGCGTCTTCAAGCGTCAAGTCCTCAACAGCGACGGATTCGGTCGACATGCAGCTTCACTCCAGAGAATCTGCAATGGTTTTAGAGCAAAATTCGGCGATTGAAATAGTACCGAGGTTTGGAATTTACGGCCGGGCGTTGCGGAGTCTGATGGCGCTCACATGTAATGTCGTATGCTGCAAGGCCTTCATCGGCAGAAGACTGTCGACCACCTTGAGCTCGATACCGCGCGGTGCAAATTCCCGGTCGAGCCCTGAATGGGCAGTGAGCGCGACCGGCGCGACATTCCTCCGCGATACCCACATTCCCGCGTCCTCCAGATCCTCGAAACTCTCGGTCGGCATCTCGTAGCGGTGGATGGTCCCGGCCTGCAATCGCTCCAGCCAGCCTCGCTCGACATAGGCGGCACCCCGCCAGTTCCCGAGCAGGCGACGATCCTCCTGCGATGTCTCCGGCTTTGCCCAAACAAGGATGCGCGGGCAATCACGCGGGAAGAGATACATGAAGTCGTGGACTTCATCGATCGCCCAGACGAGCGGCCCGTTCAGCCACGCCTGGCCCGGCCGCCGTTCGGAAGAAATGCGAACCGGACGCGGCTCGAAAACATCGATCGTGGGATCGTCGCTGAAATGGAAAAGCCGCATGGATAGACCTCACCGGTATCTGAGGTCAGATAGCGCGACGCCTTGCGCTTGTCACCGATGGGGAAACCTACCCGTTACCTGCCAGCAGCCGCGCGGCAGCAGCCCTCGCCTCTTCCGTCACGGAGGCACCGGCAAGCATGCGGGCGATCTCTTCCGTGCGGTCCTTTTGCGCCATGGTGGCGACGCGCGTGGCGATCTTGTCGGCCCCCTCGCCTGATGGTCCCTTGGAGATCAGAAGATGCGTGGCCGCACGGGCCGCTACCTGCGGCGCATGAGTGACGGAAAGAACCTGCACCTTTTCGGAAAGCCGCTTCAGCCGCTGCCCGATCGCATCCGCCACCGCGCCCCCCACACCCGTGTCGATTTCGTCGAAGACGAGGGTCGGCGCCGAACCGCGATCGGCAAGCGCCACCTTGAGCGCCAGCAGGAAGCGCGAAAGTTCGCCGCCCGAAGCGACCTTCATGATCGAGCCGGGACGCGTGCCGGGATTGGTCTGGACATGGAATTCGACGACATCGATGCCCTCAGCCGTCGCCTCCCCTCCATCGGTGGTGATCTCCACCATGAAGCGGGCGCGCTCAAGCTTCAGTGCCGGCAGCTCGGCCATGACGGCCTGCGCCAGCGCATCGCCGGCATGATGACGCTTCTCCGAAAGCGAGCGGGCAGCCGTATCGTAATTCGCCTTGGCGACCCCCACTTCCGCATCGAGCTTCGACAGCCGCTCTTCGCCGGCATCGAGATCGGCAAGATCGTTGATCATGCGCACGGCAAGAGCAGGAAGCTCGGTGACCGGAACGGAATATTTGCGAGAGGCAGCGCGCAGCGCAAACAGCCGCTCCTCGACACGCTCCAGTTCCTTCGGATCATATTCCGTCTTGCGCAGTGCCGCCTCGACTTCCATCTGCGCGTTGGAAAGCTGATCCAGCGCCGCATCGAGCAGCGCTACGGTGTCTTCCAGTAATCCGGGCGCCTCGTGGCTCTTGCGCTCCAGGCGGCGCACCAGCGAGGCGATATGGGGCACGGGAGAGGCATTGCCGTTGAGGAATTCGGAAGCCTCGGCAATATCGCCGGCAATGCGCTCTGCCTTCATCATCTTCTGGCGGCGATCGGCAAGCTCGTCTTCTTCGCCGTCGCGCGGTGACAGCTTTTCAAGCTCCTCGACGGAGGAGCGCAGATAATCGGCCTCGCGGGCAGCGGCTTCGACCTTTTCGCGGTGTTTCTTCAGCGTGCGCTCGGTATCGCGCCACTGGCGGTAAAGTGCCCCGACACCCTGCACGTCATCGCTGATGCCCGCAAAGGCGTCCAGCAACGTCCTGTGTGCATTTGTATCGACAAGCGCGCGGTCGTCGTGCTGGCCGTGGATCTCGACCAGCATCTGGCCGGCCTGCCGCATCAGCTGAACGCTGATCGGCTGATCGTTCACATAGGCCTTGGTGCGGCCGTCGGAGGATTGCTGGCGACGAAAAATCAGGTCGCCTTCGTCATCGATGCCGTTTTCGCGCAGGAGCTTGCGAGCGCCGTGATCCATGCCGACATCGAAGACGGCCGTCACCTGCCCCTTGTCCTCGCCGTGGCGCACAAGACCGCCATCGCCGCGCCCGCCAAGGGCCAGCGACAGACTGTCAAGCAGGATGGATTTGCCCGCGCCCGTCTCACCCGTCAGCACGGAGAGGCCGGTCTCGAAGGCAAGATCCAGCCGCTCGATCAGAACGATATCGCGGATCGAAAGCTGGATCAGCATTGGCCTCAGGAACCGAGAAGGAGTTTCTTGCCCGCTGCGGCGATCCACGAACCCTTGTTTTCACGCGGCTCCGCGCCACCCGACTGCAGCAGCTTGTAAGAATCAGCATACCACTGGCTGTCGGGATAATTGTGACCGAGAACGGCAGCAGCGGTCTGCGCCTCCTCGACGACACCCATCGCGTAATAGGCTTCGACGAGACGGGCGAGCGCCTCCTCGACCTGATTCGTGTTCGGATATTTCTCGACGACGATGCGGAAGCGCGAGATCGCGGCGAGATATTCCTTGCGTTCCATGTAGTAGCGGCCGACCTGCATCTCCTTGCCGGCGAGCTGGTCGCGCGCAAAGCGCATCTTGGCCTGCGCATCGTCGACATATTCGGAGTCAGGATAATTGTCGACGACGGCCTGCATCGCCTCGATCGTCTTTTGCGAGGCGCGCTGGTCCTGCGTCACGTCGACGATCTGCTTCGAATAGGTCAGGCCTACCAGATACTGGACGTAAGCGGCATCCTTGGACTTCGGATATTGCGCCATATACTTGTTGCCCGATGCCAGCGCATCGTCGAAGCGGCCCTGGCGGTACTTGACGAAGGTGCTCATGACAAGCGCCTTGCGCGCCCATTCGGAGAAGGGATTCTGCGCATCGATCGCGTCGAACTTGCGCGCCGCCTCGGCCATGTTGCCGGCCTTCATGTTGGCAAGGCCCTGCGTGTAGAGCACGTCCGGCGGGTCGGTTTCGAGGCCGAGCTTGGTGATGTCGATGTCAGGGTCCGACTGGCAGCCGGAAATCAAGGCACCTGCGCTCAGCACCATCAAGGATGCGAGCAAAGCACGCGCTGTCTTCATCATCATGTCAGACCTTGCATAAGCCATTCGAAAGAATCCCACCGCCGCCGTCCACTCCACAGCAGCCACGCCTAGCTGGCGTTTCTAGCCACAAATACCTATCGAGAGCAACGCAATGATCACGCATTAACGCATTTTTGTGGCAGTATTGCCGAGAATGTCGGGCTTTTCACCGCCATTCACATGAGGAGCGGCTAAATATATGCCGCGAAACATCTATCGACGCGCTGTCTGCCCCTTCCCCATAAAAAAACCGCCCCCGTTAGGAGGCGGCCCTGGCCTTAATTGGTATACTGGAGGTCATGCCGACCAGGGGGCGAATTCCGGAGCGCTGACTGCAATGAATTCGCGAACGGCAACGCGCTGGCGCGGCGTCGATGTCTCGACCACTTCATAGGCCGAGGGATCGCTGAGCAGAGCCTTGAGAGCGTTGGCGTTCATCTTGTGGCCGCCACGATAGGAACGGTAGCAGCCGATGAACTGTGCGCCGGCAAGCGCCAGATCGCCAACGGCATCGAGCGTCTTGTGACGCACGAACTCGTCCTTGGCGTAGCGCAGGCCTTCGACATTGATGACGGTGTTGTCGTCGGAAATGACGACAGAGTTTTCGAGCGAGGAACCGAGAGCATGGCCCGAAGCCCAGAGACGCTCGACATCACGCATGAAGCCGAAGGTGCGCGCGCGCGACAATTCGGTCTTGAAGACGGAAGCAGTGAGATCGCCTTCCCACTTCTGGCGGCCGATCAGCGGGCATTCGAAATCGATCTCGACTTCGAAGCGCGTGCCATCATAGGGACGGAACTCGCTCCAGGAACCGCCATGCTCGATACGAACCGGCTTGGTGATGCGGATATAGCGGCGCTTGACGCCGAGAGAAACGAGACCGACCTGTTCGATGGCTTCGACGAAGGGAACCGAGCTGCCGTCCATGATCGGCATTTCGGCGCCGCTGACTTCAATGACGACATTGTCGAGGCCGAGAGCGTAAACGGCCGCCATGACATGTTCGATCGTCGCGACGGAATGAGCAGGCGAGAAGCCGAGAACGGTGCAGAGATCAGTATTGCCGACCTGTGAGGAAACAGCCTTCAGTTCAGTGACATCGCCATTTTCATGCACGCGCTGGAAAACGACGCCAGTGCCGGCTTCGGCCGGATTGAAGGTGATCGAAACATCGGCACCCGAATGCACGCCGATGCCCGAAAGTGTCACCGGACGCGATACCGTCGTCTGAAAGCCCAGCAAGCCAAGTCCCATAAAATTATGCCCTTATTCTTCCATACCCGTCGTTGCCAACCGGTCGGATCTTTCTTCTATACTGCCCGCAGCGCTCGAAGCGGACTCTTGGAGCAGTTCGCTTGCCTCATACTTACGTGGACCGGCGCTGCAATCCAAATCACTGTTCGTTTCGATTTGTTACGAAATCCGCAGCGGCAAAAGCATTTAGAATTCAAGCATGTAGAAATGCAAACGCCCGGGGTTTCGGTCCCGGGCGTTTTCTGTGGAGAAGTGCTTTCTCAGTTCGACTGGCGGCGCAGGAAGGCCGGGATTTCCAGCTGGTCGTCTTCCTGCATCATGCGGGCCTGCGGAACCGCACGGCCCTGGTCGTCAAGGTTGCCGCGACGCGGTGCGTAGAGGCTTGCTTCCGGCGACAGCGGACGGCGCTGCTGCGAAGAAGCAGCCGGCGCAGAGGTCATTTCCGGAGCGACTTCCTCTTCGCGACGGCCGAGCGAGTTGGTGATTCGCTTGAGCAGGCCCATCGGACCGCGCTCTTCCTGGACATGCGCGGCAGCAGGCTGCGTGCGATGATCGATCTCAGCCTGGACGACCGGCGGGAAGTCCTCGACCTTCGGCATGCGGACCTGCTCGGGAGCCTGGCGAATGACCGGCTCATGGCGAACTGGCTGGTGCATCGGCTGCTGCATGACCGGCTGCGGAGCCGGCTGGTGCATGACGGGAGCCTGCTGCTGGACCGGAGCCTGACGGAGAACCGGGGCCGCTTCCGGCGCAGAAGCGAAGATCTTGCTCTGCGGACGGAAGGTTTCCTGCATCACCGGCTGCTGCACCGGAGCGGCGGCACGTGGGGCCGGGATTTCCAGCTCGCGTTCCATCGCGACTTCAGCCTCGCGAATGGTCTGCGCAATCTGGTCGGCCTTCGGTGCCTGCATTACCGGAGCAGGCTGAATTGCGGCCGGTGCAGGAGCAACGGCCGCGGAGGGGCGGATAACCGGCTTTGCTGTCGGCTGGAATACGCGGTCGGTGCCCTCGCCCATGGCGCGGTCGATGCCGGTCGCGACGACGGAGACGCGGATGATGCCTTCGAGCGATTCATCGAAGGTTGCGCCGAGGATGATGTTGGCGTCCGGATCGACTTCTTCGCGGATGCGGGTCGCAGCTTCGTCGACTTCGAAGAGCGTCAGGTCGCGACCGCCGGTGATGGAGATCAGGAGGCCCTGCGCACCCTTCATCGAGGTTTCGTCGAGCAGCGGGTTGGCAATTGCCGCTTCGGCGGCCTGCATGGCGCGGCCCGAACCGGAAGCTTCGCCGGTACCCATCATCGCGCGGCCCATTTCGCGCATGACCGAGCGGACGTCGGCGAAGTCGAGGTTGATGAGACCTTCCTTCACCATCAGGTCGGTGATGCAGGCAACGCCCGAGTAGAGAACCTGGTCAGCCATGGCGAAAGCGTCGGCGAAGGTCGTCTTGTCGTTGGCGATGCGGAAGAGGTTCTGGTTCGGAATGACGATAAGCGTATCGACAGACTTCTGCAGTTCCTGAATACCGGATTCGGCCAGACGCATGCGGCGTCCGCCTTCGAAGTGGAACGGCTTGGTGACGACGCCGACCGTCAGGATGCCCTTGTTGCGGGCCGCCTGCGCGACGACAGGAGCAGCACCCGTGCCGGTGCCGCCGCCCATGCCGGCTGTGACGAAGCACATATGCGTGCCGTTCAGGTGGTCGATGATCTCATCGATGCATTCTTCGGCAGCCGCACGACCGACTTCAGGCTGCGAACCGGCGCCGAGGCCTTCGGTGACGTTGGCGCCGAGCTGGATGATCCGTTCGGCCTTCGTCATGGTCAACGCCTGGGCATCCGTGTTGGCGACGACGAAGTCGACGCCCTGGAGGCCTGCTGAAATCATGTTGTTGACGGCATTGCCGCCGCCGCCGCCGACGCCGAATACAGTGATGCGCGGCTTCAGCTCAGTGATGTCAGGCTTTTGCAGCTTGATAGTCATGGTACCCGTTCCTTCTCTCTCTGGCCGCATCGCCACGCCGGCCAATTCACTCAATTTCAAAAGCTTTCCTTCAGCCACTGGCCCATGCGGGCGATACGGCTGTTATTACCCCCAAGCGACATGAGCAGATTGCTCTGTGACGCATGTGTCTCCATGTCCGCGACCTGCGGATAGATCATCAGCCCGACGGCCGTCGAAAAGGCCGGCCCCTTGGCTGCCGTCGGCAGACCCGAGACACCCATCGGACGGCCGATGCGGACGTTGCGGGCCAGAATGCGCCGCGCCACTTCGGCAAGGCCGGTCAGCTGGCTGGCTCCACCCGTCAGCACGACACGCTTGCCGACGATCGGGCTGAAGCCCGAACGCTGGATCCGGTCGCGGATGAGCTCCATCGTCTCTTCGATGCGCGCCGAAACGATGCGCGAGACCAGAGCCCGCGRCACCTGCGTCGGCTGATCACGATCATCCTCACCGATCGGCGGAATGGAAATCAGCTCGCGCTCATCGGAAGAATTGGTCAGCGCCGAAGCATGGACCACCTTCAAACGTTCAGCATCCTCGATCCGTGTGGAAAGGCCGCGTGCGAGGTCGGTCGTCACATGATGACCGCCGAGGCCGACAGCATCGGTATGGACAAGCTTGCCCTCGGCAAAGACCGAAATCGTCGTCGTGCCGCCGCCCATGTCGATGGCCGCACAGCCAAGCTCGACTTCATCGTCGACCAGTGCGGCAAGACCGGATGCATAAGGTGTTGCAACGATTCCTTCCACCGAAAGATGCGCCCTGTTGACGCTCAGTTCGAGATTTTTGAGCGCCGAGCGCTCCGCCGTCACCACATGCATGTCGACGCCGAGCGCATCGCCATACATCGCCAGCGGATCGCGGATGCCACGTTCGCCATCCAGCGAGAAGCCGGTAGCCAGCGAATGCAGGACGGCGCGGTCCTGACGCAGCGACTGCTGGCAGGCTGCCGAAAGCACCTTCTTCAGGTCGTTCAGTTCGACTTCCTGGCCACCGAGATCGATGGTGGCCGTGTAGATGTCGCTGCCGAGACGGCCGGCCGTCAGATTGACGATCAGGCTCTCGACGGTCAGGCCCGCCATGCGCTCGGCCGCATCGACGGCGAGACGAATGACGCCTTCCAGCGCGTCGAGATCGGCGATCACGCCGGTCTTGATGCCGCGCGAACGCTGATGGCCGATACCGATAATCTCGATATTGTGCGTGCGGCCCGGCAGGATCTGGCTTTCCTCGCGCGGCGTCAGCCGGCCGATCATGCAGACGACCTTGGTCGAACCGATATCGAGGACCGAAACGATATGCGACCGCTTCGACGAAAGCGGCTTCAGGCGCGGCAATCCAAAGTGGGATGAACCGAACAAGCTCATATATTCTGCCCCGCCTTCTTCAATTCCTTGGTACGCGTTGCGACCGCTGCCTCTCGGCGCGCTGCCGCCTCCGGTGTCAGCTGGATCGTCGTGCGATCCGGAAGCCTGAGATCGACTGCGGCGATATCGCGCTCCAGAAGCTGCTGATCCCTGTCGAATTTCGAAAGCGTCGCGAGCGCCTGGTCGATATCATCTTCCGGCAGCTTGACGACGACGCCATTATCCATGTGCAGGTCCCAGCGACGGCCGGAAACCCAGACGAACGCCTTCACACGAGCTTTGACATCAGGCCACTTGGAGAACGCGTCCTCGATGGAAGCCGCGGCCGTTTCAGCGTCACGGCCGACGACCAGCGGCAGGGTAGAAAATTTATTGTCACGAAGCGGCGCGATCACGCTGCCGCTCTTCTCGATCAGCGAAAGCTCCTGGCCGTGTTGCCAGATAGCGTAGGCAGCGCGCTCCGAGAGCTTCACCTCGATCGTCTTCGGATAAACCTTGCGGACTTCGACATTCTCGACCCAGGGAAGGCGCGCGATCTTCTGGCGCGCAGCATCGACATCGAGCGCGACGAGCGATGTCGCGCCATCGAGGCCGAGAAGCTGAAGAATCTCGATTTCCGAGGTCTGGTTATTGCCGGAAACCTTCACATCCTCGATGGCAAATCCGACAGCGCTGGTCGTCGCCTGGGCGACCGCTTCCGTATGGCCGCCAAGCGACATGCCGTAGAGACCAGTCGCAGCCAGGAAGCCGAGCGCGGAAACGGTACCCGTATGGGCCGGAATGTCGATACGGCCACTTCCGAGACTTACAAGGAAGCGGACGACGCGGCGCAGCGGACGCGGCAGCACGCGACGGTCATCGGCCTCCACATAGGGAAGCTCGGCATGACGGCTGGGGCGTCCTATTTTTTTGACCGTCAACGCAAACAAGACGCGTCCTCCACCATCCACCGGAGAAATGCACCAAAGGAATATCCGGCATGGCCGGCCATTTCGGGCACAAGGGAGGTTGGCGTCATGCCTGGCTGGGTATTGACCTCCAGCCAGATGAGCTCGCCATCTTCGGAGAAACGATCGTCGTAACGAAAGTCGGACCGACTGACGCCGCGGCAACCAATTGCTTGATGCGCCCTTAACGCCAATGTTTGTATTTTTTGGTAAATTTTCGGTGAAATTTTAGCCGGCAAGACATGTTTTGAACCACCTGCCGCATACTTGGAGTCGTAATCATAGAAATTGTGGCCCTGCGGCACCACCTCGATGACATCCATGGGTTGATCGCCCATGACGCCGCAGGTCAATTCGCGACCATGAATATAACGCTCGACGATGACTTCCTCGCCATAGCGCCACTCGGCCGAACCGATGACCTGAGGCGGGTGCGCCTGATCCTCGCCGACGATGACGACGCCGAAACTGGAGCCCTCGCGCACCGGCTTCACAACGTAAGGCGCCTTCATCGGATGCTCCGACGGGAACGAGAAGCGGTTCAACACCTGCGATTCGGCAACGGGAACACCGGCGGCAGCCGCCACACGCTTCGCCCGGCTCTTGTCCATGGCAAGCGCCGAGGCAAGCACGCCCGAATGCGTATAGGGGATCTGCAGATATTCGAGAATGCCCTGTATGGTGCCATCCTCGCCGAACGGCCCATGCAAGGCATTGAAGACAACATCGGGCTTCACGGCAGAGAGCTTCTCGGAAATGTCGCGCTCGACATCGATGCGCGTCACCTTGAAGCCTTCACCTTCGAGAGCATCGGCGCACGCCTTTCCCGAGGAAAGGCTGACAGGCCTCTCCGAGGAAAATCCGCCCATCAGGACAGCTACGTGCTCGCGACTCATCAACACCCCCAAAAATAACTTCCACTCTGGCGGACCAAGGCTTGCGCGGAGCTGGTCTGCGCGGTTCGTGGCCTTTGTCTGACTTGGGTGCATTAGAGCATCATTATGGTTAACGAACCGTTTACTTTCGTTAACTGTTGGCTCCTACCCTCTGCAAATTTTTGCCTTCTGCAGATTTGCAGGCCTCGCGGCCTCATGTGATACGCAAGCTTAAAAAGCACCGGAAAAACCCATGCCTTCAAGGAGATATGGAGTCGCGCTCATCCGCACCGGAATAAGGCGAGCGAAGCGGCGATCCTGTTTGAACTGTCGACTTGCGGGAACGCCGACAAGACACGGCGCCGTCATTAATTAATGCGAGTCGCCGCTCGCATGCCTGTCCGCACCCGTTGAGGTCAACACAAGAGAAGCAAAATGACCTGGATCGAAACAGATCCGCCGCCTGAAAGGGGATGCTCTGACCGGCGGAGGCAGCGGCGGAAAAATAGTACAATTTCCGTTATATTCTTGCGTCTTTTGGCGTTGCGCGTGATGAAAATTGCGTTAAGACCCGTGGGGCCTTCCCGAGGCAATCTGTAAACTGAATGGAATAATAATGTCTGACGCGGTATCCGTATCGCCGACTCCCGCTTCGAACAGCACGCAAGTCAATTCCCCGGCTCGTGTTCTGATCGCGAGCCTCATCGGCACCACCATCGAATTCTTTGACTTTTATGTCTATGCAACGGCAGCGGTCATCGTCTTCCCACACCTGTTCTTCCCGTCGAGCGACCCGACCTCTGCGCTCCTGCAGTCGCTGGTGACCTTCTCGATCGCCTTCTTCGCCCGCCCCTTCGGCGCCGTGGTCTTCGGCCATTTCGGCGACAAGGTCGGCCGCAAGGCGACACTCGTGGCGGCCCTCATGACCATGGGCCTGTCGACCGTCGTGATCGGTATCCTGCCCGGCTACGATGCGATCGGCATCGCCGCGCCGCTGCTGCTTGCGCTGTGCCGCTTCGGCCAGGGCCTCGGCCTCGGCGGCGAATGGGGCGGCGCTGTGCTGCTCGCAACCGAAAATGCTCCTCCCGGCAAGCGCAGCTGGTACGCCATGTTCCCGCAGCTCGGCGCGCCGATCGGCTTCATTCTTTCTTCCGGCTTCTTCCTGATCCTGGCGGAAACCATGAGCAACGAGGACTTCCTCGCCTATGGCTGGCGCATTCCCTTCATCGCCAGCCTCGCGCTCGTCGCCGTCGGCCTTTATGTTCGCCTGAAGATCGCCGAAACCCCGGAATTCCAGAAGGCTGTCGAAAAACACGAGCGCGTCGCCGTTCCGGTCGCGACCGTCTTCCGCGGTCATCTGCGCAGCCTGATCCTCGGCACGTTCATCGCCGTTGCCACTTTTGTTCTCTTCTACCTGATGACGGTCTTCACACTGTCCTGGGGCACGACGAAACTCGGCTACACGCGTGAGCAGTTCCTGGTCGTCCAGCTCGTCGGCGTCGTCTTCTTCGGCCTGACGATCCCGCTCTCCGGCTGGCTGTCTGACCGCTACTCGCGTCGCATGATCCTGACTCTGACGACGATCGCCATCGCCATCTTCGGCTTCTTCTATGCAAGCCTTTTGACGGCTGGCCTGACCGGCGCCTTCCTGTGCTCGATCATCGGCCTCGGCCTGATGGGCTTCACCTATGGCCCGATCGGTGCGGCCCTTGCCGCCCCCTTCCCGACCATGGTGCGCTACACCGGCGCCTCGATGACCTTCAACCTCGGCGGCATCTTCGGCGCTTCGCTTGCTCCCTATATCGCCACCTGGCTTGCGACTACCTACAGCCTCAATTACGTCGGCTACTATCTCACCGCCTCGGCTGCGATCTCCCTGATCTGCATCCTGCTGTCGGGTCGCGAAGAAGTCTGAGCTACTGACTGTCTGGACAAAAAGCCGCGACGGTCGCCGTCGCGGCTTTTTTTATTGATGCGATCGGCAGTTCCGGCTAGCGAGAGCCTCCATCGGCAAACAGGGAGAAGATCATGCGATGCCTCGTCACCGGCGCTGCCGGCTTCGTCGGCGCCCCTCTCGTCGAGCGTTTGCACAGGGAACGGATTTGGGACGTGACGGCCACGACACGATCCGCAAATTCTGCCTTCCCATTGGATGTCAGGCATGTTCCCGTCGACATCACCGAGACGACCGAGTGGACCGCAGCCCTCCAAGGCATCGACGTTATCGTCCATCTCGCCGCCCGCGTTCACATTATGAACGACAAGTCGAGCGATCCATTGGCGGATTTTCGCCGCGTCAACACTGCCTCTACCCTCAATCTCGCCGGACAGGCCGCCCGCGCCGGCGTGAAGCGCTTCGTCTTCATCAGCACGATCAAGGTCAATGGTGAGGAGAACGATCGCCCCTTCCGGCACGACGACCAACCGAAGCCCATCGATCCCTATGGCATTTCGAAAATGGAAAGCGAAATCGGCCTGCGCGAGATCGCCGCGCTCACTGGCATGGAGGTCGTCATCGTCCGCCCGCCGCTGGTCTACGGCCCCGGTGCACGCGGTAACTTCGCCCTGCTCGTCGGCCTTGTCCGCAAGAAGCTGCCGCTGCCCTTCGCGTCGCTGAAGAACCGTCGCACACTGGTCGCTGTGCAAAACCTTGTCGATCTGATCATCACCTGCATGCAGCACCCCGCCGCTGCAGGAGAAACCTTCCTTGCAGGAGATGGGGAGGATCTTTCGACACCAGAATTGATCGAAGGGATCGCCGCAGGGCTTGGCGTAAAGCCAGCACTCCTTCCCTTCCCGCCGTCGCTGATGCACATGGCAGCGAGGATTACGGGAAAGGAAGCCGTCTTTCAGCGCCTCTGCGGCTCATTGCAAGTCGACATATCCCACGCACGCGACGTTCTGGGCTGGTCGCCCGTCGTCACGCCGCGTGAAGGCCTCAAGCTCGCGGTGAAGTGAAGCCTATTCTGATGTAATCCCATGGAAGGGGCGAACCTCGCGGCCCGGCATGAAGAGGCCAAGACGCTTGATTTCCCACTCGAGCTTGATGCCGGACGTTTCGAAAACCTTGCGACGCACTTCCTCGCCAAGATATTCGAGATCGTAGCCCGTAGCCTGCCCCATGTTGATCATGAAGTTGCAGTGAAGCGACGACATCTGAGCGCTGCCGATAACGAGACCGCGGCAGTCCGCCTCGTCGATCAGCTTCCACGCGGAATGACCCTCGGGATTCTTGAAGGTCGAACCACCGGTCTTTTCACGAATAGGCTGCACCGTCTCGCGGTGATTGCGCACCGCATCCATTTCGGCGCGGATCTTCGCGCGATCATCCGGATAGCCTTCGAACAGCACCGAGGTGAAGATCAGATCATCGGCAGCATCCGAATGGCGATAGGAATAGCCCATCTCGGCATTCGTCAGCACATGCTTGTTGCCCTTGCGGTCGATCGCACGGACCTCGACCACACGATCCTTCGTCTCGGATCCATTGGCGCCGGCATTCATGCGGGCAGCGCCGCCGATACCGCCCGGAATGCCGTAATAGAAGGCAAAACCGCCGATGCCATTATCCATCGCCATGGCCGCCACATGCTTGTCCGGGCAGATCGCGCCGGCAACGATGCGGTTTTCACCGGCGAGTTCGACAAAGCCGAAGCCCTTGGCCGAGAGGCGCAGCACCACGCCCGGGATACCGCCGTCACGCACCAGGATGTTCGAGCCGACACCGACCACCGTCAGCGGCACTTCATCCGGCAGGATCTTCAGGAAGGCGATCAGGTCTTCCTCGTCATGCGGCTGGAACATTAGCTCGGCCAGACCGCCGGCGCGGAACCAGGTGACGCGATCCATTGGAGCATCCGGCGTCAGCCGGCCACGAATGTCCTTTACGCCCTCTCCAAGAGAGGCAAGTAGCTTTTCTCCGTTAACCTGTTTCATGCGGATTTTCCTGAAAGGTCTTGCAACTGCTTCGGCAGCGCTGCTGCCCAATATGTAATGCTACCAGCACCCAACAAAACTACAAAGTCTCCGGGTTTTGCAATCTCTGCTACCATCTGCGGTAGAGCTTCCGCCGAAGGAAGGAAGCGCGCGTCGCGATGCCCACCCGATTTGATGCGGGAAATCAGCGATTCCGAATCCGCGCCCTCGATCGCATCCTCACCCGCGGCATAGACGGGTGCGATGAAAATGCTGTCGGCATCGTTGAAGCAGGCCGCAAATTCCTCGAACAAACTCGACAGGCGGGTGTAACGGTGCGGCTGGTGCACGGCGATGATCCGGCCCTTGCAGGCCTCGCGGGCCGCGCGCAGCACTGCCTTGATCTCGACCGGATGGTGGCCGTAGTCGTCGAAGATCTGCACGCCGTTCCACTCGCCCGTCAGCGTGAAGCGGCGCTTCACGCCGCCGAAGGATGCAAGCCCCTTGGCGATATCCTCACGGGAAATGCCAAGCCGGTTGGCAACGGCAATGGCCGCGGTGGCATTCGAGATATTGTGACGGCCAGGCATCGGCATGACGAGATTGTCGAGCCGGGTGACCTGTCCCGTGCGGCGACGGCGGATCTCCACATCGAAGATCGAGCGCGTGCCATCAATGCGGACGTTCATGAAGCGAACGTCGGCCTGCGGGTTTTCGCCGTAGGTAATGACCTTGCGGTCTTCGATCCGACCGACCAGCGCCTGAACCTCCGGATGATCGAGACACATGACGCCGAAACCGTAGAAAGGCACGTTCTCGACGAACTGGCGAAACGCGGCGCGGACGGCATCGAAATTGCCGTAATGGTCGAGATGCTCGGGGTCGATATTGGTGATAACGGCGACATCGGCCGGAAGTTTCAGGAAGGTGCCGTCGGACTCGTCGGCCTCGACCACCATCCACTCACCCTCGCCCATGCGCGCATTCGTGCCATAGGCATTGATGATGCCGCCGTTGATGACGGTCGGATCCAGCCCGCCGGCTTCGAGAAGCGTGGCGACCAGCGAGGTCGTCGTCGTCTTGCCATGCGTACCGCCAATCGCGATCGCATTGCGGAAGCGCATCAGCTCAGCCAGCATTTCGGCACGGCGCACGACCGGCAGCAACTTCTCGCGCGCGGCGACGAGTTCCGGATTGCTCTTCTTGATCGCGGTCGAGACGACGACCACTTCGGCGTCGCCGAGGTTTTCCGCCTTGTGGCCGACGAAGACCTCGATGCCCTTGTCACGCAGGCGCTGGACATTGGCGCTGTCGGACTGATCCGATCCCTGCACCCTGTGGCCGAGATTGTGCAGCACCTCTGCGATACCGCTCATGCCGATACCGCCAATGCCGATGAAATGGACTAGGCCTATTGCCTTCGGCAGCTTCATGCGCGTGCCCCCTTGAATTCTGCAACTGTCTTGCCGGCCGCAATAGCCTCAACCATGTCGGCAAGCAAGTTTGCTGCATCCGGTTTTCCCGCGAGTTTGGCGGCCGCCGCCATGTTGGCAAGTTTTTCCGGGTCGTTCATCACATGCGTCAGGATGGAGGCGATACGCTCCGGAGACAACTCCGACTGTGCGATCACCTTGGCCCCACCGGTTGCCGCGAGCGCCGCCGCATTGGCCGCCTGATCGTGGTCGAGCGCATGCGGATAAGGCACCAGCACCGCCGGACGCCCTATCACCGAAATTTCCGAAACCGTCGAGGCGCCGGAACGGCAGATGACGAGATGCGCTTTGGCAAGGCGCTCCGCCATGTCGTTGAAAAACGGCGCGATATCCGCGCCCATGTGCAGCTGCGCCACGCAGCCGCTCACCATATCCATGTCTTCAGGCCGAACCTGCTGCGTCACCTTCAGCCGCGCGCGCAGCGCATCGTCGATCAGGCTGATGGCCGTCGGCATCGCCTTGGAGAAATATTGCGCGCCCTGGCTGCCGCCGAAGACCACGAGGTTGAAATCCTCGCCCGGATGCGAAGGCTTGTAAGGCTGTTCGGCGGCAGCAAGGATGGCCGGACGCACGGGATTGCCGGTCGCAACCGTCTTGTCGGAAAAAGTGCCGCCGCTTTCAGACAGGAAACCGCCGGCAATCGCCCTGACACGCGGCGCAAGCGCCTTGTTGGCGCGCCCCATCACGGCATTCTGCTCATGCAGCATGGAAGGCACGCCGAGGCGAGTTGCCGCAAGCAACGGCGGAACGGTCGGATAGCCGCCGAAGCCGACGACGACCACCGGTTTCAGCCGCTGGATCAGCCGCTTTGCGCTGCGCATTCCGGTCCACAGCTTCCACAGAGAACGGGCAACGGCCACGGGGTTCTTGGAACCGATCGTTGCCGACGGCACGACATGGATCTCGTCGGCCGGAAACTTGCCGGCATAACGTTCCGCGCGGCTGTCGGTAACGAGATGCACGGAATAGCCGCGCTCCCTCAGCTTGAAGGCAAGCGCCTCTGCCGGAAAGACGTGGCCACCGGTGCCCCCGGCAGCAAGAAGGACGATGCCCTTGCTCATAATCCCCTACTCCGCCGGCATGCCGTGCGGCACACGGAAGAGGCTCCGGTCCTGCGCACGTTTTTCCGGGCGATGGCGCGTCAGCGCCAGAATGAAGCCTGCCGTGACACAGATCGCCACCATGGACGAGCCGCCATAGGAAATCAGCGGCAGCGTCATGCCCTTGGCCGGCAACAGTTCGAGATTGACGCCGATATTGATGATCGACTGGATACCCATCTGCAGCACGAGGCCAGCGACCGCAAAGCGGTTGAAGTCGTTGCGTTCGCGGTAGGCATGAGACAGGCCGCGCAACACCAGCACAGTGAAGATGGCAACGAGCGCGATGCAGAAAACGATGCCGAACTCCTCGGCCGCGACCGAGAAAATGAAGTCGGTATGGGCGTCCGGGATGATGCGCTTGACGATACCTTCGCCCGGCCCCTGCCCGAACCAGTCTCCGCGAATGATTGCTTCGCGGGCGGTATCTATCTGGAAGGTGTCGCCTTCGCCGGTGAGGAACTTGTTTATTCGGCCCGCCACGTGCGGGAAGACGTAATAGGCAGTCACGAGACCGCCGGCACCGCCTGCGCCCAGCACGATGATCCAGAGCCATGGCATGCCGGCCATGAAGAACATGCCGCCCCAGACGGCCGTCGTCAGGATCGTCTGGCCAAGGTCTGGCTGGGCGACAAGAAGAGCGACGACAATGCCAAACAGGATGATGGCGAAGAGATTACCCGGTATCTCCGGCTGGCGCGCATGTTCGGCAAAGAGCCAAGCGCAAACGACGACGAAGGCCGGCTTCATGAATTCCGACGGCTGAATGGAAAGTCCGGCGATCCAGATCCAGCGCCTGCCGCCCTTGACCTCCTGGCCGAAGAACAGCACCAGCAGCATCATCGCGAGTGCAACGATCAGCAGGATGATGGCGGTGCGCCGTATCTGGCGCGGCGTCAGGAAGGAAAGGCCGAGCATGACTGCGATCGACGGGATCATGAACGCGGCATGGCGCTTGACGAAGTGGAAGGGTTCGAGGCCGATGCGCTCGGCAACCGCGGGCGACGCCGCAAACGAGAGCATGAAGCCGATCCCCATCAGGAAGAGGAACAATGCCAGGAAAAAGCGGTCGATGGTCCAGAACCAATCGGCCAATGCTCCACGTTCCGCGCGGCTCACCATGTCATTTGCCTCCTGTTGCCGAATTGATCAGCATGGTCACGCCGTCAAGGGCGGCCACATGGCCGACAAAGGCATCGCCCCTGACTTCAAAATTCTTGTACTGGTCGAAGCTTGCGCAAGCCGGGGATAACATCACGGCCACGGGACCGGTCTCATCCTTGTCCGCATCAGCTGCCGCATGCGCCACGGCGCGTTCCAGCGTGCCGGATATCTCGTAGGGTGCTGCCTCGCCGAGCGTCGCGGCAAATTCCGCCGCCGCCTCGCCGATCAGATAGGCCTTGGCGATGCGCGGGAAATAGGGCGCGAGTGTCGTGATGCCACCGGCTTTCGGCAAACCGCCGGCAATCCAATAGATCCTGCTGTAGCTCGAAAGTGCCGGAGCCGCAGCATCCGCGTTCGTCGCCTTGGAATCGTTGACGAAGACGACATTGCCACGCTGGCCAACGGGCTGCATGCGATGCTTGAGACCGGGGAAGGATGCAAGGCCGGCACGGATATCTTCCGCGGAAACGCCGACGGCAAGGCAGGCGGCGGCTGCAGCAGCCGCATTCTGCGCATTATGGCTGCCGCGCAGCGTCTGGATGCCATCGAGATCGACGAAGGGCAGCATGGCGCCGCTCGCGGCCTGGATGAGTTTCGTGCCCTCGGCGTAGATGCCGTCGGCCAGAACATTGCGGCGCGAGATCCTGATAACCTTTACCCCTGCGCGCTCGATGCGATCGGCAATCAGCGCCGAATGGCTGTCGTCGACGCCGACAACAGCGACGCCGCTGCCGGCGACCAACCGTTCCTTGACATCGGCATAATGCTGCATCGTGCCGTGGCGATCGAGATGATCGGGCGTCAGGTTGAGAAGGATGCCGGCGGACGGGTTGAGCGTCGGCGCAAGATCGATCTGATAGGAGGAGCATTCGACGACGAAGTAGCGCTCCGCCTTCGGTGGATCGAGCGTCAGCACGGCCGTGCCGATATTGCCGCCGAGCTGCGTGTCACGGCCGCTCGATTTCAGGATATGGGCAATCAGAGCCGTCGTGGTCGATTTACCGTTGGTTCCTGTGATCGCGATGAAAGGGCAATCGGGAGCATGCGCCCGCCGCTCGCGCACAAAGAGTTCGACGTCACCGACGATATCGACGCCGGGGGCACGCGCGAGGTCGACCGTCCAGTGAGGCTTCGGATGGGTGAGCGGCACGCCGGGCGAAAGCACGAAGAGCGCCTGAGCGCTCCAGTCGATCCCATGCAGATCAGCAGTGGTGATGCCCCCTGCCGCGGCTTTGGCGACGCTGTCAGGATTGTCGTCCCACGCGATGACATCGGCGCCACCGGCAACGAGCGCCTTGGCGGTCGCGAAGCCGGAACCGCCGAGACCGAAGAGGGCGACCTTCTTTCCTGCAAGCGTCGTGACGGGGATCATGACGGCCTCACCGGAGCTTCAGGGTGGAAAGGCCGAGCATGGCGAGGCCGACGGCGATGATCCAGAAGCGGATCACCACCTGGCTTTCCGTCCAGCCCTTCTTTTCGAAGTGATGGTGGATCGGCGCCATGAGGAAGACGCGCCGGCCGGTCATCTTGAAAAAGCCGACCTGGATGATGACCGAGAGGGTCTCCATGACGAACAAGCCGCCGACGATCGCCATGACGATCTCATGCTTGGTGGCGACAGCGACGGTACCGATCGTGCCGCCGAGCGCGAGCGACCCGGTGTCGCCCATGAAGATGGCGGCCGGCGGCGCGTTGAACCACAGGAAGCCGAGGCCGGCACCGATGACGGCGCCCAGCACGACGGCAAGTTCGCCGGTACCGGGCACAAAATTGATCTGCAGGTAATTTGCAAAGACGGCGTTACCGGCGAGATAGGCGATGATGCCGAAGGCGGCCGCGGCAATCATGACCGGGACGATGGCAAGCCCATCGAGGCCGTCGGTCAGGTTCACGGCATTGCCGGCGCCGACGATGACGAAACCGCCGAAGACAACGAACATGATGCCGATATTAATCATGAAGTCCTTGAAGAAGGGGAAAGCGATCGAGGAGCCGAAGGTCGAGCCGGCGGGGCCGGAAGCAAGGGCCGCGCGCATCATGAAATAGACGGCAATACCCGCAATGATAAACTCGATGCCGAGGCGCGCCTTGCCGGAAAAGCCCTTGTGGCTTTGCTTGGTGACCTTGAGATAGTCGTCATAGAAGCCGATCGCGCCGAAGCCGAGCGTCACGAGCAGCGTCGCCACCACGTAGACGTTGGAAAGATCGGCCCAGAGCAACGATGCGCCGACAATGCCGGCCAGGATCATCAGGCCGCCCATGGTCGGCGTTCCGGCCTTCTTGAAATGCGTCTGCGGCCCGTCGGCGCGGATCGGCTGGCCTTTTCCCTGCCGGATGCGCAGCGAATTGATGATGGCCGGGCCGAAAAGGAAGACGATCAAAGCGGAGGTGAAGAGAGCAGCACCAGCTCGGAAGGTAATGTACCTGAACAAATTCAGAAATTTGAAATATTCCGACAGTTCGACTAGCCAAATCAGCATTCAAGGCCCCTTTTACCCGATCATAGTTCGCGTTGCGTGTCTGAAACTGGTGGGTACTTGTCAAGGAGCGCGGCGACAATCTTGCCGAAACCGATCCCCAGAGACGACTTCACCATCAACACGTCGCCAGGTGCGACCGAGTTCAGTACGAATTCCAGCAATTCTTCCGTCGTCTCGCGGTGCTCGACCGCGACGCTGTCGGGAAGCGATTCTTTCAGCGCCACCATCTCGGGCCCGGCGAGCCAGACATGTTCGAGACCGGCAGCCAGCAGCGGGCCGGCAAGTTCCGTATGGACCTGCTCGGCAAATTCGCCCATTTCCAGCATGTCGCCGAGCACGGCAATGCGGCGTCCGCGACCGGTCGGTTCGGCATCCGCAAGCAGCGCGATCGCCGCGCGCATGGAGGCCGGATTGGCGTTGTAGCTCTCGTCGATCAGTGTGAAGCTGCCATTGCCGATCGGAAGCCTGTGGCGCTTGCCCCTGCCCTTCTCCGGCTTCAGCGTCGCAAGTGCCTCGATTGCCTTGTCGAGGCTGGCGCCGACGATCGTCACCACGCCCAACGCGGCCAGCGCGTTTTCAGCGATGTGGCGCCCGGGTGCGCCGATGCGCACCTCCTTGGTATCCCCTCCGACGGTCATCCAGAGCGTCGAGCTTTCGTCCGAGCCGTTGAATTCAGCCAGCCGGAACTCGGCCTTGGCATGCTGACCGAAGGAATGGATCTTCATGATGCCGAGCGCCTGGGCGGTTTGCTCCAGGAAATTGAACTGATCGTTGTCGCGGTTGAGGATGACATCGCCGTTGGGTTCCAGCCCTTCGAAAATCTCCGCCTTGGCGGCAGCGATTTCCTCAACGTTCTGGAAATTGCCGAGATGGGCTGGCGCAATCGTCGTGATGACGGCCACATGCGGGCGGATCATCTTTACCAGCGGCCGGATCTCGTCCGGATGGTTCATGCCAACCTCGAAGACCCCGAAATAGGTGTCAATCGGCATGCGTGCCAAGGTCAGCGGCACACCCCAGTGATTGTTGAAGGACGCAACGGATGCGTGGACCTTGCCGGAGGGAGAGAGCACATGGCGCAGCATCTCCTTCGTCGTCGTCTTGCCGACCGAACCGGTGACGGCGATGATCTTGGCCCGCGAGCGCTCGCGTGAAGCCAATCCCAGCTTGCCGAGCGCGGCAAGCACGTCCTCGACCACAATCATCGGCACCGTCAGGCGCCCCATGGCCGGCAGGCGGGCTTCGCTCACGACAAGCAGCGATGCACCGTTTGCCATCGCCATCGAAGCATAATCGTGGCCATCCACGCGGTCGCCCTTGATCGCGAAGAAAGCCTCACCGGGCGCGATCGAGCGGCTGTCGATGGAAATGCCGGTAATGCCCTGCGGCAGCGAGCCGAACGGACGGCCCGCCATCGCGGCGATCATGTCTTCGGTGGTCCAGAGCCAGTTCATGGTACCCGCTCCTCCAAAGCCTTGCGCACTTCGGCGTGATCGGAAAACGGCAGCGTGACGCTCCCGACCGTCTGCCCCTCTTCATGTCCCTTGCCGGCAACAATCAGCGTATCGCCGGATTTCAGCTGCAGAACCGCTTCACGGATAGCCTTGGCACGGTCGCCGATCTCCGAAGCGCATGTCGCCGCCGTCATGATCTCGGCACGGATCGCCGCTGGTTCCTCCGAACGCGGATTGTCATCGGTGACGATGACGACATCAGCGAGCCGGCAGGCGATCTCGCCCATGATCGGCCGCTTGCCGCGGTCTCGGTCGCCGCCGCAGCCGAACACGACAATCACCCGACCCGTCGTGAACGGACGCACCGAGCTTAGCACATTTTCCAGGGCGTCGGGCTTGTGCGCATAGTCGACATAGGCAAGCGCGCCGTCTTTGGTATGACCGACCAGCTCAAGACGGCCGGAAGCGCCCTGCAGCTTTTCAAGTGCGGCCATCGCGACCTTTGCCGGAACGCCTGTAGACATGGCAAGAGCAGCCGCAACCAGCGCATTGGCGATCTGGAAATCGCCGGCCAGTGGAATATCGACCTCGAAAATCTCACCCTCGGCGTGAATTTCCGCGACCTGCTTGTGACGAAAATGCTCGACGCGCTTCAGCGCCAGATAGGCACCCTTGCGCCCGACCGTGCGAACATCGTGGCCGGCGGCCGCCGCCGCCTTGATCGCCTGCTCCGACCATGGATCGTCGGCGAAGATGATCGCGGGCGAACCCTTCGGCAGCACCCGGTCGAACAGGTGCATCTTCGCCGCCATATAGTCTTCGACCGTCGGATGGTAATCCATGTGGTCGCGGCCGAGATTGGTGAAGGCGGCTGCCGCGAGCTTCACGCCATCGAGGCGATACTGGTCGAGGCCATGGCTAGAAGCCTCCATCGAGGCATGCGTGACGCCTTCATCGGCGAGTTCGGCGAGCAGCTCGTGCAGCGATACTGTATCGGGCGTCGTCAGCGAGCCATATTCATTGCGCGTCGGCGAAATGACGCCGGTCGTACCGATCATCGCAGCGGCATGGCCGGCATGCGCCCAGATCTGCCTGACGAAGGAAGCAACAGAGGTCTTGCCGGCCGTGCCCGTCACGGCAACCATCGTCGCCGGCTGATGGCCGTAGAAATGCGAAGCGGCAACGGAGAGAAAACGGCGCGGCTCGGAAACGACCAGAACCGGTACGGAAGCCTGAGCCGCATGCGATGCGATGACGACGGCCGCACCCTTTGCTACCGCATCGGCGATGAAGCCCGCGCCATCCGCCTTGGAGCCCGCAATCGCCACGAAAGCCATCCCGGGTACGATCTTCCGGCTGTCGGAAGACAGTCCCGTTACATCCAGCGCGCCGGCCGGCCCTCCGAGTTCAGCTTTGAGTTCCGGAAACGCATTTCCGGCGAGGTCCCGCAATTTCATCGAATGCACTTCTCTGGTTCAGGTCGACCGCCCCTTACGAATCGACGCCGACATTGATTCACACTCAATAAGACACCAACAAGGCCGAGCCGTCTTCGCCAAATTCCGGCTCGACACCGAGGATGGGCGCGGCGCGGCGCACGATGTTCTTGACCATGGGGGCTGCCGTATAGGCGGCGATGCGCTGATGCTGCTCGCCGTCAAGCGGCTCGTCGCAGAAGGTCAGCACGACATATTTCGGATTGTCGATCGGGAACGCCGCCAGAAAAGCGTTGAAATTCAGGTTGCTGGCGTAGCGGCCGTTGACGACCTTGTCGGCCGTGCCGGTCTTGCCGCCGACATGGAATCCCGGCACATCGGCGTTGCGGCCGGAGCCCTTTACGCCATTCAGCTTGAAGAGATAGCGGATATCGTCGCTGGTGCTTTTCTTGACGACCATTTCGGCG
This sequence comes from Rhizobium sp. 05N49, assembly GCF_056396805.1. NCBI lineage: Bacteria > Pseudomonadati > Pseudomonadota > Alphaproteobacteria > Hyphomicrobiales > Rhizobiaceae > Rhizobium > Rhizobium sp. 05N49. The sequence continues at coordinate 507,586 of NZ_JBFTME010000001.1, forward strand.
ACTTCATCGGCCTGCTCGCGATTGCGCGGCAAAAAGGTCGGCTCGATCAGCTTGCCGCCATTGATGAGCGCGGCACCGGCGACCGCCGTCTGCAGCGGCGTCGTGGCCACGCCATGGCCGAAGGAGATCGTGATCGAGTTGATCTTCTTCCAGACACGCGGCTGGCTCGGCATCTTCACTTCGGGAAGTTCCGTCTGCATCTTGGTCAGCAGGCCGAGGCGCGTCAGATAATCCTTCTGCATCTCCATGCCGACGATATCGATCATTCTTGCCGTCCCGATATTGGAAGAATATTCGAAGATTTCGGGCACGGTCAGCCAGCGGCGCTGGCCATGGAAGTCGTGAATGGTGAAGCCGCCGATGCGGATCGGGTTGGTGGCGTCGAAACTGTCCTTCAGCGAGACCTTGCCGCTGTCGATCGCCATGGCGGTGGAAAAGGTCTTGAAGGTGGAGCCCATTTCGAACGTGCCGTTCGACATGCGGTTCAGCCAGCCGTCCTTGGAGCCTTCCTGCGGATTGTTGGGGTCGAAATCCGGCGCGGATGCCATGGCAATCACTTCGCCCGTATGCGCATCCAGCACGACTGCCCCTGCCCCCTTGGCCTTGTAATTGACCACGGCATTGGCAACGACATCGCGCAGGATTGCCTGCACGCGCACATCGATCGAAAGACGCACCGGCTCCAACGGCTGGTTGCTCGTCATGCCCACCGAGGCGAGATCGGCGAGGCCCTGATCGTCTATATATTTCTCCATACCGGCAACGCCGCGGTTGTCGATATTGACGTAACCGAGGATATGGGCGGCCGTCGCGCCGCCCGGATAGAAGCGGCGCTTTTCCGGACGGAAACCGATGCCGGGAATGCCGAGTGCCAGGATCTGGCTCTGCTGCTTCGGCGTCAGCTGACGGCGCAGCCAGGCGAAATGCGAGGTGCGGTTCGACAGCTTCTTGTATGTGTCCTTGACGTCGAGGTCGGAAAGCACCGTCTGCAGCTTCTCGACTGCCTCGTCCGCATCGACGATCTTGTTCGGCTCGGCAAACAGCGAAACGGTGCGGATATCGGTCGCCAGCACTTCGCCGTTGCGATCGACTATATCGGGGCGCGATGCCATCAGCCGGTCGGGCGGCAGGATAGACGAGACCGATTCCGGCTCCTTCATCGCATATTCGACCATGCGTGCGCCGATGACGGCATAAAGCGCGGTAAACCCGACGATCAGCAGGCCGACACGGCTTCTGGCCTGCCCCGACTTGCGTTTGCGCGAGCCTTCGATCGCCATACCCGAGGGAGCGCCGAAACGATTATAAACGCCGGCGGAAAAATGCGCCTGGCTCTTCAGCACCATGATGCGGGAAAGAAAGGACATTATTCCAGCGCCCCCGTCTCGATCTGGTCCGCGTCTTCGGCTTCGCGTGGCGCCCGCGTTGGGACCGGCTGAGACTTGGCGACGGCACCCGGCTTGGCGCCGGCCTTCGCTTCGGTAATGTCTGGCGGCGGAACCTGCGATTTCAGCATCGGCAGCTCGCGCGCATGGGCAAGCGATGTCGAATCCGTCGGCTGCAACTGCAACTCGCTATTATAGGCATTGACCAGCCGCTCCAGGCGGTTCGGCTGCGACTGCAGCGCCCAGTCGGCCTTCAGGAGATCGATCGTGTCCTTCTCCAGCTTGATCTCCGCCTCGAGGCGATGAACCTCCTCGAGCTTCAGTTCGGCGCGGTGCTTGATCGTATAGGTGACGGCGGCTGCCGCCGTCATGATGCCGATGAGGACAAGATCGAACGTTCTCAGCATATCAAGCTCCAAGCTTTCCGAGGCTGGCAAGATTGGGGAATCCGAAGAGCGACATGTCTTCGGCTTCAGCGGGAGCGCTGGTGCGCTGGCCGGCGCGCAGCTTGGCGGAACGGGCGCGCGGATTGACCTGAGCCTCCTCTTCGCCGGCAGAAACCATCGGCTTGCCGACCGGCTCGAAGGTCGCGGCGCGCTCATGCGCAATGGGCAGGTGGCGGGAGCCGGAGGCCTTGCCGGCCCGGTCGGAGAAGAATTTCTTGACGACCCGGTCTTCCAGTGAATGGAACGTGACGACAACGAGACGACCGCCGGGCTTCAGAGCCCGCTCGGCGGCAAACAGCGCCTGCGCCAATTCGCCGAGTTCGTCATTGACGAAGATGCGCAGCGCCTGAAAGACGCGCGTTGCCGGATGGATCTTGTCCTTCATCTTGCGCGGCGTCACCAGCTCGATGAGGCCGGCGAGATCCCGCGTCGTCTCGAAGGGCTTCTCGGCGCGATGCTTCTCGATGGCATGGGCGATGCGCGGTGCCTGGCTTTCCTCGCCGAGATAATGGAAGATCCTGATGAGATCGGCGACCTTGGCGCGATTGACGACATCGGCGGCAGAAACGCCTGAAACCGACATGCGCATGTCGAGCGGGCCGCTCTTTTGAAAGGAGAAGCCGCGCTCGGCCTCGTCGATCTGCATGGAGGAAACGCCGATATCGAGCACCACGCCGTCGAGCCCACCTTCCGGCGCATGATCGGCAAGTTGCGAAAACTGCGAATGGATGAGCTTGAGATGACCGCCATGCGCTGAGACAAGCGCCTGGCCCGCGGCAATCGCGGTCGGATCGCGATCGAGCGCGATCACATCGGCGCCGGCGCCAAGAATGGCGGAAGTGTATCCGCCCGCACCAAAAGTGCCGTCAAGAATGACCTTGCCGGAAGAAGGCTCCAGCGCCGCAAGCACTTCCTTGAGAAGAACCGGAATGTGGCGAACCGGTCCGCCACCGGCTTCAGTTGAACCTCCGCCAGGATTCGCCACCATTCCGTTCCCTCGTCCTCTCAGGAACGCTTGCCCGCCAGCTTGCGCTCCCCTCGTGCCTGCGCCTGCGCGGCCGCGAATGCTTGCGGCTGCCAGAGCTGAAAGTGATCCGCCCGACCCACGAAGGTCACCTCGTCCGAAATGCCGGTGAAGTCGCGAATGAAATCCGTGACCATCAGCCGCCCCTCGGCGTCGAGCTTCATGAAGACCCCGCCCCCATGAATGAGAAGCGACATCTCGTTTGCCTCCGGCGAAAACGGATCTTCCGCCGCAATCTGCCGCTCGAACCTCTCCAGAAGATCCGGGCCGCCGACGCTGATCGCCGGAAACACAAAATCCTGGAAGCAGTAAAGCTCCGGGATATTGCGCTGCGCCAGCACGGAACGAAACGCCGCCGGCACGGAAACCCGGCCCTTGGTATCGATCCTGTTGGTCGCATTCGAAAGGAAGCGGCTCATGACACGAAACATCCGTTTCCGAAAGAGCCCGGAAAGCATTTTGCCGCCCGAAACCCCTTAAGTCAGGCACAGCTTCGCAAGCCGGAAGAACCAGGATCCTCCCGACGCTTCCGGTCCGGAAGGCGCCTTTGCTTTGCGATGAATGGGCAGATGATTGCCCTGATGCAGTGCGCATTTGGGATAGCATGGGACCATATGGGCGTCAATGGGATGAGCCCCTTTTAAGGTGGGCGCAGTATCGAACATTTATAAGCTGTTAAGTTTAACAAAGGGTTAGGAAAGCGATTCTCCGACACCGCCTGAAGTACCGCAGCCGAACGGGAAAATCGGCCGCGCAAGACCCGTGAGACCTCGCCTCGGTTTCAGGCATTTCAATGACTTGTCAGGAAAGAAATCGGATCTTGCGGCAATGGAAACGCCGCGGTGTTAATCGCCAGTTGGCCTGTAAGCCGGGTTCTGTATGGCTCCGGCGAACCGGAACGTGGCAGCCATTCATCTGGGACAGCGCTTGCACGCTGCCTCACGCAACCCACCCGGATGACTGACCCAGAAACAGGCCGGAAGGCTTTCGCCAACCGCGTCATCCCTATTCGGTTTTGCTCCCGGTGGGGTTTACCGTGCCATATCCGTTGCCGGAGATGCGGTGGGCTCTTACCCCACCCTTTCACCCTTACCTGTCATGACAGGCGGTTTGCTTTCTGTGGCACTTTCCCTGAGGTCGCCCTCGCCGGACGTTATCCGGCACCGTGTTTCCGTGGAGCCCGGACTTTCCTCACCCTACCGCCTTTCGGCATTGGTAAAGCGCGGCTGCCCCGCCAACTGGCAGGGGCTCCTTTAAACGAGGAAGCCCGCAAAAGCCAACGAAATATCGGGCGCAGGCTTAACGGAAATAAGGTGCGAAATCCGTGGCGTAGCCCTGATCCTTGATTCCGCCTGCCAGAATGAGCTCGGCCCCCAGCCTGCCGATCTCGTCGGAGCTCTTGGCTGACGTTCCCATGCAGCCGGTCAGAACAGCGATATGCGGCGAAGCGGTATAGCCGATCATCGGGTAGCGGCTCTTGGTATAGGAGACGACGCAGGATGCACTGGAAATGGACCGCGCCTCGAGTTCGGGCAATATGCGTGCGACAATGCTCTTGAAGTGTTCGCGGGCAACCTCCCTCCCGTCGGTGCGGAACCAGGCACGCATGTCCTTGTCGTTGTTCAGCACGAGATTGTCCGGATCACCACCGATCTTCAGATAGAGCTTGCCATCGGAGTAACGGATTGGCGGCAGCAGATAGATATCGATGCCGGGTGCATCGAGGATTAGCGACGGCATGCCGGCAAAGCGGTGTGCATCCTCTTCCGCCACCTCGAAAAGGGTCACGGTGCGCCCGTAAACCGTCATATCAACGGATTGCGGCAAGAGATTCTGCGAAATGGAAAAACCACCGGCCGCAAGCAGCACTTTCTCGGCTCGCCAAACCTCGCCGCCATCAGTCGTGACGACAGCCACCCCACCCTCCTCCCGGATCGAGGTGGCGTGATCGCGGATGACAGTCGCACCTGCCTTTTCCAAGAGCAGCGACTGCGCCTTTACCAGCTTGCGCGGACTGATATGGCCTGCGCCCTTTGCTTGGAAAATGCCGGTGCTGCCGGCAGGAAAATCAAAGTAGGGAAATTGCCTCCTCAGCCCGGCTTCCTCGAAAGAAGCCGTGTCGACACCGAGCGAGGTTGCAGCCCGTCGCGTGGCGGCAAGATAATCGCTGRCCGGAGGCCCCACAGCGAGGCAGCCGGCTTGCGTATAGAAATCAACGCCACTTTCTTCGGCAATCTCGCCATAGCGGGCGATGGAGCGGTTGGCGAGCAAGGCCCAGTCGCGGTCCGGATCGATGGTGCGGGTGATGCGGCCTTCGTCATAGTGACTGGCGAAGACGCCTTCATGCGCCTTGCGGTCTTCAGGCTCATCCGGGCCGATGACGGCAACGCCGTCGGTCCGGCGGGCCAGATATTTTGCGGCCGCGGCACCCATCATGCCGCGGCCGATAACGATGAACCTGAAGTCGACTGCCATATCTCACCTCTTTTGGAGGTAGCGATAGCATGGCAATCGCCGTGAAGCATCAAGCTCCTGTCAGAGACGGGCGCCTGCGGTTCAGAGCATCGCAAGAACCTTGCCGCAATAGGATTTGGAGACAGGGTTCATGCGCGTCGCGCCGTGGCCGGCATTGTACTTGAGGATGGTATTGCAGGTCTGCCCACCACCGAGATCATGGGCGGCCGCCAGGTACTTCATGCCGTACTTGATGTTGGTTTCCGGATCGAACAGGCCCTTGGCGCTGCCGGAATAGCCCATCATGCGGGCCGTTGCCGGCTTGATCTGCATCAGGCCGATCTCGCCGTGGGTGCCGCGCGCCATCGGATTGAAATTGCTTTCGACACGGATGACGGCAGTCGCAAGAGCCACCGGCACATCATATTGATTAGCATATTTGCTGATCAGTGCGGAATAGGAATCGCCGGAAACTTCGGCGACGGGATAGCCGCTCTGGCGCTCGACCGTCTTCAGCGGACGCTGCGCTTTCTTCTGCACGCGCTGCGCCGTCTTCTGCGGGCGTTCTTTCTCGTGCACGCGCTCCGCAGTCTTCTGCGGACGCTCGATTTTCTTCACAGGCGCATCGGCCCGCACACCCCAGTCATTCGCAAAGGCAAAGCTATTTCCTGCCAGCACCATGCCAACGCATGCTGCAGCAACAACAATCAGTTTTCTCATGTAGTCTTGATCACTCCGACCCAAAGAATTACCGGACTGCGCGCCTCGCGGTCCTGATGTATTCCTGACCAATAACTGATCAGGCCTCGCAGCAATTCTTATCGTTTCACATGACGCCTTCGATTTAGCTTGGGAACAACCATCGGCGTCGCTTAGCGGAAGCCCTTAGACCATCGCAATGAGGAGATAATAGGGAAATGATGTGGCAGTCCGATTTTCGCGCCCAAACATGGAAAATCGGTAATGTTGGAAACTGTGAAAAATCAGGAATAACGCGGCAGCGCCGAGAGCAGGCGGTGCAGCGTGTCGATCGTCGAGAAATCGGCGATTCCGTCCACCTGTTCGGGGCGGAAATGCCGCTGGAAGGCTTCCACGTCACCCGCCGTCTTATCACTGAATTCGCCCGTGATCTCAGTGCCGTAACCATAAAGCGAGAGCATGGATTGCAGCGCCTCGATCGGTTGCCCGCGGTCACCGCGCTGGAAGAAGCGTCCGCCGGTAATCGCGGCGGGTTCCACCCAATGGCCTACGCCAGCCTCGTAGAGTTCGCGCCAGGGGAATTTTTCGCCGGGATCGACCTTGCGAACGGGGGCGACATCGGAGTGCCCAAGCACCCTTTCAGGCACGATTGACCAGCGATCGCCGCAATCACGACATAATTCGATCACGGCAGCAATCTGCTCTTTCGGGTAATCTGGAAGCCCGCCCGGATGGCCGGCATTGGCGATCTCGATGCCGATCGACCGCGAATTGATATCCGTCTCGCCGTGCCAGGAGCTCTTGCCCGCATGCCACGCGCGGCGGCTCTCCGGCACGAGTTGCAGGACCTCGCCGTCAGGCTGCACGAAATAATGGCTGGAAACCTGGCTTTCATCCCGACAGAGCCAGTCGAGCGCTCCTTCAGCGCTCGGCATGCCGGTATAATGCAGCAGGATCATATCCGGTTTTTGGCCATCGGCACGTTCGCCATGGTTCGGCGAAGGCCGGACGCGCGCTCGGCTGTAATCGGCCTCGAATGAGGTCATGCGGCGCGGCGTTCCTTTTCGATCGCCGCATAAGCGTCGTTCAACGCTGCCATCCGTTCGTTGGCAATGGCATGAAACTCTTCCGGCACGCCGCGCGAGATCAGCCGATCCGGATGATGCTCGCTGACGAGCACATGGTAGTGGCGGCGGATGGTCGGGAAATCGTCTGCCGGCGAAACGCCGAGAACCTTGTAGGGGTCGCGCCCATCAGAGACATGGCGCGCGGCGATCTGATCGAAGCGGGCGTCGCTCATCTGGAAGATTTCCGCGATATGGCGCAGGAAATACATTTCATTCTCGTGGATCAGCCCGTCCGCCTTGGCAATATGGAACAGGCCATCGAGCACGTCTTCCAGAACCGGGCAATTGGCAGCGCAGGTCGAGCACAGCGTCGACAGCTTGGCCGCATAGGCTTCGTAACCGGCAACGTCCTGGCGGGCGAGATTATAGAGGCGCGCGACATTCTTTGCTTCGCTCGGCGGAAACTCGAAAATATCGCGGAAAGCCTGAACTTCCTTTTCGCTGACAATACCGTCGGCTTTTGCCATCTTGGCCGAAAGCGCAATGACGGCTACGGAGAAGGCGACCTTGCGGCGCGTCTCCGGATCGCCTTCGAAAACTGTTCGAATAGCCTCGACCACCGCAAAGAGCGCATTGCCCGCGGTATTGCCAATGGCATTCACCAGTTTTTCCCAGAAAGACATCGTCATCTTCTCGCAATGCAGCAAGTTCTAGAAGAAACACCTTGACCAAATAATCGTTGCCATTGCAAGGCGGCTATTGGTCGTAGGTTTGAAAACAGTTTTCACAATTCGGTAATTGTCGCTGATCCCGCGACCTTCCGCTGTGTCCGCTATTTTCTACATTATTCGCACAACGCCCGGCGATTTCCACAACACTTATGGATAGGTGGACCGGCATTGAACCGATTATATCGACGGTTCCGGCAGCTGCACTGCAGAATGGTCCGTTTTTCGTAAATTCTTTACTTTACAGGGCACTTTCCCTGCCGCATCCATGCGTTACCGGAAGCATGTCGCGCAAAAAGTGCAGCGGTTTGCGATACCGGCATGCGTAAAACAGAGACTTGAGCCGCTGCAATCGCGCGCATCGGGCGCCAAAGGAGGGATCTATGGCCAAACAGAAAGTCGCAATGCTGACCGCCGGAGGCCTGGCGCCCTGCCTCTCATCCGCCGTCGGCGGCCTGATCGAGCGCTATAGCGACATCGCACCCGATATCGAACTCATCGCCTACAAGTCCGGCTATCAGGGCGTGCTGCTCGGCGACAGCGTTGTGATCGCCAAGGAGATGCGGGAGAAGGCGCCGCTCCTGCATCGTTATGGCGGTTCACCGATCGGCAACAGCCGCGTGAAGCTCACCAATGCTGCGGACTGCGTGAAGCGTGGCCTGGTCAAGGAAGGCGAAAATCCACTGCGGGTCGCCGCCGAACGTCTTGCCAATGACGGCGTCACCATTCTGCACACGATCGGCGGCGACGATACCAACACGACCGCTGCCGATCTCGCCGCCTATCTCTCGGCCAATGGCTATGACCTGACGGTCGTCGGCCTGCCGAAGACCGTAGACAACGACGTCGTGCCGATCCGCCAGTCGCTCGGCGCCTGGACGGCGGCCGAAGTCGGCGCCCATTTCTTCGACAATGTCAGCAACGAACAGACCGCCGCACCGCGCACGCTCGTCATCCACGAGGTCATGGGCCGCCACTGCGGCTGGCTGACGGCCGCGACCGCCCGTGCCTACCTGCAGCGCACCAAGGGCAACGAATATGTCGACGGCCTGATGATGAACGCGCATATGAAGAGCATCGACGCCGTCTACCTGCCGGAAATGGCCTTCGACCTTGATGCCGAAGCCGCGCGCCTGAAGGAGATCATGGACAGGACCGGCCATGCCACCGTCTTCGCGTCGGAAGGCGCCTGCCTCGACGCCATCGTCGCTGAACGCGAAGCCGCGGGCGAGACGGTCAAGCGCGATGCCTTCGGCCATGTCAAGATCGACACGATCAATGTCGGCGCCTGGTTCCAGAAACAGTTCGCGAGCCTGCTCGACGCCGAGCGCTCTCTCGTCCAGAAATCCGGCTATTTCGCCCGCTCGGCACCGGCAAACGGCGAAGATCTGCGGCTGATCCAGAGCATGGTCGACCTCGCCGTCGAAAGCGCCCTCAACAAGATTTCGGGTGTAACCGGCCATGATGAAGCGCAGAACGGCAAGTTGCGCGCAATAGAATTTCCCCGCATCAAGGGTGGCAAGCCGTTTGATCTTTCAACTGCATGGTTTGGTGAAGTAATGAACCAGATCGGGCAAAAATACACCGGGGCATGATTGACGGATGGCTAATATGATGTCTTTGCTTGTTCTCTAGGAATAGGAGGAGATTCCATGTCGCTTGAAGCTTGGCTCGCTTTTGCAGCCGCATCCGCCATCATGCTGGCCATACCGGGACCGACCATTCTTCTGGTCGTTTCCTATGCGCTTGGTCATGGCCGGAAAACGGCGCTGGCGACCGTTTCAGGCGTGGCTCTCGGCGATTTCACGGCCATGACGGCATCGCTTTTCGGATTGGGCGCCCTGCTCGCCGCATCCGCTTCGCTGTTTACCGTGCTGAAGTGGGTCGGCGGCGCCTACCTCATCTGGCTCGGAATCAAGCTCTGGCGGGCACCGATCATTGGCGAGCACATCGCTGACAACGATAACCTGCCGGAAGAAAAGTCCTTGCGGATCTTCCTGCATGCCTATGTGGTGACGGCGCTGAATCCGAAGAGCATCGTCTTCTTCGTCGCCTTCGTACCGCAGTTCCTGAACCCTGCCCTTCCCTTCTTCGATCAGATGCTGATCATGGAAGCGACCTTCCTCGTGCTCGCCACCATCAATGCCTCCTGTTACGCCCTTGCCGCTCACGCCGCCCGCGGCCTGATTCGCAAGGCGAGCGTGCAGCGTGCGGTTAACCGCACCGGCGGCACTCTGCTCATCGCAGCAGGCGCCGTAACCGCCGGGTATCGCCGTATTGCAGCTTAGAGCCTTTCCCGGTCAGATTGCAGCATTCTGCCGGAGCAGGTTTTCGACAGGGCAAAGATGCCCGGCCCTTCGGGTTGGCTGAATCGGGCCGCCTGATCGACCGGCCGGCTTGGCCGTAGATCTGGGCTACGACGCGCGCCTGCCGGTCGACCATCCAACTCCGTTTGAGCCAACAGAATGCTGCAATCTGACCGGGAAAGGCTCTAATAATTTTCCGTGGTTGCTGGAAAGCCACGAATAGGTTAATGGCTATCCCCGGGCTTAAGGTATTTGATAACTTTTAAGACGCTGCCGGGGCGGCGCGATTCACGAAAGTGAGAGAATGGTAGCGATCGGATTTTCCGGCCTGAAACGCAGTCTCGTGGTCTCGACCATGCTCTGCGGCGTCATTTCCGGATGCGCGAGCGTTGAATATACCTCTCAGGCGGAACTGACCGCCGCACAGACCGTGATTCCCATGCCGAAGCCGGGTGAAGACGCAACGCTGGCGGCTATCCCGACTGCCGAAGGCGCAACTGCTCCGGCCGTCGCCACGCTCAATCCGCAGGCAGCAACCGCCGCACCTGTTCTCACCGCAGCAGCCATGCCGAATGTGGTCTCCCCCGTTCAGCAGCAGGCCGGCGATTTCGCCATGCAGGGCGGCGTACAGCAGGTTGCCGTCAATGGCTATGCTCCGATCCCGCTGACACCCGAGATGACGGCAATCCAGTCCGTCATTCCGACGCCGCGTCCAGGCTCGCCCGCAAGCCCCTCGACACAGCTTGCCTTCGCTGCAACGACACCGCAGAACGGCGCGCTCGCAGCGCTTGCCGCCGTCGATACCACGCCGCGCTTCGCCATGGACTACGGCTTTGACGAATCCGGCCCGATCGATCCGCCGGCCGCTCCGCCGATGTTCAGCGATGACGACGGCGACGATGCTCCGACCGTCGAAAAGAGCCTCGTCAGCAAGCTCATCAGCAAATATTCCAAGCTTTACGCAATTCCGGAATCGCTGCTCCACCGCGTCGTCCATCGCGAGAGCCGCTACAATTCCAAGGCCTATAACAAGCGCGGCTACTTCGGTCTCATGCAGATCAAGTACAACACCGCAAAGTCGATGGGTTACGACGGTAATCCCGCCGGCCTTTTCGATGCCGAAACCAATATCAAATATGCGGGCAAGTACCTGCAGGGCGCCTGGCAGGTTGCCGACAGGAAGGAAGACGACGCCGTTCGTCTCTACGCCCGCGGTTACTATTATGACGCCAAGCGCAAGGGCATGACCGACATCGCCCAGGGCAATTACTGATCGTCCAATAATTGATACAGACTGTCTGTGACGGGCCTCAGCCGGCTTTCGCCGCCTGAAGCGTATTGAGGATTTCCTTCAGCACGATCTGCGGCCTGTAGCGCAGCCAGCTCGGGGTCAGTCCCATGCGGACGAAGACGAGATTTGCCGAGGGAACGATTGCCATCGTCTGGCCGTCATGCCCCTGCAGCCAGAACGTATCCTGCGGCAGGCCGAACTCCGCGCTCGTGCCGCCGCCAGGTCCGGCAAGCCAGGCCTGGCCTTGCGTATATTTGCCCCCCGAACTTGCTGTCGGTGTCCGCATCGTCGCAACAAAGCCTTCCGGCAGAAGCCTCTGTCCATTCCACACACCGTCCTGCAGCAGGAACTGGCCGAAGCGCGCCCAGTCATGCGCCGTGGCATAGAGATAGGAACTGCCGGTAAACGTCCCGCGCTCATCGGCTTCGAAGACCGCGCTCGTCATGCCGAGCGGAGAAAACAGCGCATCGCGGGGATAATCGAAGGCCGCCCGCGGATCACCGACCTTATCCATCCAGATACGGGACAGAAGCACCGCCGTACCGCTGGAATAATGGAAATCCGTGCCCGGCGCGGCCACCAGAGGGGCGCCCGCCGGCAGGGAAACCATATCGGGGTCGAGATAGAGCATGCGCGTCACATCGGCGACGGCGCCATAATCTTCGTTGAAGGCGAGCCCGCTTTCCATGCCGAGCAGGTCGGAGAGTTTGATGTCTCCGCGCGAATCACCGGCCCATTGCGGCAGGAGATGCGTGTCATCGAAGGAGATCTTGCCTGATAGCATCAGCCGGCCGATCAACGCCGCATTCACGGTCTTCGTCATCGACCAGCCGATGAGCGGCGTATCGGCGCCGAAACCCGGCCCATAATTCTCGGCAATGACGCGGCCATCCTGGATGACGACCATCGCCCGCATGGCAGGCCCGGCAAGCGCGGTATCGGCCAGAAGGGCTGCGACCTTCGCATTGCCTGTCGCAGGATCGACACCCTCACCGTCCGGCCATGATGCATCGTTCGCCCCCGCCCGCAGCGCCGACACCAGTGGCACGGCTCTGGCGGCGGCATCGAAATTGCCGTCAGGCACACTCGTGCAGCCGAGGGCGCCGCGATAAAGCGCATAGCTCGGCGCAAACAGACCCATGAAACGCGATGTCACCCGCCCGCCGTCGCGGTCGATCTCGACGCGCATCAGCCTGAGCAACGGATTTCCTGGTGCCTGGACATCATCGTGGAGAACTATGTCGGGATCGCGCCCCGCGATGAAGACATTGGAGCAGACGATCTTGGCAGTATAGCCATTACCCACCTTCAGGAGTTCCGGCGGAGCTATGGAGAGCCACGCGACTGCGCCTACGACGACGAGAATGACGAGCAGGGCCAAGCCCTTGAAGATACGCGGAACAACTCGCATGCAATCCTCCACGGAAGGGAGAGAAGCAGGAAACGCTCCCCGCGAAAAGGGCGAAGCGAAAAGAAGTGTTTCAATCGCCTTCAATTTTCGCTGAGGTCTTCGCGGAGCGCCGTTGAAACCCTGGCCCACAGGGCGCGTCATCAAACTGTAGCAGAGGCGGGTTACACGCCCTGAACGCTAAAAAGGTGACAGACTCATGTCGGAATTTGCACCGGATACCGGCTTCCGCAAGAACCGGAAACTCAAGGCAGCGCTTCTCCGCCACAAGGCTTTTTCCAAGGACGGCTTCTCGGAGCGTCTCTTCGGCATGCTCTTCTCGGGCCTCGTCTATCCGCAGATCTGGGAAGACCCGGACCTCGACATGCAGGCAATGGACCTGAAGCCCAATCACCGCATCGTCACGATCGGTTCGGGCGGCTGCAACATGCTGGCCTACCTCTCCAAGGCGCCGGCTTCGATCGACGTCGTCGATCTCAATCCGCACCACATTGCGCTGAACAGGCTGAAGCTTGCCGCCTTCAAGAACCTGCCGGGCCATTCTGATCTCGTCCGTTTCCTGGCCATGCCGAACGAGAAGTCGAACAGCCGGGTTTTCGACCGCTATCTGTCATCCAATCTCGACGATACGACGCGCGCCTACTGGAACACCCGCAAGTTCGGCCGCCGCCGTGTCACGGTCTTCGACCGCAACATCTATGAAACCGGCCTGCTCGGCCGCTTCATCGGCGCCGCTCACCTTCTTGCCCGCCTGCATGGCGTAAAGCTGCAGGAAATGACCAAGGCCCGTACGATCCGCGAGCAGCGCCAGTTCTTCGACGACCAGATCGCTCCCCTCTTCGAAAAACCCATCGTTCGCTGGATCACCAACCGCAAGAGCTCGCTTTTCGGCCTCGGCATTCCGCCGCAGCAATATGACGAGCTGGCAAGCCTTGCCGCCGACAATTCCATCGCGCCTGTTCTGAAGCACCGCCTTGAAAAACTCGCCTGCCATTTCCCCATGCGCGACAACTACTTCGCCTGGCAGGCTTTCGCACGCCGCTATGCGGATGGCGAGGAAGGCCCGCTCCCGACCTATCTGAAGCCCGAGCATTACGACGTGATCCGCGCCAATGTCGACCGCGTCAACGTCCATCATGCAAGCTTCACCGAGCTTCTGGCCGGCGAGCCGGCTGCCTCGCGCGACCGTTACATCCTGCTCGATGCACAGGACTGGATGACCGACCAGCAGCTCAACGACGTCTGGCGCGAAATCACCCGCACCGCCCGCGAGGGTGCGCGCGTGATCTTCCGCACGGCGGCCGAAAAGAGCATCATCGAAGGCCGCCTCGCCCCTGTAATCCGTGACCAGTGGCACTATTTCGAAGAGCAGTCGCGTGAAATGACCAGCCAGGACCGCTCGGCAATCTACGGCGGCTTCCATATCTACGGGAAGAAGGCGTGAGCAAAGTCAGCGAGATGACCGTCAAGAGCGAGGAACATGCCGACCTGATGGACGGCATGTATCGCTACCAGCGCCATTTCTACGATCTCACCCGCAAATACTATCTTCTCGGCCGCGACCGTACGATCCGCAACCTCGACGTTCCCCAGGGCGGCACGCTGCTTGAAGTCGGCTGCGGTACCGGTCGCAACATGGCGCTCGCCCACAGGCATTTTCCGACGGCCAAGCTCTACGGTCTCGATATTTCCCAGGAAATGCTGATCTCCGCCCGCAAGACCTTCGCCACCAAGGCGACGATACCGGATTTCCGGGTCGCGGATGCCACGGCCTATACGCCGCGCGAATTCGGCGCTGCCGGTTTCGACCGCATTCTGATTTCCTACGCGCTGTCGATGATCCCGGATTGGGAACGCGCGGTGGATGCGTCGATCGCCGCGCTCAATCCCGGCGGCCAGTTGCACATCGTCGATTTCGGCCAGCAGGAAGGCCTGCCTGCCTGGTTCCGCCGCCTGCTGCAGGCATGGCTCGCCAAGTTCCACGTCACACCGCGCTCCAATCTGCGCGAGGTTCTGGAAGCGCAAGCAGCTGAAAACAGCGCGACATTGTCGTTCGACAGGATCGGCGGCGGTTATGCGTGGCGAGCCGCTATTATCAGCAAGCGCTCATAATTCGCTTGTAAATAACCAATTTTTTACGTTGATATTAGAAAAGAGGGTTATACCCTCTGCTGGGCGCGTGTATTCGAAGGTCAGGCTGTGGGGCAGATCCATCATCACGACGGGACATTCATGCGTCGGCTTCTGTTTTGCGTCGTGCCGCTTGCCCTGCTGCTCGCCGGTTGCAGCTCCACGGGTTACGATTATCTCGAGACCGCTTCCATAAAGCCGAAGACCCACTTCAAGGATACCGATCCGCAGGATTTCGGCCCCAAGCGCCCGCAGCAAAACGCAGTCCACGGCATCGACATCTCCAAATGGCAGGGCGATATCGACTGGCAGACGGTGCGCAAATCAGGCGTTGCCTTTGCCTTCATCAAGGCGACCGAAGGCAAGGACAGGATCGACCCGCGCTTCGACGAATACTGGCGCGAGGCAGCGGCCTCAGGCATTCCGCATGCGCCCTACCACTTCTATTATTTCTGCTCCTCCGCCGACGACCAGGCCGACTGGTTCATCCGTAACGTCCCGAAGGAATCGATGCGCCTGCCGCCGGTGCTGGATGTTGAGTGGAATGCAGAATCGAAGACCTGCCGCTTCCGCCCCGATCCGGCCACGGTGCGATCCGAAATGCAGCGCTTCATGAATCGCCTGGAGGCCTATTACGGCAAGCGGCCGATCATCTATACCTCTGTCGATTTTCACCGCGAGAACCTCGCCGGCTATTTCCAGGACTATCATTTCTGGGTCCGCTCCACCGCCAAACATCCAGACGTGACCTATGCCGACCGCCGCTGGGCCTTCTGGCAATATACGTCGACGGGCGTCATCCCCGGGATCCGGGGGCCGACGGATATCAATGTCTTCGCCGGTTCTGCGAAAAACTGGAACAACTGGGTGGCTGACGTTTCCAAGGATAGAAATTCTTAGTAACGTACCCTAATCTTTCTTGCTTCCGTCACATTCCTCTGGGAAAGCGACGGAATTCCATGTGTTTTTACGAGGATCGTTTCATGCACCGCTCGCTTAAAGGCCGCTCTGCACTTGCCCTTCTGTTTGCCTGCGCCATTGCAACAGGCGCTGCCGCCCAGCAGGCTCCGAATGCGGCAGCTTCGGCCCCTGCGGCACCCTGCGGCGGCGATCTCTCTGCCTTCCTCGAGGGCGTCAAGAAGGGCGCGATTGCAGCCGGCGCCAGCGCCGAAGCTGCAGACCAGGCGCTCGCCGGTGCTCAGATCGACCCCAAGGTTCTGAGCCGCGACCGCGCCCAGGGCGTCTTCCGCCAGACCTTCCTCGAATTCTCGCAGCGCACCGTTAGTCAGGCACGCCTCGACATCGGCCGCCAGAAGATGAAGCAATACGCCGATGTCTTTGCCCGCGCCGAGCAGGAATTCGGCGTTCCCGCCGGCATCATCACCGCCTTCTGGGCAATGGAAACGGATTTCGGCGCCGTGCAGGGCGATTTCAACACGCGCAACGCGCTGGTGACACTCTCGCATGACTGCCGCCGGCCGGAGCTCTTCCGCCCGCAGCTGATCTCCCTCATCGAGATGGTGCAGCACGGCGACCTCGACCCGCAGACCAATACAGGCGCCTGGGCCGGCGAAATCGGCCAGGTGCAGATGCTGCCGCGCGATATCATCGCTTATGGCATGGACGGCGACGGCGACGGCCATGTTCGCCTCAAGCAGAGCAGCCCGGACGCGATCCTGACGGCTGCCAAGTTCATCCAGCATCTTGGTTTCGAGCGCGGCCAGCCCTGGCTGCAGGAAGTCACCGTGCCGGATAATCTTCCCTGGGAAAAATCGGGCCTCGGCGGCACGATGACGGCAGGCGAATGGTTCAACCTCGGCGTCAAGCCGCGCGACGGCAACACTGCCTTTGCCAATCTCGAAGGCGATCTCGTGCTGCCGCAGGGCCGCCTCGGGCCGGCCTTCATCGCCTATCCCAATTTCAAGATCTATCTGGAATGGAACAAGTCGTTCATCTACACGACGTCGGCCGCCTATTTCGCGACCCGCCTCTCCGGCGCCCCGACCTATCAGAAGGGTACGCCGGAACAGGGCCTGTCCAACGAAGAGATGAAACAGCTGCAGACCAAGCTCGACTCGCTCGGCCATGACGTCGGCGAAATCGACGGCATCCTCGGCTCCGGCACCCGTGTCGCGATCCAGAAGGAACAGCAGCGCCTAGGCATGCCGGCAGATGGCTGGGCCACGCCCACCCTGCTCAACGCGCTCTGAGTAACGAGACGACCTCCCGCCACCCGGCCGCATGAATCGGGTGGCGGTCTCCTGCCGATCGGATATCAGTACTCCAACATCGGGAGGCATCGGCATGGAACAGAGAATGACCGCATTGACCTGGGGCCTGCTTGCCCTGCTCGGTCTCATCTGGGGCGGCTCCTTCTTCTTCGCGCGCATTGCCGTCATCGAGGTGCCGCCGCTCACGCTCGTCTTCCTGCGCCTTTCGATTGCAGCCCTTGCGCTGCATATCTATATCGCCGGCCGTTTCGGCATCTACCCGCTCTTGAGGAGCCGCTGGCGCGAATTGCTCGTCCTCGGCATCCTCAACAACGCCCTGCCTCATGCGCTGATATTCTTCGGCCAGACGCGCATCGGCGCCGGCCTCGCCTCCATTCTCAATGCCACGACGCCGATCTGGACGGTGTTGATCGCCAATTACCTGACATCGGATGAGAAGCTCTCTTCGGCCAAGATCATCGGCTGCCTGACCGGCCTGCTCGGGACGGCCGTGCTGATCGGCCCCAGTGTCGC
Organism: Rhizobium sp. 05N49; assembly: GCF_056396805.1. Classification (NCBI taxonomy): domain Bacteria; kingdom Pseudomonadati; phylum Pseudomonadota; class Alphaproteobacteria; order Hyphomicrobiales; family Rhizobiaceae; genus Rhizobium; species Rhizobium sp. 05N49. Next base: position 525,268 of record NZ_JBFTME010000001.1, read on the forward strand.
GGCTCGTGGCGATCTGCCGGTATGGGCGCTGCTTCTGCCGGTGATCGCCGCAATCTCCTACGGATTTGCTGCAACCTACGGCAAGCGCTTCCGGGGCATCGCACCGCCGGTTATTGCCGCCGGGCAGATGACGGCCTCCTCGCTGGTTGCATTGCCGCTGTCGCTCGTCATGGATCACCCCTGGACGCTCGCCATCCCCTCGGGCAACGCGATCGCCGCGATCCTGGCAATCGCCCTCCTGTCGACGGCCCTGGGCTATATTCTCTATTTCCGCATCATGGCAGTAGCGGGCGCGACCAATACGTCGCTGGTGACACTGCTCGTACCCCCGAGCGCGATCCTCCTCGGCTTCCTGTTCCTTGGGGAGCGGCTGGAGACAACCGAGATCGCCGGCATGGCGCTGATCGGCCTCGGGCTAATCATACTCGATGGGCGCATCTATAGCCGCTCACGCGCCCTCGCCTGAAAGGACTATGCTGCAGCGCGCCATTCTTCCGCCAAAAGCATGAATCCCGATGCGCGGTATGTAACAAAGTGTTAAATTTTGAGAGCGCGATTTTCCGATTGAATTTCAGAAACTTAGCGGATCGTCTCTAGACTTATCCACTGCCCTCTTCGGCAGTGCAGCACAAGAAGCGCTTCCCAACTAACACATTTCCGACATATTATTAGCTGGTTAACGCGAGGAGGCAGACATGGGACTTACGCAATCCTTGAATGTCCTGTTGGTCAGTGCAGCGTTCGCATTCGTCGTATCCATGCTCTTCATTTGAGCGGGTGCGAAGCGTAAAGACTGAAATACCGAACTCCTGAAACAATCAGCCCCAGATATTGAAAAGCGCATGCCCCGCCCGGCATGCGCTTTTCCCTTGCCCACGGGCGACTGTCAGATCAGGCCGCCGCGCCGGCGCTTCTGGCCGTCTGGCGCGAGAGGCCGAGATTGTCGAGAACGGCAGAGACCAGCGGAGCGCGGTTCATCGTATAAAGATGGAATTCGTGCAGACCGCGACGCATGAGATCTTCGATCTGTTCGGCTGCGACATCGGCGGCAACCTTGGCCCGCTCCTCTGGCTTCTCCTCATATCCGTCAAAGCGCTCGTCGAGGAAGGCCGGAATGATCGTGCCGCAGGCGCCGGCAAAGCGCTTCAGCTGCGTCAGGTTCTGGATCGGCATGATACCAGGTACGACAGGGATCTTGACGCCGGCCGCACGCACCTTTTCGAGGTAACGCTCGAAATTGTCATTGTCGAAGAAGAACTGCGTCAGAGCGCGATCTGCGCCATTGTCGGCCTTCCGCTTCAGCATCTCGATATCGGCCGCCTGGTCGCGGCTTTCAGGGTGCTTTTCCGGATAGGCCGAGACGGAGATCTCGAAATCGCCGATCTGCTTGAGGCCGGCCACCAGTTCGGCTGCGTTGGCGTAACCACCCGGATGCGGCTGATACGGCGCACCAACGCCGCCAGGCGCATCACCGCGCAGTGCCACGAAGTGCGTAACGCCTGCCTTGCGGAAGCTGTCGACCACCTGATGCGTCTCTTCCTTGGTGGCGCTGACGCAGGTCAGGTGCGAGGCTGTTGCAAGCGGTGTGTCGGTCAGGAAGCGCGTGACCGTGGAAAGCGTCGGCGCCTTGGTGGTGCCGCCGGCACCATAGGTCACGGATACGAATTCCGGGTTCCAGTCCTGCAGCTCGCGGACCGTGTTCCAGAGCTGGCCCTCCATCTCCTCGGACTTCGGCGGGAAGAACTCGAAGGAGATCGCGATATCGCGGCGGCGAGCGTCGTTGTTCTGGGTCATTTATTCTCTCCCGGCAAATGTAGGTATGGCGCCTTCGCTCTCCAGCGAGGCCATCAGGCGCCTCGGGTCGCGCGCGAGCCAGATCGTGACCGTGAGGCCCTTCTCGCCCTGCTGACCCGGATGAAGATCGACGACCTGCTCGACATCCAGCCCCGCCTTGCGCACCCATTCCGACATGGCCTGATGCGAGAAGCCGAGACGGACATGGGCATGCTCGTCGCGAAGATATTCAAGGCCGTGCGGCGCCAGGTCGATGATGACAAGGCGACCGCCCGGCCGCAGCATGCGCGCAGCTTCGGTGATCGCGATCTCGGGCTGGTCGAAAAAATGCAGCACCTGGTGGATCGTCACCAGATCGAAGTCCTGCCCCTCGAAAGGCAGATTGAGGATATCGGCGTGGCGTACCGAAGCCGTGGTGATGCGGGACTTGTCGAGATTGGCGCGTGCCACACTCAGCATGTCGCGGCTGGCATCGACGCCAATTGCCCGGCGATAGCGGCCGGAGAGAAGCTCCAGCATGCGGCCRGTGCCGGTGCCGAGATCGAGCAGGGAATCGATCGGATTGCTGCCGAGCAGCTTGATGACGGCGGCATCCACCTCTTCATCAGCCGCATGCAGGCGGCGAAGCTCGTCCCATTCGGCAGCGTTACGGCTGAAATAGGCCTGCGCACGCTCGGCGCGGTGGCGTTTGACGGAGGCAAGACGCTCGCCGTCCCGCTGTACGACCGGATCGTTTTCGGAGACATGCTTCAGGAGGTTACGCACCAGCGCTGCGGCCTTGCCCTCATGCGCCAGCCGGAAATAGGCCCAGGCGCCCTCCTGATAGCGATCGATGAGCTCTGCCTCGCCGAGCAGCTTCAGGTGCCGCGAGATGCGGGGTTGGGATTGGCCCAGGATTTCCGTAAGATCGGTAACGGTGAGATCACCTGCCGCCAGCAGGGCCAGCAGCCGCAGGCGCGTCGGTTCGCCGGCCGCCTTCAAGACGTCCACCAGCGCATCCAGTCCAAGCCTCAGCGGTTCGCTCATATTCTACCCAATCAAGATATAAAGATATCTTTATGTGATTTGGGTAGCTGAGGCAAGCGGCATTTCACCGAATTGCGAACTTGCCTGTGCTGATCGCGCCAACAGAAGGGAAGATCGCGAGGCATCAAAAAAGCCCCGGAACAGCCGGGGCTTTTGAAAGCGGTGAAGAACCGATCAGCGCGTCAGGCGCTTATGAGCCTGGCTGCCCGGGTTCAAGGCATCAGGGCCGAGGCGGCGAACCTTGTCCTGCTCGTAGTCCTCGAAGTTGCCTTCGAACCATTCGACATGGCCCTCGCCTTCAAAGGCGAGGATGTGTGTCGCCAGACGGTCGAGGAACATGCGATCGTGGCTGATGATAATGGCGCAACCGGCAAATGCTTCCAGCGCGCTTTCCAGCGCACCGAGCGTTTCCGTGTCGAGGTCGTTGGTCGGTTCGTCGAGCAGCAGCACGTTGCCGCCGGCCTTCAGCATCTTGGCAAGGTGAACGCGGTTGCGCTGACCACCCGAGAGATTGCCGACCTTCTGCTGCTGATCACCGCCCTTGAAGTTGAAGGCGCCGCAATAGGCACGCGAATTCATGTCGAACTTGCCGAGCTTGATGATTTCGGCGCCGCCGGAGATTTCCTCCCAGACGGTCTTGTTGCCGTCGAGCGCGTCGCGGCTCTGGTCGACATAACCGAGATGTACGGTTTCGCCGATGCGGACCGAACCGGCATCCGGCTTTTCCTGACCGGTGATCATCTTGAACAGCGTCGTCTTGCCGGCGCCGTTCGGACCGATGATACCGACGATGCCGCCCGGCGGCAGCTTGATCGACAGATCGTTGATCAGCGTGCGGCCTTCGAAGCCCTTGGTAATGCCTTCCATCTCGATGACCACCTGGCCGAGGCGTTCGCTGACCGGGATGATGATCTGCGCGTCGCCCGGACGCTGCTTCTCGGCGGCCTCAACCAGTTGCTCGTAGGACTTGATACGCGCCTTCGACTTGGCCTGACGGGCCTTCGGGCTGGAAGCAATCCATTCCTGTTCGCGGCTGATCGCCTTCTGGCGGCCGGCTTCTTCGCGGTTTTCCTGCAGCATGCGCTTGGCCTTCGCCTGCAGGTAGGCCGAGTAGTTGCCTTCGTAGGGAATGCCGCGGCCGCGGTCGAGTTCGAGGATCCAGCCGGTAACGTTGTCCAGGAAGTAGCGGTCGTGGGTAATCATCATCACGGCGCCCGGATAATCGCGCAGATGCTTTTCGAGCCAGGCGATGGTTTCGGCATCCAGATGGTTGGTCGGTTCGTCGAGCAGCAGCAGGTCCGGCTGCGAGAGCAGAAGGCGGCAGAGCGCGATACGACGGCGTTCACCACCCGACAGGCTGGTGACTTCGGCGTCGCGCGGCGGGCAGCGCAGCGCTTCCATCGCCATCTCGACCTGGCTTTCCAGATCCCAGAGGTTCTGGCTGTCGATGATGTCCTGGAGCTTGGCACCCTCTTCCGCCGTCTCGTCGGAATAGTTCATCATCAGTTCGTTGTAGCGATCGACGATCGCCGTCTTGGAGGCAACGCCTTCCATGACGTTTTCGAACACCGTCTTGTTCGGATCGAGCTTCGGCTCCTGCTCCAGGTAGCCGACCGTCGCACCTTCGGCGAGCCAGGCTTCGCCAGTATATTCCTTGTCCTGGCCGGCAATGATGCGCAGCACAGTGGACTTACCGGCGCCGTTCGGGCCGAGAATACCGATCTTTGCATCGGGATAGAAGGAAAGATGGATGTTCTCGAGGATCTTCTTATTGCCATAGGCCTTGTTGAGGCCGGACATATGATAGATGAACTGACGTGCCATGCTGGGATGCTCCGGGCGGAAACTTGAAATCGTGGCCGCTATGTAGGCGAAACCACGCCCGCGGGCAACGCCGAAACCCTGTTTCGTCAGGATTTCGGCATGTTTCCGTCAGAAGCCGGCCGCATCCACAAGGCCTTCGTCACAGCCGAAGGACGTCTGCCCTGCTCCCTGGATCAGCCCACCGAGACCCTTCTCCTTCGCTTGGGTCGAAACGGCATCCTGCGAAAGTCCGATCGTCAGCTCGCTGATCACGCGCTTGTTGCCGACGCGCCGGCAGCTCATCTTCACGCGGTCGCTGGCACCGGCCCCAAAGCTCTTGTCGAAAGCCGCCTTGATCGCGTCGGATTTCAGCGTCTTGCCGACATTGGCGGCAAAGAGATCGCGCACCGCCGAAGCGTTTAGATCGCCCATCAGATGGATAGCAGTCGCAAAATAATCATCGGCACTCATCTTGGTGCACGTGCCGTGCTTGATCCATTCATGCCGCTCGAGCCCGGATTGCGTGCCGGGCATTGCCTTGTCGAGAGCGGTCTTCGTCTCGGCCGTAAGGTCTACTGACGGCAGGTCCGTCCACTGGCCGTCCTTGTCGGCGGCCTTCTGCTCGGCGGGCACGCCGCAATAATCCTGGCGCATCGGCCACAGACCGTGGAGAGAAAAATTGGTGGCGTCATAACGCTCGCCGCTCTGCGTGGCGCATTCGGCCTTCTTCTGATTGGTCTGGCAGAATGCCGGCTGCCAGCTTGCGGCGAGAATGAAGCGCGTTCGCCCGCTTTCTTCGGCGGATACGGAGCCGACAGACGATAGCGAGAGGAACAGGATGGAAACCGAGAGTAGAAACTTGACCATTATTAGCCCCGAAATAGTTCCGACAAAGAACAATACAAGAACAAACAAGCACGAAGCTGTGACTTGCGCAACCCTGAATCGCAGCAGGAAGCATGCTTTCTCGTGTATGAGCGACGCCGCAATATTGCATTTGCCTTGATATCTGGTCTTTTGGGCCTGGGAGGAATGCATGTTTTCCGAGACATTGCGGCTTCAAAACGCCGGGGCTTCGCTTGCCTGTCACTACCAGCCTGCAGAAGGACGAGTGCAAGCTATCCTGATGATTTCACACGGGCTTGCCGAACATTCGCGTCGCTACCGGCGCTTTGCCGAGGCCATGGCGGCAAGAGGCTACCACGCTTATGCGCATGACCATCGCGGCCATGGCGAGACAACCGCATCCGATGCGCCGCTCGGCCGCTTTGCGAGACGCAGCGGCATCGAGCACGTCGTCAGCGATATCGCCGCCGTGCACAGCTTCGCCACGGGCCGTCACCCCGGCCTGCCCGTCATTCTGTTCGGTCACTCGATGGGCGGCCTGATCGCACTCAATGCCGCAGCCGATCTTGCCGGCCGTTTCGCCGCTGTCGCCATCTGGAATTCGAATTTCGCCGTTGGCCTTTCCGGCCGCGCCGCGCAGGCGATCCTGCTTGCCGAACGCGCGCTGAAGGGCTCCGACGTGCCGAGCGACATGCTGCCAAGGTTGACATTTTCCGCCTGGGGCAAGTCCGTCCCCAATCATCGGACGGAGTTCGACTGGCTGTCGCGCGATCCGGTCGAGGTCGATGCCTATATCGCCGATCCGCTTTGCGGTTTCGATGCTTCGGTATCGCTGTGGTTGGACGTCTTCGCGCTCACCTTCCGCGGCATCGCGAAGGAACAACTCGCCAGACTGCCGAAGGACATACCGATCCACCTGGTCGGCGGTGGAATGGACCCGGCTACCAACAATGGAAAAGCTGTGCTCTGGCTGTCAGAGCGTTTGAAAAGCCAGGGCTTCTCCCGTATCAGCACTGAGATATATCAGGACATGCGGCATGAGACGCTGAACGAAATCGGCGCCGGCGCGGCAATAGCGGATTTGGCCGACTGGTGCGACGAGGCGATCCGCAACGGTCCGGAGCGAAAGGACTGAGATGACAAGCCCGAGCTATACCCCCCATCAAGCCTCCTCCGAAGTGACCTTCGGCCTGCTTTTCATGCTGCTCTCGGTGCTGATTTCGCCGCTGATCGACATCTTCTCGAAGCTCGCAACGGCAACGATCTCGTCCACCGAGGTCGCCGCCTTCCGCTTTGTCATCCAGTCGCTCACCATGCTGCCTATCGTCTTTCTCCGCGGCGCCAAGATCCAGTTCTCATTGAAGCAGAGCTGGTATCATGCAATCCGCGGCGCCATGGTCACGACGTCGATGATAAGCTTCGTCACCACGCTGAAGGTCATGGCGGTTGCCGATGCGATCGCCATCTTCTTCGTCGAGCCGATCATCCTGACGATCCTCGGCAGCATCTTCCTGAAGGAGACCATCGGCTGGCGCCGCTACAGCGCCTGCGCCGTCGGCTTCCTCGGCGCCATGCTGATCATCCAGCCGAGCTTCGAAGAGGTCGGCTATATCGCGCTTCTTCCTGTCGTCAGCGCCTTCTGTATCGCCGTCTTCGCGCTGATGACACGCGTGCTCTCGCACCGGGAAGATCCCTGGGCCATGCAGTTCCAGACCGGCCTCTGGGGCATCTTCTTCTGCGCCGTCATCCTGTTCTTCGGTTATGGCAGCGGTTCCAACATCATCGACACCACCATGCCCGATCTCCCCGCCTTCGGCTACCTGCTGGGTACGGGCATCGCCGCCGCCATCACCGGCATCCTCGCCGCCTATGCCTATCGCGCCGCACCGGCTTCGACGCTGGCACCGCTGCAATATCTGGAAATCGTTTCGGCCACCGCCTTTGCCTGGCTGGTCTTCGGCGATTTCCCGGATGCACTGAAATGGCTCGGCATCCTCATCGTCATCGCGTCGGGCCTCTACATCATCTGGCGTGAGCAGCGCTTTGCTTCCAAACCCGTATCCGATACATCTGAGGCAACGCGGGCGCCCTGAAATCCGACAGCCATGGGAGAAGCCCGGGAGGAAACTGGGAGGAACATGACGCAGGACGAAAAGAAGAGGCCGCCGCTTGCGGGCATCCGGGTCATCGAACTCGCACGCGTGCTTGCCGGCCCCTGGGCCGGACAGATGCTGGCTGATCTCGGCGCCGACGTGATCAAGGTGGAAAACCCCGATGGCGGTGACGACACCAGGCATTGGGGGCCGCCCTTCGTCGAAGGAGCGGATGGCGAAAATCTCTCGGCCGCCTATTACCATTCCACCAATCGCGGCAAGCGATCCATCACCGCCGATCTCAAGAGCGAGGAAGGCCAGTCGCTGGTGCGCCGCCTCGTCGCCACCGCCGATGTGCTGATCGAGAATTTCAAGCTCGGTGGCCTCGTCAAATATGGTCTCGACTATGACAGCCTGAGAGCGATCAATCCCCGTCTCGTCTACTGCTCCATCACCGGCTTCGGCCAGACCGGCCCCTATGCCAATCTCGCCGGCTACGATTATATCGTTCAGGGCATGTCCGGCTTCATGTCGATCACCGGCGAGCGGGATGGCCAGCCAATGAAGGCGGGTGTGGCAATCGCCGATATCTTCACCGGCATCTATGCGGTCTCGGCGATCGAAGCCGCCCTCATCCATGCGCTGAAGACGGGTGAAGGCCAGCTGATCGACATGGCGCTGCTCGATGTACAATCGGCAGTGCTTGCCAACCAGAACATGAATTACCTGGTCTCCGGCCGCGCGCCCGTGCGCCTCGGCAACGCGCACCCGAATATCTCGCCCTATGAAGTCGTGCCGACGGCTGACGGCTATCTCATCCTTGCGGTCGGCAATGACGGTCAGTTCCGCAGGCTTTGCACCATCCTCGGCCTCGTCATCGGCGATGACGAGAATTTCGCGACAAACAAGGCACGCGTTGCCAACAGGGACGCGGTGCGCCGGATTGTCTCGACCGAAACGCTGAAATGGCAAAAAGCCGATCTCCTGAAAGCTTGCGAAGACAATGCCGTTCCGTCAGGGGCCATCAACACGATCGAGGAAATGTTCGCCGATCCGCAGATTGCCGCGCGCGGCCTGCGCATCGATCTGCCCGATGCCGCAGGCACGGTGATCCCGGGTGTACGCACGCCGGTCGTTCTGTCGGAAACGCCACTGCGTTACGAACGGCCGAGCCCGCGCCTCGGCGAACACAATGAAGAGATTTTGGCCGAACTTCTGCAATGGGAGAGGAAGACATCGCCATGAGGAAAATGGGGCCATGAGGAGAATGGGGCCATGAGGAGAATGGGGCCATGAGGAGGAAGAGGCCATGAAGAGGACAGGCGGACAATTGGTCGTCGAGGCGCTGAAGGCAAACGGCGTCAAACGCCTCTCCTGCGTGCCCGGAGAGAGCTTTCTCGCGGTGCTCGATGCCCTGCACGACAGCGATATCGACGTGATCGTCTGCCGCCAGGAAGGCGGGGCGGCGATGATGGCGGATTGCTGGGGCCGGCTGACCGGCGAGCCCGGCATCTGCATGGTCACCCGCGGCCCCGGTGCGACCAATGCCTCTGCCGGTCTGCATATCGCGAGGCAGGATTCGATCCCGATGATCCTCTTCATCGGCCAGGTCCAGCGGGAGGCGCGCGAGCGCGAAGCTTTCCAGGAGGTCGAATTCCGCCGCGCCTTCACCGAATTCGCCAAATGGGTCGGCGAGATCGATGATGCCGCCCGCATCCCGGAATTCGTCACCCGCGCCTTCGCGATCGCAACATCGGGTCGTCCGGGTCCGGTCGTGCTGACGCTTCCTGAAGATATGTTGCGCGACGAGGTCGAGGCCCCGAAAGCAAGGCGCTACGCGCGCGTCGAAGCCCATCCCGGCCGCAGCCAGATCGACGATCTCTATCTGCGCCTGCTGAAGGCCGAGCGGCCGATGGTCATCCTTGGCGGCACCCGCTGGGATGCTGATGCGGTCGCCGATTTCCAGACCTTTGCCGAGCGCTTCCGCCTGCCGGTCGGCTGTTCCTTCCGCCGGCAGATGCTGTTCGACCACCTGCATCCCTGCTACGCCGGCGATGTCGGCATCGGCATCAATCCGGCGCTGGCAAAGGAGATCAAAGAGAGCGACCTCCTGATCCTGCTCGGTGGCCGCATGTCGGAAATGCCCTCTTCGGGTTATACGCTCATCGATATCCCTTACCCGGCGCAGTCGCTCGTCCACATCCATCCGGATCCGTCGGAGCTTGGCCGCGTCTATCGCCCCGATCTCGCGATCTGCGCCAGCCCCGCCGATTTCATCGCGGCACTCGCCGATCTCGAAGCTCCTGTCGAGCCGCGCTGGGTCGAACGCACCGAGCGCATGCACCAGGCCTATCTCTCATGGTCCAAGCCGCCGGCGACAGGTCCGGGCGCCGTTCATATGGGGCCGATCATGGAATGGTTGGAGGCCAATACCGGGCCAGACACGATCTTCACCAACGGCGCCGGCAATTACGCCACCTGGGTGCACCGCTTCCATCGCTTCCGCCGTTTCAACACACAGGCGGCCCCGACCTCAGGCTCCATGGGCTACGGCCTGCCGGCAGCAGTCGCTGCCAAACAGCTCTTGCCCGACAGGGACGTCATCTGCTTTGCCGGTGATGGCTGCTTCCTGATGCATGGACAGGAATTTGCCACCGCAGTGCGCTACGGCCTGCCGATCATCACGGTCGTGGTAAATAACGGCATCTACGGCACGATCCGCATGCACCAGGAGCGGGAATATCCCGGCCGCGTCAGCGCCACCGATCTCACCAACCCGGATTTTGCCGCCCTTGCCCGCGCCTATGGTGGTCACGGCGAGACGGTGGAAAAAACGGAGGATTTCGCCCCGGCTTTCGAACGCGCGCGCGACAGCGGCAAGCCGGCGATCATCGAGGTCAAGCTCGATCCGGAAGCTATTACGCCGACGCGCACCCTCTCGGAAATCGCCCAAACAAAAAGCCGGTAAGTTCGTGAACCTATCCTGGTTCACACCCTACCGGCTTTGATCTATCGCTCTGCAGCGCTCTTAGTCGAGAGCGGCCGTGACGATGAATTCCACCTTGTACTTCGGCGCAGCCAGCTTGGCTTCGCTGGTGGCACGGGCCGGCGGGTTTGCGGGGTCGATCCAGCCTTCCCAGACGGCGTTCATCTCTGCGAAATAGGCGATATCGGAGAGATAGATGATCGTCTGCAGGATCTTCGACTTGTTGCTGCCGGAAGCGGCGAGCAGACGGTCGACTTCGCCGAGTGCAGACTTGCACTGATCGGCAACGCTTTCGCCTTCGCCGACCTGGCCTGCGAGGTATACGGTGTTGCCGTGGATGACGGCGCCGCTCATGCGGGCACCGATGTCGATACGCTTGATGCTCATCGTGTTCTCCTGTTCATCAAATAAAAGCGCCGCGTTAGCGCGGCGCAGGACTGGTTCGGGTAAAACCGGCTCAGGCGCGGATGTGGTGCGTCTTCTGATAGATCGCCGTCGAGCGCGCGCCGGAGCGGCAATAGCCGAGCATTGGCCGCTCGAATTCGTCGAGCGCGTCGACCATGCCCTGCACGGCCTCCTCGGTCACGCCCATCGGCCCGACCGGCACATGGGTGATCTGCAGGCCGATTTCCTTGGCGCGGGCTTCGATGACGGCAAAGGGCGTCTGGTCAGGGCTTTCGCCATCCGGACGATGGCAGACGATGGACTTGAAGCCGAGTGCCTTGATCTGGTCGAGTTCGTCAACCGTGATCTGGCCGGAAACGGAGTATTCATCGTCGATCTGGCGGATATCCATCGTCTCAATCTCCTCTAAAATGGTGGGCTGAAGGTCTACGACGCGTCCCCTTGGGCGTCAACACGTCTTCGCCGAACGCCCCCGGATTAGGCTAGCAAGCTTAGACGAAGCCGAAACGAAGGCCGTAGCTGCGGCTTTCGCCCGGCTTCAGCCAGTTGAACTCACCGGCCGCCTCCAGCTCATGGCGCAGCACCCAGCGGTGCGACACCGGCTCGATACCGATAATATCAGCCGGCGCCTTCTGGTTCCGCCAGATCTGCAGATGCGGCAGCGTATCGGCGCGCACGCGCACCCTGAGCGTCCTGCCGCCGATCGCGGCAACCGGCCCGAGCCGGACTTCGGCAAGACCATCCTCCGTTGCCGGAGCCTCGACGCAGAAGATGCCGCCCGGCTCCTCGCCGAAGGTCCAGGGAAAACCGCCGCCTTCGAGCATCCTCCCCTCGAGCCGCGTGCCCGCGTCAAGCCATTTGCCGCCGATATTCATGTGGTACATCAGAAAGGTCGGCACCGTTTGGTCGCTCGTATTGACGACGCGATCCTCAAGCGAGACCTCGCCCGTTTCCCCGTCGATCCGCCACAGGCGCTCGATGCGCTGGGGCAGGCCCTCGACCGTGATGATGTCGATATCCGCACGGCATTCGGCATTGCCATTTTCGAACCTCGTCCACAGCACTTTGGCCGCATGGCCGGAGGCAGACCCGTGCAGGGGATAGATCTTGCCGTCCGTCCCGGGAACAGGTTGGCGATGACGAATGTGATCGGGGCCGCAGGTGAAGAGAAAGCCTTCCAGAGAATGGTCGATTCGCGGATCGCCATCGTCGGGGATGGCGCGTTTGGGCGCGATATCGATGCCCTCGACGATGCAGCCGCCGATATCCAGCACCGATCTTTGGTCCAGCATCAGGCGCGGTCCGCGTGCGGCGGCAAATTCGATCATCGGCTTATCCTCCCCGGAATCTTGGCTGCGGTAGGGTTAGGGGGTGCCGTCACCCTAGTCAATGAAGGATAGGAACGGCGATCGGCAGCACCGCAACCATGGACTTCACGGGAACGCCATCTTCGCGCAAGCGTTTATGAGTAAACGCAAAACACCGTTGTTTTTATGTTTTGTTCAGCACGGCTTAAGAAATTCCACACTAGCGTCAAAATTCGCAGGTGTGTGTCTGCCGAGCCACTGATCGAGGTGTGAGACGTGAATCGCTTTATGAAATCGGCCCTTTCCCTTTCGGCCCTACTTTTGGCGCTCGCCGCGTTCACGCCGCAGCAGGCCGACGCGCAGCAATACGGTCGCAACAGAAGCGATATCGTACTGGTGACGCCGACCGGCGAAATCCTCGAATACGTCCCGCCCGGCCGCGGCTTCGTTTACGCCCACGACTATCGCGGCAATCGTGTGCTGATCGACCGCTACGGCAACATCGTCGCGACCGAGATGCGTGCTCGCGGCTACTATTCGCCGCGCACCAATCGGGAAGTCTATAACGACGCCTACAATAACGACCCCTATTATTCCGACGACAACCGCTATGGCGATACGCGCTATTCCGAGCGCGGCCCGGTAACGGGGTCCATCCCGCAGGACGCCTCCATAGAGCGCCGGCCACTCGATCAAGCCTATCCCGGCGATCCGCAGGGCCAGGATGATTATGCAGCGGTCGAGCCCGACCAGCAGATTCCACCCGCCGACGAGCCGCGCGCGGCGCCACAGGATCCTGTGATCACGCTCAAGGACAAGTCCAAGCCTGAGATCGTCGCCCTTCAGGTGTTTCTGGATCGCGCCGGCGTTTCTCCTGGTGTCATCGACGGCCACATGGGCTCCAACGTCACCAAGGCGATCTACGCCTATGAACAGATGACCGGCACGAAGCTTGATCCGAACAATACGGATGCGATCCTCGAAGAACTGCGCATGAATGGCGGCCTGCCGGTCGTCAACTATACCATCACGGACGCGGATGCGGCCGGTCCCTATGTGGCGCAGATACCGGAAGATTATTCACAGAAGGCACTCCTGCCGTCGCTTGCCTATACCACGGTCACGGAAGCGCTCGCCGAGCGCTTCCACATGGACGAGAACTTCCTGAAGGAAATGAACCCCGGCGCGGATTTCACGATCCCGGGCACAGTCATCAAGGTCGTCAATCCCGGCGCGAACAAGACCGGCGCTGTTTCAAAGATCCTCGCCGATAAGGGCCGCAAGCAGGTCTTTGCCTATGACGACGCCGGCAATCTTGTTGCCGCATACCCGGCCTCGATCGGCTCCACCGACACGCCTTCTCCGTCAGGTACCGTGACCGTCGAGCGCGTCGCCTTCAATCCGGGCTACACTTACAATCCGAAGATCAATTTCCAGCAGGGCGCCAACGACAAGATCCTCGATATTCCACCAGGCCCGAATGGCCCGGTTGGTACGGTCTGGATGGCGCTTTCCAAGCCCACCTATGGCATTCACGGCACTCCGGACCCTTCCAGGATCGGTCGCACCCAGAGCCACGGCTGCATCCGCCTGACGAACTGGGATGCGACGGAGCTTGCCAAGATGGTCAAGCCCGGCGTGACGGTCGAATTCGTCGACTGAGGAAATCTATTCGCCCGGTGTTTCTGGCGGGCGCTCACCGAACTGGATCAGACGCAAGAGTTCCACCTGCTTCCTGGCACCGGTCTTCAGATAGACGGACCGCACCTGCGAGCGGATCGTCTCGCGCGAACGGCTGGTTTCGGCAGCCAGGCCTGAAACCGAGCCTCCCGAAACCAGCGCCCTCACGACCCTGATTTCAGCCTGCGTGAGACCGAAATCTCTGCGCAGTTTCTCATCGCTCAGCCCTGCGGAGCTTTGTTTCGGCTCGATCAGGATGGCGACGACAGGTCGCTCGAAGAAGCGTGGCTGGTGGCTCTTCTCAAGCTTGAGCAAGGTGATCTTCCGGCCATCGTCCAGAACCGTCTGCTGACGCTCTGCCTCCTCCTCATGCCGCAGCATCAGTGTGAGACGGTCGTCGGCATCCTGGTCGGCAAGATGCAGCAGTCCGAGCGGTGAAAGCCAGACACCCGCCCCCTGTTCGAGCACCGCCTCTCCGAAGACAGAAGTGGAGACCAGTCGCCGCTCCGAATTCAGCAGCAGCACACCGACGCCAATAGCATCGAACAGCCTCCCGTTGATCTCCGAAACATTCTTCTGTCGGCCGCCGGATTCGACCGCGATGAAGGCGCGCCTCAGATGAGGACCGATCCGTGTCAGAAGCGCAGCGCAGGCCCGGCTCTCATCCGGATCGGTCCAGCGGGTCGTGGTGATCGAAAGATTGAACGACCGGCYGCCCTCCCGCAGGATCGCCATGCCGACGGCGCCGTGACCTTCATGCCGATGCCAGAAGTCGTTGAAGAACTCGGTCCGGGAAAGCTCTGCATAGGATATGAAATCCTCACCGATTGCCCCCTGCCCAGGGGGCGTTCTGTTCAGCCCCGATATCCAGGGGTTCAGCCGGCAATAATAGCGTGTGTAGGTGTCGATCCACGCCTGATCCATATTGATGTGGAATTGCGACGAACCTTCCGCCCGCGCCGCATCATGATAGAAAAGGCTGGTTCCCGCCCCTGGCAGCAGCCCGTTCAACTCCGTCAGAAACGTATCCCATCGCGCTTCACCAAAAACGATCCCGTAAATAGAATCGATAAGTTTGTCGTCGACTTGCTGGCTTATGCTCATGCGTTGCTTCGCGCGTGAAGAGATTTTTACAACCTGATCATCATTACAGCAGTGAGCAAATGTAATTTCAAATAGAAAATGCCCCGGCCGAAGCCGAGGCATCAATTTCCCTACCCCTGTCTATTCTGATCAGGCAGCCCGGCCCATGGCATTCGCCAAGCGAATCGCAACCGGCAGCCGGCCGGGCACCTTGCGAATGATTTCCTCTGCGAAACAGAGAGCGTTTTCACGGGCCTTGTCGAGATTGCTGACACGCGTTGGATCCATCGTATGCAGCGTGCCGCCACAATCGAAGATGTCACGGAAGGCGGAGCGTTCGATGATCGCCGTATCCAGAACCGACACGTGGCGTTCGTTCAACAGGGCCTTGACGAGCTGCAGTGCGCGGGTCGTGACCATGGAGTTAACGCGGGTCAGCACGACCGAATGCCCGATCTTGATGCCGGCCTTCTCCTCCAGATATTGCAGCAGTTCGAGAACCTGGGCGCCGCCACGAGCATCCATGGCGCAGCCCTGGATCGGGATCAGCACATGATCGGAAAGGCCGACTGCCGTTGCCAGCAGCGGGTTGCGCGCGCCGGGCAGGTCGATGATGAAATAATCGGTATTATGTTTGTTTTCGCTGATGTGCTGCGGCAGCGAGGCGGTTGTTACGAAGTCGATGACGCTGATGTTGGGCACATGGCCGGAGATTTCGTGCCAGCGCGAAATCCAGTGCTGCGGGTCGGCATCGAGGATGGTGACACGGTAGCCCTGACGGGCCAATTCGGTTGCAAGCAGCAACACGGCTGTGGTCTTGCCGGCGCCGCCCTTGGTATTTGCGAATGTGATGACTGGCATATTCTTAGTCCTCGAACGGAATGGGCGTGAGCCGGCATCGCTCTTGTTGATCGCACAGTCGGAGCATCGTGCGGTTAACCCATCCTTTCCAATCGTGGTTAACAAATTCTAAACGCGCCCGCCGAAATTGCGGTCCGCATTTTTCACATCATCAAAAATTGGGATGGCCCGAAGCGCGAAAAACAACAAAAAAGCCCGGAAAACCGAGGTTTTCCGGGCCAGTTTAGAGGTCCGCCTTTATCTGTTCAGAAGCAATCCTTAAACAGGGTCTTCGTATTTTCGAGCGTCAATGCAACCGGATTGCCACCAGCACTCGGATCTTCGATCGCCATTGCGGCCAGTTCGTCGATCCGGTCGGGGGTGATTCCCATCGCAGTGAGATTGTCGGGCACGCCGAGTTCGGAGCGCAGCTTCAGCACGTAGTCGTAGAAGCCGTCGAAACCGCCGGATATGCCGAGATAGGCAGCCGCACGCGCAATCTTCTCTTCAATGGCCGAGCGGTTGAAGCGCAGCACCGCGGGCATGACGACGGCATTGGTCATGCCGTGATGGGTATTGTAAACCGCCCCGATCGGATGCGAGAGCGCGTGAATGGCGCCAAGCCCCTTCTGGAAGGCGACAGCGCCCATGGCGGCTGCCGACATCATGTTGGCGCGGGCTTCCAGATCCGTACCTTCCTTGTAGGCGCGCGGCAGGAATTCCTTGACGAGGCGCATGCCTTCCAGCGCGATGCCGGCTGACATCGGGTGATAGAAAGGCGAAGAATAGGCTTCCAGGCAGTGCGCGAAGGCATCCATGCCGGTGCCGGCCGTGATGATCTTCGGCATGCCGACCGTCAGTTCCGGATCGGCGATGACGACGCCCGGCAGGAACTTCGGATGGAAGATGATCTTCTTCACATGCGTTGCGGAATTGGTGATGACGCTGGCACGACCGACTTCCGAACCGGTGCCCGCCGTCGTCGGCACGGCAACGATCGGCGCGATGCCTGCGACATCAGCCCGCGTCCACCAGTCACCGATATCCTCGAAATCCCAGACGGGGCGCGTCTGGCCGACCATGAAGGCCACGCACTTGCCGAGATCGAGGCCCGAACCGCCGCCGAAAGCGACGACGCCGTCATGGCCGCCGTCGCGGAAGGCCTTGATGCCGGCTTCGAGGTTCTTCTCATTCGGATTCGGATCGACATCGGCAAAGATCGCCCGGCCGAGGCCGGCATCTTCTAGAATGTCGAGCGCGTTCTTGGTGATCGCCATCGCGGCGAGGCCGCGGTCGGTGACGAGCAGCGGCTTCTTCATGCCGAGGCTCTTGCAGGCGTCTGCGAGTTCCTTGATGCGTCCGCGGCCGAGCTTGACGGATGTCGGGTAGCTCCAGTTGGCGGTGATGTTGGCGCTGCTCATGCTGTGACTTTCTTCAGGTGGTAGGATTTCGGGCGCGTCAGATTGTGGAAGCCGATGATCGACAACGAGCCGCCGCGACCGGTTTCCTTGACGCCGGTCCAGCAGAGAGCCGGATCGAGATAATCGGCGCGGTTCATGAAGACGGTGCCGGTTTCGATGTCGCGGCCGAGCCGCCCTGCCCGCTCCGCATCCTTGGTCCAGAGCGAGGCCGTCAGCCCGTACTGGCTGTCATTCATCAGCGCCAGCGCCTCATCGTCATTCTTCACCTTCATGATGCCGACGGCCGGGCCGAAGGTTTCTTCGCGCATGAAGGCCATGGAATGATCGACATTGACGAGGATCTGCGGGGCGAGATAGGCGCCGCCGTCATCGGCCGGGAAGAGCTTGGGATCGACGAGCGCCTTGGCGCCCTTGGCAACCGCGCCGGCGATCTGTTCGCGCACCACCTTGGCGAAGCGCTTGTGCGCCATCGGGCCGAGCGATGTCTCCGGATCGAGCGGATTGCCGAGCTTGTAGTTCGAAACCCAGGCAACCGACTTCTCGACGAAGGCGTCATAGAGCGATTCATGCACATAGATGCGCTCGATGCCGCAGCAGCACTGACCGGAATTATAGGTCGCGCCGTCCATCAGCGTATCGACGGCCGCGTCGAGATCCGCATCTTCCATCACATAGCCCGGATCCTTGCCGCCGAGCTCGAGGCCGAGACCGGTAAAGGTACCGGCCGCAGCGCGCTCCATCGAGCGGCCGCCTTCGACCGAACCGGTGAAATTGACGAAGTTGAAGCTGCCGGCGGCGATCAGCGCCGAGGTCGTCTCATGGTCGAGGAAAACGTTCTGGAACACATCCTCGGGAACACCGGCCTCGACGAAGGCCTGCACTAGCCGCTCGCCGACGAGCAGCGTCTGCGAGGCATGCTTGAGCACGACGGTATTGCCCGCCATCAGCGCCGGCGCGATCGTGTTGATCGCCGTCATGTAGGGGTAGTTCCAGGGAGCGACGACGAAAACGACGCCATGTGCTTCGCGTTCGATGCGGCGCTCGAACTTGTCGCTCTCTTCGACGACCAGCGGCGCCAGGGCGTCGGCTGCGATCGAGGCGACATAGTTGGAACGCTCGTTGAAGCCGCGATATTCGCCGCCATACTTGATCGGCCGGCCCATCTGCCAGGCAAGCTCGGGCACGACGACATCGGACATCTCGTTGAGACGGGCGACGCCCTTCAGCACCAGCTGAACACGATCTTCGAGCGGGCGCCTGGCCCAGGCCTTCTGCGCCTTGCGCGCACGCGCAACGGCTTCCTTCGCCGCTTCAAGCGAAAGCGCCGGACGCTCCGCATAAACAGAGCCGTCGATCGGCGAAATGCATTGGATCATTGTCATGATCTGAATCCTGTTTTCTTCTGAGCCGCAGGGAAAGACACCATGACCGATCCCCCACAAGGAATCCGGTCAGGCGGTTTTCCGCTTCGGATATGTTCTTAAGCTCTCTCGAAGCCGCGCGCCACTTCCCAATCGGTGATGCGGCGGTCGTATTCTTCCTGCTCCCATTCGGCAGCGCGGGTATAGTGATCGATGACATCATCACCGAAGGCTGTGCGCAGCATTTCCGATTCCGTCATCGCCTTGGTCGCAGCCCGCAGCGTACGCGGGATTTCGCGGATATCCTTGCCGAAATAGGCGTCACCCACGTAGGGCGCCTCCAGTTCCAGCTTCTTCTCGATGCCGTCGATACCAGCGGCAAGGAGGGCCGCGAAGGCAAGGTAAGGATTGAGGTCGGAGCCGCCGACACGGCATTCGATACGGATCCCCTTGGTCTCCTCGCCGCAGAGGCGGTAGCCGGCCGTACGATTATCCTTGCTCCAGACGGCCTTGGTGGGCGCGAACGTGCCGGCCATGAAGCGCTTGTAGGAATTGATATAGGGCGCCAGGAAATAGGTGATCTCGCTCGCATGGCTGAGCAGCCCGGCAATATAGTGCTGCATCAGCGGCGACATGCCGTGATGGCCGGTATGATCGAAGAAGAGCGGCTTTTCTTCGAGACTCCAGAGTGACTGATGGATATGCGATGAGCTGCCGGCGGCATTGTAGTGCCACTTGGCGAGGAAGGTGATCGCCTTGCCCTTCGACCAGGCGATTTCCTTGCAGCCGTTCTTGATGATCGCATGGCGGTCGGCCATGGCGAGTGCATCGGCATAACGCACGTTGATTTCTTCCTGGCCGGCGGACGCCTCGCCCTTGGAATTTTCGACCGGAATGCCGGCTCCCTGCAGGCCCTTGCGGATCGCCCGCATGACCTCTTCTTCCTTGGTCGTCTGGAAGATGTGGTAGTCTTCATTATAGGCGCTGGCGAGTTTCAGGTTGCGATAACCCGACGCCTGCGCCGCCTCATAGGTCTGGTCGAAGAGGAAGAATTCGAGTTCGGAGGCCATGTAGGCCTTCATCCCCATATCTTCGAGCCGCTTGACCTGCTTCTTCAGGATCGCGCGGGGCGAATGGGCCACTTCCTCATGCGTATGATGATCCAGCACGTCGCAGAGAACGAGCGCTGTGCCTTCGAGCCAGGGAATGACCCGCAGCGTCGAAAGATCGGGCTTCATCGTGTAGTCGCCATAGCCCTTTTCCCAGCTGGTCGCCTTGTAGCCGGAAACGGTTTCCATCTCCATATCGGTCGCCTGCAGGTAGTTGCAGCTGTGCGTTTCCTTCCAGGCGCTTTCGAGGAAGAATTCGGCCTGGAAACGCTTGCCCATCAGGCGCCCCTGCATGTCCACCTGGCAGGCCAGCA
Organism: Rhizobium sp. 05N49; assembly: GCF_056396805.1. NCBI lineage: Bacteria > Pseudomonadati > Pseudomonadota > Alphaproteobacteria > Hyphomicrobiales > Rhizobiaceae > Rhizobium > Rhizobium sp. 05N49. The sequence continues at coordinate 545,336 of NZ_JBFTME010000001.1, forward strand.
CCGTATCGATGCGCCCGTCGGCAACGTCCTGTCTGAGATCGTCGAGAGTATAGTTGCTCATGATGTATCCGCCTGAAATTGAAACCGGGAAATCGGGACAACGAAACGGCATGCAACCGCCGGGATCAACCCACCCGATGCCTTTTCGTTGAACCGTGAGGGGGCCGCGTGACGCGGCCCCGCCATGTGAGAGGGAAGCCTTGATCTATCAGTGTTCGCCGACAGCCTTTTCGGCCGCTGCGATTTCGGCCTGGCGTCGCGCCACTTCCTCGCCGATCGGCGGCCCCTTGAAGCGGCGGCTTTCGAAGCCGAACCAGACAATGCCGGTCAGAACCAGGAAGCCGACCGTCACATAGAGTGCCGGTCCGTTCGGCGGTTGAATGCCGAGCACGAAGATCAGGATCATCGCGAGGATCGAGAGAACCGCGAAGAGCTTGAACATGCCTTCGCCGAGGTTCCACGGACCCATCTTGTCCCACTTCGACGTGCCCCAGGCAAAGAGGCCGAGCGCGATCGGGATCGCGAAGGAGAAGAACAGGAAGATGACCGTGCAGGATACGACGATCGTGTAAACCGGCGTCTCGCCGATCGAAACGAGCGACGAGCCCCAGACGAAGAGCACCGAGAGGATAGAGCCCGTCCAGATGGCGGCAACCGGCGTGCGGTAGTTCGGGCTGACCTTCGACAGTCCCTTCGATGCCGGCAGTCCGCCGTCACGCGAGAAGGCGAAGATCATGCGCGAGACCGAAGTGACGGTCGCAAGACCGCACAGCCACTGACTGATGAGGATCGCGAAGTAGAGAATGTCCTTCACGGTCGAATTGACCTGCGTGTCCATCGCCCAGAAGAACACGTTCCAGCCCTGCTTTGCAGCATCGTCCATGTTCGGCAGCATGAGCACGAAGGAGCACAGCATGATGTAGCCGAAGAGCGCTGACCAGAGGACAGAAGAGACCATACCGCGCGGAACGGAATGCGCCGCCTTGACCGTTTCTTCGGACGTATGGGCCGAGGCGTCATAGCCGGTGATCGTATAGATCGGCAGCAGCAGGCCGAGCAGGAAGACCCAGAGGCCCGAGGTCGAGGGCCAGACATTGCCGCCCGCTTCGCCCGAATAGTTGGCGAAGGTGAAGAGCCGGCCGAACTCGTAAGACGGCGCCGAAATCAGGCACACCGCGGCAAGCGCGATAGAGGTCGCGAAGATGAGATAGCCCGAGAAATCGGTGAGCTTGGCCGTGAGGCCGATACCCATATGGTTCACGAGGGCCTGCGCGCCGGTGATGATCACCAGGAAGACGATGCGCACCGTCGTCGTGTCCGTCAGGCCGAGATAGCTCGTGCCGAACGTGCCCATGAAGAAATAATAGGTACCGACATTGATGGCGCCGAGAACGGTGACGAGGCCGAGCAGGTTGAACCAGGCGGTCAGCCAGCCGGTGAAGCGGTTGCCGAGGATCGAACCCCAGTGATAGAGCCCGCCTGCCGTCGGATAGGCGGAGCTGATCTGCGCCATCGCAACGGCGAACACCAGCGAGACGAAGCAGCCGAGCGGCCAGCCGATACCGATCGCGGCACCGCCTGCACCCGCGGTTGCCTGCGCGAGCGAGTTGATGCCGCCCGACAGGATGCAGATGATCGAGAAGGATACGGCAAAGTTCGAGAACGAGCTCATGCGTCGTTCAAGTTCCTGGGCATAGCCCATGGAATGCAGGATGCTCATATCCTGCTTCTTATCATTTTCGGAATAGTCCGACATGACTTCCCCCTGTTGACAATCGCCCGCGGAATTGCGGCCGATCCTGTGCCAAAAGTGCCCGTGGCTTTTCGCCTTGCGGGCTGTTCGCAGTTAAACTGCTCCCCGGGGTCTTCTTTTATTCAGGCATCCAGACTCTGCTGGAGAAGCCTTGTGAGATAGTCGGCCACGACCCCTTGGCCGGTATCTTCACTGATAAGGTCGTTAGGGACCTCGATCATGACATTGCGAAGCCCATTGGAAATGCCGTGCAGGATCAGCGTGTGGGTCACGCCATCAGYAGGCCCGTAGGGTTCGTTGCGTTCTGTACGATAAAGCGGCGCCTCGGCCGCAAAATCCAGCATGCGGTCGGCAAGACGGCTGTCCTCGTCATGGAGGATGCCGAGTTCGACGGCGCGCTGCTTTCCATTATAGACCGGAGTGAAGCTGTGGATCGTCACGATGACGCTATCCTGCCCCCTCGCCTGCCGATCCCGGATCAAGGCGCGCACGCCGTCATGGAACGGCAGGTAGAGAGCCTCCGTGCGGGCCAGGCGCTCGCCCTCACTCAAATCCTTGTTACCTGGAATCGCATAAATCTCGCTGACCTCGGGCATGGCGCCCGGCGAGCTCGGCGGCCGATTGCAGTCATAGATCAGGCGCGAGAAGCGCTGGTAGATGAGCGTCGCATCGAGCGCTGCGGAAATGGCGCGCGCAACCGCAAGCGCGCCCGGATCCCAGGCGATATGGCTGGAAAGCGCTTCCTCGGAGAGGCCCAGATCGCCGAAATGTTCAGGAAGCGTGCGCGATGCATGCTCGCAGATAAGCAGCACGGGGCTCTTGCCGTGGACACGCTCGATTGCAACGCAATCGCCGTCCGCCTCGCTGAGAATTTTGGCCTGAGCCAGCACCAACGGCGCTTCCCCCATCGCTTAATAAATTCTTTACAAGAAAAGAATTCTTCAGCTTCACCGCAGTGTCAAGCGCACTCTGAAAATTTCTTTTCATGACAGTTATTGACATGGATTGTGACAGCGTTGTTAACTTTCAGTGGGAAAGTGGCACTAGACCATCCCGGGGAGCAAAATCACGTGAGTGTCGCGGCAAAGACCGTTTCGGACGTCATTCATTCGCATTTCGGCGTGCTCACGCGCGCCGAGAAGCAATTGGCTGAAAGCCTTCTCGACAACTATCCCGTCTCAGGTCTCGGCAGCATCACGACCATCGCTGAAAATGCCGGCGTTTCCACGCCGACAGTCGTGCGCATGGTCCAGAAGCTCGGCTACAAGGGCTATCCGGATTTCCAGCAGCATCTGCATCAGGAAGTCGAGGCGACGATCTCCAACCCGATCGCCAAGCACGACCGCTGGGCCCAGAACGCACCAGGCACCCATATATTGAACCGCTTCGCCGATGCCATCATGGGCAATCTGCGGCAGACGCTCTCCGATCTCGATACAGCGACGTTCGACAATGTCGCCACCCTGCTCTCGGATCGCAAGCGCACGCTCTATTTCGTCGGCGGACGCATCACCGGCGCGCTGGCCGAATACTTCTTTACCCATATGCAGGTCATCCGCCCGAACACGGCGCTGCTGTCGTCCAATTCGTCGAGCTGGCCCCAATACGTCCTCAACATGAACCCGGGCGATCTCCTCATCATCTTCGATATCCGCCGCTACGAGCAGGAGATGGTGAGCCTGGCCACCGCCGCCCGCAAGCGCGGCGCCGAAATCATAGTCTTCACCGACCAATGGGCCTCACCCGCCGCCAAGCTCGCACGGCACGTCTTCCGCGTGCAGATCGAGGCGCCGTCGGCCTGGGATTCCTCCGTCGTGACACTCTTCATTGTCGAGGCGCTCATCGAAGCGGTGCAGAACTCGACCTGGGACGAAACGAAGGAACGCATGAAAACGCTGGAAGGCCTGTTCGAACAAACCCGGCTTTTCCGCAAACCCGGTTAGGAGGGACAGCTAAAAAAAGGGCAAAAACAATGGCGGCTTTCGCGGAAACAGGACAGCCTGTCGCAAATGAAACATTTGCCGCAAGCGACTGCTATTCATAGAAAAATTAACGTCATGCAACTGTCACACAAGCTTCATCTAACGACAGTAACAGCACATCGGACACTGAAAACCTGAAGGAGAACAACAGTGATCTCTAACATTTCTCGACTGCTTTCGCTTTCTACTGCGATGATCGTAGCTTCGACTGCGATCGCAGCCGCTGAACCGAGCGCCGATCTTATCGCTGCCGCCAAGAAGGAAGGCACGCTGACGACGATCGCTCTCCCGCATGACTGGTGCGGCTACGGCGATGTTATCGCAGGCTTCAAGGCGAAGTACGGTATCGAAGTCAACGAACTGAACCCGGACGCCGGTTCGGGCGACGAAATCGAAGCCATCAAGGCCAACAAGGGCAACACCGGCCCGCAGGCTCCTGACGTGATCGACGTTGGCCTCTCCTTCGGCCCGTCTGCAAAGGCTGAAGGCCTGATCCAGCCCTACAAGGTTTCCACCTGGGACTCTATCCCGGACACCGCCAAGGACGCCGACGGCTTCTGGTATGGCGATTATTACGGCGTTCTCTCCTTCCTCATCAACAAGGATCTCGTCAAGGAATCCCCGGCTGATTGGGCTGACCTTCTGAAGAGCGATTACGCAAACTCGGTTGCCCTCGCCGGCGACCCGCGCACCGCCAACCAGGCAGTTCAGGGCGTTTACGCGGCCGGTCTGTCGCGCAGCAATGGCGATGCGGCAAAGGCTGGCGAGGAAGGTCTCAAGTTCTTCGCCGAACTGAACAAGGCCGGCAACTTCGTACCGGTTACGGGTAAGGCCGCACCGTTTGCACAGGGCTCGACGCCGATCATCATCTCCTGGGACTACAATGCTCTGTCCTGGGGTGAGAGCCTGAAGGGCAACCCTCCGTTTGAAGTCGTCGTTCCGAAGACGGGCGTTGTCGCAGGCGTGTACGTTCAGGCGATCTCCGCCTTCGCACCGCATCCGAACGCTGCCAAGCTCTGGATGGAATATCTTTACTCGGACGAAGGTCAGATCGGCTGGCTGAAGGGCTATTGCCATCCGATCCGCTTCAACGATCTTGCCAAGAACAACAAGATCCCGAAGGAACTCCTCGACAAGCTGCCGCCGGCAGCGGCCTATGAAAAGGCTGTTTTCCCGACTCTTGAGGAACAGGCTGCCGGCAAGGAAGCCATCAGCAAGAACTGGGATTCTGTCGTCGGCGCCATCGTCAAGTAACACCTGATCCTGCCTCCTCGCCTCAGGGCGGGGAGGTTTTCTCACTCCGACGCCCCAGGATGAGCTTTCCATGAGTACCGTTTCAACACCTATGGTAAGCAGCGCCCCCTTGATCAACAAAGACCGCGTGATCGACTGGCTGGGCATTGCACCCTTCATTATTTTTTCACTACTGTTCCTGATTATCCCCACGCTTTATCTCGTGGCGGGCGCGTTCTTGACGCCCGAGGGCGAACTCACGCTGAAGAATATCGGCGATCTCTTTACGCCATCCATTTTGAGCGCTTACTGGATCAGTATCCGCGTCTCGGTGGCGTCCGCCCTTGGCGGCGCCCTGATCGGTTTTTTCCTCGCCTGGGCCGTCGTGCTCGGCGGCCTGCCGAACTCGGTGCGCTCGACGCTTCTGACATTCTCCGGCGTAGCCTCGAATTTCGCCGGGGTACCGCTCGCCTTCGCCTTTCTCGCAACGCTCGGCCGCACCGGCCTTGTGACCCTCTTCCTGCGCGACTGGTTCGGCTTCAACCTTTACGGCACCGGCTTCAACCTCCTCTCGTTCTTCGGCCTCACCATCACCTACATGTATTTCCAGATCCCGCTGATGGTGCTGATCCTGACGCCGGCGTTGGACGGTATGAAGAAGGAATGGCGCGAAGCCTCTGAAATTCTCGGCGCTACCAACCGTCAATATTGGACGATGGTTGCCCTGCCGATCCTCTGGCCGAGCCTGCTCGGTACCACGCTGCTGCTCTTTGCCAACGCTTTCGGCGCCATCGCCACCGCCTTCGCGCTGACCGGCAGTTCACTGAACATCGTGCCGATCCTGCTCTATGCGCAGATCCGCGGCGACGTTCTGCACAATGCCAACCTCGGTTACGCGATCGCGCTCGGCATGATCGTCATAACTGGCGTATCCAATGTCCTTTATCTCATGCTGCGCATGCGCGCCGAACGGTGGCAGAAATGAAAGCTCAACGTCTCGGAGCCTGGATCGCCATCATTCTCGGCGCGTCCTATTTCATCATCCCGCTGATCGGCACGATCGAATTCTCGCTGCGCATGCGCCGCGGCACCTATAGCTTCGATGCCTATCAGTCAGTCTTCTCGGACGCTCAGTTCCGCGAGACCTTCGGCTACTCCATGGGAATGGCGTTTCTGACCATCATCTTCGGCATGCTGCTCGTCGTGCCGACAGCCTACTGGGTGCGGCTGCGCCTACCGCAGATGCGTCCGGTCGTCGAATTCATCACGCTGCTACCGCTCGTCATTCCGGCGATTGTCATCGTTTTCGGCTACCTCAGGATGTACAATTCGTCGTCCTATCTGCCGCTGACGAATTCGTCGATGGGCACCAACGTCCTGCTGGTTTTCTCTTACATCACCTTGTCGCTGCCCTACATGTACCGCGCGGTCGATACAGCCATGCGCGCCATCGACGTCCGCACACTGACGGAGGCGGCTGAAAGCCTCGGCGCTCGCTGGACCACCATCATGTTCAAGTGCATTTTCCCGAATGTCATGAGCGGCGTGCTCTCGGGCGCTTTCATCACGCTCGCGATCGTCATGGGCGAATTCACCTTCGCCGCGCTCCTCAACCGTCCGGCCTTTGGCCCCTATCTGCAGCTCGTCGGCGCCAACAAGGCTTATGAGCCTTCTGCGCTCGCCGTTATCGCATTTTCGATCACCTGGCTCAGCATGGGCCTGCTCAATCTCGTTTCGCGCTTTGGCAAAGCCCGCCCGGCTAAAGCATAAGGTATTTGGCTCATGTCCTTTCTTACGCTGACCAACATTCAGAAATCCTTCGGCCAGACCCAGGTCGTCAAGAACTTCAACATGAACATCGAGAAAGGGGAATTCGTTTCCTTCCTCGGCCCGTCGGGCTGCGGCAAGACGACCGTGCTGCGCATGATCGCCGGTTTCGAGACGCCGACCGGCGGCACGCTGACGATCAACGGCAAGGACCAGCGCGCCCTGAAGCCGAACCAGCGCAACATCGGCATGGTCTTCCAGGCCTACGCCCTTTTTCCGAACATGACGGTGCATGACAACGTCGCTTTCGGCATGAAGGTCGCGGGCGCTGCGAAGTCGGAGATTGACAAGCGCGTCAAGGAAATGCTCGGCCTGATCAAGCTCGATCACCTGGCGGACCGCTTCCCCTACCAGATGTCGGGCGGCCAGCAGCAGCGCGTCGCACTTGCCCGCGCCCTTGCGGTCAAGCCGCAGGTTCTGCTGCTCGACGAACCGCTCTCGGCGCTCGATGCCAAGATCCGCGTGTCGCTGCGCGAGGAAATCCGCCAGATCCAGCAGTCGCTTGGCATCACCACGGTTTTCGTCACGCACGACCAGGAAGAAGCGCTCTCGATCTCCGACCGCATCGTCGTCATGAACGGCGGCAAGGCCGACCAGATCGGCACGCCCTTCGAAATCTACAACACGCCGGCAACGCGCTTCGTCGCCTCCTTCGTCGGCACGCTGAACCTCATCGAAGCCAAGGTCGTCGATCCCGACAGCAACCGCATCCAGATCGGCGATCAGGGCATCACGCTGAAACAGTCGGTCCAGACCTACAAGGCTGGCGACACCGTTCAGCTTGCGCTCCGTCCGGAAGCCGGTTCGCTCGCCGAAGGCGCCCAGAGCGACACCGCCCTGACCGGCGAGGTCGTATCTGCCCACTTCCTGGGTTCGGTCATCCGCACCCGCATGAATGTCGGCGGCAACGTGATCTCCTTCGACATGTTCAACAGCCCCGGCGTCAGGCCGCCGGCCGCTGGCGAGACCGTGACGCTCCGCTTCATGGCCGCCGACCTGCTCGTCATCCGCGACTGATCGAGACGGACTGAAACAAACGAAGGCGCCGCAACGCGGCGCCTTTTGCATGCCTGCTACCTATTTTTCATGAGCCCCTGCCCCTCCGAATATCCAGATYGGGGAGATAGCATCGAAACGGAAGGCAGCGTAAAGACCAAACGGCTTGCCTCGAATCCGGGCAAGCAATACAGACCGGACGGACATCCGCTCGGTCGTTCCACAACGGGGTCTTTCAATGATTACCTGCCATCTGCGATACGTCATCGACCCCTACAAGCTTGCAGAATTCGAACAATACGCCCGGCTCTGGATCCCCATCGTCAACAGGATGGGAGGCGCCCATCACGGCTACTTCCTGCCATCGGAAGGCGCCAACAACATTGCTATTGCGCTGTTTTCCTTCCCGAGCCTTGCCGCTTACGAGGACTACCGCACCCGAATGGCAAGCGACCCGGAATGTCAGGCCGCCTTCGAGCTCGACAGGCGCAACCGCAGCATCATCAGCTATGAGCGCAGTTTCATGCGCCCGGTTCTCGGCTGAGAGCCCCGGAATTTAGTCCAGACATATCAATCCAGCCGATCGGGATAAGACAGCACCAGATTCCATAGAATTCGGAATCGGCACCGTTCCGTCGCTGTTGCCCGCCCGCACGGGGGATAGACTGCAGGGCTTGTCTCCATTCATTGGATGAGGCTTTGCATACCGAAGCGATGACACAGTCAATGTCAGCGAAGGATTGGGGCCAGCTCACGCTCCTGGGCGCACTTTGGGGCGGGTCCTTCTTCCTCGCCCGCGTCGCCGTGTCCGAAATTCCGCCGCTGGCCCTTGTGCTTTATCGCGTGACGATCGCCGCGCTGGTCCTGCATCTCTGGTTAAGGCTGCGCGGCATTTCCTTCGCACCCGTTCTCGCCCGGCCCGGCTCTTTCCTGTGTCTTGCCCTTCTCAACAACGTCATTCCGTTCTCGCTGATCTTCACCGGCCAAACGGAGATCGGCGCCGGCCTCGCCTCGGTCTTCTATGCAACGACACCTCTTTGGACGATCCTCGCAGCAAACGCGCTGACGCTGGATGAAAAGATCTCAACCGCGAAGATCGCAGGCGTCGTCATCGGCATCGCGGGCGCCGCCGTCATGATCGGCCCGGGACTTCTGTCCAATCTCGGCGGCCCCACCTGGGCAAAGCTCGCAGTCATCGGAGCCGCCGTCTCCTACGCTTTCGCCGTCGTCTACGCCAAACGCTTCAAAGGCATAAGCCCGACAGTCGTTGCCACCGGCCAGCTGACAGGTGCTGCCATCCTCATGCTGCCGATCGTCTTCATTTTCTACAGCCCGGCCGACATCGTCACATCGTCTGCTGCGATATGGATGGCCGTGCTTTTTCTCGCGATCCTGACGACCGCCTTCGCCTTCATTCTGTATTTCAATCTCATCGCCTCGGCCGGGGCGACCAATGCATCGCTGGTGACGCTGCTGGTGCCCGTCAGCGCGATCCTGCTCGGCACGGTCTTTCTCGGCGAAAGACTGGAGGCGTTCGAGCTTGGCGGGATGAGCCTGATCATGACCAGCCTGATCATCATCGATGGACGGCTTTTCCGGCGCTGATTTGCCTTCAATACCGCCTGAAAGAAAAAGCCCCGCTCGATGGCGGGGCTTTTCGTTCCGGTTGCAATCAGCGGATTGCCCTGTCGTTCGCATCGAAGCGGTGAATATGGCTGCCATCCGGCGTCGCATAGACGATCTCATCCGGTTCGTACTTGTGTTCGCCGAAGAGACGTGCGGTCAAGAGACCGCATTGATCCGATTCCAGATAGACGATCGTATCGGCGCCGAGATGCTCGACATGCACGGTCTTGGCCTTCCAGCTGCCGCTGTCGCGCGAGAGCGTCAGATGCTCCGGACGAATGCCGACCGTCTTGGCCTGCGCATCGCCGACCTTGTCGGCAGGGATGAAGTTCATTTGCGGCGAGCCGATGAAACCGGCGACGAACGTGTTGGCCGGGCGATTATACAATTCCATCGGCGAGCCGATCTGCTCGATCGCGCCGGCATTCAGCACCACGATCTTGTCGGCAAGCGTCATGGCTTCCACTTGATCGTGGGTGACATAGATCATCGTCGCCTTCAGGCTGCGGTGCAGGCGAGCGATTTCGAGGCGCGTCTGCACGCGCAGAGCCGCATCGAGGTTGGAAAGAGGCTCATCGAAGAGGAAGAGTTCCGGCTCGCGCACGATCGCCCGGCCGATCGCCACACGCTGGCGCTGGCCACCCGAAAGCTCGGCCGGGCGGCGCGCCAGATATTGCTCGAGCGACAGCATGGACGAGGCTTTCGTCACGCGCGTCTCGATTTCATCCTTCGCCGCCCCCGCCTGTTTCAGACCGAGGCCCATATTGTCCTTGACCGTCAGGTGCGGATAAAGCGCATAGGACTGGAACACCATGGCGATGCCACGCTTGGCCGGCGGCGTCAGCGTCTCGTCGCGACCATTGATGATGACGGCGCCCGAAGTGACGTCTTCCAGGCCGGCAATGCTGCGCAGCAGGGTCGATTTCCCGCAGCCTGACGGACCGACGAAGATGACGAATTCGCCGTCCTTGACCTCAAGGTCGATGCCCTTCAGCACTTCGTGCTTGCCATAGGCCTTGCGGATGGATTTGAGTTGAAGCGATCCCACTAGTCTTTCCTTATAGTCTAACCGGTCGGCCGGTGCGCACGCTTTCGTCAGCGGCAAGGCAGATGCGCAGCGAGGCCACCGCATCATCCATATGGCGGTTGAGGTCCAGATCCTCGTTGATGGCGCGCAGCACGAAGGCCTGCTCCAGGTCGCAAAGCGCCTGATGGCCGGGCTCGCCTTCCATCGTCATGTCCTGATCGGGACGAATGAACTTGCCGTCGGGCCCGGTCTCTGCCGTATGCAGGCGGATGACGGAGGTTTTTGTATGCGTGTCGATATCGTCGGACTTCGCGTTCGGATCCATGACGATCGAGACGGCGCCGTTCGGCGACATCACATCCTTCACGAAGAAGGCCGTCTCGGAAATCATCGGCCCCCAGCCGGCCTCGTACCAGCCGACGGAACCGTCCTCGTAGAGCACCTGCAGATGGCCGTAATTATACATGTCCGGCGCGATCTCGTTCGACAGGCGCAGGCCCATGCCGCGCACTTCGACCGCCCTTGCATCGGTGATCTGGCACATGACATCGACATAGTGGACGCCGCAATCGACGATCGGCGAGGTCGTCTGCATCAGCGACTTGTGCGTCGCCCAGGTCGGCCCGCTGGACTGCTGATTGAGGTTCATGCGGAAGACATAGGGACCACCGAGCTTCCGCGCCTCCTCGATCAACTTCTTCCAGGACGGGTGGTGACGCAGGATATAGCCGATGACCAGCTTCTTGCCCGCCTTCTTTGCCGCGGCCACGACGCGCTCCGCATCGGCAACGGTCGTTGCCAGCGGCTTTTCGACGAAGACGTCGCAGCCGGCCTCGAAGGCGGCGACGGCATAATCGGCATGGCTGTCGGAATAAGTATTGATCGAGCAGAGATCCGGCTTCAGCTCGGCAAGCGCCGTCATGAAGTCGGGATGGATCGTGTACTGCTCCAGCTCCGGCGCAAGCTGGCTCGGCTTGGAGCGGTTGACGAGGCCAACGATCTCGTAGCCCGGATTGTTGTGATAGGCGAGCGCATGGCTGCGGCCCATATTGCCGAGGCCGGCAACAAGGACACGGATCGGCTTGTCAGATTGGCTCACTTGACGGCTCCCGAGGTAATGCCGCGGATCAGCTGCCGCGAGAAGATGACATAGAGAACGAGGATCGGCAGGATCGCGAGCGACAGCGCCGCCAGAACCGCGTTCCAGTTGGTGACGAACTGGCCGATGAAGATCTGCGAGCCGAGCGTCACCGTCTTTGTGGCTTCTGACGGAGCCAGGATCAGCGGGAACCACAGGTCGTTCCAGATCGGGATCATGGTGAAGACAGCGACCGTCGCCATGGCCGGCCGCACCAGCGGCAGGACGAGGCGGAAGAAGATCGCATATTCCGAAAGCCCGTCGATACGCCCGGCATTCTTCAGGTCGTCGGACACGGTGCGCATGAATTCCGAGAGAATGAAGATCGCGAGCGGAATACCCTGCGCCGTATAGACGAGGATCAGCGCCGTCAGCGTGTTGACGAGCCCGGTCGCGACCATGCCCTGCAGGATAGCAACCGTTCCGAGGCGGATCGGGATCATGATGCCGATCGCCATATAGAGGCCAACAAGGGTATTGCCCTTGAAACGGTATTCCGACAGCGCAAAGGCGGCCATCGCTCCGAACAGCAGCACAAGGAAGATCGCAACGATCGTCACGATGAAGCTGTTCTGGAAATAGGTGGCAAAGTCACCCTGCCCCAGCACCGTCTGGTAACCGACGAGGCTGAAGGTCGAGGGGGTCGGCACCTGCAGCGGCGACCGGAAGATCGAGTTGCGGTCCTTGAACGAATTCACGATCGTCAGGAACACCGGGAAGATCGCAATCAGCGTGTAACCGATCAGCGCGAGATGTACGAGGCCGGTGCGGATGGGGGATGTGCGCGCTCTGTTCGACATGGGCTCACACTCCTCAGAACTGGTAGCGGCGCATGCGCCGCTGGATGGCGAAAAGATAGAAGGAGACGCCGGCGAGGATGATCAGGAACATGACCGTCGCGATCGTCGCTCCCATGGAGCGGTCGCCGAGTTGCAGCTGGAAACCGAAGAAGGTGCGGTAGAGCAGAGTGCCCAGAATATCCGTCGACATGTCGGGGCCTGCAAGCGCACCCTGCACGGTATAAATCAGATCGAACGCGTTGAAATTGCCGACGAAAGTCAGGATCGAGATGATGCCGATCGCCGGCAGGATCAGCGGCAGCTTGATCTTCCAGAACTGCGCCCAGCCGGTAATGCCGTCGCATTCGGCAGCCTCGATCACTTCCTCGGGAATGCTCAGAAGTGCCGCATAGATCAGCATCATCGGGATGCCGATATATTGCCAGTTCGAGATCAGCGACACCGCGATCAGCGCCGGGCCGGACTGACCGAGCCAGGGTGCGAAGGCCCACTTCAGGCCGACGAGGCTCATCAGCCAGGGTGCGACACCCCAGATCGGCGACAGGATCAGCTTCCAGATGAAGCCGACGATGACGAAGGAGAGCAGCGTCGGCAGGAAGATAGCAGTACGGTAGAAGGCAACGAAACGAAGCCGCGGCGTCGACAGAAGTGCGGCAAGCGCAATGCCGATCGGGTTCTGCACGCACATATGGATGATGAAGAAGATGACGTTGTTGCGCAACGCATTCCAGAAGTCATGCACCCAGCGGGCATCGCCGAAGAGAACCTTGTAATTGGCAAAGCCAACGAAGGCCGGTGCGCCATCGACCGTGTTGTAGAAGGAAAGCCGGAGCGTTTCGATCAGCGGCAGGATCATGATCGCCGTATAGACGATGAAGGCCGGAAGAAGGAAGATTCCGATATGCCAGCGAATGGGACGCTTGATCGGGATCACGTCGACTGCGGTGTCGGCTTCGCTCATGGCTTTTGCCTGTTTTTATTGGCTGGACCATCAGGCGCAGCGCAGGTGGAAATCTTGCCCCTCATTCCCCTCTCCTTCTTCGGAGAGCCGGACCATGCCCATACCTGAAAACCACGGGCCAGGAGGCGGCTGCGAGTCTCTTGCCCCTCGCGGGACAAGATGGCCGGCAGGCCGATAAGGGGCGGTCCAATAGGCCGCCCCTCACCTTCAAAACCTTACTTGCCCGGCTTGTACCAGCTGTCGAGGCCCTTCTGGAGCTTTTCGGCAGCGACGGCCGGAGTGTCCGTGCCGTTGATGACGTTGGCCGATTCAACCCAGGTCTCGTTTTCGAGGTTCGGCGTACCACGCGACAGGATCTGATAGGTCGAGCGGACGGTCGACTTGTACGGGCCGCGCCAGGAAACGAATTCCTGAGCGAGCGGATCGCTCATCTTGACCGGGTTGGAGTTCAGGCTGAAGAAGCCCGGCAGGGAGTTTGCGTAGATGTCAGCAAACTCAGGCGAAGCAACCCAGGTGAGGAACTTCTTGGCTTCTTCCTGGTGCGTGCTCTTGGCATTCAGGGCAACGCCGATATCCGGATGGTCGGAGATGTAGCCCTGGTCGCCGGACTTCGGAACCGGCGGCGGGAAGGCGCCCATCTTGAACTGAGCCTGCGTGTTGAACAGCGCGATTTCCCACGAACCGGCCGGGTAGATGGCGGCGCGGCCGAGCGTGAAGAGGTTCTGGCTGTCCGAGTAGGTCTGGGCTTCGAAACCGTCGCCGAGATAGGGCTTCCACTTGGCAAGCTCTTCATAGGGCTTGACCCAGTCGGCGTCGGTGAGCTTCTGCTTGCCAGAGATCAGGGCTTCGCGGCCCTCTTCACCCTTCCAGTAGTTCGGGCCGATGTTCTGGTAGCCCATGGTTGCGGCTTCCCAGAGATCCTTCGTGCCCATTGCGAGCGGGATGTAGGTGCCGTCAGCCTTGATCTTGTCGAGGGCTGCGAAGAACTCGTCTTCCGTCTTCGGAATAGCGATGCCGAGCTTGTCGAAGGCATCCTTGTTGTAGATGAAGCCGTGGATGACCGAAGCCATCGGCACGCAGAAGGTCGACTTGCCGTCGTCCGTAGACCATGCAGCCTTGGCGACCGGCGAGAAGTTTTCCATGCCGGAAAGGCTGGTGAGATCGACGAGCTGCTTCTTGTTGAAGAGTTCGAGCGAAGCGTCGAATGGACGGCAGGTAATGATGTCGCCTGCGGAACCGGCATCGAGCTTGGCATTCAGCGAAGCGTTGTATTCAGTCGGAGCGGTCGGCGAGAAGACGATCTTGATGCCCGGGTTCTTGGCTTCGAAAGCCGGGATGATCTTTTCCTGCCAGATCTGCAGGTCGTCGTTACGCCAGCTTTCGACGGTGAGCGTCACGTCGGCGGCATGAACGAGGCCAGCTGACGACAGCAGGCTGGAGGCAAGCAGCAAACGTTTCAGAGCAGTGTTTTTCATTTCCCTCTCCTGTTTTACGCGCCGCTAGGCGCTGTTTTCGGTCTGAAACAAGCGGTTGGCGTGCCTGAGGAAACACCCAACGCCCCTTTTAGAGCCGCCAAGACTGGCGGCCCTGAAGCTCTGCCGACACGAAGGACGCTAGCCTCCGGCCGAACGGTGCGCCCTCCCGATACGCTGAACCGGGCGCTTGAAATAAGGGAAAACTTGGAAAGATACCGCACGCCTCCGCGAGCCATTCCGGCTCCTGCGATCACCGTCTGCACCTTTCTCGAAACCTGGCCGGCGCTGTTTTTCTTTGCCGGTTTTCACATGCCTCGATACGCTGTTCCCTTTTSCGGAATTAAGGCCAAAAAAATACCAATTGTCCAGCCAAAATTAACTTCTGAACCCGAGAAAATTCATTAAAAATTTTTATCGTTTGAAATCAATAAGATAAAAACCGCATAATTCACGGTCATTTCTGCTTGGTAAATGGTATTTTTTTGGTATTGTATAAGAAAACATAAGGGAACGGCTTAACCGGAGGTCCGATGACGGAACTTGCAATCGGCATAGATGGTGGCGGAACAAGCTGCCGGGCAGCAGTTGCGGACAGAATGGGCAATGTCATAGGCCTCGGCAAGGCTGGCCCTGCCAACATCCTTTCCGATCTGGAAAACTCTCTCGTCAATATCGTCGAATCCGCGCGCCAGGCACTGCGTGACGCCGGATTTGGGGATGAAACCGCTTCCACAATCTCCGCAGTCGTGGGCGTTGCCGGCGCCAATGTCGGCGATTACGGCACGCGCATCGAAAAGGCCTTGCCCTTTGGTGACGGCCGGGTTGTCACCGATGCGCTGATATCGTTGCAAGGGGCACTCGGCGATGCCGACGGCATAGTCGGCGCCGTCGGAACCGGCTCCGTCTACAATGCGCGCCGAGAGGGCAAGCTGCACGGCATCGGCGGCTGGGGTTCCATTGTTGGCGATCAGGCAAGCGGCGCACGCCTCGGCCGCGACCTCCTGGAAAAGGCCCTGCTTGCCTATGACAAGGTTCGCGCCACCTCACCGCTGACGGAGAAGATCATGGCGGAATATGGCAATGATCCCGAGCGGATCGTCGAATTCGCCCATACCGCCCGCCCCCGGGATTTCGCACGATACGCACCGGCGGTATTCGAGGCTGCAGAGGCCGGTGATGCGATCGCAATCGAGATCGTCAGGGAGGCGGCAGATGCGATTGATGCGAGCCTCGACGCGCTCTCATGGCCCGAATGCCCGACGATCTGCCTGCTCGGCGGCCTTGCCAGACCCTACCATCCCTGGCTTGCGGATCGGCACAAGACGTTGCTGGCGGAGCCGAAAGCCGATGCACTGCAGGGTGCGGTCGATCTCGCCGTCAAACTGATGAACGACCGGCAGGGAGGTGTGGCATGACCGATGATCTCGCCTCCATTCTGTCTCCCGAGCGCCTGCAGGCCGGCGGCACTGGCCCCCTCTATGTAAAGCTCCGCCGTACACTGGAAGAGGCTGTCCGCACCGGCACGCTCGCCCATGGCGATGCCCTGCCCCCGGAACGCGACATTGCCGAATTTGCGGCCGTCAGCCGCGTGACCGTGCGCAAGGCGATCGACGAACTCGTAGCCGACGGCCTGCTCGTGCGCCGTCACGGTTCGGGCACCTTCGTCGCCAAGCCGGTGTCCAGGGTCGAACAGCGCCTGTCCCAGCTCACCTCCTTTACGGAAGACATGGCCCGGCGCGGCATGACCGCCCGCTCCGAATGGCTGCACAAGGGCGTGCACACACCCTCACCCGACGAGATGATGATCCTCGGCCTCGGCACGGACATCAAGGTTTCACGCCTGTCGCGCCTGCGCATCGCCGACGACCAGCCTCTGGCGATCGAACATGCAAGCGTATCGGGCGAATTCCTGCCCGATCCCTCTGCTGTCACCAATTCGCTCTATGCCGAGTTGGAACGGCTCGGCGTGCGCCCCGTCCGCGCCGTGCAGCGCATATCTGCGACCAACATGAAGGAAGCCGACGCCCATCTTCTCGGCGTGCCCGTCGGCCAGGCTGGACTTTCCATCGAGCGTATTTCCTATCTCGGCTCTGGCCGCGCGGTGGAATTCACTCGCTCGCTCTATCGCGGCGACGCCTATGACTTCGTCGCCGAGCTGACGATAGGCGCGACCTGATTTTTCTTCCAATTCAATAAGATGAAGCCGGAAAGTGAATCACTTCCCGGCTTCATCGTTCATTGAATCAACGACTGAGCACGCCGCCTCAAGCGACGGAAAAGACTCCGCAATCAGGCAGCGTCTTCGATCTCTTCAGCAGTCTTGCGCGGCACGTAGTTGAGCACCGGTCCGAGCCAGCGCTCGACCTCGGTGACATCCATGCCCTTGCGCTTGGCATAGTCTTCGACCTGATCGCGCTCCACCTTGGCGACGCCGAAATAGTAGGAGTCGGGGTGGCCGATATAGATGCCGGATACCGACGAGCCGGGCCACATCGCATAGCTTTCGGTCAGCTTCACGCCGGCGGTGTTCTCCGCATCGAGAAGACCGAACAAGGTCTTCTTCTCGGTGTGATCGGGCTGGGCCGGATAACCGGGTGCCGGGCGGATACCGGCATAGGCCTCGGTAATGAGATCCTCGTTGGAGAGATGCTCGTCCTTGGCGTAACCCCAATATTCGCGGCGTACGCGCTCATGCATGCACTCGGCGAAAGCTTCAGCGAAGCGGTCGGCAAGCGCCTTCACGAGGATCGAGGAATAGTCGTCGTTCGAACGCTCGAAACGTTCGGCGATGGCGATCTCCTCGAAGCCCGCCGTCACCACGAAGCCGCCGACATAGTCCAGCACGCCGCTATCCACGGGCGCGACGAAGTCCGACAACGCCACGTTCGGACGGCCATCGCGTTTCGAAAGCTGCTGACGCAGGGTGTAGAACGTCGCCAACTCCTCCTTGCGCGCATCGTCCTTGAACAGGCGGATATCGTCGCCAACGGTACCCGCCGGCCAGAAGCCGATGACGGCGCGCGGGCGGAACCACTTCTCGTCGATGATCTTCTTCAGCATCGCCTGGGCGTCGGCCCAGAGTGCGCGGGCTGCTTCGCCCTGCTTCTCGTCTTCGAGGATCGCCGGGTAGCGGCCGCGCAACTCCCAGGTCTGGAAGAACGGCGTCCAATCGATGTACTTGGCAAGGTCAGCCAGATCGTAATCTTCGAATACCTTGGTTCCGAGGAAGCTCGGCTTGGTCGGCTTGTAGGCCGCCCAGTCGACCTTCTGTGCGTTCTCGCGGGCACGAGTGAGCGGCAGACGCACCTTCTCGGCTTCGCTGCGCGCATGGGCGGCGGCGACCTTGGCATATTCGGCCCTGATATCGTCGATATAGCCCTGACGGGCTTCCGGCGAGAGCAGCGAGGACACGACGCCGACAGCACGGCTGGCATCCGTCACGTAAATGGACTGGCCCTTGTTGTAGCCCGGATGGATCTTGACCGCCGTATGCACGCGGCTAGTCGTGGCCCCGCCGATCAGCAGCGGGATATCGAAGCCCTCCCGCTCCATCTCAGCAGCCACATGCACCATCTCGTCAAGCGACGGCGTGATGAGGCCGGAAAGACCGATGACATCGACCTTCTCGGCAACAGCCGTCTCCAGGATCTTCGTTGCCGGCACCATGACGCCGAGGTCGATGATCTCGTAATTGTTGCAGGCGAGCACGACGCCGACGATGTTCTTGCCGATATCGTGCACGTCGCCCTTGACGGTCGCCATCAGGATCTTGCCGGCGGACTTGCGCTCCTCGCCGCCATTCAACCGCTTCTCCTCTTCCATATAGGGAAGGAGAACGGCAACGGCCTGCTTCATGACGCGGGCGGACTTGACCACCTGCGGCAGGAACATCTTGCCCGAGCCGAAGAGATCGCCGACGACGTTCATGCCGGCCATCAGCGGCCCTTCGATGACGTGCAGCGGACGCGCCGCCTGCTGGCGGGCTTCCTCGGTATCGGCCTCGATATATTCGGTGATGCCGTTGACCAGCGCATGCTCGAGCCGCTTGGCGACACTCCACTCGCGCCAGGAGAGATCCTGCACCTTGCCTTCCTTGCCGGCGGCACCGCGGAATCGCTCGGCCACTTCCAGCAGCCGCTCGGTTCCGTCGGGACGGCGGTTCAGCACCACGTCTTCGCAGGCCTCGCGCAATTCCGGATCGATCTGGTCATAAACGGCAAGCTGGCCGGCATTGACGATGCCCATGTCCATGCCCGCCTGGATGGCGTGGTAGAGGAACACGGCATGCATCGCCTCGCGCACCGGCTCGTTGCCGCGGAAGGAGAAGGACAGATTCGACACACCACCCGAGATATGGACGAGCGGCATCGTCTTGCGGATCGTGCGCGTCGCTTCGATGAAGTCGACACCGTAATTATTGTGCTCTTCGATACCGGTCGCGACCGCGAAGATGTTCGGGTCGAAGATGATGTCCTCGGGCGGGAAACCGACCTTCTCGGTCAGCAGCTTGTAGGCGCGCGTGCAGATATCCACCTTGCGCTGATAGCTGTCGGCCTGCCCCGTCTCGTCGAAGGCCATGACGACGACGGCCGCACCGTAATTATGCAGGAGGCGCGCCTGGGCGAGGAAATTCTCCTCGCCTTCCTTCAGTGAGATCGAATTGACGATCGCCTTGCCCTGAACGCGCTTCAGGCCGGATTCGATGATCGAAAACTTCGACGAGTCGATCATCACAGGCACGCGGGCGATGTCAGGCTCGGCGGCGATCAGGTTCAGGAACTCGACCATCGCCTTTTCGGAATCGATCAGGCCTTCGTCCATGTTGATGTCGATCACCTGCGCGCCGTTCTCGACCTGGTCGCGGGCGACATCGAGTGCGGCCGTGAAATCGGCATTGGTGATCAGCTTGCGGAACTTGGCCGAACCGGTGACGTTGGTGCGCTCGCCGACATTGACGAAAGGAATGTCCTTGGTCAGCTCGAAGGGCTCGAGGCCCGACAGCGACATGAAGGGGCGATGCTCGGGGATCGGCCGCGGCTTGTACTTGGCCACCGTTTCGGCGATGACGCGGATATGTTCGGGCGTCGAGCCGCAGCAGCCGCCGACGATATTGACGAGGCCTTCGCGGGCGAAGCTGTCGATCTGCGCAGCCATCAGTTCCGGCGTCTCGTCATACTGGCCGAATTCGTTCGGCAGCCCGGCATTCGGATAGGCGCAGACGAACGTGTCGGCAACGCCAGAAAGCTCCTGCAGATGCGGGCGCATCGCATTGGCACCGAGCGCGCAGTTGAGGCCGATCGTAAAGGGATTGGCGTGGCGCACCGAATTCCAGAAGGCAGTCGGCGTCTGGCCCGAAAGCGTACGACCCGAAAGGTCGGTGATCGTACCGGAGATCATGACAGGCAAACGAATGCCCTTGGCCTCGAAACGCTCTTCGCAGGCAAAGATCGCAGCCTTGGCGTTCAGCGTGTCGAAGATCGTCTCGATCAGGATGATATCGGCGCCGCCATCGATCAGGCCATCGATCTGCTCGGCATAGGCATCACGCAGATCGTCAAAGGTGACGGCGCGGAAACCAGGATTGTTGACGTCAGGCGAGATGGACGCCGTGCGGTTGGTGGGGCCGATAGCGCCGGCGACAAAACGGCGCCTGCCATCCTCGCGCTCTGCACGTTGCGCGGCGCGGCGCACGATCTCGGCACCTTCCTTGTTCAGCGCATAGACCTCGCCTTCCATCGCATAATCGGCCTGCGCGATGCGGGTCGAGGAGAAGGTGTTGGTCTCAAGGATATCGGCGCCGGCCTTGGCGTATTTGTAATGGATTTCTTCAATGGCGTCCGGCTGCGACAGGATCAGCAGGTCGTTATTGCCCTTCTGATGGCAGGCACAGCCGATGAAACGCGAACCGCGGAAATGGTCTTCATCGAAGCCCAAGCCCTGGATCTGCGTGCCCATGGCACCGTCAAGGACGAGAATGCGTTCGCTGGCGGCCTTCTTCAGCGCCGCGAATACTTCACTGCCATCACGCTTGCCCCCTTCGGGGCCAAAGAGATTATCGAACACGGGAAGGCTCCTTGATATTACAAGATCGAAAACGACAAATCACATAAAGATATCTTTATGTCAACATATGCCTGTTGCTTTAGGGACATTACGAGCCTTGGCGGATGACAGACTCGCACGACCTCTATATAGGCGTTTTCCTAAAGGCATTGTGCACGAATTCGGAGGAGTATCATGGCACCTGCACTCGGCAACTGGTCTACCCGCGCCTACCACCGAGGCTGGCTGCTTTCGCAGGCCAACGGTCTCTTCGATTTCTTCCAGCACAATTCCATCAATCCCAAAGGCGGCTTCTACGACCTCGACGACGCCGGCAAGCCGCTCAATGCCGAAGGCCAGGTACGGCCACTCCATATTGCCTCGCGCGCCGTGCACTGCTTCTCGATCGGCACGCTTCTCGGCCGCCCCGGTGCCGCAGATGTCGTCGATCACGGCATGAACTACATCTGGAACCAGCATCGTGACCGCAAGAACGGCGGTTACTTCTGGTCGCTGGACAACAACGGTCCCGTCGATTCCAACAAGCAGGGCTACGGCCACGCTTTCGTCCTTCTCGCCGCCTCTTCGGCAAAGACGATCGGCCATCCGCTCGCCGATGGCATGCTCACCGATATTACCGAGGTCCTGAACACGAAGTTCTGGGAAACCAGGCACGGCGCTATCGCCGAAGAGTTCACCGCCGACTGGCAGCCTCTCGATGGCGGCACCTATCGCGGCCAGAATTCCAACATGCATCTGACCGAAGCGCTAATGGCCGCCTTCGAGGCGACAGGCGACCGCGATTACCTCACCAAGGCCGAAAGCATCGCCGATCTCGTCATCCGCCGTTCGGCCGGTTCCGTCGACTGGCGTGTTGCCGAGCATTTCGATACCGAATGGAACCTCGATAAGGATTACTATCATCCGAACGAAATGTTCCGCCCGGCCGGCACGACGCCCGGCCACTGGCTGGAATGGACCCGCCTCATCCTGCAGCTCTGGGCGCTCGGCGGCAAGAAGATCGACTGGATGCCGGATGCTGCCAAAGCCCTCTTCGAGCAGTCAATGGTGCTTGGCTGGGACAACGACAAGGGCGGCTTCTTCTATACGCTCGACTGGGCCGACAAGCCGGCCAAGCGCAACAAGCTCTGGTGGCCGGCCTGCGAGGGTGCTGCCGCCGCGCACTTCCTCAACGAGCACCTGCCGAGCGATTATCACGAAGAATGCTACCGCAAGATCTGGAATGTGATCGAGCGCAGTTTCATCGACCATGAGAATGGCGGCTGGCACGAGGAACTGACGGAAGACCTCGTTCCCTCACACTCGCTCTTCCCCGGCAAGGGCGACATCTACCACGCCCTGCAGGCCTGCCTCATCCCGCTCTTCCCGGCAACGGGGAGCCTGACCAAGGGCATTGGCGAAGGCGGCGGCAAGCTCTGAGGCGAAAGCCTCAGTAGCCAGGCATGGCAGGCGGCGCTGCGTTCGGATTCTGCTGGAACCACTGCACTTCCGCGCTGGTATCGTCGAGTTCGTCCTGAACATCACGCTGCTCTCTGCGGATGCGGCGCATATCGTCTTCGAGATCGTCCATCCGACGGCGGATATCGCGCCGGTCTGCATCCGGCGCATCCTTGAGCTTGCGCGACAGGTCGTCGATCTCGGCTTCCTTCGATCCGTAGTCGCTCTGAAGCGAACTCAGCCGCGACTGCTGTGAACTCTGGCGGTTGCCGAGCGTGTAGCCACGCAGAAAACCGGGCGCTGTCTCCGGCGGGCAGACATTGGAATAGCCGTGACCCGCCTGCCCGTGCATCAGCCCGCTCATCGGCGTGCAATAGCGCACGAGACCTGCCTGATAGCCCTGATACCAGATGGTCTGGTCGGGTACGATCTTCACCCGCTCGCAGGACTTGGCATGCGCGGCAAAACGCTCCTGCGGCTCGTATCCGGCAGCGCCATCGGATTCACCGATTACCCGCCAGTCGGCGGCGACGCATTCTTCCTTCGAGAGCGTATTGCAGGAGGCGAGGAAAAGGCTGAAACCAATGGCAAGAAAGGCAAAGAGCAAACGTAACATGGCGTCCCGGCAATAACTTACAAAACCGGGCGCACCTTATCGTCACGAAATACGTCAGTCACCGGGAACGGATCGCGATCTTGTGCTTTTCGTGGCTTTTATTTGTCAGAAATGCGGCGGTATCTACGCCAGCCGCAGCGTATCGAGATCCTTCGCCAAAATCAGCGCCAAGGCTTCGACCGCGAGGTTGTGATCGTCCCGCTGCGGCAGGCCTGAGACGGTGACGGCGCCGATGCAGCCCGTGCCTCTGACGTTGATCGGGAAACTGCCGCCATGTGGCGCGTAGTCGGTGCCGGAAAGACCGTTGTCCTCGACCGTCTTGCCTTCCTTCTGCAGCTTGAGGCCGGAAGCGTAGCTGCTGCGGAAATAGCGGAACACCATGTTGCGCTTGCGGCGCACCCAATTGACGTTATCAGGCGTCACGCCCGGCAAGGCCGCGTAGAAGACCGGCATGGAATGCAGCGTGATATCAATCGCGATGCCGAGCCCGCGTTCGGTGGCAAGCTCCTGCAAGAGCTTGCCGAGCTGCCATGCGGTCGTCAGATCGAAGGCATCGAAGCTCAACGCCTTTTCCTGTTCCGCAATACGGATCAGATCCTCGTCGATCGACATGGCACGGCTCTCCTCTAACGTGATAATCGGCTGCGACAATTCTCACGCGAGGGGAAAAAGTAAAGTCAAAACTTGGCGCTATGCACCGTCAAGAGTTTTCGCCTTATGTTCAGCCGGCCGCCTGGATCGGCGCAAAACCGCTCATCGCGCCCGTGAAATGTTTCGGCAGCGGCGAGGCATAAGAGCCGCGTTTGCTGGTCGAAAGACCGAGCGAAACCAGCGCTTCCGCTTGCTTCACGGCAGCGGCAACCCCATCGATGACAGGCACGCCGTAGACATCCTGCAGTTCGCGCGCCAGATCCGTCATGCCGGCGCAGCCGAGCACGATCGCCTCCGCTCCATCTTCCGAAAGCGCCCGTTCGATTTCCGCCTTCAGCTTGCCGATCGCGCCAGATGCAGCATCTTCCAGTTCCAGCACCGGAATATCCGATGCCCTCACCTTCGCACGACTGCCCATGCCATACCGGCGCACGAGATTATCGATCAGCACTCGGGAGCGCTCCAGCGTCGTCACCACGGTGAAACGCTGGGCGAGGAAACCTGCGGTAGCGACAGCGGATTCGCAGAGCCCGAGAACGGGCACATCGGCAAAGGTGCGTGCCGCATCAAGCCCGGTATCGTCGAAACAGGCGACGATCGCTGCATCGTAACCGGCCCCCTGCCGTTCCTTCATCTCCATCAGCAGCCCCGGAATGGCGAGCGCGCCGTCATAGTGCCCCTCGATGGAAACCGGCCCCATGCGCGAGGTGGCGGCGATGATCTCGGTGCCGGCGGCGGCAACCGCACGGGCGGCGGTTGCCGCTTTCTCGGTCATGGAAGCGGTCGTATTGGGATTGACGATCAATATGCGCATGTCAGCGTGTCTTTGCCTGTCGCCGGCCGAGCATCGTCATGATGCCGAGCGCGACGAGAATGATGGTGAAGGAGAAGAGCGTCGTGACCGTGCCGAGCGCATAGAGCACCGGCGTCGTGACGTTGGTGGTCATGCCGTAGATTTCCAGCGGCAGCGTATTGTAGGTGCCCGATGTCATCAGCGTGCGGGCGAATTCGTCATAGGAGAGCGTGAAGCCGAACAGGCCGACGCCGATGAGACTTGGGGCGATCATCGGCAACACGACATGGCGGAAGGTTTGCCATGACGTCGCGCCGAGATCGCGCGCGGCCTCCTCATATGCCGGCGAGAAGCGGTTGAAGACGGCAAACATGATCAGCACGCCGAAGGGCAATGTCCAGGTCAGATGCGCGCCGAAGGCTGAGGAATACCAGGCAGGTCGCAAGCCGCCCTGCTGGAAGACGACGCCGATGCCGAGCGAGATGATGATCGACGGCACGACGAGGCTCGCGACCGTCGCATAAAACAGCACCGACGAGCCGCGGAAGCGCCGGCGGAAGGCAAGGCCCGCCATCAGCGACACGACGACGGTCACGATCATCACCATCAGGCCGAGAATGAACGAACGCTGGAAGGAGGCGCCGAAATCGCCGACCGCCTGCTTCTCGAAGAGATTGAAGAACCAGTGGAGCGAAACGCCGTTCAGCGGGAAAGTCAGGCCTCCATCCGGCCCCTGGAAGGAGAGAATGACGATCGCCGAGAGCGGCCCGTAGAGAAAGAGAACGAAGACGGCGAAGAAGATGGCGAGCACATAGAATTCGAGGGAGCGTTTTTCGCGGTACATTCTAAAGCTCCTTGCGGATATCGACGACACGCAGGATCGCCGCGACCATCATCAGCACCATCACCAGCAAGACGACGGCATTGGCGGCAGCGGCCGGATATTGCAGCAGCGACATCTGGTTCTTCATCATCAGCGCCACCGAGGCGCTCTGCCCGCCGGACATGACCTGCACGGTCGAGAAATCGGCCATCACAAGCGTGACGACGAAGATGGTGCCGATCGCCATGCCAGGCTTGGCAAGCGGGATCACCACGTTCCACAGGACTTGCCAGCCGGAGGCCCCGGCATCGCGTGCCGCTTCGAACAGCGAACGGTCGATGCGCATCAGCGTGTTGAAGATCGGCGTGACCATGAACAGTGTGTAGAGATGCACCATGGCGAGCACCACGGCGAAATCCGAATAGAGCAGCCATTCGACTGGCTGCGGCACGATGCCCATGTCCACCAGCGCCGAATTGACGAGCCCGTTGCGGCCGAGCACCGGGATCCACGAGATCATGCGGATGATGTTCGACGTCATGAAGGGCACGGTGCAGACGAGGAAGAGGATCATCTGCGTCGAGGTCTTGCGGATGTGAAAGGCCAGGAAATAGGCGACCCAGAAGCCGATGAAGAGCGTCAGCGCCCAGACGATGACAGTGAATTTCAAGGTATTGAGATAGGTCTTCCACGTGACCCATGAACCGAGCGTGTCGGTATAGTTCATCGTCAGGAAGTCGGGATAGATGCCGGCGAAATCATAGTCCCAGAAACTGACGACCGCGATCATGGCGATCGGCAGGATGAAGAAGAAGCCGAGGATGGCAATCAGCGGTGTGGCCTGCAGATAGGAGATCGCAGATGGCGCAAGCCGCAAGGCGCGTTTGGGCGTCTCCGCTGCCGGTATCGTCTGCTCTGAAGCGATCGTGGCCATGCCTGGTCCTTTCCTTCGTCAAGGTGAGAGAGGAGAGGTCATCAAAGACCCCTCCCCAACCCTCCCCACAAGGGGGAGGGAGAACGGTGCCGCACCCTCGACAAGTTCCCTCCCCCTTGTGGGGAGGGTTAGGGAGGGAAAAGCCGCAGACACTTAAGCCGCGATGAACTCGTTCCAGCGGCGGACCATGTAGCGGTCTTCGTCCATGACGGAGTTCCAGCAAGCGATATGGCCGATACGGTCTTCGAAGGAACCACCGTCGCGTACCGAGCCGGCCTTCTCCATGACCTTGCCTTCGGGCGAAAGGATATCGCCCTGAGCCGCCTTGCCTTCCATCCAGTAGCCCCACTCGTCGGCGGTCATGAAAGCCTTGGCGGTTTCGAGGCAGGCCGAGTAATAGCCCTGGCGGTTGAGATAGGCGCCGACCCAGCCGGACGTGTACCAGTTGATATATTCATAGGCCGCATCGAGCTGCGCACCCTTCAGATGCGCGGCAAGGCCGAGACCACCGCCCCATGCGCGATAGCCTTCCTTGAGCGGCTGGAATCGGCACGCAATGCCCTTGGAGCGGACGGCGGCAACGGCCGGCGACCACATGGACTGGATGACCACTTCGCCCGAGGCCATCAGGTTGACCGACTCGTCGAAGCTCTTCCAGAAGGCGCGGAACTGGCCGTCGCCCTTGGTCTTGATCAGGAATTCGATCGTCTTGTCGATCTCTTCCTTGGTCATATTGCCCTTGTCGGCATATTTGATCTTGCCGGAGGCTTCGGCGATCATCGCCGCATCCATGATGCCGATCGACGGCACGTTGATGATCGCCGTCTTGCCCTTATAGGCCGGATCGAGAATATCGGCCCAGGAGGTGATGTCGCGGCCGGTCAGATCAGGACGAATGCCGAGCGTATCGGCATTGTAGATCGTCGGCATCATCGTGAACCACTGGGTCTGCTCCTTGGCGAACTTCTTGGAGTCCTGCGCCTCGACGAAGCCGACCGTGTGCGGCGCCGTGCCCTGCGCGATCGTGCTGTCCGCCTTCAGCTTGCCACTCGTGAAGATCGGCACGACCTTGTCGAAATATTTGAGCTTCTTGACGTCCATCGGCTGCAGAACGCCGGTCGGGAACACCTTCTTGCAGATCCAGTATTCGATATCGGCAATATCGTAGCTGTCGGGCTGGGTGACGGCGCGCTGGGCGGCGGCATCGGAATCGGTCGCGGTCATCTCGAGCGTGATGCCGAGGTCCTGCTTGCACTTCTCGGCAATCGCATTGATGTTCGAAACGCCGGTGCCGAACTGGCGAAGCGTGATGTTGGACTGCGCCCAGATGGTCGGGAAGCCGGTGATAGCGCCCGAGCCGGCAATGGCGCCGACGGCAGCGGCACCGGTCTTCAGAAGCGAGCGGCGGGAAATTCCCTTTTCCGCCTTGATGGATTTCGTTTCAGTCGTCATGGCAGTTCCCCTTTTCTTGATATTGAAGGTTATGCAGACACGCGGCCCAGGAGGACGGCATCCTCCAGGGCCCAACTCAGAGCCACCGCATCGCCGACCGAAACCGGCTTTGCGAAGTAATCGCTGTCGCTTGCGATGACGGTGAAGTCGTCGCTGCCAGCCCCCAAAACGGTGATCTTCACCGAGGAGCCGCGATATTCGATATTGGAGACGACCCCGTTGAAGCCGAGGGTCCATTCGGTCGCCACCTGAAGGCGCACGCGGTCGGTGCGGATGCCGATATCGACGGCTTCGCCGACCTCCCTGCCCGTCCCGCGTACGGAAAAACTCTGCCCTTCCGGCACAGTCATCACGATCACGCCGTTCTCGCTCGAAGTGACCCGACCGGAGAGCACATTGTGATCGCCCATGAAGCGGGCGACGAAGGCGGTTGCCGGCTTTTCGAACACCTGCCGCGGAGACGCGGCCTGCTCGATCTTCCCGTCATTCATGATCACGATGATGTCGGCGAGCGCCATCGCCTCTTCCTGGCTGTGCGTCACATGTACGAAGGTAATGCCGAGCGTCTTCTGCAGCTTCTTCAGCTCTGCGCGCATGCGGATCTTCAGGAATGGGTCGAGTGCGGAAAGCGGCTCGTCGAGCAGCAGCGCTTCCGGATCGGTAATCAGTGCGCGGGCCAGGGCGACACGCTGCTGCTGGCCGCCGGAAAGCTGTGCCGGCCGGCGGGATGCATAGGCCTCCATCTGCATCAGCTTCAGCATGTCCAGCGCCTTCGCGCGGCGCTCGTCCTTGTTGACACCCTTCATCTTCAGGCTGAAGGCGACGTTATCGACGAGGTCGAGATGCGGAAACAATGCATAGGACTGGAACATCATCGCCGTCCCCCGCTTGGCCGGTGGGAAATCGGTGACGACGACGTTGCCGAGGCGGATATCGCCCGATGAAATCGTCTCGTGACCGGCGATCATGCGCAGCGTCGAGGTCTTGCCGCAGCCGGACGGCCCCAAGAAGCAGCAATAGGAGCCAGCCGGGATTTTCAGGCTGATGGCATGGACCGCCGTGGTCGCGCCATAGACCTTGGAAACGGATGCTATATCGATCTCTGCCGCTTTCGACATCGTGTCTTCCCCTGTTCGAGAAAGACAATGCATCTGCCGTGCCAGTTTGGTGGGCGTATCTTAAACCCTTGCAAACCAAGAATTTTTAATAGCTTCATCTGGACTGACGAAATTTCTCGCACTTTTCGCACTGCACACAAAATGGGCTTTCGTCCTCAATTCGTGCAGAAAATCGTATACAATTTGGCCGATGCGGTGCGTACAAATTCATTTAACTTTTGAGACGAAGGCAGCTATGATTTGTTGACATCAAGGAAACCGATTTCATGAAATCCGCCGCCAGCGCCATGAGCCGAGACGACACCCAGGAAACGGGCGTCCCGCAGATTCGCGATGCAATCAGGGAAGCTATCGTCGAGCGGCGCCTGTCACCCGGAACGAAACTGTCGGAAAGCGATGTCGGCAATCTCTTCAGTGTCAGCCGCACGCTGGCACGCGCCGCCTTGCAGGCGCTGTCCTACGAAGGTCTCGTCAGCGTCGAGAAAAACCGTGGCGCCTTCGTCGCCTATCCCTCTCCCGATGAAGCCCGGCAGATATTTGCCGCCCGCCGCCTGGTCGAGCCCGGCATTCTTCGCGAAGCCGCCGCCCGCATCACGCCATCGGATATCCAGCACTTGAAGCAATTGCTTTTGGAAGAGGGCCGGCTGATGGGCGAGCGCGGCCAGACGGCAAGGCGGGCCGAGATCAAGGCATCGGGCGATTTCCACCTGACGCTTGCAGTCATATCGGGCAATGCGATTATGCAGCGCTTCATGGAAGAACTTGTCGCCCGTTCATCCCTTGTGATCGCGCTTTACGGGCAATCGACCGTTTCGAGCTGTGGCCATTCCGAACATGGGGACATTATCGAGGCGATCGAAAGCAGGGAACTCGATCGAGCCTGCCATCTGATGCTCCACCACATAGCCCATATCGAGGCCGACCTCGACCTGCGCGAACGCAAGAGCCTCGGCCTCAAGGAAGCATTCGAACTCTAGTGGTTCGGCGAAGGGATATCGGCGGCGCGGCTGATATCCTCCACGCTCATCGGCTCGCTGGAACGCAGCTTCACTTTGCCGTCAGTGCCGACAAGCACTAGCCCGAATTCACCGCTGAGCGGCCCCTGAAGCTCATCGCGCACATCGTCGGCATCGAGATCATGTCCGTCTTCGAACAGAGAAAATGCGCCGCCGCCGGCAATGGTGAAAACTTCGATATCCTCTTCGATGAGCCGCATCTGTGATTTGCGCAGCAATTCGTCCTGAATGATCGGCCTGTCGTCCTCTGCATCCGCGAAGACGATCAGCACGTTCTTTTGGCCGAGGAACTGTTCCAGCGACCGCGGCAGACCGGCCTCGTGAACGCCTGTTCCCATGATTTCGTGAAGAATGGATCTCAACATGGTGCTCATTCCTTTTCTGCCTGTTTCAACGGCTGGAAATGAGCTGGGTTCCCTGCGGGGAACAGGATCGCGGCCAGTGCCGCGATCCCGAATGCCTAATCGCGGGGTTCCGCTTCGGATCCGCGCGTCGACAGCGCGACGATATCAGGCGTGCCATTGGCAAGAAGGCGCTTGCGCACCAGAACGCGCATGACGCGCGCCGCCGTAGAGAAAGTCATCTGGTCCAGCGGCCCCTCGCCTTCCCAGGGCTTGGTCAGCCGTTCGGTAACGGCGCCGACGATATTGGCCGGGACGATATCAGTGCATTCCCGCATGGCCTCGAAAACGAAGCTGATCGGAATGACCCTGCCTTCATGGGTGACAATAGGCTCCGTCAGTTCGCTGTCCCATTCCTCGTAGGCATAGAGGGCCTCACGGAACAGCTGTTGCAGGGTAAACGGGGCATGTCCGTTGTGAAGTGGCGGCAGTGCATTCATCATGTCTGTCTCCTCTGATGGATTAAGCCAGCTTCCTCAAGACCCGGCCCGGATCGACGCGGAAACAACAGCTCGGCTCCTCCCTTCGGACCGGATACACGATTCATTTTATAGAGTAACACACGTGTGATAAAGCCATTTCTGGCTGTCCGGCCGGCGCGAGGATCTAACCGATTGAAATTCATGCACACTCAAGAGCATTTTTTTGCTGCGGGAAGCGATGCAAGCGATCTTTTCTCTGTAAACCGGCACCGAATCCGGTTTCGGAACTTTTAACGGACTGACTGGTTTTTCCTAGTCATGAAGCCTGGGGAGATTAGCAATGACGGAAATTCACCAACCTGAACGCCGTAGTCGGACCCTGCGTGGCCGCCCTTACAGCCTTCACGAGTTCGCCGCCAAATATGGCTTGAAAAACGAACAGGCAGAAAGCCTCTTTACCCGCTTCGGACCCTCTTCCATAGAGTTGGACCTGCTGATGGCCGCCAAGCGCCGGCCGCCGGTATTGCCGGACCACATGAGCGATTAGCCATGATGAGCGA
This sequence comes from Rhizobium sp. 05N49, assembly GCF_056396805.1. Lineage (NCBI taxonomy): Bacteria > Pseudomonadati > Pseudomonadota > Alphaproteobacteria > Hyphomicrobiales > Rhizobiaceae > Rhizobium > Rhizobium sp. 05N49. The sequence continues at coordinate 576,440 of NZ_JBFTME010000001.1, forward strand.
TGGCAAGAACAAGATCCGCAAGGACGCCGAAGGACAGTTCGCACGTTCTGACGAGGGCCGCCGCAACAGCGGCGTCTCCAGCGCCAAGCCGCGCGATATCACGCATTCCGACGACGCGACCGTTCACCGCACGCCGCCCGGCGAGAAGCCGCGCAAGGATTGGGCCGTCAAACACGACGAGGCCAATAGCGAGCGGTCCCGGTCCGAATGATCGCCCGATCTCAGGGCAAAATTTCACGAAATATATCTGGAACACACGTCGGGTGAAAACCGTTCCTACCGCGAGCATGACGAAAAGCCATGCCGCCCATCGAAATCCCGGCGCATTGCCGGGTCCATCTACAAGGTGAGCTTGAGGTACCGTCTTCGGCGGGAGGCCAACCGCGTGGATTCGATGAGGTCAAACAGCGGCTCAAGAAGGACGCAACGATGAGCAATACCTCCCGGCACGACTGGATATGCAAGCGCGCCTACGCGATTTGGGAAGCGGAAGGAAGGCCGAATGGCCGCGACGCTGAGCATTGGCTTCAGGCAACTGCCGAACGCGACAGGCTGGAGCGGACGCGCGCTTCGACCGATGGCAACGAGGTTCTTGTCAAATTCCGCCCGAAAGCCCCCGAACCCCGCAAACCTGCCGCCCAGATCGGCGAACGCCACAAGCTTCCGCGAGCGGTGTGACCAGGCCGTCTAATCCAGGCTGAGTCGGAAACGGGCGGAAAAATCGCCTTCCCACCACATGGGGAAGTTGGTTCCCCACTTGTTGTTATGCAGGTTGAAACGGATTCCCTCTTCAAAATCCGGCAATCCCCTGCAGAATGTCATGAAATCCCAGCTCTGCGGCGCAACCAGCGGCGTGTCGAGCGGCTGAACGACGACGGCTCCGACATCGGCGATTTCGCCGCTGACGGCGTTGACCGCCTGCAGCTGTGCGCCCCCGGATCTGGCGAAATTGCCGGCCGGGTGCCACAGCCCCATCTTCCTGAAGAGCCAGTCCTTTGCGCCGGCAGGGGTAAACGACAGGAAGCTCGCCTCCGGCATGCGATTGGCCGGCTTGTCGCGCAGCGAGAGCCGCAATTGCAGCACACCGTCATCCGGCAAAAACTCCAGAGCCAGTTGCCTTGGAGCCCCAAATCGCTCGACTGCTTCGGCCGGCATCGACAAGAGAACGCCGCCATCGCCCGCGCTTTCGAGGCTCGGCACAAAAACCTTCGAAAGCGCCGCCCCCGAAGCGCCAAGCCCCGGCTTGTCGTGATCAAGCACGGCCCATTCCTGCCGATGCGTCAGATAGGTGTCCATATGCCTGTTGATGTCGTCAGCATCGTAGCTCTCGTAGCGATAGGCGATCAGCGAACCACTGCGGCCGGCAATCCGGCGCCCTTGCGGCGATGTAAGCGCAGCGATATCTCCCGTCACCTCATTGAGGTCGATCGACCAGCCGCCGATAGCGAGCTGCGTCTCGCGGCTCGCAGTTCCGACGAGCGCTGGCGCAAAGAGCTCCGCGAGCGCTGCCTGTGCCTGCTGCTGGTCTTCGGCATCGAGTTCGGCGACGGCCTGGTCGACATAACCGCGCTGCTCATCCCATGACGCTTCGGTATAGGCAAAACGGTAATCCGTTTTGCGGGCGGCTTCGAAATCGGCTCTCGCCCAGGCTTTGTCGTCGCGCAGATAGGATTTGATATCAACCCCGCACGTATGCTCCGCCACCATGGCGAGCCCGCGGCCGAAGGCAAGCCTGCGCCCATTGAACCCCTCGCCCGCAAAGCGATCATAGAGCCGCTGCAAAGCCAGGAATTTCGCCGTCTTCAATGGATCGGAGGCGCTACCATGGATCCAGCTATCGCCCAGTTCCAGCTCCAGCACTGGGAAACGCTCGCGCTTTTCCCAGAGGATCGCACCATAATCCTCCAGCGTCGCGCCGCGGATGACGGCATCGGGCTCGATGCGGCGAATGTCGCGATAGGCTTCAGCCGTCTGCGGCACACTCTGCGGGCCGATATTGTCCTGCGTATGCGCAAAGCTCAGCCCATCGTCGAAACCTTCCGGGAAATAGGTCTCGCCATAGGAGCGCTGGTACATGACAACGACTTCCGCGCCATCAGGCGCACGCCAGCGGAAAATGTCGGGCACCTCGGGCGGCGGGGAAGCCGTGTTGACACCGAGATGCAGGAAGCGGATGCCGGCCTCGGCCAGCAAGGGCACCATGCCGAGCGTGTGGCCGGGAACGTCGGTCATCTTCGCTGCAATCGTCTGCTTGCCGAAACGACGGTCGAGTTCCTGTGAATAGGAAAGGCCCGCTCGGAAAAGCTCATGCGACATCAGCTCGGTATGGGTGGTGAACGGCAGGCCGTGCCAGCGGATGAGCCCGCGTTCGATCGCCTGCTCCAGTGCCGTGACTTCGGCGGGCGAACGCGAATTCAGATGATCCCAGATCAGCCAGGCGCCCGTTGTCCAGATGAACTTCGGCTCCTCGGGGTTTTCGGCATAGAAATGCGCACCGGTCTCGATCGCCTGCGGGATGAAGCGCTCGTGATATTGACGCCGGACCTTCTCGGCATGGTCGGTAAAACCGATATCGAGATGGGTCTTGAAGACCAGGTGCACGCGCTTTTCTGTCATCTGCATTCCGCTAGATCAGTCCTGCCGTCGTCAAGCAGCTCTTGCGAGACGCAACGCAAATGATTTTGCGCACGACACGCAATCCTGATCCCCTCCCAATATGGCACAATGGCATTTTGTGTAATCGTTTCCACAAACACCTTTGCGCTTCACGGTAACGATCCGTCAAGCATATTTGCTGGAGGAACCCCGAATACACTGGATATTTCGTCGGCCGGGACTTCGGCCATCTTGCCTCCAGCAGGCAACGCAACTTAAGTGACGACAAAATGTGAAAACGTGTTCATACGCCATTAACCTGACTGACCTTGGCGATGCACGCGCGATACACCTGTCATCTTGCTGCTTTACACGACATAGCCGGGACCTTCGCCAATGGCATCTTCATGATCGAACTCACCGTCCGTGCCCCACGTTCCGATCAGGCGAACGAACGCCTTGTCCCGCGTGCAATTCTGCTGGGAAATGTCGGCACGGCCATATCCGGGCGCGCCTCTCCGAAGGCAGTTGCGTGCCATCGGGATAAAGCCGCGATCCATTCGGTGTGCGAACGTCGATATCGAAGAAATTTCGAGACCGAAGCAACGGTAAAGAAGCGGCTACTTCTCTTCGCAGAGCGCCCGGTGAACCTCTGTCCAGAACAAGGCGAGCAACGTATCGCCGTTGCGCTCGGCAACGAGCGCGCGGATCAGCGCCTCGGAGCCAGCCATGTCCTGCCAACTCGATCTCAGCCCTTTTGCTGCCTGATGGCATTCGGCGATATCGAACGTTCTCTTGCTGTCCATCTGGAGCCTCCCCGAAAAAGGCGCTAACAGACGGACCTGGAAAAGTCATTCCCCGCATATGTGGGGRTGCCTTGTATTTTCGACATTCCTCGCGGTAGGATTGAATGGTTTAAGGCAGGCGACACGATGACGGAAAACAATTATTCCCAAAAGTTCGAACCCGTTTTCGAACAGATCAAGGCCGCGGCCAATGTCGATGCTTCTATCCGCATTTTCCAGGCAGGCTATGCCGTTGACTATGTCACCTATCACCTCGCTCAGACCATTGCGGCAAAGATCGACGCTCCTTTCGTGCGCACCACCTATCCGGATGCCTGGGTATCGCGCTATCTGCTCAACAGCTATGTGAAGGTCGATCCCATCGTCAAACAGGGCTTCGAGCGCCAGCTGCCTTTTGACTGGAGCGAGGTGGAGCCGACGCCGGAAGCCTATGCAATGCTCGTCGATGCCCAGAAGCACGGGATCGGCGGCAACGGCTATTCGATCCCCGTCGCCGACAAGGCCCAGCGCCGGGCGCTGCTGTCGATCAATGCCCGCGTTCCGCTTGATGATTGGAACGCCATGGTCAAGCTCTATCGCAATGAATGGATCGAGCTCGCCCATGTCATCCACCGGAAGGCCATCTACGAGCTTCACGGCGAGAACGACCCGGTACCGACGCTGTCCCCGCGCGAAATCGAATGCCTGCATTGGACCGCACTCGGCAAGGACTATAAGGACATCGCCGTCATCCTGGGGATTTCCGAGCATACGACCCGCGATTATCTGAAAACCGCCCGCTTCAAGCTCGGCTGTGCCACCATTTCCGCGGCCGCCTCGCGGGCCGTGCAGCTGCGCATCATCAATCCCTAGCCTTTTCCTTCCGGCCGGATCGAAACCTTATCTGGTCAAATGTCGGACGTGCCGGAAGGCATGGCCTCCTCCAATCTTTTCCACACTGACGAAACCCGCTCTGCGGCATGCTTCAGGCTGCCCGCAAATGGCTTGAGCGATCCCCCCATATGCGGGGGCTCATCTGTAGGCGCCCATATGAGGGAATTTCCGATCCCGCCGTCCTGAACCATTCTGCTCTCACGAACCCAACACGCTGGAGGGAAAAATGTTCGTTATCATTCAGGCACATGAGTATCAGAAATACGCTTTCATACTCGACCAGATGTTCCGCCTGCGCAAGAAAGTCTTTGCGGACACCCTTGGCTGGAACGTTCCGGTAATCGGCCCATTCGAGCGCGACAGCTATGACTCGCTCTGCCCGGCCTATCTCGTCTGGTGCGACGAAACCCGCACCCGCCTTTACGGCGGCATGCGCCTGATGCCGACGACCGGACCGACCCTCCTCTATGACGTCTTCCGCGCAACCTTCCCGCAGGCAGCCAATCTCGTCGCCCCCGGCATCTGGGAGGGCACCCGCATGTGCATCGACGAGGAGGCAATCGCCGACGATTTTCCCGAAGTCGATGCAGGCCGCGCCTTCTCGATGCTGCTGCTCGCACTCTGCGAATGCGCCCTCGATCACGGCATCCACACCATGATCTCCAATTACGAACCGCACCTGAAGCGCGTCTACAAGCGCGCCGGCGCCGAAGTCGAGGAACTCGGCCGCGCCGACGGCTACGGCAAATATCCGGTTTGCTGCGGCGCCTTTGAAGTTTCCGAACATGTGCTCACCAGGATGCGCGCATCCCTCGGCATCGATACACCCCTCTACACCCGCTACGTCCCGACGCGTTCCGTCGTGACTCAATTTCTGGAGATGGCAGCATGAACCGCTTGAGCGAAACCACCGTACAAAAAGACATCGGTGCGCTGGAACGACATATCCTCGCATCCCGCGATATCGCAACGCAGATGGGAGACCCCTTCCTCTCCTATCTCCTCTCGATGGCTCTCTTCACGATCTATGAGAAGAAGGCGCATCAGGAAAACGACCTGCTGAAGAGCAGCTATAATTAAGGCCCCCCGGGGCAAGCGGCCGGGCTTGAAGCAGACCTCCCTTCAGGCTCGGCCGCACCTCCCGATCTCAGGCACCTCGCCGGAACATTCGGCTCCCCCGCCGGTTTTGCGATGATCGAAACCACGGGAGATAGCCATGACGGACCGGAACGAGGACAGCGTGCGCGAGCGCGCCTACGCAATCTGGGAAGAGGAAGGCAGGCCGGACGGCCAGGATTTGCGCCATTGGAGCGATGCCGAGGCCGAACTGCGCGGCGAAGCGACGAGGGCCAACAAACAGGCTCGCAGACAGATCGAAGAAACCGAGGCCGCGACCGGAGCAACCGACGTTCCCATCCCGCCGCCGTCTTTGGCGAGCCCGGATTGACCGCTCTCACCTTGCTTGCTACCGCGTCATGGAATCAATCGCCGAAATCAGCGCCTCGTGCTGATAGGGTTTCGGCAGGAAGGCCGTGTTGGCCGGCAGCGACATGGGATCGAGCCGCACCATGCCCGAAGTGATGATGATGCCGATATTCGGCCGCATCGCCCTCACCCGCTTGGCTAGCTGTATGCCGTCCATGGAACCGGCCATGTTGACGTCGGTAAAGAGAATATCGACATCGTTACGGGACTTCAGAAGCACCATTGCCTCATCCGCATTCCCGGCCTCGAGCGCCACGTGCCCCACGTCTTCAAGCACATCCAGAATATTGAACCTGATCAGCGGCTCATCCTCGACGATGAGCACCACGGCACCCTGGGAAGCCACCATTCTGCGATTGCCCTCTTCAGATCTAGTCTGACGGGAGTAAATGTAGCCCGCCCGCGAAGGTTCCAGAGGGCAAACCGGAAATATGCATCGTCCACAGATGCTTGCGCTCATGGCTTGTGACTGTCCCGGATTTGCGTTAAGCGGAAAAAAGCCGCGGGTGCCATTGCCCCGGCTGACCGCACCCTGGGTGCCGGGCCTGTAGCTCAATGGTTAGAGCCGGCGGCTCATAACCGCTTGGTTGGGGGTTCGAGTCCCTCCGGGCCCACCAACGAATTCAAGGGGTTAGCTCAAAAAACTAACCCCTTTCGTTTTAGGGCACTGCCCCGTGGCAACAAAATGGCAACGTAAATCGGAAATCGGGCCGCCTTGCCGCCTGCCGGGGCGCAGGAGCGCGAAACCGGGTAGGGTCGTCCGAAAGCAAACGCGCGCTGGCGGGGCTCTGAAGGGCGCAATGGCGTCTGGGAGCAACCCATTGGCAGCCGCAAGCAAGCGACGCTGCGTGGAGCTTCCTAGCTAACGGTGGCGCGGTGGCCGAGCCCTGAAGGCAAACTCAACTCATCTCGCCGCGCTCGTCGCTGCAACCGCCCTCCCGGCGATGGCGGGGGATGCGTCCGAGGCGATCTCAAATATGCACCAACACCAAGCAGGCGGGGTTCTGCTTTTCGGCCTGCTGATCGAGAGCATAGCGAGATCCAAGGGGCGCAGTTTCATCAAATGGTTTCTGCTCGGATCGTTTTTCACGATCTTTGCCCTTATTGCGGTTTGCGCATCAAAGAAACAGGCTGAGAAATCGGAGCCTCCCGAAGACAAGATCGAGCCCGACATCGTAATCCAAGGGTGATGTTGTACGGGGCGTCATCGGGCACGCGCGCTGGCGGGGCTGTCAGGCCGGTTTGGTGCGCAACGAGCCAGCGGGTAGGTAGCGCCCATCGCGTATTGGGATATAGATCGTGTCCGGGTCCAGTTTGCCCCAATGATCGCCATCGGGGCCGACGATCAGGCCCTCTAGGACCTGATCGTCGCGTTGGGGTCGGTTCTTGGCGCTGCGGGTCTTGTCGGCTTCCGCATGGCAGTCGCGGCAAAGCAGCACGACATCTTCCGGCTGCTCGTTTCCAACGGAACGATAGTGCAGGTGATGCAAGTCCAGCGAAGGCCCGTCGCTGCTGCACCGCTCGCAGCGACTGCCGCGTTGCGCGACGATCTCGCGTTTCAGGCTCTTCCATTGCGTACTGGAGATGTGCTGCTGATAGCGATCAGGAAAATCGCTTTTGTAGCGGCCGTCGACGAAGCCCTTGGCACGGTCAAGAACAGGCCCGGCGCACTCCAGACAGTATCGGCGATGGCTGCGGCTGTTTTCACGGTCGCGGACGAGCCTGTCGAGCTATTCCTCGCCCGGCGCGATGACCTTGTCACAGCCATCACCTTGGCATTGATGCTGCTTTCTCGCGGTACGCCAGCTCGGCATCGGCTCGTTCCACACTACGGCGTCTCCTGGTTTGATTTTCGAACCATTGCGCGCTCCCTCGGTCCCGCTACTCGGGTGCTTCACGGTAGGGACCCACCTTTGAGGGAGGAAATTTCGTGTCCAAGAACTCTTCGAAGTGACGCGATATGTCCTTGTCCAATCCCTTGACCAAGAACCTGTGCGAGCGGTCCAACAGTTCCCACCGTGACGACCATGTGGCTCCAAGCGAGCCTTCTGAAAGCAACAGAAAAGGCATCAGTCTGACGACAAGCCAAGCGAGTTCAGACGTGCGGTTCATGTAGAGCGCCCACATGTCATCAGTCGGCTGCGGTCCAAGGACGAACGGCACGACCTTGTTCGGCCCCAACCACTTGTCCAATTCCAGCACAAAGGAAAGTCGGGAGCCGTGCACTTCTTGGTTAAACAGCCGATCCCAGTGCTGAAGCGTCGCCCTGACAGGTTGCGGCAACCCCGATTTCTCTCCGATCAGTTGGCTGTGGATTTCTTTTTCCAGAGACTGTTTGGCGGCATGAGCCTTTCTCGCCTCCTTGCTGTCATCGCCGATCGATACGTGTTTCATCAACGTGGGGAGATTTGCGTACCCAAGAGCCACTGCAGCGAGAGCAAACGCTTCGTCCCGAACCCCTCTCAGCATGGCGTAGGCTTCGACAGGGTAGCCTCGGGCTGCCGTCAGTTCAGCGGCACGGAATTTTCTGAGAAGGCCGAGGCATTTGATGACGAAGGCGGGATAGCTTGGCCTGTCCTTGGGCCAACCCTCGGTGCTCAGCACCTTGGCGTTCCCTGCGAGCGTTTCCCCAAAAAATTCGAGGAAGCTGTTGTGCAGCGTACAATGGCCGTTGAACTTGTCTCGAAACGTCGTCTCGGATTGCTCTTCAAAAACATCGAACTGAACGCGAACCTGCGGAGGAAATTCGTCCTCAAGGGTCTGCTGCCACAGGGCAATCTGTGCTTTTCGGTCATTGTTTTCCGACAACTATTTCCTCCACTTCCGGCCTCCCGCTAAGTGCGAAGGGGCTCGTATCCCATCAACGTGCTAGAGCGTCCCCACGGACCTAGTTCGGCGGCTTCTTCGACTTTTCCAGCAAAGACAACACGTAATCCTGCCGTCTTGGGTTATGCCGCGCTTTGGAGACTTGGTCGCGCCCGAGGAGCACCTCGGAGAGCACCTTCGCCTGTTCGAGCTGTTCCTCGGTGCAGGCTTCTTCCGGCAGCACCGTCCGGCAATCGAACCAAGGCATAGCCTTGCCGGTTTTGCCTTGGGTCGAAAACTTGACGTTGCCCGTGGCGACAACACCGTTGCCGAGCATGAAACAGATATCCGAACGAATGAGATGCTGCCGGGTAGCGATCTCGGCTCCGAGGTGGCCGCACATCATGACGAACGTAATGCCGTTGCTGAGCATCGGCTTTGGGTCGCTGCGCTCATAAAAACGCCCCACCGCGTGATCGGAAACGTTCGCGACGACCACTCCACACCATCCGTGGGTGAACGAATGGCGCTGCACGATCAGCGCCTCTTCGCGCTCCCCTTCCATGACAGTCAGGACGTGGCTGTCACTGGCGTGCACCGTTAAGAGGCCGTAGAGACCGTCGTCGAACATGTGTTGGTGGCACAAGTCCTCGCGCGGGATGTTCATCAGCCTCTTGGCTGCATTGGCCAAGGCGTTGCGGGTGAACGGACTGCGGGGATCTTTCCAGCCGCGTTCAAAGAGCGGAAAGATCGCCTCTTCCCAACTCCTGACCGGCTTCCCGGCGAACTGCGAGGCGTCCTCGGGCTCCCGCCGCTGGAACTCCCGCCACACCTGCCGGGCGAAGATCCGCCCTTCCGTCGTCAGTGGAACATTGCTCATTCAGATCGCCCCCTTCACCAGCATCCGTTTCGCCGCTTTCCCTGTCAACGGCCATGGAAAATTGGTGGACGGAGCGATGTAGTGCCTAGGAACGAACGACGCTCGAACGAGAACGGCTCGTGGCGCTTCACGATGGCCGATTTAAAAGCTATGCAGCTTTCAATTGACGGCGTTTGAGCCTCCCACGATGTTAGACTGATGAGCGAGTACTTTCGGATCATTCAAGCTCAGTCCGATCCGGTTGCCGATCTTGGCGACCACTGCCGTGCAGAGATGGCGGAGGACGATCAAGCTTTCACATCGTATATCCCCCACACAGCGTCGCCATTCATTGCCGCCCCATCATATTCATGATAGCTTAACTACACTTTCGCGCTTGTAAGCCAGTAATGGCAAGACGGGGGTGCGCGATGAATGTCTTTTGGATCAGCTTCATCTGTTTCGTTCTTGGGATTTCCGTAGCGTCCGCGGGCCCACTGCACGATGCCGCGCGCGAAGGCAATGTCGAGCGCGTCAAGCAGCTTGCCGATCAGGGCGCGAACCTCGCTGAACTTGATAATACCGGCGAGCCGGCGCTGCTGATTGCGGCGCTGTCCGGCAACGCCGATGTCGTTACCCTTCTTCTCGATCGCGGCTGCGACATCGAAATCCGCAACAAGGGCGGGCTGACGGCGCTGCATGCGGCCGCCTATGGCGGCCATCTCGATATCGTCGAGCTGCTGGTGGCAAGAGGTGCCTCCGTCAACGACCACGAGAACTTCTACAATATGACCCCGCTGCATGCGGCATCCGAGGAAGGTCATGCCGATGTCATTGCTTTTCTGCTCGCGCAGAAGGCCGATATCGAGCCGAAGGAAAGAAACGGCTACACGCCGGTGACCCAGGCCGGATGGCGATCACACTGGGACGCCGTCACTCTTTTGTTGAAAGCAGGCGCCGCCTGTCAGGGAGCCGACCTCACGGGTCAGTGGCTCTATGACGAATGCACGAAGCGAAAATGAGCGTGCGCGCCTGAAAAACGGGAGCATTGAAATGTCTCACTGGAATGGATTTGTGAAGGCCGCAGCAATAGGCGGCATCGCCGTCCTGCTGCTGGCGAACGAGGCTACGGCGGAGGACTTCGTCAATACGGGCTATTTCGGCGATGTGGCGATCAAGGGCTATGACCCGGTCGCCTATTTCACGGATGATAAGGCCATGGAAGGATCGCCGCAATATTCCCACCACTGGCTGGGCGCTACCTGGTATTTCGCCAGTGCCGAGCATCGTGACATGTTCGTCAAGGATCCCGGCAAATATGCCCCGCAATATGGCGGCTACTGCGCCGACGGCGTGTCCTTCGGAACGGTGACCACCAACATCGATCCGAATGCCTGGCGCATCATCGAAGGCAAGCTCTATATCAGCTATGATCCGGGTGCCGCAGAAGGACTGGTGAAGAACCCCACCAAGGTGGTCGACTCCAAAAAGCACTGGTCGGAAGTGCAGAACATCCTGATCTCGGAAAAGACACAGAAAGACTGGCAGCACCCCTCTGCCCAGTAGCTGTCCGATCGGCGGTCAGCCCCCGATCGAGAAGAATTTCAGCGCCTGCGGCGTGACATGCACATATGTCGCGCCGGGCTCGTCGGCAGCGCGGTTGCGATAGACATTGCCGCAGACCATCCTGTCGAGGAAATAGCCCGGGAATTTCTCGCAGAGCCAGTCTCCCCTGATCTCGACAGTGCCGGTAATATTCGTGTTGGCGCTGCGATAGGCGGTATTGCCCGCTTTGTCGAAGAACTGAACGAACTGTGTGCCGTTGCGGTGTTTACCGGTCCAGCTCTTGTCGCTGATGAGATCGCGCAACTGGTCACCGGTCACCTGATCGGCCTTCTCGCCCTGAAATCCGAAGGGCCATTCGGGAATGCCCGCTTTCTGCAGCCTGCTCAAATGCAGGTTCAGATCGTCCTTGCGCCAGTAGTCGTAGAGATAGCTGTAATAGGTCAGATTGCTTTCGGGAAAGAGCGCCAGCAGCTTCGTCTTCTCCTGCAGGCTGCGTTTCCTGTCGCCGTCCTCGATATAGGCCGCGGTGAGGAATTCGCGCGCTGCCTCCGCATTGGGGAGCGCGTCGCGGGCCGCCTCCATCAGCGAGATCGACCGGTCGTCATCACCGATGATGTAGAAGACGATACCCGCCAGCAACTGGAAGCCGGGCGATGGCGAAGGATCGAAACGAAGCGCCTTTTCCATTTCGGTCGTCGCCTGGTCATGATTGCCGATATGAGCGAGCACGAGGGCCAGATTGCCATTGGCTTCAGCGTCGCTCGGCTGCGCCTGCACGGCACGGTTCGCCGATATCAGCGCCTCCGTCTGGCGACCATCGACCAATTGCAGGAGAGCAAGGACCGTATGCGCCCGCGCATTGTTCGGGTCGATCTTCAAAGCCTGCCCTGCAGCGTCATAGGCGATCTTGCGGGCGACTGCCGCCGACCAGAGGATATTATAGTCGTTGCGCCAGACATCGACGGCGATCCGCGCGATCCCCGCATGCGCATCGGCAAAATTCGGATCGAGGTCGATCGCCTTCTGGTAATAGGACAGCGCTTCGCGGTAGGTCGCGACGTCTCCATAGGTGAGGCCCGCCTGCTCGGCGCGCATATAGTAGTCGTAGGCCTCGAGATTCTCCGTAGGGATCTGCGCCAATTGCGTGCGCTCGCCCTCGCTGAGCCGGATGGCAAGTGCTGCGATGATCTTGCTGATGACATCATCCTGGACCGCGAAAAGGTCGGCATATTCGCGGTCATAGCGCTCGGCCCAGAGGGAGAGCCCGGTCAGGGCGTCGATCAGTTTGACATTGATGCGCAATCGCGAGCCTGCGCGCTGCAGCGTGCCTTCAAGCACGTAGTGAACGCCGAGCTCGGCTGCCACATCCTGTATCTTGCCGCCATCGTCGCCCACCGCGAAGACGGAGTGGCGCGCGATAACGAAGAGGCCAGAGACCTTGGAGAGCTCGGTAATCAGATCGTCGGTCAGGCCCTCGGCAAGATGATCGTGCTCGACGTCGCCGCTGACATTGATGAATGGCAACACGGCGACGGACGGCTTGTCCGGCAGCGGATAGGCAAACCGCCCGGCGACCGAAGGGCTTTCCAACAACGCCCATGGCTGCCACCATAGCGCAGCTCCGGCAAGAACGAGTAGGAAGGCGCCAGCAGCCATCGCCACGATGCTCCGGCGACCCGGATATCGGCGCGCCTTGGCAGCTCTTTTTGCTGCCAACGGGCTGAGTACGACACGATAGACTCGCACGGGCTCGGCAAGGCTTTTGACCTTCTGCTCGCCAAGCGAGATGAAACCGACATCGAGCTTCGATCTCACCTGGTCGTAGGCAGGGCCCGTGATCGCTATTCCGCCGGGTTCGGCGAGCGACTGCATGCGATCGGCGAGGTTGACGCCATCACCGTGGATATCGTCTCCCTCGACGATGATATCACCGAGATTGATGCCGATGCGGAAATCGAGACGACGGTCGTCCGGAATCTCAGCATTGTGCCTTGCCTTCAGCCTCTGGACATCCACTGCGCAGCGCATGGCATCGACGACGCTGTGAAACTCGACCAGCAGCCCGTCGCCCATGGTCTTGACCAATCGTCCGCTATGCTCGGCTATCGAAGGTTCGACGATCTCCCTCAGGTCTGCCTGGAAACGCAGACGCGTCCCCTCCTCGTCGACCTGGCTCAAACGGCCGTAGCCCACGACATCGGCAATCAGGACAGCGGCAAGGCGGCGCTCCATGTCAGTCTCTTCCCCCGAAAGGACGACAGCGGGAAGCATCTTACAGCACCGCCATAGCCGATACCATCGACGGCGAGAGGAAGGTCGCCAGCCCGTGACGGGACGGCAGACGGAGCCATTGTCATATAACTGTCATATTATGCATAGGTGGCATGCCAAAATGCCCATTGTTGCAGCACCGCGCACAAATTATATGCTCGCCGGCTAACAAAAATAAAAAAAGTGAGCTTGATATGCCCTTGATTTTCAAACGCCGCAAAAGCGGCCTCATGCGACGGATCGTCAATGGTCTTGGTTCTGCCCAGCAGCGCTATCGTGATGCGCGCGAGGCAAGGAAGACCGCGATCCATCCTTCGTTTCTTGACGATTTCGGTATCTGACCAGACGGGCGCTCAGCTTTAGAGCGCTCGAATCCCTTCCAGGCGGGCTTCCATCGCCCTCTCAGGCAGCCTTCTGATCCCGGGATATCATCCCGGTATCCTGCCCGATCTCCCCCTTCTTCAGCATGATCCCGCAGGCAAACGCGACGGCGGAGAATACGAAGAAGAACGATTCGCCGATTGCCAGCCGGTTGTTGGAATTGGACAGGATCGTTCCGAGGAAGAATAGCGTCACCATGCTATAGGCCAGCAGCGCGCTGAGGCTGATCAGCCCGGCCCTCCAGGCAGCGAAAACCCGCCTATACATGGCTGTTGCCAATATGGCGAAAACCAAGATGCCGAACAGCCCATGGCGAACAAGCATCTCGAAATAGCCGTTATGGAGCAGCGTATAGGGCACGCTGGCATAGGTGGTCGAATTCCAGAGGGTGAGCCAATGGTTGCCGGCACCAAAGAGAGGCGCCTGGGCAATCACTTCCGAAGCATTCGCCCAGAGTTGCAGCCTTTCACTCATCGATTCCGGCGTATCTCTTGACGCGATCGCAGCAGCGACGGCATCCCGAACGCCATGTGCGGAGATTTCGGTCTCGATCCGAACGGTGGCCTCATAAGTGGGGCCGGCAAACCTCCAGATATCATCGCCGCCGACAAAAAGCGCTGCTGCCACGAGAGCAACAACAGCAGCTCCTACCAGCGCAGCCCGGCGTCTGTTTGCATAAAGCAGCATCGAGGCCAGCATGAGAGGTCCGACAAGGACGAGGCTCAGCCAGACGCCTTTCGCCTTCGAGCCGTAAATGTTGAAAAGGCAGAGCGCGATGATGAGCGTCGCGACGGCAATGATCCAGCTGCCGGAACGGCGCTCGAGCTTGCCGGTCTCCCAGGCGTGCAACAGCCAGTAGAAGGCGCCGATCATCAGAAAACCGCAGCCGATGGCGCCATGGATCAGGTTGTTATGGAACAGCGGCGAAATACGGTCGTCGCCTGCAAGAATCGGTTGGTAGTCGGTGGAGATCAGCAGCGCTGCAAGTGCGATCGGGAAATAGATCGCCAGGACCGTCCCGACCTCTTTCCGGCTGGAATAAAGCGCGATGCCGACGGCTGGGAAAAACAGCGGAAAGGCGTAGAGCCAGTCGGACGCACCCTTCTCGCCGTAGACGATCAGGCCGAAGAGGAAGCGCAGCAGCGCATAAGCGCCCCAGGCAACACAGGCGTTGGCCAGCCAATCTCGCTTCAGCAGGCTCAAATTCGGCTTGAACCAGACAAAGATCGTCCCGATCAGCAGCAGCGCCGCATAGCGATAGCTGTCGCTTTCCAGAATGGGTGCCGAAATCAGCAGCAGCCACAGGATGATGAGGACAGGCTTGAGGCGGGAGGGCGTGGCGGTGGGCTCTTCGCTCGCTACCATGGAGAATATTGCACCCTTCTAGCATAGTCGGCAGCACGAAGCAGTTGGGTGACGGAGCAGCGTATTCCCTTGAATTACTGCCGCTTGTAGTCGAGCTTCGTCGCAATCGCCGTGTCGTGGCTGTTCGGCCCTAGCTCTATCAGATTGTTCTTGACGGTAAAGACATTAACCTCGGCCGACCACCACCCGCGCTCTAACGCCACATCGAAGGGATAGACCGGGATGGTCATCGTCCGCAGGAGCAGCGAGAGGTTCGGATTGTCTACCATGCGTTGATTGCCCTTACACTCTTTGGTCGAAACCAACCATCATGATAAAGCAGTCCCCGCATCGATTTCTGCCGCAATAGCTTCACAATCCGCAGACACAAAGCTCGCAGGGACGCAAACAGCCGAGGAACAAACATGGCGCCGAACTACACCAAGACTGCCTTTCTGACAGCCTTTCTGAGCCTGCCGCTCGCGGCATCCGCTCCACTTCTTGCGCAGGAGAATCAGCCGCGCGAAGCGGTCATCAACGTGTCCGGAGAGGGCGAATCGGCATTGGCTCCCGATATGGCGGTCGTCAATCTGTCCGTGGTCAAGCAGGCCAAGACTGCCCGCGAAGCGCTCGATGAAAACAACAAGGCGATGAACGAGGTGCTGGCCGCACTGAAGAAGAGCGGCATCGCCGACCGTGACCTGCAGACGTCGGGCTTTTCGATCCAGCCGCAGTACAATTACCCGCAGCCGGTCGACAATCAGCCACAGCCGCCGCAGTTGATCGGCTACCAGACCAGCAATTCGGTCACCGTTCGCGTCCGTGACCTTTCCAAGCTGGGCGAGATCATCGACCAGTCCGTCACCCTCGGCATCAATCAGGGTGGTGATATCCAGTTCACCAACGACAAGCCGGAAGCAGCCCTGGAGGCAGCCCGCAAGAACGCTGTCGCCAATGCGATCAAGAAGGCGAAGACACTGAGTGAAGCCGCCGGCGTGAAGGTAGGCCGCATCGTCGAAATCAGCGAAAATGTCGTGCGCCCGATGCCGCAGCCGGTTTATCGCGCCACGATGATGAAGGAAGCTTCCGACGCCGCTGCCGTTCCCGTTCAGGGCGGCGAGAACAGCTACAATGTCACCGTCAGCGTGACTTTCGCAATCGAACAGTAAGTCTCCGCAGGGCGCTTCGGCGCCCTGCCCCGACGGGAAAGCCGCTCAAAAGAAAACCGCCCCTGCTGTCTGCAAGGGCGGTTTTTTTACGCACTGAACGGGCGCGCCTGGCTTCAGCGGCGCAGGAGCGGGCAGCCGCGAACGTTGCCGAAAGTCATCTCGCTTGGGCCACGGCGGCTCCAGCCCTGCACGATCACACGACGCGGCGTGATATCAACGACGCGCGTACGGCGCAGGCCGTAATCCTCGGCAATGTTTGCAGCTATGCGCGGATCGCAGCCGCCACGGGGCGGACGCCCGTAACCCGGCGGAGGCAGAGGCGGACGGCCATAACCCGGCGGCGGTGGCGGCGGACGGCGCCAATCCGGCGGGGGCGGACCACGATCCGGTTCACCGATAATGATATTTACCTGTGCTGCAGCCGGCGCAACGGTGCCGGCCAGCGCAGCGGCGGCAAGAAGGGCGGCAAGCCCGGCCTTCGCCATAAACTGCATCATAAAAAAGATCCTCATGGTTGATAGCCACGCGGGCAACTGCCGGAGCCTATTTCGGAATCACTTGCATACAGTTCCGAGAGAAGACGGGCGAAAGCATCGCGGTCAAGGCAAAACAGGCGGAGGCGAGGTTTTCCTGCTTCAAGTTCCCCTGCCCCCGGTCCACCGATCAGCGATACATGAGCGGGCAGCCGCGCACGTTGGCGAAGGTCATGCGATCCCAGCCACGGCGGTCCCGACCGGCAACGACGACCCGGCGCGGTGTGATGGTTGAAATGCGCACATCGCGCAAACCGGAATAGCGGGCTTTGCGGATAGCCTGCATCGGCGAGCAGCCGCGAACCGGCGGGCGATTATACTGCGCCTTGACGACGAAATCGGACTGCGGCGCGGCGAAAGCGGCGGAGCCGGCAAAAGGAATGGAACTCAGGGCAAGCAGTGCGGCAAGTGAAGCCTTGGCAAGGAAATGCGACATTCGGGTTTGTCTCCTCGTGGTGTTTCCTCAATCTCCCTTTTGGGATTGTCTCGAGACTAAACGCATGAAGCTGAATGCTGTTCGAACCGGCCATTCAGTTGGCATTCAGGACGGTTAACGGCGCAGAAACAATGCCCGGCAAAGCAGCGCAGTCGCTTTCGTCCCGGAATGCGCAAGCCAATCTACGGGCCGAGATGCAGGACCACATCGCGCCGATGCGGGCGATCGCGGTGTTCGAAGAGATAGATGCCTTGCCAGGTGCCGAGCATCAGCCGACCGTTGCCGACGGGAATGCCGATCGAAACCTGATTCAGCGCCGCCTTTATGTGAGCCGGCATGTCGTCCGGCCCCTCGCTCGTATGGATGACCCATCGCATCGATGGGTCGGATGATGGCGGCACGAGGCGGCGGAAAAAATTGTTGAGGTCCGTCTTCACGTCAGGGTCGGCATTTTCCTGAACGAGCAGCGAACAGGAGGTATGGCGCACGAAGACAGTCAGCAGCCCCTCCTCCATGCCGGACTGTCGCACGAAGGCATTAGCCTGATCGGTGAATTCGTAGAGGCCCTGACCGCGGGTGGATAGTGTAAGCATCGTCTGGGGCAAGGCGGTCTCCGTCGCAGATTATCTCTCGCGAGGTGGCGTGCCTTGCCCCCGAAGTCAATGCCGCATCTCTGAGGTTACAGCCGCAGCAGTTCCTCGAAGCCGCCATAGATCATGCGCTTGCCGTCAAAAGGCATCTGCCACTTGTCGCTGGAAAGGCGTGGATCGGCCATTACCTTGGCATTGACCTCGTCGCGCTGCTGCTTGGACTTGTAGAGGATCCAGGAAAAGACCACGACCTCGTCATCCTTGGCCATCACGGCGCGTGGAAACGAGGTCAGCTCACCATAGGGCACGTCGTTGCCGAGGCATTCGACATATTCAAGCGCGCCGTATTCCTTCCAGATCGATCCGGCATAGGCAGAGAATTCCTTGTAGGCATCGACATTCCCGCGGGGAACGGCGACGATGAAACCATCAACATAGGACATTGCAGATCTCCCTTCGTTTTAACGTCCGAAGGACGTTCGACGCCGGCGGCATCCGACATGGGCGCGTCAATTAATGCCCACGGCCCATGCGGCAAGGAGATAGGGCCTAGCCCTGAAGGGTCTTTACCTTGAGGAGATCCGGGAAAAGCCGCGTCCACAGGAGCACGACGGCAATCGTACCGACCCCGCCAACGATGCCGGCCACGACCGGGCCGATCACGCCGGCAAGCATCCCGGACTCGAATTCACCGAGCTGGTTGGATGTGCCGATGAAGAGCGAATTCACGGCATTGACGCGGCCACGCATCTCGTCAGGCGTCAGAAGCTGCACGAGAGAGCTTCGCACGACGACGCTGACCGTGTCGGACGCACCGACGACGAGCAGCGCGATGACCGAGACCGTTATATTGGTCGAGAGCGAGAAGACGATTGTGGCGACACCAAAAACGGCCACTGCCATCATCATCTTGCGGCCGACTTCCGATGTCAGCGGCCGGCGGGCCAGCACGATGGACATGGCAAGCGCACCGATCGCTGGTGCCGCGCGCAGCAGGCCAAGGCCCCACGGGCCGGCATGGAGAATATCGCGTGCAAACATCGGCAGCAGGGCCGTCGCGCCGCCGAGCAGCACTGCGAAGAGATCAAGTGAGATGGTGCCGAGCATCACCGGTCGGCTGCGGATGAAGGAAACGCCGGCGAAGACGGACGTAAGTGTTACCGGCTCGCGTTTCGAAGGCGTCCACTGCATGCGGATCGAAATCACATTGAAGCTCGCCACCGCAAAAAGCACGGCTGCGACCGCGAAGGGCGCAATGGGGCTCACGCCATAGAGAAGGCCACCGAGCGAAGGGCCGATGATCAGCGCCGTCTGCATCATCGAGGTCGACGTGGCAACGGCTCTCTGCAGCATCGAAACCGGCACGATACTGGGCAGGAGTGCCGCCATGGTCGGCCGCTCGAAGGCGACAACGGCGCCCATGATGGTGACCGCGACCAAAATTCCGACCGGTGTCAGCCATTGCTGCCAGGTTGCGATCGCCAGAACCAGCGAGGTAACAGCCTCGATCAGCTGACAGGCAAGCCCGATCCGCCGGCGATCGAACCGGTCGGCGACGTGACCGACGACAAAGGTCAGCACGGCCATCGGCAGAAACTGGCAGAAACCGACGAGTGCGAGCGCGAAGGCGCTATGCGTCTGATCGTAGATCATCCATCCCATGGCGATCGCCACGGACTGGAAGGAAAGTGAGGAAAAAACCCGGGAGGCGGCGAAGTTCAGATAGCCGGGATGGCGCAGAACGCTTTCCCGCTCTTTCACTGGTATGTCCATGGTTCAGTTACCGGCCTGCGGCCAAGCCACAGGCGCCTATAGGAATCTTATAAGAGCGGAACGGTGTTCTGCCTGAAAGTGATCCATGTCAACCGCAATAAGCTCCGGTGCGCAATTGCCGCATCAAGTCGAGCGGGGACAGCAGCCGACCATCTGGCACGCCGCGGTATGGAGCTGGTCGCGCATATCGAGCAGCCACATGGTCTCTTCCATGACGTCAAGGATTGCCATACGCAAATCCGGACCAATGAGAGCGAGCAGCTCATTTTGCGAACTGCCTATGGTCGCAGCGCCACCAAGGAGCTTCCTCATTTGCTCGACAGTGGGGGCCGTGGAAATCTCGACCCTATCGAGAATGTCCGGAGACGGAATGCCCATCCAGGAAAGTGCGGATGCGACCAGCAGCTTGGAAAGCGCTCGGCACAGAGGACAGGACAATTCTTCGGATGTATCGACGATCTTCCGCTTGAAGCAGGCGATTGTCGCCCGGACCTTGCTGTTGACGGCTGCAAACATGCCTACAGCAATCCTGCGAGTGGCGTCGACCGGTCTTAATATGTAGACCCTTTGCCGGCTCCGGAGGGATGTGGCGGCGCTATTTTCTTCACTGAAACCCTGAACAAGGAAATCACCCCTTCCCGCCAGTATTTCCAGCAGGATCAGAACATATCCGTCACTGCGAAAGACATCGAACTCAAAATTGAAAGAACCATCGCCGATGCTCTCTACGATGCGGATATCCAATACTTCGGAACGAAGCTCCACCTGGTCGAGTTTCATAAGGCCCCCGGGTCTGCAATACCCCGCGCGCGGCAAAGATACTGCAACCTGAAGGGTATTCATATTAACCCAATACGCTTACGCATCCATCGTCATTTGACTGATGCGTAGGTCATAGGTGGAAGTCCGGTTATACCTTAGAACTGGCCTGCTTCGGGCGACGGCAGCTCTTCAATGGAATCGACCCTGTCAGGGTAAAAGGCCAAATGGTCCTTGATGTTGGCTACGGCGGGATTGGGCGCCTCGTAGGTCCAGATCGCATTCTTCGAACGCTCGCCGCCATCACGAATGCTGTAATAGGAGGCATCTCCCTTATAGGGACAATGGCTCTCGTGCTCGGTGCGCTCCAGCAGCGACATATCCACATCCTTGCGTGGAATATACTGCACCGGCGGATAGGAAGCTTCGCGCAGGGTCAGCGCATCATGCGTATCCGCGATCACGCGCCCGCCGAGCTTGACGACGACACGGGAGGGATTGTGTTCGACGGTGATCGGATGATCCGGCCCGGGAATCTTAATCGGCTTGCCTGACATGGACGTCATCTCCGGATTGATATCTCTCCGAAAGAGATAGGGTGTGCAAGCGACCATCCCAAGAGGCTGCGCGACCATTCTCGTTCGGCCGATTTCATAAGCCGCAGATGTGCGCATTGACGATGCGGAAAGGGCCGCGGAGACGTTGACCTCCGCGGCTCGTGACCTGCTATCTGCTTACCAGCGGTCGAGGCCGAGCAGCTTGCGGCCGAGCGGCGTCAGCTCGGCGGTCTTGGCATTGTGCTTTTCCCATTCGCGCGGATCGCCGGGGAAGGCATCGCGCTTCGGATGATCGAGCTCCCGCCACAGGCGGATGCGCTCCTCACGCTCTTCGGCATTATCGTATTCGGCCGGATGCATGGAAATATACTGCGCCATGCGCACACGGTTCTCCGCATGGTTCGGGCGAACGCCGTGGGCAAGCAGCGAGTTGAAGATCATCAGGTCGCCCGGCTCCATGTCGATATTGACGGTCGAAAGACCGGTCATGTCTGGATGCATCGGATCGCGGTCCTCGGGCTGCGTCTTCACCCATTCGTCAAAATGCTCGAAGAGATAGGGTACGCACTGGAAGCCACCGACATCGCCGTCCTGCTTCTTCAGGCTCAGGACTGCCTGCACGCCGATCGGCATCGGCCGGATGGACGTATCGACATCCCAGTGGATGAAGCCGTTGGGATTGCCCTTGACCTTCTTCGGCGGGTTGAGATTGGCGCGGTCGATCGTCACCCACAGGTCTTCGCGGTCCCAGATATCGACGAAGACGTCATAGACGCGCTTCTCCATCCGGTTATCCCACATTGCCTGGTGATTATAGATTTCCAGCATGCCGGTATTGTTGAGCTCTTTCATCTTGTGCTCACGGCGCTGCGGCGCATACCAGGTGGAGGAATCGTTCGGATCCTTCTCGTCAAAACGCCAGAGCACCTCCGCAAGCCGCTCGACATTGGCTGCAGGAACGGCCTGGCGAACGATGACATAGCCCTTCGTCGTCCAGTGCTGCCAGTCCGCTTCCGAGAGCACGCGCAGCGGCAGTCTCTTCTTGATGTCCTTGAGCTGCGTGGTGACCGACGAGGCCGTCGGATGAGCGTCGCGTTTCACTGCCAGTTCCATGAGATCCTCCCATCATTTGATCCATTCCTGTTGTTTCAGGCGATGGAGAGAGTGTAGCGGCTCATCGCAGCTCATGTTGTGCCAACTTGGCAAATTATGATACTATTATGGCGTCAAATATCTGAGAGGCGCTTGATGAGGCCGTATCTCGAAATCCTGCCACGCCACGCCGACAGCTCCTGGAGCATGCTGAACCGGCGGCTGGATGACGCGATCCCCTTCCAGTGGCACCACCACCCCGAATTCGAACTGACGCTGACGCTGAACTCCATCGGCCAGCGCTTCATCGGCGATCACACGGGGGAATATGAGGATGGCGACCTCGTGCTCGTCGGGCCGAACCTGCCACACACCTGGGTATCGCGGGCCAAATACAACGAGGCAAACCCGCATATCGCCCTCGTGCTCTGGTTCCACCCGGACTGGATGCGGCAAATGACATCAGGCGCGGTGGAACTGCGCCCCGTCGAAGCAATGCTTGCTCGTGCCGATCGCGGCTTGCACTTCTCGAAGGAAGCGGCCGCTGCCGTCCGCAGCAATATCGAAGCCATTTTCGCAAAGCCCCCGGCCGAACGGCTGCTCTTGCTCTTTAACATCCTCGGCGCCGTTGCCGCAGACCGGCAGGCATCTTCGCTTGCCAGCACACCCGGCCAAAGCCGTGAATTGCAGGAAAGCCGCGAACGGATCGACAGGGTGCTAACGCATGTGCATCTGAACTATGCCCGCGCAATCACGCTGGAAGAACTTGCCGATATAGCAGCACTCAGCGTCTCGGGCCTGCACCGGCTGTTCCGCCGCCATACCGGTACCACCGTCTCGGACTATCTGATCCGCATGCGCATCGGCGATGCCTGCGCCCGCCTTTCTGCCACGGTCCAGCCCGTCGGCCATATCGCCGATGCCGTCGGCTATAGTTCGCTTGCCAATTTCAACAGGCAGTTCAGGGCGCAAACCGGAATGACGCCGCGGCATTACCGCAACGTCTTCCGCCCCGCCTAAACCTTAGCCGTTCGCCGCAGGCTGGCGAGGGCAAGCCCTATGACCGCGGCCAGAACGCAGGCAATCCCGAAAATCTGGTTGGAACCAACCGCCTCTCCAAGAACCAGGAAGGCAAAAATGACGGCTGTTGCCGGCGCTACAGCCGTAAACAGAGAGGCCTCCGCGCCACTGACGCGCTCCGCTCCCGCATACCAGAGGATGAAGCCGCCGACAGTCGGCACCAGCGCGTAATAGACGACCGCAAGCAGAGCGGGCTGCGAGGCGATGCCGATATCATGATGCTCAAACAAGGCTGGCACACCCGCAACGACGAAGCCGATGGCCGTCATCAGCGCCGACTGCGTCAATGGCGGGATCGACGTGCCAAGCCGCTTGTTGAGCAGGATGAACAGCCCCTCGCAGATGACCGCGCCGAAAATCAGCATGTCACCGACGAGAGACCCGCTACCGGCAGCTGGCGAGAAGGCAATGGAAAAGACGCCGGCAGCCGCAAGCCCGATTGCCAGAAGCAGGAAGCGCTGCGGCCTCTCGCCAAGCACGAGAATGGAGATTGCCGCGGAGACGACCGGCAGCGTGCCGATGATGACGCCGGCATTGGCCGCCGACGTCAGCGACAGGCCCGAAATCAACAGCGTCGTGTAACCCACGCTCCCAGCACCTGCCTGCGTGACGAGGATCAGCCAATCCCGTCCGGAAAGCCGTAACAGCCGCGATCCTGTCCATCGCATCAGGAAGAGGAAGAAGGGAAAGGCCACCGCAAAACGCAGGGCGGTCGCCGTAAAAGGCGGCAATCCGGATGCAATGACCTTGCTGGCGACAACGGTACTGCCGACCGTCGTCATGGCCAAAGTGAGATAGATATAACCTTGAAATTCCCTGCTCATCTGCCGCTCCCTTCGAGACGGGGCAAGCAAACAGGCTGAAAGGCCAGGGGTCTTGAACGAAATTGCAAGGGAACAGGCAAGCGATCAGGAATGCCCGCGGGCATAGGTGCCGGGCGTAAGGCCGTAGCGGGAAACGAAGGCGCGCGTCATATGGCTCTGGTCGGCAAAGCCGCTTTCCGCTGCAGCCTCCGCCAGGGCCGCACCACCGGCGATCAGCCGCCGGGCAAGGTGCACGCGGGCCTGAACGTGATAGGCGTGCGGCGTGAAACCCGTCGCCCGCGCAAAGGCGCGCAGCACCTGAAACCGGCTGAGGCCGCTCTCCCGTGCCAGATCGGAAAGCGAGATCTCGCCCGCCGGATCATCATCGATCATGTTGCGCGCATGGACAATGGAATGCGGTGCCGGCGCCGGCCCCTCCGTCATCGCGGTTTCCCGCAGGGCATCGGCAATGACCGACAGAAGCAGCTCTTCGCAGCGCATCCCTTCCTCATCCCCGGTCACGGCGGAAAATAGCGCGCGAAATCGATCGGCGAGCAGCCTGTCATGAATGACAGGGCGCGGAATTTCCGACCGATTGGTCCCGCCTCCTGCAACCTCGCGCGCAAGCCCCTCCATCACCGCAGGATCAAAATAGAGAATGCTCCAGGAGCGCGCCTCGCCGATCGGCGCGCCGTCATGAATCTCGTTCGGGTTGACGGTGATAAGATCGCCGGCCTCCGCCTCGACCATGCCGCGCCCGCTCAGCGATCTTTGAGCCCCGGAAAAGATGAAACCAATGCCGAACTGCTCATGCGTGTGGCGCGCGAAACGATGGCCTGATGTCGCCATCACCGCCTCCACGCCGGGCACGGACGAACGCAGCATCCTGAACTGGCTGGCGGCCATGGCAAACTCCTTCGCGCCCGACTGTGCCAGCCGGCAGCGAGCCTAGCAAGCCCAGAATGGGCAGCAGTTTCGCGTGCGGAATTGCGCCAAAACACGAGTTCTAAAAGAACTCATCGAGGAGCTGATAATAGTCCATCTTCACAGGATCGATGATCGAAAGGCCATAGGCATTGAGAAACAGCCGCACGAATTCCTCGCCAAAATTATAGCCGATGCTATGGCAGGCGAGCGCGACATCCTGATAGCGGTCGGCAACACCGAGGCGGCAGCAATCGATGTAACCGGCGAATCGACCGCCCGCCGCCATGAAATTCGGCAGGCACGCATCGCCATGCGTTATAACGAGATTTTCGCTTTCCGGCCGAAGCCGCTGTAATTCGCCGAAGAGGAAGAAGGCGCTCTTGCCGAGCCGCTCCTCGTCGAAATCCGTTTCGTCGACGACGCCGGCGCGCATGCGCGCTGCAGCGGCCGCGAGACGCTTCTCCAGCCGATGATCGAACGGACAGGCATTGATATCGAGGCTATGGAGCGCACTGAGCGCAGAGGCGAGGATCTCGATGCGCTCTTCAGGCAACAGCGTTGCGGCAGTGACGAGATCCACGCCCGGCAGCGCCGTCATCAGAAGAAAATTGCGCTCTCCGTCGCTCTCATGGGCAATGACTTCAGGGCAATCGAGGCCCTGGCTGCGAAGCCAGACAAGTCTCTCGGCTTCGTCGGCGAGCTCGCAAAACGGTCCGGCCTCTTCGACCTTCAGGTAAAGCCCCGGACGCCCTTCGCCCTCCAGACGAAAAACACAGGCCGAGGACCGCCCGAGAGCGTCCCGCCGCCATTCATAGCCGCCGAGATGGTTCCGGAGCGAAACCGGAAGCCTGCCATCTTCCTGAAGCGGAACGACCATGATGATCCCTAGGGGAAAAGGCTCCTTCGGGAGCTTGGGTGGCGGCCTTAGTGAAAAGTTCCGACCGGCGCGCTTTCAGCGAGAATTTCGAAAGCTTCTTCCAGGGCCGCGACGAGAATATCGGTCAGCTCGTCCGCCTTGTTTTCCAGAAACATCAGGCTGACGGCTTCTTCCTGGCGCTCGAAGAAGTGCTCGATCTCGTTCGACATATCATGTGTCCCTTCGCTACCGTACCATAACGGCTATGGGGAAACGATAGAGATGGTTCCTTGCGTGTGGCTTGTTTCGAAATGGGATTAACACCGCTGCTTTCTCAATCCCGAAGCTTCCGGCTTTTCCATTGGCTCCGCGGTATGGCATCCCCGGTGTCAAGGGCAAAGGAAACAACCTTTGTGGCATTCTCGTCCACCTCACAGCGGAAACGAACATTGTACCACCCTTTGACCGTGCGAAAGGCTCCAGCCCTGACATCGAGAACTGTCCCATTTGATAGGTCATAGGTAGGGACCAGCATAGGCCGAACACTGGGCGATCCATGGATCAGCTGTTGCTCGAGTTCACTCGCGCAGAGCTTTCCGGCGCGCATGCCGCGTGGCACGCCCTCCATTGCTGTTCGTGCAACGGGATCGTCATTATCGTTCTGCGAAAACAAAGTTTTGGCTTCAGCTAGCTCATCCTTCACCGGCTCGGCCTTCGGTGTTTCAGGCGACCTTGGTTCAGCCGGTTTCGTCTGCTCGATGCTCGTCTTGGCTTCTCCAGACAGTTCCGCAAGCGGTGCATTGCGCTCGTTGGCCACGTCGGCCGCCGCGGTCTCGGGCAGCTTCACATCTTCAGGAATTGGCTTTGCAGGAGACGCCTCCGTCTGTGGTTTTTCCGCTGGCGCGTCTGCTGGCGGCCGATTTGCCTGAGCATCATGAGGTGGCGCAGTCTCGGCAGGTTTCACTTCGCCTTGAGAGGAATTCCCGGTCACCGACTTTTGCGGACCAGTGTTCTTGTCGCCATATTCGGCTATCGTCTGCAAAGCTGGTATTGGCATAGGCTTTGGCGGTTCCGCAGCTTTCTCCGCCGGCGGAGGCGGCGGCGGTGGAGGTGGCTCAGCCTTCGCCTGCTCCTTGGGCTTCTCTTCCTCTTTCGGCTTCTCCTCGGGCTTCTTCTCCTCCGGCGGCGGCACGAGCTCGACCTTCACGCTCTCGTCTTCGGCGGGTTGCGCCTGGATCTTCGGGAGGCCGAATATGAGAAGCGCGACGATGGGCACATGCACCAGCACGGACGCGATAACACCCCAGCGAGCGCGGGGCTCCTGGTGTTCCGTCTCGTGATCGGTATCTGCCGGTTCGACTTCTTCTTCTGTCACAGCAGCGATGTGGCCTTTAAACCCGGCAGCATCAAGCCACAAATGGAAAAAACCTTGTGATGATGACCTTCGTGACTGTTGGCAGCGGACTTACTGATCGGCCTCGCCATCCTCGGCCACCAGATTGTGCTCCTGCCACAGGTCCTTCGGAATGGCATCGCCAATCGCAAAGGCAAAGGCGGTGACAGTCTTTCCCGCGGGATCCACCTCGCAATGGAAGCGGATATTGAACCAGTTCCGCTTGCTTCGGAAAGCCCCGCCATCCACCTCGATGCTGTTGCCCCTCACCTTCTCCGGCTTCATGGCGTAAGGTGCGACAAGATCGGGCACCGATCCCGGACGGGAACGGTTGACCTGCTCCAGCGCTTCGAGGTTGCAGAGCTGCAGATTGCGCTCCTCACCGGACAGCGTGCCAAGCAGCTGACGTGCGTTGCGGCTGCGCGGGCTGCCGAGTGTTTTTGCGGAAAAGAGTTCCGTCGCCTGCATCAGCGGCGGTGGACCTGATACCGCGGGCCTCGCCAGCGCCGGCGCAGACGGAAGCACCTCTCTGGACGCCGTCTCGGGCGTCAACGGCAGGATGTCTCCATCCGCCGGACTTCCGCTGTCCCCACGGCTTTGCGGCGGCGACAGGGCCGCAGGCGGCGGAACGGGAATTGCGGTGGCAGGCGGCGGTGATACGACCTCGACGTCGACACTCTCCTCCGGCGGCGCCCTGATCGGCTTCACGTCGGGCAGGAATGCCAGCAGGATTGCGATGATGGCAAGATGCAGTGCGAGCGATGCCGGCCAGGCCGGATCGAATCTTCCTCTCTGCAACAGGCCGGCATGTTCCATCGAAGGCAAGTCCATGCTCTGGGTTCAAGGCGCAGCGACACTGCCAGCGCTGCGGACCAGCCACAACGCCATTTCTGGCTCATCACCACTTATCGACCATCCTGATCTATGCGAGCGACGCGATGATGTCGCGATAATTCACTTCCGAAAATGCCTTCAAGGTTTTCGTGCGCACATTGCCGCCCATGCCAAGCGATAGCGTAAACCGCGCTATCACCCGGTCGTCGGGTGCCTCGCAAATAGCCACCATGTCATATTCGCCCATGGTGAGATAAAAGCGCTCGAAGGAGCCGCCTAAGCTGCCCATCAGAGCTTTTGCCGCATCGAGCCGTTTGGCAGATTCCTTCACATTACGGATGCCCTGATCCGTCCAGTTTATCATGAGAATGTAAGTGGTCATGTTACACCTCCCGGCGGAGGCCATGGTCCAGGCAGACTTGCGAAACCGTTCGCATGCTGCGACCGCTCAATTCCCCCGCGAGGGAAATTATAGGCCCATCACCACAGGGCGACAACAAAAAGCGAGCCATCAATCCGGCTTAGCAATAGCCCGAAAGGCTCATTTGTAGCGATTGCAACCAAAGAAAAACCCGGTCAGCAAGGCTGGCCGGGTTCTGGTATCGGTCGTCTGGATGCGTGAAACCGCTCAGCTGTCCAGGAACGAGCGCAGCTTGCGCGAGCGGCTCGGATGCTTGAGCTTGCGCAGCGCCTTCGCCTCGATCTGTCGGATACGTTCGCGGGTGACCGAGAACTGCTGGCCGACCTCTTCGAGCGTGTGGTCGGTGTTCATGCCGATGCCGAAGCGCATGCGCAGGACGCGTTCTTCGCGCGGCGTCAGCGATGCCAGAACGCGGGTCGTCGTCTCGCGCAGGTTCGCCTGGATGGCGGCGTCGATCGGCAGCAGCGCGTTCTTGTCTTCGATGAAATCGCCGAGATGCGAATCCTCTTCGTCACCCACGGGGGTTTCGAGCGAGATCGGCTCCTTGGCGATCTTCAGGACCTTGCGGACCTTTTCGAGCGGCATGGCAAGCTTTTCGGCCAGTTCTTCCGGCGTCGGCTCGCGGCCGATTTCATGCAGCATCTGGCGCGAGGTACGAACGATCTTGTTGATCGTTTCGATCATATGCACCGGAATGCGGATCGTGCGGGCCTGGTCGGCGATCGAGCGGGTGATCGCCTGGCGGATCCACCACGTCGCATAGGTCGAGAACTTGTAGCCACGGCGGTATTCGAACTTGTCGACCGCCTTCATCAGGCCGATATTGCCTTCCTGAATGAGGTCGAGGAACTGCAGGCCGCGGTTCGTGTACTTCTTGGCGATGGAGATGACGAGGCGAAGGTTCGCTTCGACCATTTCCTTCTTGGCGATGCGCGCTTCGCGCTCGCCCTTCTGCACCATGTGCACGATGCGGCGGAATTCCGAAATCGAAATTCCGGTTTCCGTTGCGAGATTCTGGATCTCCTGGCGGATGTCGCGGATCGTCGTGTTTTCGCTCTTGGCGAATTCCTTCCAGCCGCGAGCGGCCAGATTGCCGATCGACTTCATCCAGTTCGGATCGAGCTCAGCGCCCTGGTACTGTTCCAGGAACGAGTCGCGCTTGACGCCGTAGGATTCAGCCAGACGCAGCAGGCGGCCTTCGTTCTGCACGAGGCGCTTGTTGATGTCGTAGAGCTGCTCGACCAGCGCATCGATGCGGTTCTGGTTGAGCGACAACGACTTCACGGCCTTGATCAGTTCGTCCTTGAGCTCCTTGTAGCGGCGCTCCTGGGCGGAAGACAGCGTGCCGGTGGCGGCAAGGCGCTGCTCGACCTGCTGGTCCTGCAGCTTGCGCAGCTTCTTGTAGGTCTCGGCGATGATGTCGAGCGTTTCCATGACCTGCGGGCGCAGCTCAGCTTCCATCGCGGCAAGAGAGAGGTTGGATTCGTCCTCGTCCTCTTCTTCCTCTTCGGGAGGCATGCCTTCGCCGCCGACATCGGTGATGTCGTCGTCGCCGGAGCGGGCGCGCCGGGTCTTTTCCTTTTCCTCGGCAGCCTTGCGGTCAGCCTCGATCTTCTCGGGGCTCTGGAACTGCGGAGCAGCCTTGGCTTCCGGACCGGAATAGGTGGTTTCGAGATCTATGATCTCGCGCAGCAGCGTCGTGCCTTCGTTCAGTTCATCGCGCCAGATGATCAGCGCCTGGAACGTCAGCGGGCTCTCGCAGAGGCCCGCGATCATCGTTTCACGGCCGGCCTCGATGCGCTTTGCGATGGCGATTTCGCCTTCGCGCGACAGAAGCTCGACGGAGCCCATCTCGCGCAGATACATGCGCACCGGGTCGTCGGTACGGTCGGTCGGCTCTTTCTTCTTGGCGGTCGCAAGCGCGGTGCCGCTGGAAGGCGCAAGTTCGCCGCCCTCGCCGTCTTCGCTGTCGGAGCTGTCGTCGTCATCGCTACCGGAAGCGCCGGCTTCCTCGGCTTCTTCGTCTTCGATGACGTTGATGCCCATGTCCGACAGCATCGACATCGTGTCTTCGATCTGTTCGGACGTCACTTCTTCGGAAGGCAGGACGGCGTTGAGCTCGTCCATCGTCACATAGCCGCGCTTCTTGGCGGCCTTGATCATCTTCTTGACCGCGTCATCGGAAAGATCGAGAAGAGGGCCGTCGCTTGCGCCGTCGCGTTCGACTTCCGCTTCTTCGTTCTCTTTGACCTTCGTTGCCATTTATATCGTCGCCTTCCTGACGCTATTCATACTCGCTGCGGTGAATGGCCCTGTCGTGGCCTGGCACGTGCGCGCCGGCCTCGAATCACCTATACCCCACCTAACGGGATGACATTTAAAGCCTGATTAACCACGATTGCCGGCATCGGACAGCAAAACTTCATTGCCATTGGATTTCCGGCCATGGTTGTGCGATCCGCCTTGACCCAGTTCACCGCTCAAGTGGAACGGTGATTCCCACAAAATTTGTTCTCGTCAAGCTTTTCCAGAAAAAAAGCCACCGAAAACCCGGAAAAAGCCTTATCCACAGGCTTTGAACCGCGCCAGCGATTGCGAAGCTTATCTAGTATGTCACCGGCAAAAGACAAGGGCTTTTGCGCAAACACTGGAAGAACCGCAACTCGCTCCAACCGTACGCCATAGATTCTTCGCAAATCGCCAACATGAGTTGTGAAAAAAGAGGCGCGCACGATTATGGCGAATTCCGCTCCGGTTCTGCTTGCACTTGTCGCGTTGTTCGCCGTCTTCCCGGCAAGCGGCTATCCCGAGGATACCAGCAGCACAATCAGCTTCGGGATTTTGTTCGCAGATCGCGATCCGATAGCTGGGTCCGCCACTTGCTATAACGGCAAGACCTGCGAACTGGTCAAGGACATCGGACCAATACATTCGCTGAACATTACCGACTTGTCGAAATCACCCGATCGCGGAAGTCAGCTGAAAATCGAATGCGCCTCCGATTGCTCCTTCGGCAATCAGCAATTCAGCACGGAAATAGGCCGTGAGCGTAAATTTCACTTCTTCAACGGGTCCGACACATATACCGCGAAGCTGCTGGTCATCAGAATACGCGATCCCATCGGGCAGATCCTGCTCAACTACTGACGTGGCATTCGGCTAAAACGGTGTGGCGATTTCGTCAGCTCAAGGATTGGGATCGTGATGTTCAGAAGAAAGTTGATCATTTCAGCCACCGTCGCCCTCAGCGTGCTCGCCTATACGAAAGTCATGGCCAAGATCAGCTCAGGCACCCCGCCCCCGGATGCGCCCTTGGAGCAACAAGCCAACCTAATTCGCGTTGATAAATCCGATCGCCGCATGGTTCTCCTTCGAGGCGAAACCCCTCTTTCGGCATATCGGGTTTCTCTTGGAAGCGCTGCCGATGAAGGGCCAAAGCAGCGAGAAGGCGACGAGAAGACACCGGAAGGCCGCTATGAGATCGACTGGAGAAATCCCCGGTCCATGGCGCATCTCAGTCTGCATATCTCCTACCCCAATCCGGCCGATCGGCAGAATGCCGAATTGAAGGGCTATCCTCCCGGCGGCGACATCATGATCCACGGCCTTCCCAATGGCTGGGGCTTCCTTCAGACAATGCACCTGCTTTGGGATTGGACGGATGGCTGCATTGCCGTCACCGACCAGGAGATGCGCGATATCTGGGCACGCGTCCCCGATCATACGCCCATAGAGATCACGCCCTGAACCGCCGACCTAACGCGACAGCCCATCGTATGCATTCACCGTCAGGGCAGACAGATCGAGCGCTGGAATGCAGCGCAGATTGACGGATGCCATCTCCATGCCATTGGGCGCCGTTGCTTCCCCGAAGGGCGCGATGCCGCACTTGGCGCAGAAGTGATGTTTGATGGCATGACTGTTGAACGTATAGGTCGAGAGGTTTTCTTCCGGCACCGTCAGGTGCAGCTTCTCCCGCGGCACGAAGCCCAGCAATCCGCCGCGCCGGCGGCAGAGCGAACAGTTGCAGTCGAGCGCTTCGGTGAATGCGCCTTCCACCGTGAAGGCGATATTGCCGCAATGGCAGCTTCCCTCGTATTTCATGCCCGTCTTCTCACATCCAATCCATCACGACCTTGCCGGAATTGCCCGAGCGCATCGCCTCGAACCCGTCGCGGAATTCGTCGATCTTGATGCGATGCGTAATGACCGGCGAAAGATCGAGACCGCCCTGCACGAAGGCGATCATCTTGTACCAGGTCTCGAACATCTCGCGGCCATAGATGCCCTTGAGGTTCAGCATCTTGAAGATGACCTTGTTCCAGTCGATCTCGAAACCAGCAGGCGCAATGCCGAGAATGGCGATCTTGCCGCCATTGTTCATCTTGTCGATCATGTCGCGGAAGGCGGGTGCCGCACCCGACATTTCGAGGCCGACATCGAAACCTTCGGTCATGCCGATCGCCTTCATCACATCGGCAAGGTTTTCCTTGGATGCATCGACGACATAGTCGATGCCGAGCTTGCGGGCGAGATCGAGCCGGTTCGGATTGATGTCTGTGATGACGACCTTGCGTGCGCCGGAACGCTTGGCAACGAGCGCACCCATGATGCCGATCGGCCCCGCACCGGTGACCAGCACATCTTCGCCGACGAGATCGAAGGAGAGAGCGGTATGGACGGCATTGCCGAACGGATCGAAGATCGCTGCGATTTCATCCGGGATATCGTCCGGGATCGGTACGACATTGGCTTCCGGGATACAGACGAATTCGCCGAAGGAACCCGGGCGGTTGACACCGACGCCGAGCGTATTGCGGCAGAGATGCCCCCTGCCCGCGCGGCAGTTGCGGCACTTGCCGCAGACAATATGCCCTTCACCCGAGACACGTTCACCGACATGATATTTTGTGACGGCAGAGCCGATCTCCGCTATCTCGCCGCAGAATTCATGGCCGACGACCATCGGCACCGGGATGGTCTTCTGCGCCCACTGGTCCCAGTTCCAGATGTGCACGTCCGTGCCGCAGATCGCCGATTTCTTCACCCGGATGAGCACGTCGTTCGGGCCGACCTCCGGCACCGGCACATTCTCCATCCAGAGGCCGACTTCAGGCTTCGCCTTGACCAGCGCTTTCATCATGTTGGACATGATCTTTTCTCCTCAAGGCTCTCAGATAACACCGAGTTCGCGGCCGGCTTCGGCAAAGGCCGCAATCACCCGCTCGACATCCGCCTTCGAATGCGCCGCCGACATCTGCGTGCGGATACGCGCCTGCCCTTTCGGCACGACCGGGAAGGAGAAGCCGATTACATAGACGCCCTTCTTCAGCATCAGCGCGGCCATATCCTGTGCGAGTTTCGCATCTCCCAACATGACCGGGATGATCGGATGCCCTTCGCCGGCAAGCGTGAAGCCGAGCTTGGTCATTTCGGTGCGAAACAGCGCGGCATTGGCAGAGAGCCGCTCACGCAGCGCATCGCCATTGTCGATGAGGTCGAAGACCTTGAGCGAGGCAGCCGCGATAACAGGCGCCAGCGTATTGGAGAATAGATAGGGGCGCGAGCGCTGCCGCAGCCACTCGACAATCTCGGCTTTGGCCGACGTATAACCACCCGATGCACCGCCAAGCGCCTTGCCGAGCGTACCCGTGATGATATCGACACGGCCTTCGACGCCACAATATTCCGGCGAGCCACGACCATGCTTACCGACGAAGCCTACGGCGTGGCTGTCGTCCACCATGACCATCGCACCATATTTTTCGGCGAGATCGCAGACGCCCTGCAGGTTGGCGATGATGCCATCCATCGAGAAGACACCATCGGTCGCAATCATCTTGAAGCGGCTGCCTTCGGCCTTCTTCAGTTCTTCTTCCAGAGCCGCCATGTCATTGTTGGCGTAACGGAACCGCTTGGCCTTGGAGAGACGCACGCCATCGATGATCGAGGCATGGTTCAATGCATCGGAAATGATCGCGTCCTCTTCACCGAGTAACGTCTCGAACAGGCCGCCGTTGGCGTCGAAACAGGAGGAATAGAGGATCGTGTCTTCCATGCCGAGGAAGGAGGAAATGCGCGCCTCGAGTTCTTTATGCTCTTCCTGCGTACCGCAGATGAAGCGAACCGAGGCCATGCCGTAGCCATAGCGGTCGAGCGCCTTCTTGCCGGCTTCCGCGAGCTCCTCATTATCGGCAAGGCCGAGATAGTTGTTGGCGCAGAAATTCAGCACCCGCTCGCCCGAGGCGATGGCGATCTCGCCGGCCTGCTTGGAGGTGATGACACGTTCGGACTTGTAGAGGCCAGCATCCTTCAGCGCAGCCAGTTCGCC
Organism: Rhizobium sp. 05N49; assembly: GCF_056396805.1. Lineage (NCBI taxonomy): Bacteria > Pseudomonadati > Pseudomonadota > Alphaproteobacteria > Hyphomicrobiales > Rhizobiaceae > Rhizobium > Rhizobium sp. 05N49. The sequence goes on from NZ_JBFTME010000001.1 coordinate 610,979, forward strand.
GCGCAGGTGCGAGAGGAAATTCGAGGTCATTGAGGGCCCTTCTCTTGATGTTTCCCGTCTGAGCGTCGGTTAGCACATCGCCACCGGCTTGTCTTGTTCAACGCTCGGCCATGACAAGCAGAAACATCGGCCGGTCGAGTTCTTCCACCCATTCCGGATGCTCGGCCAGATCCTGCTCGCTCGGCGCCCATTCCTGGACGTGGCGAATGGTGAAACCCGAAGATATCAGCGTATTGAGCGTGGTGCCGAGACGACGGTGCTGCTTGACGACACCCTTGGCGAGCCAATCCGTCGTGCGGCTTCCTTCGATAGCATAGCTGTCCAGCGGCCATATGCGCCGCCCATCGGCATCAGTGCTCCAGCCGGCATTGCGCGGCGCCATGAAGATCGGATGCTCGATCGTAAAGACGAAACGTGAACCGGGAACGAGCGCCCGATAAACCGTGGTGACAAGCCGCTCGAAATTTTTGACATAGTGAAAGGCGAGCGAACTATGCGCGAAATCGAATGAGGTTTCCGGCAGTTCCAGCTCTTCGAGATCGGCGATCCCATAGGTGATCGCCTCATCATGCGTATCCGCCCTCGCGCGGCCGATCATGTTCTCGGATATGTCGAGGCCGAGGACGCTTGCAGCACCCACCGAGCGGGCATAGCGCGCAAACCAGCCGAAGCCACAGCCGAGATCGACAACGCGTTTCCCTGCGAGCTCCGGCAATTGAGCGCGGACCGCCGGCCATTCGGCGGCGCCCTCCAACCCCTCGATCGAGCGGCGCATGGTGCTGTATCCGGCGAAGAACTCCGCCGTATCATAGATATTCTGGCTCATGATAATCCTCCGGACGGTACTTATAGGATACCACCCATCATGATCTCAAGGATCGGGCATCTTAAGGATCAGGACCGTCGCCGATCTCAACGAGGCCGAACCTGTTCTGGATCGGCAAGATCGCTTCAGGGGTCGCCGCACCAGCCCGTTCGAGCTCCAGGAAGAAATGCTCGAACCCACCAGGCGTGACGAAGCCCATCATCCGGCCCATGCCATCGCTGACATTGCGCCAATGATGCGGAACATTCGGCGGCAGTACGACGACGGAGCCGACGGGCGCCTCGATCATCTCGTTGCCGCACCAGAAACGGTAGTTCCCTTCGATGACGCGAAAGACCTCCGTCTCCCGCGTGTGCATATGCCGCGAGGGGCCGGTGCCTGGTGCCGAAAAGGTCTCCCATATGCCGTAAGCACCGGCGGTTTCCTCCGCCGTTGCATGAATGAACACCTGCCCACCATGCGGATGTCTGGCAATCCGCTCGCGCCCGGGCAGTGATGCGACTGCTCTGTTGAAATGCGCCATTGAAGTTCCCCCAAACTCTGAAACGACCCTAGCAGAGATCCGTGCAGATTGCAGCGGAAGGTACGTGCAACCGGACTATTCGTCGTGGGAGAGAATAATATCGAGGAAGGCGTCGCCGTAGCGCTCGAGCTTCGACTGGCCGACACCGGAAATACCAAGCAACTCCTTGCGGCTGCGCGGCCGCTCGGTGGCAAAGGCAATCAGCGTCGTATCCGGGAAGACGACATAGGGCGGCACGCCGAGCGACTTGGCAATCGACATACGCTCGGTTCTCAGCGCTTCGAAGAGTGAACCATCCGCCCCCGAAAGCCCGGTCCTGCGCTCCGCGCGCTCGGTTTTTTTTGCTCTTCGCTCCGAGGGAGCGCGGTCCTTGCGGAAAAAGACCTCGCGCTCGCGCTTAAAGACGGCGCGCGCCTCCGGCTCCAGCTTCAGGGCGCCGAAAGCTTCATGATCGACCCGGATCAACCCCATCGCCATCAACTGGCGATAGACCGATTGCCAGGTACGAACAGCAATATCCTTGCCCGCGCCGAAAACCGGCATATCGACATGGCGAAAGCGTTCCGTCTTCTCGTTGATGTTGCCGACAAGCACATCGATGACATGGCCGGCGCCGAAGCGCTCGCCGGTGCGGTAGATCGCCGCCAGCGCCTTGATCGCCGCTTCTGTCCCGTCCCAGGTCTCGACCGGCTTCAGGCAGGTATCGCAGCCACCGCATTTGCCGCCATGCGCTTCGCCGAAATGCGCCAGGATTGCCTGCCGCCGGCAGGAGGCCGTCTCGCAGATCGCCAGCAGCGCGTTCAGCTTGCCGCGTTCGATGCGTTTGATCTCGTCGGCCGCGCTACCCTCGTCGATCATCCGCCGGCGCTGGATCACATCGGCCATGCCATAGGCCATCCACACCTCGGAAGGCAGGCCGTCACGCCCGGCGCGGCCCGTCTCCTGATAATAGGCCTCGACCGAGCCCGGCAGATCGACATGGGCGACATAACGCACGTTCGGCTTGTCGATGCCCATGCCGAAGGCGACGGTCGCAACCAGGCAGAGCTCTTCTTCCTTCAGAAAGGCATCCTGGTTGGCATCGCGCAGCGCCCGATCCATGCCGGCATGATAGGGCAGCGCCCGGATACCTTGCGTGTTCAGCCAGTCCGCCGTCTCCTCCACCTTGGCGCGCGACAGGCAATAGACGATACCGCTATTGCCCTTGTGGCCGGAGAGAAAGCGCAGGAGCTGCTGGCGCGGCTGGTCCCGCTCGACGATTTCATAGGAGATATTCGGTCGGTCGAAGCTTGTGGTGAAGACCGCGGCATTATCGAGCATCAGCCGCTCGATAATGTCTTCCCGCGTATGCGGATCGGCCGTCGCCGTCAGCGCAATACGCGGGACGCCTGGATATTGCTCGGCGAGCTTGCCGAGTTCGCGATATTCCGGCCGGAAATCATGACCCCATTGCGAAACGCAATGGGCCTCATCGATGGCAAAGAGCGCAATCTTCGCGCTACCGATCAGTTCGCGGAACCCATCCATGAGGATGCGCTCGGGCGTGACATAGAGCAGGTCAAGATCACCGGAGGAAATACCGCGACGGATGGCGACATATTCTTCACGCGAAATGGAGGAGTTCAGCGCCGCGGCCCGAATGCCGAGCTGCTTCATCGCCTCCACCTGATCGCGCATCAGCGCAATCAGCGGCGAAACGACGATGCCGAGACCCGCGCGGCAAAGCGCCGGGATCTGGAAGCAGAGCGATTTGCCCGCACCTGTCGGAAAGAGCACAACCGCATCCCCGCCGGCAACGACATGCTCCACCACTTCCTGCTGCCTGCCACGAAAGGCCGAATAGCCATAAACGCACTTCAGCACGTCGAGCGGCTTGGCCGCACCTGAAAACAGCGCATCGGATGCGGAGAAGGATGTTTCGCTTTGCTCGGCCTGCGACATCAGTGGCTCGCAGCGCCCTTGACGCGGCCCGAGAGCACACCGAAACCGTCGATGATGGCTTCCTGGTTTTCCAGCCGCAACGCCTCATAATGCACTTCCTGCGAGGCGCGCATCAGGCGGTCTATCTCGGAATCATCCCCAGCTTCGGTCGCCTGGGCAATGTCGCGCTCCAGCTCGATCTTCTGCCAGCGCAGATCCTTGGCGCGCTTGTGGAACGCAAGCGCCTGGCGGTAACCCTCGCGCGCGTCTTCCATCGCTGCCTCCTCCGTTGCCGTCCAGAGCCGGGCATTGCGCACCTGCTGGTCGAGGTTTTTCAGGAGCGGCGCAAAACCCGCAACGTCGAGGCATTCCAGCAGATAGTCGCGCGTCAAATGCGGCCCGGCAACGACGGCGGCCGCGCCCAGCATCGCCGACCACAACTTCTGAAGCTCGCGATTGTCGTAGTCGATGGCGGCAATCTCGTCGTAATCGTCGAGCATCAGCGACGGATGATTGATCACGGTCAGCGCGAGCACGCATTCTCTCAGCGCCGCATTGTCCTGATGGCCGCGCACGAGGCCCGAACGGGTCAGGCGATCCGATGCAGCAACGGGGGTACGAGGCCCTGCAAGAGCACCGCCCTTCTGTCCACGGAAATTGCCGCCACCAAAATTGCGCCGTTCGCCGCCTCCGCGATTCTGGAACTGCGGCTGGAAGAAGCTGTTCAGCCGGTCGCGCATGTCCTGCTGGTAGTGGCGGCGCACATTCTCGTCGGCAATCACCGCTACGAGCTGTCTCAGCCGCGCTTCCAGCTCGGCGCGCGCTTCCGGAGTATCGAACTTGCCGCTGCGTGCTTCGCGATCCCAGAGCATTTCCGAAAGCGGCTTGGCCTGCGCCATGACCTTGTCGAACGGGGCCCTGCCCTCGTGCTTGACGAGATCGTCCGGATCCTTGCCATCGGGTAGCAGGGCAAAACGCACGCTGCGTCCGGGTTTCAGGTGCGGCAACGCCAGATCGGCAGCGCGGTTGGCCGCACGAATGCCGGCGCCGTCACCATCGAAGCAGAGCACCGGCTGCGACGTCATCTTCCAGAGCAGATCGAGCTGGTTTTCGGTCAGCGCCGTGCCGAGCGGCGCGACGGCGTTTTCGACGCCTGCCTGATGCAGCGCGATAACATCCATATAGCCTTCGACGGCAATGATCGTGCCTTCGCCATTCGCGCCCTGCATCGAGCGGCGCGCCCGCGCGAAATTGTAGAGCACGTTGCCCTTGTGGAAGAGCTCGGTCTCATTGGAATTGAGATATTTCGCCGGCGCATCCGGCGACATGGCGCGCCCGCCGAAGGCGATGACCTTTTCGCGCGAAGACAGGATCGGGAACATGATGCGGTCGCGGAACCGGTCATAGGAAACAGGCACGTTCTCGTGCACGACAAGGCCGCAAGCCTCGATCTGCTCCTTGCTGACACCCTTGCCAGCCAGGAATTCCTTCAGCGCATTGCGGCTGTCAGGCGCAAAACCGAGCCGGAACGTCTCGATCGTACGCCCCGTCAGGCCGCGATCGCGCAGATAGGCGCGAGCACGGGCGCCATTGGCCGTCTGCAACTGATCCTGAAAGAACTGCGTTGCCATTTCCATGACATCGAGAAGCGAGGTGCGCTCCTTCTCCCGCCTTTCCATCTGCGGATCGGCAACCGGCATCGGCACGCCGGCCATATCGGCAATCGTCTGCACCGCCTCGGGAAAACTCTGGCCCTCGAGCTCGGTGAGGAATCGGAAATGATCGCCGGTAACGCCGCAGCCGAAGCAATGGTAGCGGCCCTTGCGATCTTCGCAATGGAAGCTCGGCGATTTCTCGCCATGGAACGGACAGCAGGCCCAATAGTCGCCACGCGACACATTGGTCTTGCGCTTGTCCCAGCTCACACGCCGCGCAATCACGTTCGAAATGGCAACGCGGTCGCGGATATCGTCCAGGAAGGTGGGGGAAAAGCGCATCTCTACCTCTTGCAGAACATCCATATAAGCAGCTTTGCCGCGCCGCGCCACGAAACTTCTGCCGTAAATCCCGCTTTTCACAGGGCGCGAGAGATTGTCACAAACGCCTGCCAATGCCACTCAACAACCTGTTATCGGACCTTCACAGGGGGTGCGACATTTTTGACATTTTCCAAGTCGGGAGAGGTCGCCGATGTCAATTTTGCTGAAAGCTGGAACGGCCAAAGAACACGTAGAAACAAAACGTTAAAAGAAACATTGCGGGATTTCGCAGCCTTTCTCGGCATGCGTGGCCGAACCATATAGTCGCGTCCGGAAAGGCCGAATCCGGGATTATTATATTTTTGTAATTTGAATAAGCCGGGGGCTGGCCATAAGTTCGATCTCAACAAAGCGATCCCCAAGCGAGGCACCATCCCTACCCCCGGCGCCGCCTCGCAAGGGTGCCTTTGCAAATACCCGCCGGCTTGGGTTTCGACCCTGCGTCGCTGACGGAAGCAAAGAGCAAGAAGGCAGGAGCGCCCCCAGCTCCTGCCTTCTTTATTTTGGGCTTATGCGCTGCAGCTTTTATTGAGCTTTACCTTACCAATTAACCCCTGAAATACAAAAGCATTGACACTTCCAATAGGCGTGGCAAATGAATGCGCGGAAATCCTGGACAGCGCTATGGCCTACACCGCAGAAAATCTTGCAGCCAACGATAATTTTCTTGCTGCAATTCTTCATTGTGCCAATGAAATGCTCGCGATTTATCGCGACAGCCCGCGTATTGCGTCGATATTCGCAGCACAGCAGCGCTGGCTGATGGCGCATACAGGTTTTGCTCTCTATTACGGCTATCCTGGTGATGAGAAGCGCGGCCTTTATTCCGGCCGCTTCATCGATTTTGTCATGCAGAACAAGATCGCCAGCCGCAACACGGCAGCCGCCTTCGTGCAGGAAATGCTGGCCTACCGTTTTCTGCGCCCCATTCCGGGCGATGACAAGCGCACCCGCTTTCTTGAGCCGACGGAGACGGCGGAGCACCATTTTACCAAATGGCTGGTCGCCCACCTGATGATTCTGGATAGCCTGGATGGCGGCGGCCGCGCAGAAAATCTGACGGCCGATCCCACGTTGATCGCCCGCCTGCAGCCGCTCATCGCCAAGAAGATCATCGAAACCGAAGCTGTGCGCGATCCGGGCGCTACCTTCAATCTCTTCAACTGGGCCAATTCCGGCGGCCTCGTGATGGATTATCTGATATCGCGCCTGCCCGGCTTTCCGCGTTCTGCCGACCGCGTCATCGTCGGTCCGGTGTCGCTGCGCGAGATTCGCGACCAGTTCATGATTTCCAACACGCACCTGAAACGCCTGCTCACACAGGCCGCCGAGATGGGAAGCGTGGGCTGGACCGAGCCGCCGAGAAAGGGCGACTTCTGGCTCTCGCGCGGTTTCGTACTCGAATATTGGAACTATCAGGCGGCGAAATTTGCCATCATCGATTCTGCCGCCGAAGCTGTGCTTGGGCCTGCGGTCGAAGAACAACCGCAGGCAAGACGTCTTACTTCAAGAGCTCTTTGACCGTACCGGAAGCCTTGGCGAAATCCATCTGGCCGGCATAGCGCTCCTTCAGAGCAGCCATGATCTTGCCCATGTCCTTCGGCCCTTCGGCGCCGACTTCCTTGATGATCGCGGCGATATTGGCACGCACCTCATCGTCGGAAAGCTGCTTCGGCATGAAATCCTGGATAACGACAATTTCTGCGCGCTCCTTGGCTGCAAGCTCGGGACGGGCGTTCTCTTCGTAAATCTTCGCCGACTCATCGCGCTGCTTCACCATCTTGGCGAGGATCTGCAGCACTTCGTCATCGCCCGCCTCTTCCTTGCCGATGCCACGATTGGCGATGTCGCGATCCTTGATCGCGGCCTGGATGAGGCGGATGGTGCCGAGACGGTCCATCTGCTTCGCCTTCATGGCTTCCTTGAGCTGGGTGGCGAGTTGATCGCGCAGCATATCTATACTCCTTCTGAAGCACCGGGCCGAAAAGTGTGAAAGGGCTTTTCAGATAAGCCGATGCTTGAACAAAAACTTGAAGCGGCGAATCCGTTTCCCGGCCCGCCGCTCTGGAATGGCGCTTTCATAAACCACGCCGATGTGTGGGATCAAATAAATTGCGAGAATCCCGGCAATATCGGCAGGAAAAGTGCCGCAATCTGCAGTACAAAGATTGACCTAAGCAGAGAGCGTGGCTATTTACCGCCACCTGCACCAAAATTCGTGATCAGGCGTCAAACGCGGCCAAAGCCGCGCGCCTGCACCTGCGAGATCAAATGGCCGGCTCGCGTTGCCAGAACGCCAAGCCCGCCGGAAACGGGATGAAGATGACCGCGACAGCACCCTGGACAACCGAAAAGCCGACCGCCCTGCTCGTTCTTGCCGACGGCACCGTCATCGAAGGCAAGGGTATCGGCGCAACCGGCAAGATCCAGGCGGAGGCCGTCTTCAACACGGCGCTCACCGGCTACGAGGAAATCCTCACCGACCCCTCCTATCTCGGCCAGATCGTCACCTTCACCTTCCCGCATATCGGCAATATCGGCACCAATGACGAAGATATCGAAGACCTGACGCCGGCAGCACGCCATGGCGCGGTCGGCGTCATCTTCAAGGCCGATATCACCGAACCTTCGAATTACCGCGCGGCAAAGCATCTCGATGCCTGGCTGAAGGCCCGCGGCATCATCGGCCTCTGCGGCATCGACACCCGCGCACTGACCGCCTGGATCCGCGAAAACGGCTCGCCCAACGCCGTCATCGCTCACGAGCCCTCCGGCAATTTCGACGTCGAAGCGCTGAAGGCAGAGGCCAAGGCCTGGAGCGGCCTCGAAGGCCTCGACCTCGCCAAGATCGCTTCGTCTGGCCAGTCCTCGCAGTGGTCGCAGACCCCCTGGGTCTGGGACGAGGGCTATGGCGAACTCGGCGCTGCCGACACGAAGTACCATGTCGTCTGCCTGGATTACGGCGTGAAGCGCAATATCCTGCGCCTCTTTGCCGGTCTCTATTGCAAGGTCACCGTCATGCCGGCAACGACGAGCGCCGAGGACGTGCTTGCCCTGCAGCCCGACGGCATCTTCCTGTCGAATGGCCCCGGCGATCCGGCAGCTACAGGCGAATATGCCGTTCCCGTCATCAAGGATCTGATCAAGACCGATATCCCCGTCTTCGGCATCTGCCTCGGCCACCAGATGCTGGGCCTTGCGCTCGGTGCCAAGACCGAGAAGATGCACCAGGGCCACCACGGCGCCAACCATCCGGTCAAGGATCACACGACCGGCAAGGTCGAGATCGTCTCCATGAACCACGGCTTTGCAGTCGACACGAAGTCGCTGCCCGAAGGTGTTGAAGAGACTCACGTATCGCTGTTCGACGGCACCAATTGCGGGTTGCGCGTCCTCGGCAAGTCGGTCTTCTCCGTCCAGCACCACCCGGAAGCCTCTCCCGGCCCGCAGGACAGCCACTACCTCTTCCGCCGCTTCGTGAACATGGTGCGCGAGAAGAAGGGCGAACCGGCACTCGCCGAACGCTGACATCAGATCAAGGCCCGCATAATGCGGGCCTTTTTTCTTTGCCCGCGTATTGACCTCAACTTAACTTGAGGAATTACAGAACTGCCTGCAACACATCAGATGCAGGAGAAGACTGGATGAGCGGAGCTTTCTACAGGATAGACAAATTCGTCGTGCCGGCTGCGGCGCGCGAAGAATTTCTCGTCAATGTGATGATGACCCATAAGGTGCTGGAGGCACAGGACGGCTTCATCAATCATACGGTGCTGGAGCAGATTGCCGGTCCCGGCGAATTCAATTTCGTGACTGTTGCCGAATGGGAAAGCGCAGACGTCGTCGAACGCGTTCGGGCAGTCATTGCCGCAGCCCACAAGGCGGCCAATTTCGATCCTCAGGAAATGTTCGCGCGGCTCGGAATTCGCGCCGATATCGCCAGCTACAAACCGGTTGCGGCATGACAGCTGAGATATGACGGCCGGCTTAAGCCCCGGCCGTCGCGCCCTCGCGGCGTACGAGAATATAGAAGCGGGCGCAGAGCATGGCGGCAGCGGCCGCCAGCCCGACGAGAAATCCATACCAGATTCCAAGCCCGCCGAAGCCGAGCGGGAAGGCAAAGGCCCAGGCGAGGAAAAAGCCGATCGGCCAATAGGCAATCAGCGCCATGACCATCGGCACGCGCGCATCCTTCAGTCCACGCAGCAGTCCGCTGGCGATTGCCTGCAGGCCATCGACAAACTGGAAGAGACCGGCAACGACGATCAGCGGGCCGGCATAAGCCAGCACCTCGGGTGCCTCCGGCAGGCTGACATCAAGGAAGAGCCGCGCCAGAACCTGCGGTATGGCCGCAAAGATGATGCTGCCGATGATGGACGCGGCGGCAGCAATGATGAGCACTGTGATAGCCGCCCTCACCAGCCCGGCATGATCGCCCTGCCCGTGCGCAACGCCGACACGAACGGTTGCCGCCTGGCCGAGGCCGAGCGGGATCATGAAGGCCATCGAAGCCCATTGCAGGGCGATACCATGCGCGGCAAGTTCGATCGTACCGATACGGCCCATCAGCAGCGAGGCTGCCGTGAAGAGGCTGACTTCGGCCAGGATGGTGATGCTGATCGGCAGACCGAGGCGAACGACCTCGAAGAAGGCATGCCAGTCCGGCTTCCAGAAGCGCACGAAGATCTCGTAGCGGCGCGTCTCTTCCCTGCCCTGCACATAGGAGAGGATGAAGAGGAAGCCCGCCGTCTGCACCACGACGGACACGATTGCGGCCCCCTCCAGCCCCATGACCGGAAAGCCGAAATGGCCGAGCACGAGGATATAGGCGCCGATCGCGTTCAGCACCAGCATGGCGATGGTGACCTTGAGGATGACGCCGGCCTTGCCGATGGCGCTGACGAGCGCGCGCATGACGTTGTAGAGCAGCCCCGGCAGCACGCCGAGCTGGCCGATGATGATATAGCCGTGGGCAAGCTTCGCCACTTCAGGCTCCTGCCCGAAATAGCGCAGGATCCTCTCGGAATTATAGAAGGCAGGCTGCATCAGCAGCCAGTAGCAGATGACGACCCAGATGCCCATGCGCAGCGACCGGCGCACGGTCACGACATCGCCGCGGCCATAGGCCTGGGCCACCATCGGGATAACGGCAATCGCAAAGCCCGAACCGAAAATCAGGATCGTGAACAGGAACTGCGCAGAAAGCACCATGGCGGCAAGATGCTCGGCTCCGAGCTGACCGACGATCATTACGTCGGTCATGCCGATGCCGAACTGCGCGAGCTGGGCGCCGATCAGCGGCACGCCGAGCATCAGCGTGGCGCGAAAATGCGCAGACCAACGGTTGTCCTTTGCAGGCGCGACGGCGCGCACATCGATCGGCGTGTCCATGACACTGTTCCTGAGATTGAATTATTGAGAGCCGCAGTGCGGCAAAATATCACGCTGGCTTAAAGCAAGGCAGCGCAAAGAACTACCCCAAAACAAGCAGATGCTGAAAAATTCATCACAGCTTCATTGTTTTTGATGGATCATTCCGCCGCGTTGAAGGCTTGTGCCGGCGCTTTCGCTATCCTCACACGCGTCAGAAATACAACCGCCGCAACCATGATGAAGAAAGCGGCCAGCAGATAAGGCGCACCGGCAAAGGTGATCGGCGCATCCGGCTTGGTGAAATAGCCGAACATCTGCGTGAAGATCAGCGGGCCGATGATCGTCGTGATGCTGCTGATACTCGTGAGCGCGCCCTGCAACTCGCCTTGTGCCGATGGCGGCACCTTGCCGGCGGCGATGCTGCGCAACGGCGGGTCGGCGACATTCTCCATGACGGTCAATACGATCACGGTGTAGACGACCCAGCCCTCCCAGGCGAAAGCGTAGCCCGAAAGCGCCGCCATCGAGAAGCAGAGGCCGAGAACCGCCGTCTTCCATTCGCCGAGAACGGGCACGACACGCGGCAGGACAAGCCCCATGACGACAGCCGCACCGATGCCGTAGATGCCGAGCGACAGGCCGATCTGCCCTTCGCTCCAGCCATAGCGGAAGGTCGAGACGAAGGGCCAGACGGAGGGATAGACGGCATGGGCGAGGAAGAACAGGAACATCACGAGGCAAACCCAGCCGATCCCGGGATAGTGCCGCATTTGCCGCAAAGCGCCGAGCGGGTTTGCGCGCTTCCATTCGAAGGTACGGCGGTTCTTCGCTTCGAGCGTTTCCGGCAGCAGGAAACAGGCGGCGACGAAATTGACGAAGGAAAGCGCGGCCGCACCATAGAATGGCACGCGCGGCCCGAACTCGCCGAGGAAACCGCCGATGACCGGACCGACAGTGAAACCGACACCGAAGGCGATACCGATCAGGCCGAAATTCTTGGCGCGGTTCTCTTCATTGCTGATGTCGGCAATATAGGCCGAGCAGGTGGCGAAGCTGCCGCCGCTGATGCCGGCGAGCACACGGCCGACGAAGAGCATCCAGTAACTGGTGGCGATGGCGCAGATGAAATTGTCGAACGCGAAGGTCAGCACCGAAAGCAGCAGGATCGGCCGTCGCCCGAAACGGTCGCTCAGGTTTCCGAGCAGCGGCGCAAACAGGAACTGCATCAGCGAATAGATCAGCATCAGCCAGCCGCCGTCGACGGCTGCATCGCTGACCGTGCCGCCCGTCAGTTCCTCCAGATAGACAGGCAGGACCGGCATGATGATCGCGATGCCGATAACATCCAGAAAGAGAATAATGAAGACCAGGAAAAGGCCGTGGCGAACGAATTTCGGATCAAGCATAAGACATCTCTACAGCCGATATTTTCTGGAAAGACGATCTCGTCGCCGAATATATGACATAGACGATTGAATTGACCGAAACAATCCGTGAACATTTCAATGTTTTTGATGGAGAATCCGCCAAAACAGATCATTCACGCGCTTTTTCGCTGTTCCATCCGCACGAAATCTACAAAGGCCCGCAATGGCGCGGGCATGTGGCGGCGGCTCGGATAATAGAGAAACGGGCCGGAAAATTCGCTGTCCCACTCACTCAGGATCCGCACCAGCCGGCCTTCCGCAATCCCCGGCGCGAGCAGTTCTTCAAAGGTGCGGATGACACCAAGACCTGCAAGCGCGGCCTCGATTTCCATCTCCACTGCATTGGCGATGACGGGACCGGACGGCGCGATCACGAGCGTTTCGTCACCCCTTTCGAATTCCCAGGCAAGCGAAGCGCCGCTGATGAAGCGATGGCGAATGCAGCTATGTTCCAGCAGATCCCGTGGATGCTGCGGTGTGCCCCGCCTTTCCAGGTAAGCGGGAGCGACCGCCGTCACATAGCGCTGCCGGCGCGGACCGATCGGCACGGCAATCATGTCCCGTTCCAGCCGCTCGTCATAGCGAATGCCGGCATCGAAGCCGGCGGCCAGCACGTCGATGAATGTATCTTCGCCAATGATTTCCAGGGTGATCTGTGGGTAGAGCGTCAGAAACCGGGCGGCGAGTTCCGCCATGAAAAGTTTGACGACAATGCTCGGCACGTTGAGCCGGAGCGTGCCCGCCGGACTATCGCGAAAACTGTCGAGCTGACCGAGCGCGGCAGCCACTTCCGAAAGCGCCGGAGAGAGCTTCTCAAGCAATCGCTGGCCGGCTGCCGTCGGCGTGACGGAACGCGTCGTGCGATTGAGAAGCCTGACGCCGAGCCGCTCTTCGAGGCGTCGCAGAGAATCGCTCAGCGACGATGCGGAAACCCCGCGCTTGCGGGCTGCGGAGCGGAAGCTGCGCTCTCTTGCAATCGCGGCAAAGGCATCCAGATCACTGAGGGGAAGATCATCCATTGTGCATTTTTCCGTACGGCCCGTTCGATACCATCCGGATTATCGCACAAACATGGCTGCTATAAAACGGCATCCGAAGACGCCATCGGGGCGTCGCTGAAGGAGAAGAAGATGCAGACCTATCGTTTGGGAAAAACCGGTCCTGATGTTTCGGCCATCGGTCTCGGCTGCATGGGCATGTCGGGCATGTACGGCCCGTCCGACCGTGCCGAAAGCATAGCAACCATCCACGCAGCACTCGATGCCGGCGTCAATCTGCTCGACACAGGCGATTTCTATGGCATGGGCCATAATGAGATGCTGATTGGGGAAGCGCTCAAGGGCCGCAAGCGCGACGACGCCGTCATCAGCGTCAAGTTCGGCGCCTTGCGCGATCCCTCAAGCGGCTGGAATGGCTACGACGCCCGCCCGATCGCGGTGAAGAACTTCCTTGCCTATACACTGCAGCGCCTGGGCGTCGACTATATCGATATCTACCGCCCTGCCCGCCTCGATCCCAACGTGCCGATCGAGGACACGGTGGGTGCCATCTCCGATCTCATCAAGGCCGGCTACGTCCGCCATGTCGGCCTCTCCGAAGTCGGCGCCGATACGATCCGCCGGGCTGCGGCCGTCGCACCGATTGCCGACCTGCAGATCGAATATTCGCTGATCTCCCGCGGCATCGAGGATGAGATCCTGCCTGCTACCCGCGAGCTCGGCATCTCCATCACCGCTTATGGCGTGCTCTCGCGCGGCCTCATCAGCGGCCACTGGCAGAAAGGCCAGCAGGGTGCAGGTGACTTCCGCGCCGTCAGCCCGCGCTTTCAGGAAGGCAATATCGATGAAAATCTCGCTCTGGTCGAGGAGCTGAGAAAGATCGCCACGCTCAAGGGCGCCTCGGTTGCGCAGGTGGCAATCGCCTGGGTGGCGGCGCAGGGCACGGATATCGTGCCGGTGGTCGGCGCCCGCCGCCGCGACCGGCTGACGGAAGCACTCGGTTCGCGGGCCGTCGAGCTCACCAAGGATGATCTCTCCGCCATCGAACGCGCCGTACCGAAGGGGGCTGCCAAGGGCGCCCGCTACCCGGAGGCCCAGCTCAAGCATATGGACAGCGAAAAGTAAGCTGCCCGGCGTACCGGCACCCCGCCTGCAGGCAGGGTGCCGGATATTCCGCTCAAATCGGGTTGGAGAAAGTATCGCAGGCCGAAAGCTGCCCGCTGTCGAAGCCCCGCTTGAACCAGCGCACGCGCTGCGCCGACGTGCCGTGGTTGAAGCTCTCCGGCACGACATAGCCCTGCGAACGCTTCTGCAGCGTATCGTCGCCGATCTGCTGCGCAGCGTTCAAGGCCTCTTCGAGATCGCCGGCGTCGAGAATGCCCTTCTGCTGTGTGAACTTGCCCCAGATGCCGGCAAAGCAATCCGCCTGCAGCTCGACGCGGACCGACATCTTGTTCGCATCCGCCTCGCTCATGCTCTGGCGTGCCTGATTGAATTTCGGCAGGATGCCGAGCAGGTTCTGCACATGATGGCCGACCTCGTGGGCGATCACATAGGCCTCCGCAAAATCGCCTGAAGCGCCGAACTGATCGGAAAGCTGCTGGAAGAAGGCAGTGTCCAGATAGACCTTATGATCGCCGGGGCAATAGAACGGACCGGTCGCAGCCGATGCGAAACCGCAGGCCGATTGCGTCTGGCCGGAGAAGAGAACAAGCCGCGGCTCTTCGTAATCCTTGCCCTGCGACTGGAAGATGCCATGCCATGTATCTTCGGTTTCGGCGAGAACCGTGCGCACGAAGGCGGTCATCTCGTCATTGGCAGGCGCCTGCGGAGACGATTGGCTTTGCTCGTAACCGGGACCTCCGACCGAACCGCCGCCATCCATCACCTGCATCAGGTCGATACCCATCGCCTTGAAGATCAGGTAGATGACGACGAGAAAGATGATCGTGCCGATGCTGAGCCCGCCACCGCGACGGCCAACCCCGCCGCCCGACGGAAAACTGAAACCGCCACCGCGGCCAAAGGGATTGCCGCCACCGGACGGATCGCTGCGGCGATCCTCGATATTGTCGGATTGACGCCGGCCTTTCCATTCCATCTTCGATCTCCCCGGCTATGCATTGAAGCATGCTCTTAGGAGTCAGTTATATATCCGGTGCGAGAACGAATTCCAGCCGCCTCCTTACGCCGCCCGGCTGCGGCGCGGCCCGAACCGGATGGCACCGACGACCGCAACGGCGACCAGCCCGAGCACCGCTACCGCCATCCAGCTGTCGCCGGAAAAGGCGACGGCATTCATCAACCGGCCCGGCAGCAGAGTGGCAAGGCCGGCAACGACGATGCCGCCGAAATACATGCCCGATACGACCCGGCGATGCGTACGGACATCGTGCCGCCGTGCAGCCAGAATAGCCCGCCAGCTTCCAGCAAGCACCGCGATGGAAAGAAGGTGGATCGGGCTGAAGCCATGGAACAGATTGATCCTGTGGATGAAGAAGCTCGAAAGCGCCGTGATGACCATCAGCGCCATCCAGACCTTGCCGAGCAGCCGGTGCCTTGGCGTGCCCTTCGGCCGGGCCAGCAGATAGGCGCCAAGGATTGCTGCCGGCACGACGGCAAGGACGTGGATCTGAATGGCAAGGGGCGCATTGAACAGTGGCTCGAGGGTCATGGTCGGCTCCGGTTGAAATCGCCCCCTGTTTCCGGCATGACTGCGTTCCTCTCAACAAAGATGGCGTAAACGACGAGGAAACTTCGTGGATCACCCGTCCTTGCAATCCACGCTTCGCGAATTGCAGGTTTTCTGGCGCTCTCCGCGCTTCTGGGGAACCTTCCTCGCCGTCGTTTTGATCTTCGCGGTGACCGGCCCCTACGGCACGATGGAAAGCATGCCGGCCGGCAAGCGCTTCGCCTATTGGCTGATCCTGCACGCTGCCGCATGGTCGATCGCGATCCTGTTTTCGGTGCTTGCCGATACTCTGCTGCGCAAGGTGCTGGATCGCATGTTCTGGCGCATGATGATCGGCTCGCTGGTCGCAGCCTTGCCGATCGGCTTTGCGATCGGTCTCGTCGACTACATTTTCAGCGGCGATCCGGTCCTGCTGGAAAGCAGCCTCTACAGGGCCTTCTTCGCGCTGCCGCTCTGCGCCCTCTTCTGCTTCCTGACCTATCTCACCATGCATCGCCAGATCGAACAGGCAAAGGCGGAAATACCCTCATCAAGCTCGATCCTCGATCGGTTGAAGCCGCAGAATCGCGGCGCCCTGCTGCGTCTGTCCGTGCAGGACCACTATACCGAGGTCGTTACCAGCCGCGGTCGCGAGCTGGTGCTGTTGCGTTTTTCCGACGCGCTGCGCGAGATCGGCGGGACACCAGGCCTCCAGGTGCATAGGTCACATTGGGTGGCCGACGCCCATGTTGAAGCCCTGAAACGCGATAACGGCAAGATCCTGATCCTCACGCGCGACGGCACGCAGATTCCCGTCAGCCGGAGTTTTGCCGAGGAAGCCCGCCGGCGCTTCGGCTGAAGAAATGCCGGCAACTGCTTGACGCGACTCCTGCTTTCCCCCTTCCTGATGATGAGGAGACCTGGAGGAGAATGCCGATGAAAGCCGTGCGCCTGGAAGCGACCGGAAAGCTGTTCCTGCGCGAGGTCGAAAAGCCCGTTCCCGGACCGGATGACCTGCTGGTGCGCGTCGAAGCCTGCGGCATCTGCGGCACCGATCGCCATCTTTTCCTCGGCGAGTTCCCCTCCCATCCACCGGTGACCGTTGGCCACGAATTCGCCGGCATCATCGAAGCAGTCGGCTCCGAGGTCCGCGGTTTCCGCCCCGGTATGCGCGTAACGGGTGATCCCAATATCGCCTGCGGTCGCTGCGAAGAATGCCACAACGGCCGGGTCAATCTCTGCCGGAACCTGCAGGCGATCGGCATCCACAAAGACGGCGGGTTTGCCGACTATGTCATCCTGCCGCAGAAACAGGCCTTCGCCCTGCCGCCTGGCCTCGATCCGCTGCACGGCGCCTTTTGCGAGCCGCTCGCCTGCTGCCTCCACGGCGTCGATCTCGCCAATATTAAGACCGGCGCTTCC
Source organism: Rhizobium sp. 05N49 (assembly GCF_056396805.1). Classification (NCBI taxonomy): domain Bacteria; kingdom Pseudomonadati; phylum Pseudomonadota; class Alphaproteobacteria; order Hyphomicrobiales; family Rhizobiaceae; genus Rhizobium; species Rhizobium sp. 05N49. The sequence goes on from NZ_JBFTME010000001.1 coordinate 628,178, forward strand.
GTCATCGTGCTCGGCGGCGGTGTAATCGGCCTTCTCACCGTCCAGCTTGCCCGGCTCGCCGGCGCGACGCATGTCCTCCTCGTCACCCGAAATTCAGATAAACGGACGCTCGCTGAAACACTTGGCGCAACTGCCACCTTCGATCCATCGTGGAAGGATCCAATCAGCGGCATTACCGGCGAAGGCGGATTGCTGCCAGGCGGCGCCGACGTCGTCTTCGAATGCGCTGGCGTGCCGGAAACCATGATGCAGGCGCCGAAGCTCGCAAGGCGTGGCGGCACTGCCCTTATTCTCGGCGTCATGCCGAAAGGCGCAAAGATCGAGGTCGAGCCCTTCGACCTGCTCTTCCGCGAGGTGAGCCTCGTCACTTCCTTCCTCAACCCTTTCACACACGGGCGTGCGGCCGATCTTATCGCGTCGGGCGCAATCAGGGTCGAGCAGCTGATTTCGCGTCGGATCACGCTGGAACAGGCACCCGAAGCGATCGCCAATCCGGCGCACGGCGGCGAGATTCGCGCGCTCGTCGTGCCCGGTCAGCAATAGGCTTCCAAAGGGCGGTCCGGATTCCTGTCGATTCCTTGATTTATGGGGTTCCGTTTGCAAAAACATTTGCCTATAAGCCGCTTCTAGCCTGAAAAGACCCTCAATGCGCGACCCGACCCGGTGACCTCCCACCCTGGCCGGCTTTTTGCGCAGCTAGAAATGGATATCGCCCATGCCGAAGCGCCAAGACATCAAATCGATCCTCATCATCGGCGCAGGACCGATCGTGATTGGCCAGGCTTGCGAATTCGACTATTCCGGCACCCAGGCCTGCAAGGCGCTGAAGGAGGAAGGCTACCGCGTCATCCTCGTCAACTCCAACCCGGCCACGATCATGACCGACCCGGGTCTCGCCGACGCCACCTATGTCGAGCCGATCACGCCTGAAGTCGTCGCCAAGATCATCGCCAAGGAACGCCCCGACGCGCTGCTGCCGACCATGGGAGGCCAGACGGCGCTGAACACCGCGCTCTCGCTGAAGCGCATGGGCGTGCTCGACCGCTACAATGTCGAGATGATCGGCGCAAAACCGGCCGCCATTGACATGGCCGAGGACCGCGCGCTGTTCCGCGAGGCGATGGCGCGCATCGGCCTTGAAACGCCGCGCTCGATGCTGGCAAACGCCACCGACATCAAGGACGCCGACCGCAAGACCCATGAAGCCGAGCGCACCAAGCTGCGCGAAAGCCTCTCCGGCGCCGATCTCGACAAGGCGCTCGACGAACTGGAAAACCAGTGGAACCTCGGCGAGAGCGACCGCAAGCAGCGCTATATGAGCCACGCCATGGCGATCGCCGCCCAGGCGATCGACCATGTCGGCCTGCCGGCCATTATCCGCCCATCCTTCACCCTCGGTGGCACCGGCGGCGGCATTGCCTATAACCGCTCGGAATTCTTCGAAATCGTCGGCAGCGGCCTCGATGCTTCGCCGACCACCGAAGTGCTGGTCGAAGAATCCGTCCTCGGCTGGAAGGAGTATGAGATGGAGGTCGTCCGCGACAAGGCGGACAACTGCATCATCATCTGCTCGATCGAGAACATCGACCCGATGGGCGTCCACACCGGCGATTCGATCACCGTCGCCCCGGCGCTGACGCTGACGGACAAGGAATACCAGATCATGCGCAACGCTTCGATTGCGGTGCTGCGCGAGATCGGCGTCGAGACCGGCGGCTCGAACGTGCAGTTCGCCGTCAATCCGAAGGACGGCCGCCTCGTCGTCATCGAAATGAACCCGCGCGTCTCGCGCTCCTCGGCGCTCGCCTCCAAGGCCACCGGCTTCCCGATCGCCAAGATCGCTGCCAAGCTCGCCATCGGCTATACGCTCGACGAACTCGAAAACGACATTACCGGCGGCGCGACCCCTGCCTCGTTCGAACCGTCGATCGACTATGTCGTCACCAAGATCCCGCGTTTCGCCTTCGAGAAATTCCCCGGCGCTTCCCCGGTTCTGACCACAGCCATGAAGTCGGTCGGCGAAGTCATGGCGATCGGCCGTACCTTCGCAGAATCGCTGCAGAAGGCTCTGCGCGGCCTGGAAACCGGTCTGACCGGCCTCGACGAAATCGAGATCCCCGATGCCGAAGAAGGCGAATCCAGCCTGAACGCCATCCGCGCCGCGATCGGCACGCCGACGCCGGATCGCCTGCGCATGGTCGCCCAGGCGCTGCGCATGGGCCTCACCATCGAGGAGGTGCACGAAGGCTGCAAGATCGACCCCTGGTTCATCGCCCAACTGAAGAACATCGTCGACATGGAAGCCCGCATCCGTGAACACGGCCTGCCAACCGACGAAACCAACCTTCGCATGCTGAAGGCCATGGGCTTCTCCGATGCCCGCCTCGCGACGCTGACCGGCAAGCGCCCGAAGGAAGTGGCAGAGCTGCGCAATTCGCTGAACGTCCGCCCGGTGTTCAAGCGCATCGACACCTGCGCTGCCGAATTCGCCTCGCCGACCGCCTACATGTACTCGACCTACGAGACGCCCTTTGTCGGCGCTGCGCGCTCCGAGGCGCTGGTCTCCGACCGCAAGAAGGTCGTCATCCTCGGCGGCGGTCCGAACCGTATCGGCCAGGGCATCGAATTCGACTATTGCTGCTGCCATGCCGCCTTCGCGCTGAAGGATGCCGGCTATGAAGCGATCATGATCAACTGCAACCCGGAAACGGTTTCGACCGACTACGATACCTCCGATCGCCTCTATTTCGAGCCGCTGACGGCCGAAGACGTGATCGAAATCCTGCGCGCAGAGCAGGAAAAGGGCGAAGTCGTCGGCGTCATCGTCCAGTTCGGCGGCCAGACCCCGCTGAAACTCGCCGAAGCACTCGAAAAGAACGGCATCCCGATCCTCGGCACCGCGCCCGACATGATCGACCTTGCCGAAGACCGCGACCGCTTCCAGAAGCTTCTGATGAAGCTCGACCTCAACCAGCCGAACAACGGCATCGCCTATTCCGTCGAGCAGGCTCGCCTGGTCGCTGCCGAAATCGGCTTCCCGCTGGTCGTTCGCCCGTCCTACGTGCTCGGCGGCCGCGCCATGCAGATCATCCATGCCGAGAGCCAGCTGCAGAGCTACCTGCTCGATACGGTTCCGGAACTGGTGCCTGAGGATATCAAGGCGCGCTACCCGAACGACAAGACCGGCCAGATCAACACGCTGCTCGGCAAGAACCCGCTCCTCTTCGACAGCTACTTGACGAACGCCATCGAAGTCGACGTCGATTGCCTCTCCGACGGCACCGACGTTTATGTCGCCGGCATCATGGAACATATCGAAGAAGCCGGGATCCACTCCGGCGATAGCGCCTGCTCRCTGCCGCCACGCACATTGTCTCGCGAGATGCTCGATGAGCTGGAGCGCCAGGCCAAGGCCATGGCGAAGGCGCTCAACGTCGGCGGCCTGATGAACGTGCAGTTCGCCATCAAGGACGACACCGTCTACGTACTCGAAGTCAACCCGCGCGCCTCCCGTACCGTGCCCTTTGTCGCCAAGACCATCGGCGCGCCGATCGCCAAGATCGCCGCCCGCGTCATGGCCGGCGAGAAGCTCGATGCGACCTTCGCCGCCTATGGCGAGAAGCCGGATCCCCGCGCGCTGAAGCACATTGCCGTCAAGGAAGCCGTCTTCCCCTTCGCCCGCTTCCCGGGCGTCGATACGCTGCTCGGTCCGGAAATGCGCTCGACCGGCGAAGTCATCGGCCTCGACAGCGATTTCGCGCTGGCCTTTGCCAAGTCGCAGCTCGGCGCCGGCGTCGAACTGCCACGTGAAGGCACGGTCTTCGTATCCGTGCGCGATGCCGACAAACCGCGCGTTCTCCCCGCGATCCGCATCCTTGTTGAACAAGGCTTCAAGGTGCTGGCAACCGGCGGCACGGCCCGTTTCCTTGCTGAAAATGGCATCGAGGCGACGAAGATCAACAAGGTTCTGGAAGGCCGCCCGCATATCGAGGACGCCATCCGCAACCGCCAGGTCCAACTCGTCATCAACACGACCGACGGCAACAAGGCGATCTCGGATTCGAAGTCGCTCCGCCGCGCCACGCTGATGCAGAAGGTGCCTTACTACACGACGATGGCCGGCGCCGAAGCCGCCGCCCAGGCGATCAAGGCGCTCAAGGCTGGAAATCTCGAAGTCCGCCCGCTGCAGAGCTACTTCTGATAATACCGTGAAGAGGCATCGCCTCTTCGCATTCATCTTCATCCATCGCCCGGAATACGGCCCGGAACTTGGTATCTTCGAAGCGGTTCCAATTCCAAAGCCAAGCCAAATGGCCTAGGAGTTGATACGCCGCTTAAATCGGATGGCCGAAAATGACTGAATATCCGTTCGATATTGATTACCCTTGGGTCGCGACCGACAAGGATGGCTTCCTTGCCACCTTTTTTACCGGCGGCGCTGGAGCAATTCCCCTGGCCGCGCTCCCAAACATGCATGCTGCATCCAGTGATTTGGAGGCAGCATTTTTACAGCTGCCTGTCGTCTCCGAAGTCAACCTGCTGGTAAGTTATCCGCGGCCTGATGACTTCGTAGCAACGGCAGAGCGAGGGCTTTTCGCCTACGATTGGGCAGATGTTCATCGGATAAAGCGCGATTACTCCGGGAAATACGAAAAGGTAGCAGCGCCTCAAAAACCCATTCGGATTGGAGATTTGCAGCCCTTTTTACAGGTCTTGGCGCGTCGCGCTATGATCAACCTCTCGTTTTTGAGTGCTGACGCAATAAGTATCGAAGACAATTTCAAACCTGACGAATTCATCGCTACCAATTCCTAGACATTGATAGCGTTCGCAATCTGCGACCCCAAATTGCAGACATGCGAACTTGATGTTAGCCTGCTCCCGAGCTGTATCGGGGGAGCAGCATGTCGAAGAACATCGTCATCCTGTTCGACGGCACGTCGAACGAGATATCCGCAGACCGCACCAACATTCTCCGGCTGTTCGGAACGCTGAAGCGCTCCGACGAGCAGATCGTCTATTACGACCCCGGGGTCGGCACGCTTGGCGCGGCAGATGCCTGGTTGCCCCTCTACCGCAAGTCCATTGAGGTCTGGGGCCTTGCCACCGGATGGGGTCTCGATGAGAACGTCAAAGGTGCCTACCGTTTCCTCGTCGAAAATTATGATGCCGGCATGCCCGATGATCACGGCGGCCATCCCGACAGGGACCGCATCTATATTTTCGGTTTCAGCCGCGGCGCCTATACGGCCCGGGTTCTCGCAGGTTTCATCCATGCCTTCGGGCTCTGCAGCAGATATCACCTGAACCTGCTCGACTACGCTTACAGAACCTATAAGGGCATTCCCGAACAGGAACAGCACGCAGATGGCGGAGATCCTTCATCTGCCTTCAAGAGCATGCGGCTCTATGAGCGCATGCTGCGCAACGATCGTCCGCCGATCAAGCTGCTCGGGCTGTTCGATACCGTTGCCTCGGTCATCGAAAAGGGCAAAGGGCGAATCCAGTTCAAGACGCACCCCTTCACCAGAAAGAACCCCAGTGTCGAATATGTGCGTCACGCCATGGCAATCGACGAACGACGAACGATGTTCCAGCCGGAATTGTGGACGCCGGATCAGGATTATCGCGGCAATCCTTTCAAGTCCGCAACCGCAAAGCAGGACTTCAAGGAAGTCTGGTTTGCCGGTGTCCATGGCGATATCGGCGGCGGCTATCCGGAGGCTGAAAGCGCTCAGATCAAGATACCGCTCGAGTGGATGATCCGGGAAACCGGGCCTGCGGGCCTGCTTTACGTTTCGCGCACGGTCAACAATATCGTCCTTGGCAGGAGCGACAACAGCTATGTCGAACTCAACGCCGCCGCACCGCTGCACGACTCGATGAGTGCGGGCTGGAAACTGCTCGAATATATTCCTCGGCGAGTCCCTGAAAACTCCTGGCGCAAACATGGCAACAGAGGAGGCATTTATCTGCCCCTCGAGGACCGGCGATTCATCCCCGATCGCGCAAACCTGCATGAATCCGTGAGAGTGCGCATGGTGACCGGATACAATCCGCTCAACCTGCCGAAGGATCCGGTCTTCGTTCCCTGAATCGAATTCTACGCTCAGTGAGCCAGAGCCTTGATCTGATTCATGTCTTGCCGGAAACGGGCAAGCTCGTGCGCCTTCCTGTCCTCGTCCGGAAGCCGCAACAAGTAGGAAGGATGCACCGTCACGAAAAGCAGCCGTCCTTCCTCCATCGCAATCGACCGACCGCGCACGTCTTCCAGTTTCTGCTTGTCGCCGGTCAGCGAGTAAAAGGCGGTTGCGCCCATCGCCACGATCAGCTTCGGCTTGACGAGATCGAGTTCCAGCTTCAGCCACCAGCGGCAATGCTGCACCTCGCCAAGATTGGGCTTCTGATGGATCCGCCGCTTGCCACGCGGCTCATATTTGAAATGCTTGACGGCATTGGTGACGTAAAGCCGTGACCGATCGATACCGGCCTGCGCAATGGCCTCGTCGAAGACCTTGCCGGCCGGTCCGACGAAGGGTCGGCCGGCAAGATCCTCCTGATCGCCCGGCTGCTCGCCGACGAACATGATGTCTGCATCGGCAGGTCCTTCGCCGAAGACGGTCTGCGTCGCCCTGGCATGCAGCGCGCAGCGATTGCAGACCGCAGCTTCCTCGCGCAACGCCTCCAGCGTCCCCGCCGGCGCCGTCTCCGGCATCGGCAGACGAGCCGCCGCTTCCTGAATTCGGTTGTGATAGGGGAGCGGCATCGTCGCCTCGCGCTCGGCCATGGCGAGTACCTTTGCTTCCGCATCGGCAATCAGGCCGGGAATGAGATCGGCCTCCGGCAGGTTCTTCCAGTATTTTTTCGGCATCTCCGCCTGCATGGCCTTCACCTTCAGCCGCGCCGGATTGAAGATGCTGGCATAGTAGGTGCGCCACAGATCGTCGGTCGCGTCAGTGATATCAGGCTTTTCGCAAGGCGCATCGCTCGTCGTCAGCCGCTCGCCATCCCAGGCGGCCGATCCCTTTGGCGTCGCGATCAGCCAGTCCATGTCGGTGAAGCGGCGCTGGAAGAACGGAGCCTTGCGCGCGACGATGTAGTGATCGGGCTCGAACCAGGCGATGAATTTACGCCGCCCGCCGGCAGGGGCCGCCACCTCCTTGAAGCGGACGAAGGCCGTCATCTTGTGAGCGTCGCGATGCACGCTCTTCTGCATCAGCCGGGCGCGCGACACCTCTTCATCGGATGCCAGCTCCAGCAGGTTCCGGTTTTCCTGCGTTCGCCAGAGCAGGCTGTAAAGCAGTGAGAAGCGCCTGGCATCGCTGTGGCAGATCACTGCCTCGGCCAAAGCCATGAAGGCCGGCGGTACGCTCATCGTCCTGGCATCGACGGGAGGATCTGGCGGCAAGGCATCACGCTGGAAAGCAAAACCCGGTTCGCTGCTTCTTTCATGCCAGTCGATTTCATCAGGCAGAATTCCGGCTGCGGCAAAGGCGCGAGCCGCCTTGCGCCACTCCTCGAAATTCCCCCTGCCCTCCAGAACGACACGGCGCATCATAGCAGCGACAATTGTTCGGGTTGCGGTTCGAACATGGCGCGCAGGTCCGGTCGATCGGCCAGGCGACGCGGCGTCCAGCCCTCGGCAGTGATGAAGGCCTGCACCTTGCGAAGGGAGACACCAAGCCGGGGCAGATCCTCGAGCCGCAACCGGCGCTGCCGCCTCTCCGTCAGGATCGCCTTCACCGTTTTGGTACCGAGCCCCGGAACGCGCAGGAGCTTCTCGCGATCGGCGCGATTGATATCGACAGGGAAGTCCTCGCGATGGCCGAGCGCCCAGGCAAGTTTGGGATCGAGATTGAGATCAAGCATGCCGCCCTGCTGTGACGAGGTGATCTCGTCGATGCCGAAACCATAGAAGCGATAGAGCCAATCCGCCTGATAGAGCCGGTGCTCTCGCATCAGCGGCGGCTTGATGAGCGGCAGGTTCTTCGAACTGTCGGGGATCGGGCTGAAGGCGGAATAATAGACACGTTTGAGACCATAGCTGCTGTAAAGCTGACCGCTGGTCGACAGGATCGTCGCATCATTGGCGCCGTCAGCGCCGACGATCATCTGGGTACTCTGCCCGGCCGGCACGAAGCGCTTGCGCCGCTTGGTCTGCAGCGTCGGCTCTTCCGCCGCCTCGATCTTCAGCCTGAGATCGCCCATCGAGCGGCGGATGCTGGCGGGCTTCTTCTCCGGCGCAAAACGGCTGATGCCGCTATCGGTCGGCAGCTCGATATTGAGCGACAGACGATCGGCATAGAGCCCCGCCTCCTCGATCAGATGTGGAGATGCCTCCGGAATGGATTTCAGGTGGATGTAGCCGCGAAAATGATGCGTGACGCGCAGTTCGCGCACGATGCGTACCATCTCCTCCATCGTATGGTCGGAAGAGCGGATGATGCCCGAGGAGAGGAACAGGCCTTCGATATAGTTGCGCCGATAGAATTCCAGCGTCAGCCAGACGACCTCTTCCGGCGTGAAACGGGCGCGCTCGACATTGCTGGACGAGCGGTTGATGCAATAGGCGCAATCGTAGATGCAGAAATTGGTGAGCAGGATTTTGAGCAACGAAATGCAGCGCCCATCCGGCGCATAGGCATGGCAGATGCCGGCGCCTTCGGTTGAGCCGAGCCCGCCGGAGGCAGTCGAATCCCGTTTGACCGTGCCGCTGGAGGCGCAGGATGCATCATATTTGGCGGCGTCGGAGAGGATCGCCAATCGTTCTCTAAGCGATTTCTTCATCATCTTGTTCACTAAATGTTCACGACGGCAAAATCAAGACGAAGAAATGAGCCTCCCTGCAAGTTCCCTTCAAAAGCAGGCACTTCTGCTGATGATAAAAAGCGGCGATACGAATTTTATGGAAATTGCGCGTGCCGATCTGCTATAAGCAATGAACTAGGTTTGTAACACGGTTCCGAAGTCCCCTTCGGGACCTGTTTTCTTTTGTGTCTGCGCGAACTGCGGATGCGGGGAGAGAAGGACGAAAAAATGGTTGATAAGGTACCGATGACACAGGGTGGTTTCGTCAAGCTGCAGGAAGAACTGCGCTGGCGTCAGCAGGAGGAGCGCCCGCGAATCATCGAGGCAATTGCGGAAGCGCGCGCCCATGGCGACCTTTCGGAAAATGCCGAGTACCATGCGGCCAAGGAAGCACAGAGCCATAATGAAGGCCGCATCACCGAGCTCGAAGACCTGACGGCGCGCGCCGAAGTCATCGACCTCTCCAAGATGTCGGGCGACAAGATCAAGTTCGGCGCCAGGGTGAAGCTCGTCGACGAGGATACCGAGGAAGAAAAGACCTACCAGATCGTCGGCGATCAGGAAGCCGATGTGAAGCAGGGTCGCATCTCCATCTCCTCCCCGATCGCCCGCGCGCTGATCGGCAAGGAAGTCGGCGACTCCATTGAAGTCAATGCGCCGGGCGGCTCGAAGGCCTACGAAATCCTTTCCGTTTCCTGGGGCTGATCGCCCTCGCCTTTCGCACGAGCAGCCAGTGCCGGACATCAGTGACGTCGAGATCATCGCGCCCAACCTGAAACGCCGGCTCTCCGGCGTCACGTCCACGATCGTTCAGCTCATCCCCTGCCAGATCCGGTTGGGGATCAAGATCGCCGCTCTCGGCCCTGGTCTTCCGCCGGAACTTCCGCGGTTGAAATGGCCGCAACTTGCCGGCCTCTGGCGCCCGCCTGCCGGGCACCGGCAGCGCGTCTGGCATGCGCGCCGCAACAACGAAATGGCCGTCGGCATCCTCATGCGCCACGTCCTGCGCATGCCGATGAAGCTCGTCTTCACCTCCGCCGCCCAGCGCCGCCACACCTCCTATACCCGCTGGCTGATCCGCCGGATGGATGCCGTCATCGCCACCAGCAGCCGCTCCGGCTCCTTCCTCAAGGTGCCGCATGTGATCATCCAGCATGGCGTCGATCTGACGCTTTTCCATCCACCCGAGGGGGCTGACGATACGATCGCCGCCGCCGGCCTGCCGGGTCGCTATCTCGTCGGCTGTTTCGGCCGCGTGCGCCATCAGAAGGGCACCGATCTTTTCGTCCAGGCGATGATTGCGCTGCTGCCGCAGCATCCGGACTGGACGGCCGTCATTTCTGGCCGCGTAACGCCGGAGCACACGGCGTTTGCCGACAAGCTGAAGGCCGATATCGCCGCAGCCGGTCTGACCGACCGCATCGTCTTCATCGGCGAAGTGCCTGATATCAAGGTCTGGTATCGCCGCCTGAGCCTCTATGTCGCCCCATCCCGCAACGAAGGTTTCGGGCTGACGCCACTGGAGGCCATGGCTTCGAAGACGCCGGTCGTGGCATCCGACGCCGGCGCTTACGCCGAAATGGTCGTACCGGGCGAAAACGGCGTCATCGTACCGCCCGGCGACGGCGACGCACTGTCGGCGGCCATCGCCACCTATCTTGCCGATCCTGCGCTGACTTCAGCTCAAGGCGAAACAGCACTCCGGCATGTGCGTGAAAACTTCGCGCTGGAAAAGGAAGCAACGGCCATCAACCGGATTTACCGGCAGCTTCTCGGCGCTTAGGCCGAGCCAGGTGACGGACATATCAGGAAGGCGGCGAGACGGAGATGTCGACCGCAAATAGAAACGACACGTGAAAACAAGAGCCTGAAGCGTGGCAAGCGAAACTGAAAGATCGCGACGCGCTTTGGACTACAGCTCGACGAGCCCGAGCTTCTTCACCTGTCGGATCGTCAGCATGGTGCGAACAGTATCGACATGCTCGTTCGCCGTCAGCACTTCGATGACGAAATCCTGGAAACGGGTGAGGTTTTGAGCCACGCAATGCAGCAGGAAATCGCTGTCACCGGAAACCATCCAGGCCTGGCGCACCAGCGGCCATTCGGCGGTGGCTGCAGCAAAGGCCTTCAGATTGGCTTCGGACTGGTGCTTGAGGCCGACCATGCAGAACGCGACGAGATCGAGCCCGAGCCTCGGGCTATTCAACATCGCGTGATAGCCTTCGATGACGCCCGCTTCTTCGAGTTTGCGCACCCGACGCAGGCAGGGCGGCGCTGAAATTCCCACCCTGTCGGCAAGTTCCACATTGGTCATGCGGCCGTCGGCCTGCAGTTCCCGCAATATCTTTATGTCGATAACGTCAAGTTCAGCGCGAACCACGCTCAGGCCTTTCTTTAATTCCCCGTGGGCAGCTTCTATATAAAGCAACGGAATACGCAAGAAAGTTTCAGTCCGATGACGGAATCTTGCACGGCGCCTGCATTTGCCTTGTTGGTAATGCAAGGCTGCCCTTGAATAAAAGCATTGGTCGTTCATAAATGGCGCAGGGATCGCGAAACGGCCTTATTCGCCTCTTAGCCGCCGCATCCTGCTAGCGAAAGGAAATTCCATGTCTGCCCGCCATACCAAGGTGCTCATTATCGGTTCCGGACCTGCCGGTTATACGGCAGCGGTCTATGCCGCGCGCGCCATGCTGAAACCGGTTTTGATCGCCGGTCTGGAACAGGGCGGCCAGCTCATGATCACCACGGATGTCGAGAACTATCCGGGCTTTGCAGATCCCATCCAGGGTCCCTGGCTGATGGACCAGATGCTGCAGCAGGCTCAGCATGTCGGCGCCGAAATCGTCAACGACCTCGTGACCGAAGTCGACCTCAACCAGCGCCCCTTCGTTGCCCGCACCGATAGCGGCCAGGTCTGGACTGCTGACACGCTTGTTATCGCGACCGGCGCCAAGGCCAAGTGGCTCGGCATCGAGAGCGAGCAGCATTTCCAGGGCTTCGGCGTGTCTGCCTGCGCCACCTGCGACGGCTTCTTCTATCGCAATAAGGATGTGATCGTGGTCGGTGGCGGCAACAGCGCCGTCGAAGAGGCACTTTATCTCTCGAACATCGCGAAGTCGGTCACTGTCGTGCACCGCCGCGACAGCTTCCGCGCAGAAAAAATCCTGCAGGAGCGTCTCTTCTCCAAGGAGAACGTCAAGGTTCTCTGGAATACCGAGGTCGCCGAGATCACGGGCACGCCGGCAAAGCCCCCCATGCCGCCGTCCGTTTCCGGTGCTCGCCTGCGCGATACCCGCACCGGCACTATTACCGATGTCGCCGTTGACGGTGTCTTCGTTGCGATCGGCCACGCGCCGGCAACCGAATTGTTCAAGGGCAAGCTGAAGCTCAAGGACAATGGCTACCTCTGGACCGCACCGGATTCGACTGCGACCAGCCTGGAGGGAGTCTATGCCGCAGGCGACGTGACGGACGACACCTTCCGCCAGGCAATCACCGCCGCAGGCTTGGGATGCATGGCCGCCCTCGAGGCAGAACGTTATCTGACGGGCCATATGCCCGTTGCCGTAGCAGCGGAGTAATAGTGGCATGAGGGGTGGGGGAATGCCATTGGACTGGGACAAGCTGCGTATTTTCCACGCAGCTGCCGAAGCCGGATCGTTTACGCATGCGGCCGACAAGCTGCATCTGTCCCAGTCGGCCATCAGCCGTCAAGTAAGTGCGCTCGAGCAGGACGTAGGCACCAAGCTGTTCCACCGCCACGCGCGCGGCCTGATCCTCACAGAACAGGGCGAGCTGCTTTACCGCACCGCCCACGACGTGCTGCTCAAGCTCGAAACCGTCAAGATGCAGCTGACCGAGACGACGGAAACGCCGTCCGGCAAGCTGCGCGTCACGACGACAGTCGGCCTCGGCCAGGGCTGGCTGACCGACAAGATCCAGGAATTCCTGCAGCTCTATCCCGACGTCCAGATCCAGCTCATCCTCGACAACGAGGAAGTGGACGTGAACATGCGCCATGCCGATTGCGCCATCCGCCTTCGCCAGCCGCAGCAATCGGACCTGATCCAGCGCAAGCTTTTCACCGTGCATATGCACGTCTACGCCGCCCCCTCCTACATCAATCGTCACGGCGAGCCGCAGACGATCGAAGATCTCGACAACCACCGCATCATCACGTTCGGCGAGCCGGCGCCAAATTACCTGCTCGACGTCAACTGGCTGGAAATCGCCGGCCGCTCGTCGGACAACAAGCGCATTCCGCATCTGCAGATCAACAGCCAGACTTCCATCAAGCGGGCCTGCCTGCTCGGCATCGGCATCGCCTGCCTGCCGGATTATATCGTTGGCCGCGACCCTGGCCTGATCCAGCTGGCGATCAATGCCGACGTCCCCTCTTTCGATACCTATTTCTGCTATCCGGACGAGATCAAGAACGCCGCCAAGCTGAAAGCCTTCCGCGATTTCATCGTCAGCAAGGCCCGCAACTGGAACTTTTGATTTCCACTTTTGTGGAATGAATCTCAAATCATGCAACCCACGCATGACTGACATGCACAAAAAAGGGTTGTTGTTTGCTCATTAAAGCACCATATCACACATAGCTGATGCACACGGTGGCTTTTCCTCCCAGTTCCACCGCATTAGCTGTTCCCCTCTGGAGGTTTTTGACCTTCACACTTATAAAGGGCCCTGGTTTTCCGGTGGCCCTCTTTTTTTGCCCGATTTTTGCTTTTTGCCTGAATTTTTATCGGAAGATACCGCAGTGCGGAAAAATTTTGTGCAGTGCATAGCTGGCATGCACAAAAGGCTATTGAAAGCTGCACAAAGAACCACCATATCGCTCATAGCCGATGCAATTCGTGGTTCTCTCCCAGTGCCACCGCGTTGGCTGTTCCCCTCTGGAGGTTTTTGACCTTCACACTTATAAAGGGCCCTGGCTTTCCAGTGGCCCTCTTTTTTTGCTTAAGATTTAAGCATGGTCGCGAAATCAATCGCTCACGCCTCCGTGATTTGCATATCGAAAATCATCGATCCATATATCGGGAAAATCCGATTTATACTTCGATGAACGACGATGGACAAAGACGAGATTCTCAAGGCGCTGGCCAATCCTGCCCGGATGGACATCCTCAACTGGCTGAAGAAACCGGAAGAACACTTTCCGACACAGGAACACCCGTTTGAAATGGGCGTCTGCGCCAGCCAGTTCGAACGCTGCGGCCTTTCCCAATCCACTGTTTCCGCCCATCTTGGTACCCTACACCGCGCCGGCCTCGTTACCAGCAAGCGTGTCGGCCAGTGGATCTTCTACAAGCGCAATGAAGAAACGATCGCTGCCTTTCTCCAGCAGCTAACGCAGGATCTCTAGTCATGCCCCTTGCCCTGCTCGTCCTTGCCTTGAGTTCATTTGCGATAGGCACCACCGAATTCGTCATCATGGGCCTCCTGCCCGAAGTCGCCGCCGATCTTTCCGTGACGATCCCCCAGGCTGGCTGGCTGGTAACGGGTTATGCGCTGGCCGTCGCGCTCGGTGCGCCGATCATGGCAGTCTCCACCGCCAAGCTGAAGCGACGCTCGACGCTCATCATGCTGATGGCTTTCTTCATCGCCGGTAACCTGCTCTGCGCCATCGCGCCCAATTACTGGGTGCTGATGATCGCCCGCATCGTCACCGCGCTTTGCCATGGCGCCTTCTTCGGCATCGGCTCGGTGGTCGCCGCCAATCTTGTGAGCGAAGACCGCAAGGCCCGCGCCGTCGCCCTGATGTTTACCGGCCTGACGCTGGCAAACGTTCTCGGCGTTCCAACCGGCACTGCCATCGGCCAGGCTTTCGGGTGGCGCTCCACCTTCTGGGTCGTTACCGCCATCGGCGTCGTCACCATTGCCGGCCTGATCGCCATCCTGCCGCGCGACAAGCAGGAAACGCAGAGCAGCATCCTGCGCGAGATCGCGGCATTGAAGAACGTCCGCCTCTGGATGGCGCTCTCGGTCACCGTCTTCTTCGCGGCCTCGATGTTCACGCTCTTCACCTACATCGCGCCGCTGTTGCGTAACGTGACCGGCATCTCGCCGGAAGGCGTCACGTGGACCCTGTTCCTGATCGGCATCGGACTGACAGTCGGCAATCTCATCGGCGGCAAGCTGGCCGATTGGCGGCTTGGAGCCACGCTCGCCAGCGTCTTTGCTGTAATCGCGCTCACCTCCGCAGTCTTTTTCTACACCAGCCGGTTCGTTATCCCGGCCGAGATAACGCTCTTCCTGTGGGCTGCCGCAACCTTCGCTGCGGTCCCTGCCCTGCAGGTCGGTGTCGTCGGCTTCGGCAAGGATGCGCCAAACCTCGTCTCGACCATCAATATCGGCGCCTTCAACACCGGCAATGCGCTGGGCGCCTGGGTCGGCGGCATGGTCATCAATGCCGGTCTCGACTTCGTTCATGTTCCCCTCGCCGCTGCCGCCATGGCCCTGATCGGCCTCGCAGCGACGGCGCTCACCTATCTCTCCGGCCGGGCACAGACTAACCCCGCTACCGCCGAGTGATCCCCCAAGCAGAAAGGACCTTCCATGGCCAAGCTTTTCCAGCCGACTCAGGTCGGCGATATTTCCCTCAGGAACCATATCGTCATGGCGCCGCTCACCCGCAACCGGTCGCCGGGCGCAATCCCGAACGATCTCAACGTCGAATATTACCGCCAGCGCGCCACGGCCGGCCTCATCATCACCGAAGCGACCGCCATCACGCATCAAGGCCAAGGTTATGCGAACGTTCCCGGCCTATACAGCAAGGAAGCGCTCGACGGCTGGAAGCGCGTGACGGATGCGGTCCACGCCGGAGGCGGCAAGATCGTCGTGCAGATGTGGCATGTCGGACGCATCTCCCACAACACGCTGCAACCCGACAATGCCAAGCCGGTCTCCTCGACCAACCGCATCGCCAAGGCCAAGACCTATCTCGTCAATGCAGACGGCACCGGCGCCTTCGCCGAAACGTCCGAACCGCGTGCACTCGAAACCTCCGAAATCCCCGGCATCATCGAGGATTACCGCAAGGCCGCCCGTGCTGCGATCGACGCCGGCTTCGATGGTGTCGAAATCCACGGCGCCAACGGCTATCTGCTCGACCAGTTCATGCGTGATGGCGTCAACGACCGCACCGATCAATATGGCGGCTCGATCGAAAACCGCGCCCGTTTCCTCTTCGAAGTCGTTGAAACCGTGACCAGGGAAATCGGCGCGCGCCGCACCGCGATCCGCATCTCGCCGGTGACGCCGTCGGGTGAATCCTATGATTCCAACCCGCAGACACTCTTCACCCATGTCGTTGAAGGCCTTGCCAGGTACGACCTCGCCTATATCCACGTCATCGAAGGCCAGACCGGCGGCGAGCGTGATTATCGCCAGGGCGACAACCCGTCCTTCGACTACAAGGCACTGCGCGCTGCCTATGAAAAGGCTGGCGGCAAGGCTGCCTGGATGGTCAACAACGGCTATGTCAGAGACATGGCGATCGAAGCCGTGGAAAACGGTACGGCCGATCTCGTCGCCTTCGGCAAGCCCTTCATCTCCAATCCCGATCTTGTCGAACGCCTGGAGAAGAACCTGCCGCTGAACCCACCGGACCAATCGACCTTCTATGGTGGCGATGCCAGGGGCTATGTCGACTACCCCCTGCTTGAAAAGGTCGCCTGATCCTTTTCGCCGAAACGAAATCCCGCCATCCGGCGGGATTTCCATTCGTGACCATTGCCGCTAGCATGCGTGCATGTTCTCACCCTATCTCGAACGCTGGTCGCTTACCTCGGACGGCGAGCCCATCATCACCCATTCGAGCCGCCTCCTGCCGGTCACCTGGCGGGACAAACCCGCGATGCTGAAAGTCGCAACCGACAGCAGTGAGCGCGAAGGCGCATTGCTGATGAAATGGTGGGATGGTGACGGTGCGGCCAAGGTCTATGCGCAGCAGGACGACGCCATTCTTCTGGAGCGCGCGGCCGACAAGTATTCGCTGCTGGAAATGGCCCTGAACGGCGAGGATGATGAAGCAAGCCGCATCATGGTGCGCACTGCAGCAAGGCTGCATGCGCCGCGCCCCGTGCCTCTCTCCGGTTCCCCGACACTCGAGCGCTGGTTCCGCAGTCTGGAACCGGCAGCGCGCGCCCATGGCGGCACGTTTGTTGATAGCTGGAGGATTGCCAACAGCCTGCTCGCTGCACCGCAACAGCTCAGCATTCTCCACGGCGACATCCACCACCGCAACATCCTCGATTTCGGCGAACGCGGCTGGCTGGCGATCGATCCCAAGCGGATCTACGGCGAACGCGGCTATGACTTTGCCAATATCTTCGCCAATGAAGACCTGCCGACCACGACGGATCCCAAGCGGCTCCAGCGCCAGCTTCCGATTGTCTCCAAAGAGGCAGATATCGAACCATCAAGGCTGCTCAAATGGATCGCTGCCTATTCCGGTCTTTCCGCTGCCTGGTTTCTTGAAGATGGCGACCAAGCCTCGGCGGAAAAACCTCTGACGGTTGCCCGTATCGCCCTCGCGGAACTGGGCTAGCTTAATTTCCGATCGTGAGAGAGTGCGCTGGCGTCGCTGCAGAATGCGGTTCCGGCAGAGATCCCTGCGCGATGAGCGTCGCGCGCACGGCCTCGTCGATCGGCGTATGTGGCTCGGTTCCGAGTTCGGCCACCAGCTTGTCGTTCCTCATACGCACCGTCACCTTCCACAGGTAACGCATCTCCTTCAGCTCATGCATGACGGTCATGAAAGGAGCGAGCAGCGGTACAATGAACCAGGGGAAGCGACCGATCTTTGCCGCGCCGCCGGCAACACGCCGGACAGCCTCCGCCATCTGCTGGCCGTCACCATCCCAGAAGCCGTTCAGGTGATAACAAGCGAAAGCTGGCAGGCGCGCTGCCCGCTCGACGAGTTGCACCATCGTCTCCGCAACATCGGGCAAATAGGCCCATTGGTGACCAATGCCCGGTCTCGCCGGATTCTTGATCGTACCAACAGGCTTGCCCGGCGTGGCGAAGGCGGCGGAGAACCAGCTATTGCTCGTCGCGCCCGGCCCGAAGAAATCGCCGGCGCGAACGATGATCACACCTGTGCCGGTCTCTGAAGCCGCCTTCAGACGCTTCTCCATCTCGACACGTATCTTGCCCTTCTTCGTCACCGGATGCTGCGGACTATCCTCCGTCACAACGGGAAACGCATCCGGCCCGAAATTATAGACGGTGCCTGGCAGTACGATGCGGGCGCCAACGGCACGAGCTGCGGCAATCGTATTATCAAGCATCGGCAGAACCAGCTTCTCCCAGTCGCGGTAACCGGGCGGATTGACGGCATGCACGATAAGGCTTGCACCTTCGGCCGCCTTGCGCACATCCGCCGCATTCATCGCGTCCCCCTGCATCCAGTCGAAACCCTGCCCGCTCGCCGATGCTTTCGCGGCGTTGCGGTTGAGCGCCCTCACCGTCCAGCCACGGGCCTGCAGCTTGCGGGCCACCGCACCGCCGATGCCGCCGGTAGCGCCGAGAACCAGCGCCAGTTTCTTATCCTGATATTCACTGCTCATGATCATCTCCTTGTTCGTTGAGACGACTATGCCTTCTATCCACGATAAACAAAATTGACGAAATAAGTTCCGTCGCTATACATAATTATATGGATACCGAACCAAGCTGGGATTTCTATCGCTCTTTCCTCACTGTCCTGCGTCAGGGATCGCTCTCGGCTGCCGCGCGTGAACTCGGCCTGACCCAGCCGACGATCGGCCGTCATATCGACGCGCTGGAGCAGGCTGTCGGCGCGGAGCTCTTTACCCGCTCTTCGAATGGCCTGCTGCCGACCGATATGGCGCTCGACCTGAAACCCTATGCCGAGACGCTCGCAACGACGGCCGACGCCTTCCTACGCACGGCATCCAGCCGGCGCGACAAGGTGGAAGGCACCGTGCGCATCAGCGCCAGCGAAGTGATCGGCATCGAAGTGCTGCCGCCGATCATCGCCGATCTGCAGGAGGCCTATCCGGGTTTGCAGGTGGAGCTGTCGGCATCGGATGCGCTGGAAGACCTCATGAACCGGGAGGCGGATATCGCCGTGCGTATGACCGAGCCGCAGCAGGATGTGCTGCTGGCGCGGCGCATCGGCGATATCCCGCTCGGCTTCCACGCCCATCGCCGCTATCTTGAACGCCACGGCACACCGCAGACAATGGCCGATCTCACTGGTCATCGTATCATCGGCTTCGACCGGCAGACGGCCTATATCCGCATGATGCGCAAGCTCTATCCGGCAGTTGACGAACTCGCTGCGGCCTTTCGCACCAGCAATCATCTCGCCCATCTGGCCGCGATCCGCGCCGGGATAGGCATCGGCATCTGCCAGACGGGGCTCGCCCGCCCGAACCATGATCTCGTCCACATTCTGTCGGATGAATTCGAGATGCGGCTTGGCACATGGGTTGTCATGCACAAGAGCCTCAGGACCTCGCCGCGCTGCCGCGTAACCTTCGACGCGCTGGTTGATGGTCTGCTGAGCTACATCAAGTCATGCGGGGGAAACGCGCGCCTGATGACGCGCTGAAAGACGTCAGATAATCGGCGGGAGATCAGGGCTCGGGGGAAACCTCGGGCGAACGGCTCTTGGTGAACCCGTCCACAACCTCGGTTTCGGGACGATCGCCACCTTCGGCATATTCCTCGTGCCACTTGCCCTGCGCGTCCTGCCAGCTGATCTCGGCGGAGTCGCCGCCAACCTGCTGCTCGGCCGCAACGATGCGGGCAGCTTCTAGCGCCTCGGAGTGGCTCGGAAATGCCTCGGAATAGACGTCTCCAAGCTTGTAGGCCCAGCCGCCGTCATGCGGTACGACCTCATAGACCACCTTGACCATGCATGTGTCTCCTCTTTCTTCTCGTTGCGCATCCGTAGGCTCCCGGATCATGTCCGGTTCAGCGCGGGCCGCTTGAGAAGATTTCGAGGACGCCGCGATCTGGGTTCGGCTGCCGTATGAAAAGCAGTATTTCATTAATCGTCACAGACTGCAAATTCCATCAGTTACGACTCTGCTTGCCTAGAAAAATCACCGGCTTAGATTCCCGGAGGGAATCAAACTCGGCGCTGGCGGTAGACATGGCATTGCATCTTAAGGAAGAAAAATTCTTGATCGTGGCGGTCGTGGTCGCGATCATCGCCTACATGCTGGAGCATTCGGTCATGGAGTCCGGCCGGACCATGGCGCTTGTCGCGGCCGCCGCTCTGATCGCGACCATCGTGCTCGCCTCCATGCGCGTCGCCCATCACGCCGAACTGTTGGCCGTCAAGGTCGGCGATCCCTACGGCACGATGATCCTGACGCTCTCGGCCGTCGCCGTTGAAGTCATCATCCTTGCCATCATGATGGGCGGCGAGGAAACGTCGCCAACGCTCGTGCGCGACACGATCTATTCAGCACTCATGCTCGATATCAACGGCATCCTCGGCCTGGCCGCCCTGCTCGGCGGCCTGAAACATGGCGAGCAACCCTATAACGACAATTCCGGCAAGACCTATGGCGTGATGATCCTGACCGCCATGGGCATCTCGATGATCGTTCCGGAATTCGTGCCCGACGACAAGTGGCACTATTATTCCGGCTTCACCATCATTGCCATGATCGCCCTCTACGGCCTCTTCCTGCGCATGCAGGTCGGCCAGCACAGCTATTTCTTTTCCTACAGCTATCCACGCTCGGAACGGCAGAAGGAGCATCCCGAAGAACACCACGACGAAGGGTCGGTCGCGACCTCGATCACCATCATCCTCATCGGCGTAGTCATCATCGGTGCGCTCGCAGAATTCATGTCGGGCTTCATGAATGAGGGCCTGCGGGATAGCGGTGCTCCTGTGGCCGTGACCGCGATCGTGGTTGCCGCCATCTCCGCCGCTCCTGAAATTTTGACGGCCCTGAGGGCCGCACTCCGCAACCGCATGCAGGCAACCGTCAACATCGCCATGGGCGCATCCCTCTCGACGGTGATCCTCACCGTGCCGGTCATGGAAGCGATCGCGC
Source organism: Rhizobium sp. 05N49 (assembly GCF_056396805.1). Taxonomy (NCBI): domain Bacteria; kingdom Pseudomonadati; phylum Pseudomonadota; class Alphaproteobacteria; order Hyphomicrobiales; family Rhizobiaceae; genus Rhizobium; species Rhizobium sp. 05N49. The sequence continues at coordinate 649,045 of NZ_JBFTME010000001.1, forward strand.
TCTATACCGGCCAGCCCTTCATCATGGCCATGTCGCCGGTCCAGACGGTGATGGTCATGGTCACGCTGATCGCCGCGGCAATCAACCTCAACGACGGCGAGACCAATGCCATCGAGGGCATGACACATTTCATCCTCTTCGCCACGTTCATCATGCTGACGGCGATCGGACTTTGAATCTGAAATCAGCGACTTAGCGCCAAGAGCGGAATCGCTTTCGAAGCACGTTGAATCAAAAAATGAGACAAAGAAAAAGCCCGCCATCTCTGGCGGGCTTTTCGATAGGGCTGATGCTGCCGATTACTTGCAGGCGCCGCAGAAGCGCTGGATGCGGCGGCAAGCTTCCTCGAGCAGTTCTTCCGACGTCGCATAGGAGATGCGGAAGTTCGGGCCGAGGCCGAAGGCCGAACCATGAACGACGGCAACGCCTTCCGACTCCAGCAGTTCGGAAACGAAATCTTCGTCCGTCTCGATCACCTTGCCGGACGGGGCCGTCTTGCCGATGAGACCGGCGCAGGACGGATAGACATAGAAGGCGCCTTCCGGCACCGGGCAGACGATGCCCTTGGCCTGGTTCAGCATGGAAACGACGAGGTCACGGCGACCTTCGAAGATCTTCTTGTTCTCGGGGATGAAGTCCTGCGTGCCGTTCAGCGCTTCGACGGCCGCCCACTGGGCGATCGAGGTCGCACCCGATGTCTGCTGCCCCTGGATCATGTCCATGGCCTTGATCAGCTGGATCGGGCCTGCCGCATAACCAATACGCCAGCCGGTCATCGCATAGGCCTTGGAGACGCCGTTCATCGTCAGCGTGCGGTCGTAGAGCTTGGGCTCGACTTCGACCGGCGTGACGAATTTGAAATCACCATAGGTCAGGTGCTCGTACATGTCGTCCGTCAGCACCCAGACCTGTGGATGCTTCATCAGGACATCCGTCAGCGCCTTCAGCTCGTCATGCGTATAGGCAGCGCCCGTCGGGTTGGACGGCGAATTGAAGATGAGCCACTTGGTCTTCGGCGTGATCGCCTTTTCGAGATCGGCGGGCTGGAGCTTGAAATTATGCTCCTGGGTGGCCGAAACGAAAACCGGTGTGCCGCCGCAGAGCGCCACCATCTCGGGATAGGATACCCAGTAAGGCGCGGGGATCACGACTTCATCGCCGGGGTTCAGCGTCGCCATGAATGCGTTGAACAGGATCTGCTTGCCGCCCGTGCCGACAATCGTCTGCTCCCAGGAATATTCCAGACCGTTCTCGCGCTTGAATTTGGCGGCAATCGCCTTACGCAACTCGGGGATACCGGATACCGGCGTGTATTTCGTCTCGCCGCGATTGATCGCGTCGATCGCCGCTTTCTTGATATTCTCGGGCGTATCGAAATCGGGCTCGCCGGCGCCAAGGCCGATCACGTCGCGTCCTTTGGCTTTCAGTTCGCGCGCTTTCTGAGAAACGGCGATGGTGGCTGAAGGCTTCACGCGGGAAAGGGCATCGGCAAGGAAGGCCATGATATCGGTCCTACAAGGTTGAAACGGGCAGAAGGCCGGGACCGGAGTTCTGCGCTAAGCTCTATGTCCAATGTATGACATCATTTCAAGCGCAAAGGCATGATGGCCGCGATGATTCTTATTGATCAATTGCCGCATCTGCGTCTGGAAATTTGAATGGAGCTTTGAAGTGGCGCTGCGGGTGGCCGACCCACGCACACGGGAAGTTGATTCAATTTCTGAGGTCGGCCCTAATTTATTACTAAAAATCAAGGTTATCGCCCGTTTACCATTTGCCATGAATAAGCCGCAACAAATGCCGTGGCGCGCCGCAATTCGGTCGTGAGAGTGCCGAGATCGAAACGATATTCTCCGCCATCCGACACTGGTTATTGAGGGCATACCATGTTTCTGGAAGACGAACGCGCGGCAGAACGCCTGCGTGCAATCCGGGTTTCCCTATCGCTGATGGTGGCAGTCATTGCTTTTGCAAGCTGCATCGTCGCGACGTTCTGCCTGTTTTCGGCCGCCGAAGCAGGGCCGGCCATGGCTTCCAGCTCCCTCAAAACGTCCTATGCCGATCAGAAGATCCTTGATGGCGCAACCGTACTTTTGGCCGCGTTCGTCGCCGCAAACGGACTTGCCATCTGGCTGCGCCGCATCAAGGGCCGTCTCTCGGAGGGGCCGCGCCATGTCCGTTAAGCCGCAGCGATCCGGCTGGACCGAGGAAACGGGCTCGTTCGAGCCGCTGCCGACCTATCTCGAACTGGCAATGGCCGCGGCGTCTGCCCATGAGGCCCCGCCTTCACCGCCGAGACCTCGCCTCCCCGGGCTTTCTGTCGTCGAAAAACTGGTCGCCGTCGGCATCGTTTGCCTCGCCTTCTACGGCATGGCCCTGATCGGCTGCGGCCTCTTCCTGAAAGCGGAAGCAAAGCGCACCGGCTTCATCACACAGCGGATGATGAGTGCGGAGCTGCAGGATGCCGATTTCGATATCCGCTTCTCTCCCCGCACAATCAACTGACCCGCACTCGTTCAACCCGAGAACACAAAACCGTTATGAGCGGCGATTGCGGTTGAAGCGCCCCATGCCCCGCGCCAACTTCCCCTCAAAATGACGACGGGGAATATGATGGATACGATCTCGCCATTCCGTTTTATCCTGCTCCTCGGCGGGGCCATGGCTTTTGCAGGCCCAGCCCTTGCCCAGATTGGAGACATTGTCAGGACAAAGGAAGTTTCGGTTCGAGTCGAAAAGCTCGCCGAAGGGCTCGAGCATCCGTGGGCGGTCGAGGTCCTGCCCGATGGCAGCTATATCGTCACGGAGCGACCGGGGCGGCTCCGCATCATCCGTGACGGCAAGGTTTCCGATCCGATCCGCGGCGTGCCAGAAGTCAGCGCCCAGGGCCAGGGCGGCCTGATGGATGTCGCCCTCGCCCCGGATTTCGCGACCAGCCGAAAGCTTTATCTGACCGCTGCAACCGCCAGCGACCGGGGTTCGGGCACAGAGGCGTTCAGCGCAACACTTTCCCCGGATGAAAAGAGCCTCGAGAACGTCACGCCGATCTTCACCATGCGGCGCTTTACCCGCGGCAACATCCAGTATGGCTCGCGCATCGCGATCGCCCCGGACGGCTCGCTGTTCATCAGCGTCGGCGACCGCGGCAACCGCAACCGCTCGCAGGATTGGAAGGATGATGCCGGCTCCATCGTCCATCTCAACGCCGATGGCAGCATTCCCGCCGACAATCCCTTCAAGGAAAGCAATAAGGTCCTGCCGGAAATCTGGTCCAAGGGTCATCGCAACCCGCAGGGCATCACTTTCGACAGCGCCGACGGCAAGCTCTACACTGTCGAACATGGCGCGCGTGGCGGTGACGAGATCAACAATCCCGAACCCGGCAAGAATTACGGCTGGCCTGTTATCACCTATGGCCGCGATTATTCCGGTGCCAAGATCGGCGAAGGAACAGCCAAGGAGGGCCTCGAACAGCCCCTGCACTACTGGGACCCGTCGATCGCCCCTGGCGCCCTCGTCGTCTATCGCGGCAAGATGTTTCCGGAATGGAACGGCAATTTCATCGTCGCAGCGCTGAAGTTCCAGTTGCTGTCCCGCATGCAGCGGGATTCGAGCGGCGCCTTCACCGCTGAGGAGCGCTTGTTTGAGGGTGACTATGGCCGCATCCGGGACGTCATCGTCGCCCCCGATGGCGCATTGCTGATGGTGACCGACGAGGATGACGGCGAACTGCTCCGGGTTTCCCGCGCCGAAAGCCGGGCCGGCTAGAGCGCGTTTCGCAACTCCTTGCGGATCATGAATTTCAGCCCGGACCAGACATCATCGACGGCGCAGACTTTGACGTCGACGAGACCTGTCGGCAACAGGACCTCCCTAAGGGCGTCCTCGGTGATGCTGGTCGGGACTTTCGAACTCTTCTTCGGCCAGGATATCCAGACCATGCCATCCGGCTTGATCGCGGAAAACAGAGCCGCTGCCATGTCTTCCAGCACCGCACGCTGCGTCTCAAAGATATGGACATAGTCGAATTGCCGATGAGACCCTTGCGATAAGATACGTGCGACCGAAACGAAGCCCTCGAACTCGTCGATCTCCATCAGCCCATCGGGAACATTGACGAGCAAGGCCGCCTGCCCCGCTTTAAGCCCCAGCTTCTTTGCGAGCGGCGTGCCGGAATATCCTGACGTCATTGTCGCTTCCACACGAGCGGCCACGTTGCCGGACCGCCGTCGGCCCTGGCATCGCATTCTTCCTTGATGCGCACTTCCTCGAGAACGAGAAAATCCGTGCTATCGAGCCCGGCGGCACGCCACGCATAATAGCTGCCGCAATCGCCCAGGCCGCGCCCCTTCAGTAAAGAGGTGAAGCGTCCTTCCGCAGCGTCGTAGCGGATATTGACGGCCGTATCGCCGGTCGTTTCCGAAAACTTCAGCGGAAAGACCGTTCGAGAAATCCGGTCGCCGTAACCGCCATAGATCGCGAAAGGCATGTTGTAGGCGCCGGACTGGCCGCAAGGCACGATGATCAGTCTCTTCCCGGTCTCGCCGGTGACTTCGAAGGCGTCGCCATAGGCTAGCCGCTGCTCTTCGATGTGGCAGTCGCCATCATCGGGCTCGACATCCGCGCGCACCACATCGGGCAGATCGGCAAAGTGTGCAATCGGCCGGACGGGTGATGAAGCCTCGGCCGAAACATTCCCAGGCCCAGCCAGAACAGCTGCCGTAACGGCCGCAATCAGTTGCCGCTTCATCCGTGCCTCCGAACCGTTTGAGGAATTCCCATCCTTGTCGAAAAGAGATGCGCCTGCTAACCCGGCAGCACAACTCTTAAATGCTTCCCGAACATTGAGGGCGAGATGACGCGCGTTCAGGCGAACCTCCTTCTATTGCTTGCAGCTGCCATCTGGGGCGGCGGCTTCGTCGCGCAGTCGACGGCAATGAAGGCGATCGGCCCCTTCTGGTTCATCGGCCTGCGCTTCGCCATCGCCGCATTTGCCACCCTGCCTTTCACACTGATCGAAGCGCGCAAGGCGAAGGTCGCAACCAGCCGCCGGCATCTCGGCCTCTACCTGATGATCGGGCTGGCGCTCTTTGGCGGTGCTTCGACACAGCAGATCGGCCTGCAGACGACGACTGTCACCAATTCCAGTTTCATTACCGGGCTCTATGTAATCTTTGTGCCGCTGATCGCAGTCTTCTTCCTGCGCCGCTCGCCGCACTGGATCATCTGGCCGGGCGCCATCATGGCCGTATCGGGCATCTACATGCTGTCGGGCGGCCAGCTTTCGGCCCTGACGGTGGGAGATCTGCTGACGGTCGTCTGCGCCGTCTTCTGGTCGATCCAGATCACGCTTGCCGGAACGACAGTCGGCGAAACGGGACGGCCGCTTGCACTGTCCAGCGCCCAGTTTGCGGTCACGGCAGCCTGTGCGCTCATCATCGCCGCCCTTTTCGAACCGGTGAGCCTGGCAGATATCCGCGTGGCTGCACCCGAAATCCTCTATGTCGGTATCTTCTCCTCGGGCGTCGCCTTCGTGCTGCAGGTCGTCGCCCAGCGCTACACCACGCCGTCACAAGCGGCGATCTTCCTCTCCGCCGAAGCACTGTTCGGCGCCACGCTTGCCGCACTTCTTTTGGGGGAGAGCATACCGCCACTCGGCTATATAGGTTGTGCGCTGATGTTTATCGCTATGCTTGTAGTCGAGCTCGTGCCCGAAATGACCCGCCGCCGCTCCCCCACGGCCTGAACACGGGTCCATTTATGGGGCGTTCAGTACCATCTGAAATTTTTTTTAAGCCAACAACAAGACGCGCTAGCGTTGCATTTTTGGTAAAATCTGCCCGGAACTTATATTGCAGACGATATAAAACGTTAATCAATTGCTCCCGACGAGGATTTTTTGGCGTTTTTGCGAAAACAGGCCATATTTGCGGGGGTCTTCTTAGGAACCCGTTAAAAAACTTTTGCTTGCCAAAATCCTTCAAACGCAGCACTCTTCGCGCGTTCGGGCATTTTGCGAGCATGGGAAGTCCTTAAGAATTTGCGAGCCGGAAACGCTAATATTCCGGTCAGCCGGTCCCAATGAAAGCGGGCGTTAAGTCCTGCCTGGAACCGGTGGAGGTAGAGGGGACCTTTTTCTCACATTTCAAGATCTGCCTGCCAGCGTCTTCGCGAGAAGGCAATAGCGTAGTGCTGCCCGTGTGGATGGCGGGCGGAGACAAAAGGACCTGAGGCATGGCCGAGACTGGCACTGTAAAATTCTTCAATACCGACAAGGGCTTCGGCTTTATCAAGCCGGACAAGGGCGGCGCCGATATCTTCGTTCACATTTCTGCCGTTCAGGCTTCCGGCCTGGCCGGTCTGACGGAAAACCAGAAAGTAAGCTTCGACACAGAGCCGGATCGCCGTGGCAAGGGCCCGAAGGCCGTCAATCTGCAGATTTCAGGCTGAACCCTCGCATAGGCGTGGAATCGAGTTGAAGCCCGGCAGCCATGCCGGGTTTTGTCGTTCAGACTCCATTCAGCATGCCGCGGCTAGTTTCGGAACCATAGAGAAGGGACCGCTTCCGGTTTCCGATACTGGGATTTTACGCGATGAACAGGCTTGCAAAGACCATTCTTCTGACAGCAACCGCAGCTGCTCTGACCCTCGCAGCCATCGGTGAAGCTTCGGCTGGAGATCGCTACTGGCGTCATGGCCACGACCACGGCAACGATGCACTGGTCGGCGGCGCTGTCGGCCTTGCGACCGGCCTGATCGTCGGTTCTGCCATCGCCAATGCCAACAACGGCCCGGTATATGAAGAGCGCCGCTACATCGACCCGCCGGTCTATGAGCCGGAATATGCTCCCCCGCCGGTCTACCGCGCGCGTCCCGTCTATTCCGAGCCGGTCTATGGCCGCCCCGTCTATGGGCGCCCGGTAAGCGCCATGGAACCCTGGAGCGCCCAGTGGCAGCGCTATTGCTCCTATCGCTATCGCAGCTTCGATCCGCAGAGCGGCACCTATGTCGGCAATGACGGTCGCGAGCACTTCTGCGTCGCAAGCTGATCGGCCGAAGATGGCTTGACGAAAAGCGCCGCAATAGTGCGGCGCTTTTCTTTTGTCCGCACCTCAGCCGGCCTTCTTATCCCAAGGCATGGGCCTGGCATCGCCGCTCTGTTCGAAATCGGTCGACTGGCTGACGATACGCCAGGTGCGATCGGCCTCCATTCGCGCTGCATCCGCCTTTTCCACGGCTGCGGCCGCATCGCTGCCGAGCAGCAATCTCAGCGGCGGCGTATCGAGCGAAGCGATATGCAGCACCGCGGCCGCCGCCCTGGCCGGATCGCCGGGCTGGCGGCCATTATAGTTGCGCTGATAGTCCGCCATGGCGCCGACCGTTTCGGCATATTCCGGACGGCCTTCGTAGATCGCCGTCGACGAGCCTGCAAAGTCGGTGCGGAAACCGCCGGGCTCGATCACCGTCACCTTGATGCCGAGCGGCCCGACCTCCTTGGAAAGCACTTCGGAAAAGCCCTCGACGCCCCATTTCGCCGCCGCGTAGGGCGCGCGCCCGACAGGCCCGATCCTGCCGCCGACGGAAGAGAACTGGATGATATGGCCTGCCCCCTGCCCGCGCATGACCGGGATCGCCGCCTTGGTCATGATGATCGTGCCGAAGAGATTGGTCTCGATCTGCGCCCGGAAATCGGCAAGGCTCGTATCCTCGATCGGCGCGACATTGCCGTAACCGGCATTGTTGACCAGCACGTCGAGCCGGCCGAATGTATCGACCGCGGTCTTCACGACCGCTTCTGCCGCCACCTCGTCGGTCACATCGAGCGCCAGGGCGAGAACGCGCGAGCCATACGCATCAACAAGATCGGCAAGCTGGGCGGGATCGCGCGCCGTCGCGACCAGCTTTTCGCCGGCCTCAAGCACGGCATTGGCGAGCGCGCGGCCGAGGCCACGTGAACTTCCGGTAATCAACCAAACCTTTGACATGGGAAACCTCCTTTTCGGTTCTCAATCCATTTAGGATCTATTGTTTCCTTTAGAAAGAAGGTACCCAATGGATCTATACAAACCTGAAGGTAACTGTAATGAAAGACGACATCTTTGATTTCTGTCGTAACATGAGCGATGAGCAGGATGCGCGAGCCCGGCAGATGCTGGAACGTGCCGCTGCAAAATGGCCGCTCCGCGTCCTGCACGTGCTTTCGGAAGCGAACGGGCCTCTACGCTTTTCAAGAGTGCTGGAGCGGGTGGAGGATATCAGCCAAAAAGTCCTGACACAGACATTGCGCACGCTCGAAAGCGACGGCCTCGTCATCCGCACGCTCTATCCGCAGGTGCCGCCGCGCGTCGAATATGAGTTGACCCCGCTCGGGCGCGAATTGCTGACGCAGGTCGTCTCGCTCTGGCGCTGGATCGTCGTCCACCTCAATGAGTTTGACGCCGCCAAACCTGCAGCCAGCCGCTAGGCTGGAATACGCACCGTCGCCCTCAGCCCGCCAAGCGGACTGTCGCCGAGCGTGATATTACCGCCGTGGCTGCGGGCAATGTCCCTGACGATGGCGAGCCCGAGACCGGTACCCGAGGCATCGAGATTGCGTGCACTGTCCAGCCGGAAGAACGGCTTGAACACGTCCTCCCGATACTTCTCGGGGATGCCGGGGCCATCGTCGTCAAAGACGATCGTCAGCCACTTTGCGCTATGCTTGGCCTCGATATGAAGCGTATCGGCATAACGCCTTGCATTCGAGGCCAGATTGGTAACAAGCCGCGTAAAGGCATTGGGGCGCACAGCGATATGGTCCTCGCCATCGATGGAATAGGTCAGCGCCTTGCCGTGCAGGTCGAAATCGGCCTCGAGTTTCTCGAAGACTTCACTGAGCTTCAGCTCCCCGACATCCTCCTCGACCTCGCCCCTGGCAAAGGCCATGTAGGCCTCCAGCATGGTCTGCATGTCGTTGACGTCTTCGTTGAGGCCGGCAAGATCGGGATTCTCGCCGGCGAGCGCCAGCTGCAGTTTGAAGCGTGTCAGGATGGTCCTAAGGTCGTGGCTGACACCTGAGAGCATCGCCGTGCGCTGCTCGATCTGCCGCTCGATTCGCTCACGCATGAGGATGAAGGCAAGACCGGCACGCCGCACTTCATCGGCGCCGCGTGGATAGAAATTGTCCGCCTTCTGCCCCTTGCCGAAACTTTCCGCCGCCCGTGCGAGATTGAGGATCGGCCGGATTTGGCCGCGCAGGAACAGGATCGAGATGGCGATCAGCACAAGTGACGCGCCGACCATCCAGAGAATGAAAATATGCGTGTTCGATGCATAGGCCTGACTGCGTTTCGTGATCACGCGCAGGATGCGATTGTCGAGCTTGATACGGATCTCGATGAGATTGGAATTGCCCACCGTATCGATCCAGAACGGCCGGCGGATTTCATCGGTGATCTCATCGCTCAGAATGCCGTCGAGGATTGAGAAAAACGGCTTGTTGCGCGGCGGCGGCAGATCGCCATCCGGCTCGATCGAAATTTGCAGGCTGAGCTGGTCGCGGGCGATGCGGGTTATGTCGCTGTAATCGGCATCCTGCGGATAGGTGTCGATGACCTCGATGATGGCGGCAATATCGCGGGTGACGGCAAGCGACAGCCGCTCCGTCACCATCTGCCAGTGACGTTCCATGAAGACGGCTGCGACGACCGACTGCAGGAGCACCATCGGAATGATGATGATCAGCAGCGAACGCGTATAGAGACCCGTTGGCAATCGCCGGCGCAGCCAGCGGACGAACCAGCGCCAGCCGGGTGCAGGAGAGCGGTCTTCCCGCCGCAAGCTGTCGAATGTCACCATTTGCGCCGGTCCCGAACCCGTCGTTTCAGTCGATACTCAGTCTGTATCCGATCCCGCGCACCGTTTGCAGCCAGACCGGATTGGCAGGATCATCCTCGATCTTGCGGCGCAGGCGGTTGATCTGCACGTCGATCGTACGTTCGCCGACCTCGGCATCGTCTCCGATCAGCTCGTGGCGCGGGATCGTGTCGCCGGCCCGACGGGCAAAAAGCAGCATGATCTCCTGCTCACGGTCCGTCAGGCGGATCACTTCCGCAGCCTTCTTCAGCTCCTTGCGCGTGAGCGAGAAGGTGTAAGGACCGAACATGATCTGCTCGATCTTCGGCGTATCACCACTGCTGTTGCGCCGCAGGATATTGTTGACGCGCAGGACAAGTTCGCGCGGATCGAAGGGCTTGGGAAGATAATCGTCGGCTCCGGCTTCAAGCCCGGCAATACGGCTGTCGGATTCTGCAAGCGCCGTCAGCATGATGATCGGCACGTTCTTCACGGCCCTGAGCCCGCGTGTCACTTCGATGCCGGATTCGCCGGGCATCATCACGTCCATGATGATCAGGTCGAAATCGAGCCCTTCCAGCTTACGCTGCGCCTCCGCCCCGTCAGAGGCAATGGTCACCCGAAAACCGTTTTCCGTCAGGTAGCGGTTCAGGAGCGCACGGATACGGGTATCGTCGTCGACGACGAGAAGATGCGCCGCGTCATCGGAAATGCCTGTCTTGACCGCCATTCAATCCGCCTTCTGTCTGTCTCGCATGCCTCTGAGGAATGCCTTTACGCCCTCCCGTGCCTCCGGGGTAGCTCCCCCGAATGCCCGTTCAATACGGCGTGATTGCGGCTCGGCGAGCGCCAGAGCCAGCTCCCTGCCCGATTTGGTGGGATAGAGCTTGCGCTGTCGGCGATCCTCCGGGCCGGCCACCTGCCGAATATAGCCTGAATCGATCAGTTGTTTCAGCACTCTTGCAAGGCTCTGCTTGGTGATCTTCAGCGTATCGAGCAGATCGGCGACCGTCATTCCCGGATTTCGGTTGACGAAATGTACGACGCGGTGATGCGCGCGACCAAAACCACTCTTTTCGAGAATGGCGTCGGGATCGGATACGAAGTCACGATAAGCGAAGAAGAACAGCTCGATGATCTCGAAATCGATGATCCCGGTATCTTCCATCGGCGTGGCCAGCGGCTCAGGTTTGCCTGCTTTCGAGCTGGTCTGTCGTGGCACTCGGCATTCCCTTCCTCTTGGCGCGATATAGCGAAGCTTGCACAAAAGCATGCCCGCCTCGTTGGCATTGCGTCGGTGGTCGTTTCCCCGGACGTTGCAGGAGGCCTCGCACGGACTCCTCCTTCCGGAAACTAAAGCCCGCCCGGCAAATCTCCAATACAACGCGCAATTTCCCCCAACGTCAGTGGATAGAACGTAATGGGGACAACAATCAACTGACATGACGCAAAAGCGCCGGGAGAGGCGAGGATGCATTCTGATCTGCGGCCGATCGCATGGCGCAGCTGCGATGGCGTTTTGTGTCAGGCGAACCGCAATCGAGGTCCATCCCGGCCTGTTTGAGGACCGGCACACCCGCAGACGGTGATCAAGTTCACCGGCCGCCGCGGCATTGAAGCCGTCGAACAATCAATCTTCCCGGAAGAGCCAAGCGGCTTCTCCGGATGCGTCCTACGGGCGCGGAAATTACTCCCGTATCCGGAATCGGTTGTAGCATCGCGCCGGCGACCATCTCCGAACGCTTGAGGAGCAACCCATGGAGGAAATCTATCCGGCCGCGGCAATCGCTGCCGAATAAATCATTCGCCAATCATGACAGCCCAGCCAGACGTGTCGTCCACGGGCCATTTGGTTGTCCTGCGTCGGGCGTGCCGAACCGTCAGCGTGCCTTGGCCATGACCAGCCCGGCAAGCGTCGAAAGGATGCCGCCGCCGATCAGCCCGCCGATACCGTCGGCGATCAGCCCGGTCGCTGCAGCTTCACCGCCGAGCATGCTGAGCAGCATGCCGCCGCCAATACCGCCAATTGCGCCCGCAATCGTTCGAGCAACGACGTTGATCGCCGTCTGTTTCAGTGCGGCGCTCGCAGCATTGCCGCCGACTGCCCCTGCAATCACTTGTGTGATGAGCGGAAGTAGAGCTTCCATCATTTCCTCCTCTGGCGATCTCCCCGATCGCCGACTCATGCCATCACCGGATGACATGTTAGAATATTATCATATTCCAGAGAGGAAGTAGAGATACATAACAACCCACGCGGGAGCTGTGACATGTGAGAAAGGCGACCCAAAGGCCGCCTGTCACTTCTGCCGCTTATTGATAGACGTAGACGATGCGGCGCGTGCCCGGATCGACCAGCACCGGTCGATCGTTGATGCGCACGTAGCGATACTGGTAATCCGGAATCGTCTGGAAGGTTACGTCCGCGGGCACTTCGGCGCCGACGACCACATCACCGCCAAGCTGTACCGCCTGCCCCGGCGTCGTGTCGATATAGGTGCGGACTTCCTCCGGTGGCGTGATGGTCTCGACCGAGCCGACCGGGCCAATGAGTTCGTCGCCTGGTGCAGGCATCGGCTCTGCCGGCACGACGCTGGCGGTTGTCTCATAGGTCACCACAGGCACACCGAGATCGCCGCGATGCTGCTCTACGATGACGGGAGAACCGCCCTGATCGACCTGCAGATATTCGGCATAGACCCAGCCGCGCACGCCATTCACATCGACGCGGCACCAGCGGCTGCCTTCGATGCAGCCATCGAGAACAGCGGTCGAGCCACGCGTGGCAAGACCGACGGACGGATATTGCGGACCGGGCCCCGAACGGATGTTCAGGTCGTTGATGGACGTCGCCACCATCTCCGCCTGAGCAAGGCCGGCACTCGCAGCCAGAAAGGCGCCTGCCAGCAAAAGGTTTCTCTTCAAGGTCATTGTAAGGTCTCCTTGTTGCGATGGGCTGACAACGCGCGGGTTGCGTGGTTGTTCCGCGGCATCAGGCAAGGCGGAAGAATGGCGTAAAGAAGACAGCGGCAAACATTTGAAATCGCTTCAGAAAGCGTCCATGTGCGAGTGCCGCGCCACTCTCCCGAACCCGATAAATTCCTGTTGCGACCTGTCGTTTCCGCGTGAACCACGCCGAAAATTCCGGCTGCCTTCGACCGCAATTGCGCCTATAGAGACAGGCGATTGAAAAGACGAAACGAGGCATTCATGGGCATGCTCCAGGCCGGCATCATTCCGGTAACCCCCTTCCAGCAGAACTGCACCATTCTCTTCGATCCCGATACGAAGGAAGGGGTGGTCGTCGATCCCGGTGGCGACGTCCCGGTTATTGTCGGGGTAATCGAGGAGCACGGCCTGAAGATCAAGGAAATCTGGCTGACCCACGGCCATCTGGACCACGCCGGCGGCGCCAAGGAACTGAAGGAAAAGCTCGGCGTCGATATCGTCGGCCCCCACGAGGACGACCTGCCGCTCCTGCAGCGCATCGAAACTCAGGCCGCGAAATATGGCGTCGAGGGCCTGCAGAACGTCGTGCCCGACCGCTGGCTGAAGGATGGAGACAAGATCTCCTTCGGCTCTCACGAATTCGAGGTCTATCACACGCCGGGCCATGCGCCGGGCCACGTCATCTATTTCAACCGTGCCCAGAAATTCGCCCATCTCGGCGATGTGCTCTTCAACGGCTCGATCGGCCGCACAGACCTGCCCGGCGGCAATCATCGCCAGCTTCTGGACTCCATCAGGGGCAAGGTGCTGCCGCTCGGCGACGATGTCGGCTTCATCTGCGGCCATGGACCGGGTAGCCGCATCGGTGATGAACGCCGTGAAAATCCCTTCCTGAAGGAGATCTGATCATGAAGCATATGAGCTGGCTGAACCCGCCGCCCTTCTTTGAAGAGCGCGACGGCGCGCTCCATGTCCGCTCCGGCGAAAAGACCGATTTCTGGCAGGGCACCTATTACGGCTTCCATCGCGACGATGGTCACTTCTTGCATGAAAGCCGCAAGGGTGACTTCACCGCCGAGATTACCTTCTCCGGCAATTACGAAGCGCTTTACGATCAGGCCGGCCTGATGATCCGCGCCGATGAGAAGCACTGGATGAAATGCGGCATCGAATATACCGATGGGGCCAGGCACTTCAGCACCGTGGTTACCAACGGCAATTCAGACTGGTCGGCTTTCCGCATCGGCCATGATTTCGATGCCATATCGATCCGCGCCACCCGCAACGGCGACGCCCTGTTCATTCAGTACAGTACGGACACTATGGACGAATGGCGCATGGCCCGCCTCGCCTGGTTCGATCCGGCCCTTGAGGAGGTGCTGGTTGGCCCGGTCTTCTGTTCACCGCAGCGTGCCGGCTTCGAAGCCGTCTTTCACGATTTCACGTTGGGCGATCCGCTCTCGCGCGACATTCACTGAGGCTGCTTGCCGCGATGCCGGTCGACGATAGGGAAGTCTGACCGCTTACATCAGCTTCTGGCCATTCGGCACCGGCCGCTCGACCGCGGCAAGGACGATATCGCCCTTCTCATCGGCAAAACCGAGTGTCAGCACTTCCGAGCGGAACGGACCGATCTGCCGCGGCGGAAAATTGACGACGGCGAGCACCTGTCGCCCGACGAGCCGTTCCGGCGAATAATGAACCGTGATCTGCGCCGAAGATTTCTTGACGCCGATCTCGGAGCCGAAATCGATCAGAAGCTTGATCGCCGGCTTTCGTGCTTCCGGAAATGGATTTGCCTCGATGATCGTGCCGACACGAATGTCGACGCGCTCGAAATCTCCAAAGCTTATCTCTTCGGCCATGACCGCCTCTCAGCCGGCGAGTTCTTCGGCGCGTTTGCGAGCTGCCGCAAGCGCCTGGTCGAACAGCGGCTGCATACCGTCTTCCGCCATCAGCACGGAAAGAGCGGCAGCGGTCGTACCGCCGGGAGAGGTCACATTCTGGCGCAGGCGCGCAGCGTCGTCGGGGGACTGGTGCAGCAGCTCACCAGCCCCCGCCACAGTTTCCCGCGCAAGACGCATGGCAAGGTCCGCCTGCAGGCCAAGTTTGCGGCCTGCTTCTGCCATGCACTCGACGAGATAGAATACATAAGCAGGCCCGCTGCCGGAGACTGCCGTCACGGAATCGATATCGGATTCGGAAGGCACCCATTCGACAGGACCGGAGACACGAAGAAGCGCATTGACGCCATCGCGCTGTTCGGCGCTGACACGCGCGTTGGCAAAGGCGCCCGTCACGCCGCGCCCGATCATGGCAGGCGTGTTCGGCATGGCGCGCACCATCGCCGCCTCGCCGAGATGCTTTTCAAGAAAGGCCAGCGTCTTGCCGGCCGCGACCGAAACCACCACTGTCTGAGGCCCGACGACACTCTTGACTGTGGGAAGCACGGCCTCCATCACCTGCGGCTTCACCGCAAGAAATAAGACGCCGGCTTTAAGATCGGCCGGAGCGGCAGTGACATGCGCGGCGCCGGCATCGGCAATCGTCGACATCATCGCCGGCGACGGGCCAGGATCGACAACGACGACAGCAGAGCCCGGAACTCCGCTCTTCAGCCAGCCCGAAAGCATCGCTCCGCCCATATTGCCGGCCCCGATGAGGACGACCGGATTGGTAGCGGAAAAGGTAATCGCAGGCATGTTACGCCTCGCCGACAGTTTCGAAGAGTACGGCCTCCATCGCCTTGTTGGCTTCCATGCCGGACCAGACGACGAACTGGAAAGCCTGATAATAGGCCTCGCAGGTGTCGAGTGCACTCGAAAGCAGCACCTCGACCTGACGATTGGTGGGCTCGGCACCGCCGGCAAGCAGCAGCGACTGGCGGAAGATGACGACATCTTCCTGGCGCCACAGGTCGAAATGACCCATCAGCACCTGGCCGTTGATCGCCGAGAGCAGCTTCACCACCTCGTTGACCCTGATTTCAGGAACCCGGATGTCGAAGGCGCAGCCGAGATGCAGCGCTTCGAATTCCTCCATCCAGGAGAAGGAGACGTGATAGTCGGCCCAGCGGCCCTCGACCGTCATCGCGATCTCGTCTTCGCCGGAGCGCTCGAAGGCCCAGTCATTGTTTGAAGCCACGTACTCGATCATGTCGACCGGGTTCGACTGGCGTTCGACTTCCAATTCCATAAGGCTCATGCAGCACCTTCTTGACCGGAATGAATGCGGCCTAACTTCGTGAAAAACACAAAACGAGACACACGCAATACCGGAAACAACCACTGGGGATGATCGTTGAACCGCTGCCAGACTAACGCAGTGAACCTGCCCGGAGCTTACCATTCGCTTCGAATCATCATTTAAAATCAGTCTATAATGGGCCTCGCGGCCTGCCAGCCCCCTTCACGGAAATTTGGCCGGACCTGCTGTGGAAAGCACTTATGGAATCAGATTCAGCGGGGGAGGTAAAAGACTCTGCCCATTGGCTTTTTTGGCAGTGTCCACAGGTGAAAAATCACACCCGATTTTTTTATCGAGGATGCGGCATGTTACATATGGGCCACGCCGCACCTTATACAGCATCTTCTTTAAGCTGAGATCACTTGCCCTTTGCGGCGAGCTTGGCTTCGAGCACAGCTATGCGGGCGGCGAGCGCCTCGTTCTCGTCCCGGGCCTTGATAGCCATTTCGCGCACGGCTTCGAATTCCTCGCGCTTGACGACATCCATGCTGTTCAGCCAGCGCTCGGCATGGGCGTTGAAAGCGGTTTCGACTTCCTTGCGCACGCCCTGCGCGGCCCCTGCCGCATCGGTCATCAGCTTGGCGAATTCATCCATGATGCGGTTCGTTCCGGTCGTCATGGCGTATTTCTCCCTTCGCACGACGTGGATGTCTGGCCCTGCGGCCTCTGAAATGGAGGTAGGGCTTCGACGTTAAGGATGCAAGCGCTTTACACGGGATAAGCCCTTGCGCGCAGGGCCGTGACGAACAATGCACTTGACCCCCAGAGATCGCAGGGTCATGTTCCGCGCATCTCAACGGGTGGGAAAACCTTGCCGATAGCCGCTGATCTTCTTGCTATAATGCCTTTCCCTGATATCGATCCGATCGCTTTTTCGATCGGCCCGCTGGCGATTCATTGGTACGGCCTGGCCTATGTCGCCGGCATCCTGCTTGGCTGGGCCTATGCCCGGCGTATCGCGGCAAACGATGCGCTCTGGCCGGACAATAAATCGCCAATAACAAGGGCCCAGCTCGACGACTTCATCGTCTGGGCCGCACTCGGCATCGTTCTCGGCGGCCGCATCGGCTACATCCTTTTCTATGACCTCGGCGCCATTATTGAAAATCCGATCCGCGCCGTGCAGATCTGGAACGGCGGCATGTCCTTCCATGGCGGCCTGGCCGGCACGACGATCGCCATGATCCTCTTTGCTCGCCGCAACCACATTCCGATCTGGAACCTTTTCGATATCGTCGCGACTGTCGTGCCCTGCGGCCTGTTTTTCGGCCGTATCGCCAATTTCATCAATGGTGAGCTCTGGGGCCGGCTGACGGATGTGCCGTGGGCAGTGGTCTTTCCGACGGGAGGCCCTTTTGCCCGCCATCCGAGCCAGCTCTACGAAGCCGGCCTTGAAGGTATCGTGCTGCTCCTCGTCCTTGCCGCCCTCGTCTATGGCACCAAGGCGCTGAAAAGCCCCGGCTTGATCACCGGCGTCTTCGTCTGCGGCTACGCGCTCTCGCGTATCTTCGTGGAATTCTTTCGCGAGCCGGATGCGCAGCTCGGCTACCTGCTGGGAACGAACTGGCTGACGATGGGAATGGTCCTGTCGTCCCCGATGATCCTGCTCGGCCTTTGGGCGATCTTCCGCGCCTGCCGACAGGCCGCTGCCTTGCAGCACTGAAGCTACCGGAATTGTTGCCATGACCACCGCTTTGGGCGAAAAGATCAAGACGATCATCCAGGCAAACGGGCCGATCAGCGTCACCGACTACTTTTCGCTTTGCCTGGCCGATCCCGAACACGGCTATTATCGCACCCGCGAACCCTTCGGCCGCTCCGGCGATTTCGTCACCGCGCCTGAAGTCAGCCAGCTCTTCGGTGAAATGATCGGCGTTTTCGTCGTTCACGCCTGGCAGCGCCATTCAACGCCGGCAGGCGTTCGCCTGGTCGAGATCGGTCCGGGCCGCGGTACGATGATGGCGGATATGCTGCGTGTGATTTCACGCATCGCTCCGCCGCTCTTCGACAACATGACGATCCATCTCGTCGAAACCAGCGAACGCCTGCGCGATGTCCAGAGCCAGGCGCTGGAAGCCTATGACGGCAAGATCAGCTGGCATGCCGGCTTCGACGAAGTACCGCCGGGCTTTACCCTGATGGTCGCCAATGAACTCTTCGACGCGATCCCGATCCGCCAGTTCATCCGCACGTCGACCGGCTTCCGTGAACGCATGGTCGGTCTCGATGCCGATGGCGAGCTGATGTTTGCCGCCGGCGTCGCCGGCATTGATCCGGCGCTGCTGCCGGAGCCCGCGCAGAATGTTCCCGTCGGCACGCTCTTTGAGATTTCGCCTGCCCGTCAGGCGGTCATGAGTGCCGTCTGCGAAAGGCTGCGGGCCTTCAGCGGCACGGCGCTCGCAATCGACTACGGACACCTTGTCACCGGCTTCGGCGATACGCTGCAGGCCGTGCGCATGCATGAGTTTGATCCGCCGCTTGCCCATCCCGGCGAAGCGGACCTCACAAGCCACGTCGATTTCCAGCAGCTCGCCGAAACGGCCGCGTCCGCCGGTCTCCACATCAACGGCGCGCTGCATCAGGGCGATTTCCTGACCGGCCTAGGCATCCTTGAGCGCGCCGCCGCACTCGGCCGCGACCGCGAGCCGCATACGCAGCAGATTATCCAGAGCGCCGTCGACCGTTTGGCAGGAGCTGGGGAAGGCCGCATGGGCGAACTTTTCAAGGTGCTGGCCGTCTCGCATCCGGCAATCGACCTGATGCCGTTCCGCCCGGTGGATTGACAGACAACGTCGCGCTCGCCAACATCCAGGCAAATGACAGTGCTTCGCCGGACAAGAGCCGGCGGAGACGACGTCGATCCCTCTCCAAAAAACCGGAATATCACATGACAGATGCGGACTCTCCGGCACCGATCGAAAGCGCGCTGCTGAACGAAGCGGCCGGCAGCACGATCCGCCACGGCTATTTCACCCGTGCGGGCGGCGTTTCCCAGGGAATCTATCGCGGCCTCAATGTCGGCCTTGGCTCGCATGACGAGCGCGAAAATGTGCAGGAGAACCGCAGACGCGTCGCCGCCTGGTTCGGCCTGCCGGTCGAGCGGCTGGCGACGGTCCATCAGGTCCATTCCCCCGATGTCGTCACAATCGGACCGGACTATGATGGCGACCGGCCGCAGGCAGATGCCATGGTCACGGCAACACCGGGCATCGCGCTCGGCGTGCTTGCGGCCGATTGCGGCCCGATCCTGTTTGCCGATCCGGAAAGTCGGGTCATCGGCGCGGCCCATGCCGGATGGAAAGGCGCGCTGACCGGCGTGCTTGAAAACACCATCGATGCCATGGAGGCCCTTGGCGCGACCAGGGACAACATCGTCGCCTGCCTCGGCCCCTCGATCAGCCAGGCAAGTTACGAGGTCGGCCCGGAATTCGTCGAGCGCTTCCTTGCCTATGATCCGACCTACGAACGCTACTTCGTCCCCTCCCAGTCAGCGGGCCACGCAATGTTCGATCTGCCGGCACTGACCGTCGAACGGCTGAAAAACGCCGGCGTGCGCGCCGAAAGCCTGGGTGTCTGCACTTATCCCGATAGCGAGCGCTTTTTTTCCTATCGCCGGACCACACATAAAAAGGAGCCGGATTACGGCCGCCAGATTTCGGCGATAAGCATAACGGAGATGTAAGCAGCATGGCACTTCATTTCGAACCGGCTGAATTCGCCAGCCGCCTCGCCCGCCTGACGGACAAGATGAAGGAAGAAAAGCTCGATGCGCTGCTGCTTTTTGCACAGGAGAGCATGTACTGGCTGACCGGCTACGACACCTTCGGCTACTGCTTCTTCCAGACGCTGGTCGTCAAGGCTGACGGCACCATGGCGCTCCTTACCCGCTCGGCCGACCTGCGCCAGGCCCGGCACACCTCCGTTATCGAGGACATCCATGTCTGGGTCGATCGCGTCAACGCCGACCCGACGATGGATCTCAAGAATCTGCTGGTCGAAATGGACCTGCTCGGCGCCCGTATCGGCGTCGAATATGACACGCATGGCATGACCGGCCGCGTCGCCCGGCTGGTCGACGCGCAGTTGACGACCTTCGGCCAGCTCAGCGACGCCTCCTACCTCGTCAGCCGCCTGCGCCTCATCAAGAGCCCGACCGAAATCGCCTATGTCGAGCACGCGGCCGTGCTGGCCGACGACGCGCTGGATGCTGCGATCGGCCTGGCCAAGCCTGGCGCCGACGAAGCCGATATTCTTGCGGCCATGCAAGGCGCGGTCTTCACCGGTGGTGGCGACTATCCGGCCAACGAATTCATCATCGGTTCAGGCGCCGACGCCCTGCTCTGCCGCTACAAATCTGGCCGTCGCAAGCTCGATGCCAATGACCAGCTGACACTCGAATGGGCCGGCGCCTACGCGCATTATCATGCCGCCATGATGCGCACGATCGTCATCGGCGAGCCGACACACCGCCACCGCGAGCTCTACAATGCCTGCCTCGAGACGATCCAGGCGATCGAGACCGTGTTGAAGCCCGACCACACCTTCGGCGATGTCTTCGACATGCATGCAAGGATCATGGACGAGCGCGGCCTCGCCCGCCATCGCCTCAATGCCTGCGGCTATTCGTTGGGAGCCCGTTTCTCGCCCTCCTGGATGGAGCATCAGATGTTCCATGCAGGCAATCCGCAGCCGATCGAGCCCAACATGTCGCTCTTCGTGCACATGATCATCGCCGATTCCGATACAGGTACGGCCATGACGCTCGGACAGACCTATCTGACGACAGATGAAGGCCCGCGTGCGCTTTCACGCCATCCGCTGGATTTCATCGGCGCCTAAGTTCTGCAATCACCGGCAAGAATCCGGAATTGACAGACAGGTCCCCCCACCCCCATAAATTCGCACGGGGCTGATGCTGACGTGGGAAGGGACGAACCGAGGGATGACGCGAGTTGCGACTGCGCCCACGCTCCTGATCTGTCTTGCCTTGCTTTCTGCTTGCAACACGACCGATGCATTGACGCTCACGCCGCCGATGGAAATCGGCCACTCCTCGACGGACCAGCGCTCATCCACACCGGTGACGCAGGGCGAAGCCGAGCGTATGGCCGGAGCGCCGCAGCAGACATTTCCAGCTGCACCCCGTCGGAACGGCTATACGCCAGCCTATAGCCAGCAGACATATCCGACCCAGCCGGATTATCAGGCGCAGACCTACCGGCCCGGCACCGGCGCTCCGCCGACGACCATGCAGGCCCAAGCCGATGCGCTGTCCCGCAACGGCTCTTCGCCCGCTGCGTCCGGACCGATCGAAAGCGGGTCGCTTGCGCCACCTACCGTCGCTGCCGAACAACCGCCGTCGCGTCAGCCGACACAGACGGCAGCGCTTGATCCGTCCGTTTCTTCATCGACGTCGGCGCGCGGCAATACCGTGCGCTTCCTGCCCATCATCGGTGCGCCGGTGCAGGCCGTGACCCCGCTGTCCCGCCAGCTCGGGACGGAAGCCCGCGCCCATGGCCTTGCCATCAAGAGTTCCAACGACACCAGCAGCGACTATATTCTGAAGGGTTACCTCTCCGCCTTCAGCGACGAAGGCAAGGTCACCGTGGTCTATGTCTGGGATGTGCTGGACAATGCCGGCGGCCGGCTGCACCGCATTCAGGGACAGGAAAGCGTGCCGACGGCGGCAACCGATCCCTGGGCCGGCGTGCCCGCCTCCGTGATGCAGCAGATCGCCTCCAAAACGATTTCGGAATTTACATCCTGGCGGCAAAGCCAGGGCGGTTAGTCACAAGCTTTTTATAAATATAAAAGTATGTGATGCCTTAGCCCTTGCATTCACCGGGAAGCTGGCTAAAAAGCGCGGCTATCAGCGCATAACAGGCGGACCAAGATGAAGGTTTTCGCAGGCAATTCGAACCGGCAACTCGCCGAAGCGATCTGCAACTATCTCAATGTTCCCTTAGGGAAAGCCAGTGTCCGAAGGTTTGCCGACCAGGAAATCTTCGTGGAAATCCAGGAAAATGTCCGCGGCGAGGACGTCTTCCTCGTGCAGCCGACCGCCTTTCCTGCCAATGACCACCTGATGGAGCTGCTGATCATGATCGACGCCATGCGTCGTTCGTCAGCCCGCCGCATCACCGCCGTGCTGCCGTATTTCGGCTACGCCCGCCAGGATCGTCGCGCCTCAGGCCGCACCCCGATCTCCGCCAAGCTGGTCGCAAACCTGATTACCGAAGCCGGCGCCGACCGCGTCATGACGCTCGACCTCCATGCCGGTCAGATCCAGGGCTTCTTCGATATACCGACAGACAACCTCTTCGCCCTGCCCGTACTGACGCGCGACATCAAGAGCCATTATGACCTCAGCAACGTCATGGTCGTCTCGCCTGACGTCGGCGGCGTGGTGCGCGCCCGCGCGCTCGCCAAACGGCTGGACTGTCTTCTGGCCATCGTCGACAAGCGTCGCGATCGGCCCGGTGAATCCGAAGTCATGAACATTATCGGTGACATCACCGGCAAGGATTGCCTGTTGATCGACGACATCGTCGATTCCGGCGGCACGCTCTGCAACGCCGCCGATGCCATGCTCGCCAAGGGCGCTTCCAGCGTCACCGCCTACATCACCCATGGCGTGCTCTCCGGCGGCGCGGTCACCCGCGTAACCTCGTCGAAGCTGCGCGAACTCGTCATCACGGATTCGATCCAGCCAACGACGGCCGTCCTCTCGGCCCACAACATCCGCGTCGTCACGACAGCACCGCTGATCGGCGAAGCCATCAGCCGCACGGCACAGGAAGAGTCCGTCTCGAGCCTCTTCGACTAAAAAGAGCCGGTATTCGACCGGCTCTTTTGTTTCGGCTTGCATTCTTGTTACTGTCCGGTCTCACTCAGCCCTATCAAGGGCTGATTGTTCACCGTCACAGAACCATCCGGATGTCGAACAACGGCCCACAATGAACGGCCATCTCCCTCTTGAGTAAAGCCCTTCGCCACCGTCATCCAGAGGCTGACTTGACCTCGACCTTCGGTGCCGGATCAAAAAAGCCGGCACGGAGCCGGCTTTTCATTTTCAGATTGAAAGCCGAATGCCTTATTGCGGCTGTACCGGCTCCTGACCTTGTTCCTGTTCCTGATCGGGTTCCTGCCCTTGATCCTGATCCTCGCTCTGATCTGGTTCCTCGGCATCCGGTCCCTTGATCTGCTGACCGTTGACCGCCACCGAACCGTCGCCGGCAACGCTGATATCCCAGCGCGAGCGGCCATCCGGATCGGTCTTGGCAAAGCCCTTGGCCATCATCATGCCGAAGGAGACCTGCTGGAGGTTCGGATCGCTCTTGGCAAGCTCCTGAATCGCGGCGATCGACTTGTCGAGATCGCGCGCAAGAACCGAAGCCTGAACCGAATAGTCCTTCTGCGTATCGATGCGGCCCAGCAGTTTGCCGGTGACGTCGATATCGTAGACGTCGGAGACCGCGGTAAACTTCGGCAAGTCGACGACGAGCATACCATCATGGAAAAGCTTTTCGGCCGCCTGCTTGCCGCTTTCCTCCGAATTGCTGCCGGCCGAGAAATCGATCTTCATGAACTCGTCGCCGAAAGCGGCAAAATCCATGTCGGGGACGGCGATCTGCATATCGATGCTCTTCGGCAGGAAGGCGTGGTAGCTCGCCGGCACGACAGGGCTATCGAGCGTCACATCTGCAGCGTTCATACCGAAGGCAAACCGGACGGCGTCGCTCGGCCCGGCGATCGAGAAATTATAGCCGAACGCCTTGGCGCCACCGTTACCTGCGGCAGTACCGACCGTCAGGTTGTTCGCCGTGATCGATTCATTGAGCGAGGAAAATAGCGGGAACGATGCCTTGAGCACCGATTTCAGCTTTTCGCCATCCTCCTTGCTCAGTTCCTTCTCGTCCATATGCTCCAGGATGAAGAAGACGATATCGCGGATTTCCTTCGCCGGCAGGCTGGCGACATCGGCGTTGAAGTCTATCGAATCCGCCTTGATGTTGACCGGTGGCATCTGCGGGCTCGTGACGGTCTCCGACAGCGCGGAAAGCGAACCGTTGGCCTTGAAATCGAGACGACCATTACCGCTGGCGCTGTCGGTCGAATCGAGCCGGTAGTCCATGCCCGCAAATGTCGCGTCGACCTGGTCCATATCGGACTTTGACGTGACGCGAATGTCAGTGGCCTTGAAATTGCCGGAGCGCAGATAGGCGATCGCAGGATCGAAAACGCCGTCATAGACCATCGATGCTATCGAGTAGGTAAAATCCGTGGCCTTGTCATCCGGCCCCTTGAGGTTGCCGGAGATATTGAAGCTGTTATTGCCTTCAAGGTTCCACAGACCGCTGTCGAGCGGCGTGGCAAAAACCGACCATGGTGTCAGGCCATTCACCACGACCTTGGTCGTGTCGACCTTGCTGAGCAGCTTGGCGAAATCATAAACGATCTCGTATCGGCTACCCGCCGGGTTGACGGTTAGAAAACCGCTCTTTGCAAAATCGTCAGGCAACACTTTCGTCAGGCTGTCGCGAAGCTTGTTGGCTCCATCCTGATTGATCTCAGCCGCATTCGCTGCCCCGAACAGCGATAGGGCAATAATGCTCGTCGTGGTGACAAGTTTGAGACGCATCCGTACTCTCCTCAGCCGCTTTGAATGCGGCATAGGAAGATCGGATATCTTCCGGTGTCAAGCCGCAGTGTTGAGTGCAGCGGCTTGTTTTTCCATTCGTGCCGGGCGGCCAAAGTAGTAGCCCTGAGCCTCATCGCATCCTTCCGACGTCAGCAGCTCGAGCTGGCTCAGCGTTTCCACGCCTTCCGCCAGCACCGGAATCGACAGCCCGCGTCCGAGGGCCAGGATGGACCGAATGACCGCTTTCGCCTCCTGGCTCGTCTCGACTTCGTTCATGAAGCTGCGATCGAGCTTGATCTTGTCGAAGGGGAATGAGCGAAGGGTCTCGAGTGACGAATAGCCTGTTCCAAAATCGTCGATGGCGATAGCGACGCCCTGCTGCTTGAGCGCGCGCATTGCAACCAGCGCCTTGCTCTTGTCGACGATGATCGACGACTCCGTTATTTCAAGTTCGAGCCGCGATGCCGGCAGGCCGGTTTCCTGGAGCACGGCGCGAACGAGCTCGGCTATGTTTGCATGGGCGATCTGGATGGGCGAAATATTGACGGCGATCTTGATGTCGTCCTTCCAGCTGACCGCTTCCCTGCATGCCTCGCGAAGGACCCATTCTCCGATGGGCACGATCGCGCCGCATTCTTCGGCAATCGGAATGAAATCGACGGGCGAGATGTTTCCGCGTTCAGGATGGTTCCATCTGAGCAGTACCTCGTAGCCGGTCGTCTTGCCGGTCGCGACCGACTTCTGCACCTGATAGTGAAGGTACATCTGGTCACGCTCGATCGCGGTCCAGAGGTCACGCGCCAGCCTTCGTCTGTCACGAGACGCTTCATCCATGGATTCTTCATAGAAGCAGACATTGCGCCCGACCTCATGCTTTGCACGATACATGGCCAAATCTGCGTTTGCGAGAAGCGTTTCGGCATTTTCGCCGGCCTCGGGGTAAAGTGCGACGCCAACGCTGGCGCCGGGGACGATATGGTGTCCCTCGAAATCCATCTTCTCCATGAGCGTAGCTTCCAGCCGCGCAACGAAGTCGTCAAGCTCTGCCCTGTCGTTGAAGCGCTTCACGGCTGCGAACTCATCGCCGCCAAGTCGGGCGACGAGCTCCTCGTCGCGCAGGATTCCGTTCAAGCGGGCGGCCAATGTGCTCAACACGAAATCACCTGCGACATGACCCATCTGGTCATTGATTTCTTTGAACTTGTCCAGGTCGATGCCAATCACCGCAACCTTGCTCGACAGCCTTTTGGCGATTGTCAGCTGATGTGAGAGATAGTCGTTGAACGTGGGACGGTTAGGAAGGCCAGTCAACGCATCGTGCTTGGCCATGAACGCGATTTTCTCTTCGCGTGCCAGTCGTTCGGTAATGTCTTCGAATGTCGTAACCCAGCCGCCATCCGCCAGAACGTTGAATGTCGCAAGAATCGAGCGACCGCTCGTCGTCTGATGCACTAGGGTTTTCTGGCCGGAGCGCATGGTCGCCATATGCCGGCGATAATGATCGGTCGCCCTTGTATCTGCGGCGTCGCCATCGCCAAAGACGATCTGATAGCCGCTGCGAACGATCTCGGAATAGGCAAGGCCCGGGCGAATGAAATTCTCGGGAAACCCGAAGAGCTGGCTATATCTGGCGTTTGCGAGGATCAGCCGCTCATTGCGGTCGAACATCGAGATGCCCTGGCTCATGTTCTCGAGTGCCAGATCGAGGTTCCTCGATACTTCCCTGATCCGATCCCCGTCGATCTTTGCCTGCGTGATATCGCGGGTAATCTTCACGTATCCGATGAGATGATGGTCATCATCATACACGGGTTGGATGACGACATGTGCCCAGAACGAGGATCCATCCCTGCGAAAACGCAGCCCTTCCGCTTCAAATCTGCCGTTGGCGAGAGCGGATTGGAGCGCACGCTGCGGAAGACCATTCTTCTGATCCTCTTCGGAGTAGAACCGTGCGAAGCTCTGGCCGACGATTTCAGCGGCGCTATAGCCCTTGGCGCGTTCCGCCCCGGTATTCCAGTTCGTCACGATGCCTGAAGGGTCGAGCATGTAGATTGCGTAATCTGTCACGCCCTGCAGGAGCAGCTCGAACCTGGTTTYGCTTGCACTCGCCTGCCTGGCGGCGCGAAACGCAATGATCGATGCCGAAATGCCCGAGGCGAGCATTGAGATCGATACGGCAAGAATGGTCGCCAGAAGAAACGGCTTCGAAAGCGCCTGCGGCTCGATCGCGTTTGCGCCTCCTTCGATAATCGTCAGCGCCCCCATCGCGGTGAAATGCATGAGGACGATGCCGAGTGATAGTGCGGACGCTGCAGAGAGAATGCTCCAGTTCGAGCCCTTCCAGTTCTTTGTGAGCGTAAATCCCCAGGTCGCCATGGCCGCCGATATGATCAGCGCAACGACAACGAGATACCGATCCCAGACGATGGTCCCTGGAACCTGGAGTCCGGCCATGCCGATGAAATGCATGGCTGCGACGCCGACGCCAAAAGCCAGGCCCGCGGCAATATTGGCCTGGGAGCCCGCAAGTGACACGGCAGCAAGGCCGGCCACAAAAGTGGAGGCAAAGGCCGCGCCGAGTGAAATAAGCGTCAGATCGCGATCAAAACCGACGACGATGCCCGGATCATAGGCGAGCATCGCGACGAAATGCGTCGACCAGATACCGAAGCCGCCCGCTGCCCCGGCCACGGAAAGCCAGATCCAGCGCGGCACACCTTTTGCCCTGCCAGCGCTTCTCAAGAACAGGATCGTTCCCAGATTGGACACAAGGCATAGTGCGGCAGCCAGGAGAACCAGCGTCAGGTCATGTTGGTATGTCAGGCAGTATGCGATCGCAAACATGAGAAAACCCATTCTTTTCAAGCCTGACATCGATCTGACCGCGTTAAAGAAGGGATAATCCGGCGCCTTTGCAGGCAAAGTGGAACCTTCTGTTCGACTTTGTGATTAACGCCCGGACAACGAAAGCTTATCAGTGGTTTTGGTGCCACCCTCGCAATACCAACGATTGCATTGCGCGATTTTTCGGGTGTATTACGGCAAGACGCGATGGGCAGGATATGGCCGACGACATGCTCTTCTCGACAGAGCCTGTCACCGCTTGCGTTTCCGTGACACTTATATTATAGGCCACGCGTCCGCGTAGACACCCTTGGAGGCAACGCGGATGAGGACGGGCACGCCCGCCTCCGGTCCGACGGCACAAGGCTTTTTGCCCGCCGCGGGCTCTCCAAATAACCTCGAAAGGACTAGCCATGAGCCACGAAACTTACGAGCTCAAGGCCGAGGCGCGCGAACGGGTTGGTAAGGGGTCCGCCCGTGAACTCCGCCGCAACGGCTTTATTCCCGCTGTCATCTATGGTGACAAGCAGGCCCCGATTTCCATCGCTATCAACACCAATGAGGTGACGAAGCGCATTCATGCCGGTGGCTTCATGACCACCGTTGCGACCATCGACGTCGACGGCAAGAAGTACCAGGTTCTGCCGAAGGACTACCAGCTCGATCCGGTCCGCGACTTCACGATGCACGTCGATTTCCTGCGCGTATCTGGCAACACCCAGGTTACCGTTGAAATCCCGGTTCACTTCGTCAACGAAGACAAGTCCCCGGGCCTCAAGGTCGGCGGCGTTCTGAACATCGTTCGTCACGAAGTCGAAGTTCAGTGCCCGGCAAACGCGATCCCGGAATTCTTCACGGTTGACCTCTCCGGCCACAAGATCGGCGACAGCATCCACATTTCGGAAGTCACGCTGCCGAAGGGCGTTACGCCCACTATCGCCGATCGCGACTTCACGATCGCAACGATCGTTGCTCCGGCTGCAGGCATCGACGAGTCCGCTGCCGAAGGCGAAGCAGAAGCCTGATCGCTTCTACCAATTTGTAAAGCATAAGCCCGTTTTCCCTGAGGAAAGCGGGCTTTTTCATTTCCGGAAAAGGCCCATTTCAGCAACATTTAACACATTCRTGGAAGCATGTTCCTGCTGGTTGCGAAGTCCCCGCCCTGCTGCGTGACCGCAGAATATTCCGACCCCGTGGAGCAAACGGAACCATGAATAATTCCGTTGAGAACAGATTTTTTGCGATTGTTTGCGGCGCGCTGCTTGTTTTTGTAGCCCCCCTTTTTGTTCTTTTTCTTTTCCTTTCCTCCGAACGCGCCGACAAGGAAATACGCGACCATATTTCCGTTCTTCTTGTTGCCAATGCCCAGGCGCTTGCCAAGCCGCTTTGGGATCTTGATGCCGACAGCGTAACCCAGATCAGCGCGACGGTCGTTTCGCAGGGTGCCATCGTTAAGGTGGAAGTGCGCGATCAATCCGGCCAGCTCGATGTCAGCCAGTCGACCATTCCGAGGTCATTCGACGGTAAGCTGGTTCAGGTATCACGCGCCATCATCTACAACACCGTCGATGGGCCGAAAAACCTCGGCAGCATTTCCGTCTTCTATCCGGCACTCGGCCTGTTTTCCGGCCTGAAGCAGGAAGAGGTCGTTTTCGTCTCGATCTTCATCTTCGCGGTGCTGGCCGTTTTCGCCACCGCGCTCATCGGCAACCGCATCTTCGTCATCCAGCCCCTGATGCGCCTGACGGCCGCAATCGAGGCGACACGCCAGCTCGGCTCCCGCCATCATGTCGACTGGCGGTCGAACGACGAAATGGGCCGCCTCGCCCAGAGCTTCAACGAAATGCAGACGAAGCTCGAGAATGAGGAAACCGAGCTGAAGCTCGCGCATCGCCGCACCACCGATATCTATGACCTGACGCCCGCCATGCTCTTCTCGCTCGACGACGAAGATCGCATCACCGCCGTCAGCGACTATTGGCTGCTTGCAACCGGTTATCACCGCGCCGCCGTAATCGGCCGGAATTTCTCCGATCTCGTGACCTCCTTCACCCGCGACAAGTTCGTCAATCGCAAGAGCCAACGTGAGAACGGCACCGGTGACGTCACCGTCAAGTTCATCTGCATGGACGGCCGCATCATGGACGCCCTGATCATGGAGTCGGCGCTGACGACCCAGGGACAGGAAGGTCAGTCGCTCTCCGTCATGACCGATGTGACGGAACTGAAGGCCTCCGAAGACCGCAATCATCGCCAGGCGATATCGGACCATCTGACAGGTCTGTTGAACCGCCAGGGCTTCGAAGCCGTACTCGACAGCAAGATCGCAGCCGCCGATGCCGCCGATCAGGAACTCGCCTGCCTCTTCGTCGACCTCGACCGCTTCAAGTGGATTAACGACAATATGGGCCACGCCGCAGGCGACGCGGCCCTCATCGAACTCGTCGAGCGGCTGAAGACGTTGCTTGCTCCCTCCGATGAAGCTGCCCGTCTCGGCGGCGATGAATTCGCCATCCTGCTGCCCGCCAAGAATGCCGAGAAGCGCGCTCGCGCCATGTGCGACCAGATCGCTTCGATCTTCGAGACCCCTTTCGGCCCGGACATGCATCTCAGCGCCTCTGTCGGCATCGCCATCTATCCGCGCCATGCTGCGACGGCAGCCGAACTGCTGCAGAAGTCCGACATGGCCATGTATGCCAAGAAGCGCGACGGCAAGAACGGCGCACGGATTTTCGACAACGGCATGCTCGACCATGCCCGCCGGCGCGCCGAGATCGAAGCGCATATCGAAGCCGGCCTCGCCGACGACTGGTTCGAGGCCTATCTCCAGCCGATCGTGAACCTCAACGGCCGCGGCATCGCAGGCTTCGAGGCGCTGATGCGCCTCAACCATCCGCAGAAGGGTCTCATGCCGCCGGCCGAGATCATCAGCGTGGCCGAAGAGACTGCCAAGATCGTTCGCGTCGGCAATGTCATCATGGAAAAGGCGATCGCCAATCTGGCGAAGATTTCTCGCCTGCCCGGCATGCAGAATACCTATCTCGCCATCAATTTCTCGCCGCTGCAATTCGAGCCGGCGCTCGCCGCCCGCCTCGCCGCCATCCTCGGCCGCCACAGCATTCTGCCGGATCGTATCGTCGTCGAGATCACGGAAGCGGTGCTGATGCACGACAACCCGCAGATCCGCATGATCGTGACGGAACTGCGCCGTTTCGGTTGCCGCATCGCGCTTGACGATTTTGGTACCGGGTATTCGTCGCTGAGTTATCTCAATCGTTTTCCGGTCGACATCATCAAGATCGACCAGTCCTTCACCCGCGCCATCAATGACGCTGACGATGACGTGCGCCAGAAGAGCCGCATGCTGATCGAGGGCATCACGACGCTGTCGCACAAGATGAACTGCACCGTGATTGCCGAAGGCATCGAGACCGAGGAGGAATGCGGCACCCTGCACCAGATGGGCCTCGATTATGGTCAGGGCTATCTGTTCCACCGTCCGCAGAACGCCGCCAGGCTGATCGAGGAATTGAGCAGCTCGCTCTCGGATGTGGCGCGCGCTTCATGAATTGACGAGATACGGGAGGTATCGCGATGAAAAGGCTGCTGCTTCTTGCACTTCTTGCCCTGCCCTGCTTTTCCGCGTCGGCGTCAGCCCAGACGGTAGCCTTCGTGACCGAGGAATACGCCCCTTTCAACTACCGCGACGGAAAGGTTATCAAGGGCGCCACCGTCGAACAGGTTCAGAAGGTGATGGCCGATATCGGCGTCGATTATACGCTCGACGTCATGCCCTGGGCCCGTGCCTTCAGTCTCGCACGCACGACATCGATGACCTGCGTCTTCGCGACCGCCCACAATGCCTCGCGCGACGGCCTGTTCAAATGGGTCGAGCCGCTTCTCGTCGACCGCAACATCCTGATTACCCGCCAGGGTTCAGGCGTCTCTGCCGCCAACCTCGAGGCGGCAAAGAAATACGTTATCGGCACACAGCGTGACGACTATACCGAAGTGACACTCAAGGAGAAAGGCTTTACCAAGCTCGACGTCGCCAGCGATTTCAACGCGACGCTGCGCAAGCTGCTCGGCGGCCGTATCGACATGATGCCGATCTCCGAACTCTATTTCGACAAGCTGAAGGCTGACCAGCCGCTGGAAATGGTGACCGTGCTGTCCTCCCAGCCGATGGGAATTGCCTGCGAGAAGAACTTCCCGGACGATCTCCTGGCCCGCATGCAGGCCTCGCTGGACAAGCTGATTGCCAGCGGCGAACAGAAGCAGATCTTCACGAAGTATGGCCTGCATCTGCTGAATTGATCGGCCGCCCGCCGTTCACGCCCGCCTTTGCCACTTGACTTTCCCGCCGTTTCGCGGTGGTGAACGCCAACAGCTCTTGCAAGGAAGACAGGCCATGCTGATCATCGCGGGTCTCGGCAATCCCGGCGCGAAATATGCCGGCAACCGGCACAATATCGGCTTCATGGCGGTGGATGCCATCTATCGCCGCCACAGCTTTTCGCCCTGGTCGAGGAAATTCAAGGCCGAGATTTCCGAAGGTGAGCTGGCGGGTGAGAAGGTGCTGCTGATCAAGCCGCAGACCTTCATGAACCTGTCGGGCGAAGCGGTCGGCGAAGCCATGCGCTTCTACAAGCTGCAGCCTTCCGATCTCGTGGCGATCTATGACGAGCTCGATCTCCCGGCCGGCAAGGCGCGGCTGAAGACCGGCGGAGGCCATGGCGGCCACAATGGCATCAAGTCGCTCGACGCCCATTGCGGCAAGGAATACCGCCGCCTGCGCCTCGGCATCGGTCATCCAGGCGCCAAGGAACTCGTGCACAACCATGTGCTTGGTGATTTCGCCAAGGTCGACCGGGATTGGCTGGAACCGCTGCTCGACACGCTCGCCGACAACGCCGACATGCTGGTCCGCAATGAAGATTCCCAGCTGATGAACAAGATTGCACTCGCGCTCGGCGGCAAGGCGGAAGAGGAAAAGCCGAAGCCGGAGAAGAAGCCGGCAGGAAAGTCCCACATTCACCAGGCCCGCAATCACGGCCAGCAGAAGCTTCCGGCGACTGGCCCCATGGCCGAGATGCTGAAAAAGATGTTCGGCAACAAGGGCGACTGAACGCGATGGTAGGCGGGGACTTCAGCATCCGGCCCGCGGCCGTCGGCGATTTGCAGGGCCTGACCACCCTCTACCAGCACCTCAACCCGACCGATCCGGTCCTCTCTGCCCATATGGCAACGGAACGTTTTTCCGCCATTCTGGCGCAGCCCGGCATGACGGTCTTGATTGGTTTTGCCGGCGAGATCGCTGCCGCGACCGTCACGCTGGTCATCGTGCCCAACCTGACGCGCAATGGCGCCTCCTACGCACTGATCGAAAACGTCGTCACCCACGCTGATCACCGCAAGCAAGGTTATGCCGGCAAACTCATCCGGCATGCGATTGAAGAAGCCTGGAACGTCGGCTGCTACAAGGTCATGCTGCTCACCGGATCCAAGAATCCGGCAACCCTGCGCTTCTATGAAAACTGTGGTTTCATGCAGGACAAGACCGGCTACCAGATCCGCCGCCCGTGTTGAGACGCACGTCCTTTCCTCCGGCCACTATTCCTCAGGCTCCGTCGTGAACATCAGTGGAAAGCCCATCTCCTTGGCAAGGTCGATGGCTTCCTTGGCCTTCGTCTCCGCAATATCTTTGGTACAAACCACGACCACGCAGGAGCCGAGCTTGTGTGCCGTCATCATCACGCGGTAACCGGCCTCTTCGCTCATGCGAAAAACGACCTTCAGCACCACGGTGACAAATTCGCGTGGCGTATAATCGTCATTGACGAGAATGACCTTGTAGAGCTTCGGCTTGTCCAGCTTCGGCTTCACCCTGGTCTTGGGTTTTAAGGCAATGTCGTTGTCAGCCATCGGAAATCCGCCCGTTGATGACATGGGAAGGGGTTTGGATCTAACTAAGCTTTTTAGATTGCAGAATTTCGACACCTGGTGCCGGGGGAAATCCCGCGAGAGTAAGAATAATGCTGCCAAGCCCCGACGGCAAGGGAGCGGCGAGAAAAGCGCTCTAAGACTTGACCGCTCCCCTCCTTTATCCCATAGCCACGGCCAAGGATTTCTTGAGAACAGCAGGTTTCAGCCATGGGCTTCAAATGCGGTATCGTCGGTCTGCCGAATGTCGGCAAGTCGACCCTCTTCAACGCACTCACCAAGACGGCGGCAGCGCAGGCGGCGAACTATCCCTTCTGCACGATCGAGCCGAACACCGGCGAAGTGGCCGTTCCCGACGCCCGCATGCAGAAGCTTGCCAATATTGCCAAGTCGAAGGAAATCATCCCGACCCGCATCAACTTCGTCGATATTGCCGGCCTCGTGCGTGGCGCATCGAAGGGTGAAGGTCTCGGCAACCAGTTCCTCGCCAATATTCGTGAAGTCGATGCCATCGTGCATGTCCTGCGCTGCTTCGAGGACGGCGACATCACCCACGTGGAAGGTCGCATCGATCCGGTTGCCGACGCCGATACGATCGAGACCGAACTGATGCTCGCCGATCTCGAAAGCCTTGAGCGCCGCACGGAGCAGACCCGCAAGCGCGCCGCCGGCAAGGACAAGGAGTCCTTGGCCATGCTGCCGATCATGGAAGCCTCGCTCGCCCTGCTGCAGGACGGCAAGCCGGTTCGCACCCTGCTCGCGAAGCTGGACGCGGAAGAGATCCGTATCCTCCAGGGCCTTAACCTCCTGACCTCGCATCCAGTCCTCTATGTCTGCAACGTCGCCGAAGGCGACGCTGTGACCGGCAACCAACATACCGAGGCTGTCGCCGTGATGGCGAAGGCGCAAGGCGCCGAAACCGTCATTATCTCGGCTGCGATCGAATCCGAAGTCGCCCAGCTTCCAGATGAGGAAGCCAAGGAGTTCCTTTCAGCCCTCGGCCTTGACGAAGCTGGCCTCGACCGCTTGATCCGCGCAGGCTACAAGCTGCTCGACCTTATCACCTATTTCACGGTCGGCCCGAAGGAAACGCGCGCCTGGACGATTGCGCGCGGCACCAAGGCGCCGCAGGCAGCCGGCGTGATCCACTCGGATTTCGAACGCGGCTTCATCCGCGCCAATACGATCGCCTATGACGACTACATCCAGTTCAATGGTGAAGTCGGCGCCAAGGAGGCCGGCAAGGCGCGCGACGAAGGCAAGGAATATGTCGTCCAGGACGGCGACGTCATCCACTTCCGCTTCAATACCTGATGCATAGGCATGTCGCGCAAAAGCCCGCAGCGTTTTTGCGATAACGACATGCGTCAAGCAGAAAAACCAAAGCTGCCGCTCAGCCGGGCGGCAGTCTCTCTACCACGCCTGACGGCAAGGCACGCAACACGATGCGCCGAAGCGGCATCCAGCCCGTACCGATGACTAGCACGATCACGCCGACGATAATGAGCGTTCCGAAAATATAGGTATCGACGGTCGCACTCCCCTGCCGGAATATCCCATAGATCGCCAGTCCCAGCGTCAGCAGGCCAGACGTGACGAAAGCGCGCCGGTCGATGATCAGGCCGATCAGCATCAACAGCACGACGATTACGACGACAACCGGGGTCTTGAAGGAGTTGGCGTCCATGATGTCCAGCCAGCCGCCGTCGAGTGAGAGCAAGATCCGGATGCTGTAGAGCAGCGCAGGTGCGGCAACGAGATGAAGCCAGAAGGCGACATCCGATCGCGTCGTGCGGCGAAGCCTGTCGCTGAGATCGAAACCGAGTGCAGCGACGAACAGGCCGACGGCGCAGGCAAACAGGATGACCGACACAAGAGTCGGATGGTTGAGGATGAAGGCATCGTCGCCGCTCGCCCATTGCAGCAGGCGGAAGACAAGCGCGAGCACGAGTGCCAACCCCGAGAAGATGGAAAGCGCAAGCGCAAGCGGCACACGGTAGCGCAGATAGAAAAGCCCCATGATGACGGGGAATGCGACGATGAACCTGTCGATGCCATCGCCTGTCAGCCACAGATCGGCATTGGAGGGATAGACCGACAGCATCATCCGGAAGGTCCAGGCAAAAACCGCCAGCGTCAGCACGACAGCCGGCAGCGCGAGGCGCTGGCGCTTCACGAGGATTTCTGCCAGCAGGAGGATTGCCGGCAGCACCGCATAGAGCGAAGCAAGTCCCCAGAGGCCCGCCAGCGCGATCAGGATGCCGATGGTGATGAGGACGTCGTGAAAGCCCCTGACGAAGCGTGGCGTCTCTGTATCCGACCAAGCCGGCTCCAAGGGCCCCGCTGCACGCGCGTCGACGACGACACCGCGTGCAGCCAGGAACGGCACCAGCCGCTCGCCAGCCTCGGCGGTAATCAGCCCCTCGCGCGCCGCCTCGTCGAGTATCGACCTTAGTTCAGCCATGCCGGTTCGTTCCTATGGAATCATTGAGCCCGCGCGGATGCTATTGTAAGCAATGACGCCTGCCTATGATGAGGAGCCCTAATGCCTGCAGAAAAGCTCGCCTATGAGGATTTCCAGCCCGGCCGGCGCTTTCCGCTTGGCCCGAAAGCAGTGACGGCACCCGAAATCATCGAATTTGCCGCGGAGTTCGACCCTCAGCCCATGCATCTGGACGAGACCGCGGGCCGTGCCAGCATCCTCGGCGGCCTTGCCGCTTCCGGCTGGCATACGTCGGCGATGTTCATGCGCATGATGGCCGACAGTTTCGTCCTGAACTCGCTTTGCGAAGGTGCACCGGGCGTCGATTTCATGGAATGGCGCAAACCGGTGTTGGCAGGCGACACGCTCTCCGGCCATTCGACGGTGCTGGAGGCACGTCCGATGCGCTCGCGTCCAGGCCTCGGCATCGTTAAATTCCGCCACGAGGTGGAAAACCATCGCGGCGAACTGGTCCTACTGTCGGAAAACTCCGTCATCTTCGGCATGCGTGGTAGCCCGGAGGTCAGCGCATGAGAATGACCGAACTCTACGCCGCCGGTGAGAAGAGTGAGATCGGGACCTATGTCTTCACCGAAGAAAAGATCCTCAGCTTCGCCCGGAAATACGATCCGCAGCGCTTCCATACCGACAAGGATGCGGCCGGCGACACGATGTTCGGCGGGCTCTGCGCCTCCGGATGGCATACGACGGCCGCCTGGATGCAATGTTTCCTCAAATACTGGATGGCGGAGATCGACCGGCTGAAGAGCGAGGGCCTGGCCCCGCCGAACCTCGGCCCCTCACCCGGCTTCCAGAAGCTGCAATGGCTGAAACCGGTCTTTGTCGACGAGACGGTCAGCTATTCCGTGACCTTTCTCTCCGGTCGCCCGCTGGCGTCGCGGCCCGGCTGGCATGTCAACAGCATCCTCTGCGAAGGCGTCAATCAGGACGGTATTGCCGTCATCCGCTTCGAAAGCAGCGTGCTCGAATTCGAGTGATGCGGGCAGAAGCAATTCCAGCAAACGCCTAAAACGGCTCTGCTGGAATTGACAGGTTCAATGGCCGGAAAACTCGACGAGCGTATGCACGTCGACCCCGAGATCCTCAAGCTTCTTGCGGCCGCCGAGATCCGGCAGGTCGATGACGAAGCAGGCGCCGACCACTTCCGCGCCGATCTGGCGGAGAAGCTTTGTCGCCCCCACAGCCGTGCCGCCCGTCGCAATCAGATCGTCGACGAGGATCACCTTTTCGCCTGGCTCAACGGCATCGCGATGCATCTCCATTTCGTCCACGCCATATTCCAGGCTGTAGGCGATGCGCACCGTGTCATGTGGCAGCTTGCCCTTCTTGCGGATCGGCACGAAGCCCGAGGAAAGCTGATGCGCAACCGCGCCGCCGAGGATGAAGCCCCGCGCTTCCATGCCGGCAATCTTGTCGACCTTCAGACCAGCATAGGGCTGCACGAGTTCATCGACCGCGCGGCGGAAGGCCCGGGGATTGCCGAGCAACGTGGTGATGTCGCGAAAGATGATGCCGGGCTTGGGATAATCCGGAATGGAGCGGATGCTGGCCGCAAGCTCCGAAAGCGTGTTGTTCATCGAAAATCCGTATCTGCGAGGGGCACAAAACGCCCGCACACTATCAATTGCGCCGGGTCAAACCAAATAAAAAAGGCGGCTGAAAAGCCGCCTTTTCCGATGAGACCGATTATATCTCAGTGGTCGGTGCGCCCGTAGATCGAGCGCTTGGTCAGATAGACCAGCACCGTGAAGATCAGCAGGAAGACCATGACCATGAAGCCGGTACGCTTGCGCTCTTCGAGATGCGGCTCGGACGCCCACATCAGGAACGACGAGACATCCTTGGAATACTGATCGACCGTCTGCGGCGAACCGTCGTCATAGGTGACCTGGTCGTCGGAAAGCGGCTTCGGCATGGCGAGAACGGCAGCGGCATGGAAGTACGGGTTGTAATGCGAACCTGCCGGAACCTGGAAGCCGGCCGGCGGCTCTTCATAGCCGRTCAGCAGCGAGTGGATATAGTCCGGACCGCTTTCCTGATACTGGGTGAAGATATCGAAGACGAACTGCGGGAAACCGCGTTCGACTTCGCGGGCCTTGGCAAGCAGCGACATATCCGGGGGAGCCGCACCGTTGTTGGCAGCAGCGGCAGCTTCCGCATTCGGATAGGGCGATGGGAAGTGGTCGGATGGAACTGCCTTGCGGGTGAACATTTCACCGCTGGCGTCAGGGCCGTCCTGAACTTCGTAATTGGCCGCGAAGGTCTTGACCTGTGCATCCGAATAGCCGAGTGCGCCCAGCGTACGGAAGGGCACGAGGTTCATCGAGTGGCAGGCGGAACAGACCTCGGTATACACCTTCAGGCCGCGTTGGAGCTGGCCCTTGTCGTAATGGCCGAACGGGCCGGCAAAGGTCCAGTCGATTTCCTTCGGTTCCTTCAGCGGATAGTGCGGGGTAGCACTTTCCTCATGATGGGCAGCCGGGGCGGCAGCTTCCTGGGCGAACGCGACGCCGCCAAGGCCGGCTGCGACAGCGAGCGAGAGGATGCTTGCAACAAGCTTTTTCATATTTCTATTCCTTCCCGTCCGCTCGCTCAGGCCTTGATCGCAGCAGTCTTGTTGCGCTTTTCGAGCACCGCTTCAGTGATCGAGTTCGGAATGCGGCGCGGTGTTTCCACCAGCCCAAGGACCGGCATCGCGACCAGGAAGAATGCGAAGTAGAGCAGCGTGCAGAACTGCGAGATCGTCGTATACAGGCCTTCCGCAGGCTGCGAGCCGAGCCAGCCGAGGATGATCGCGTTGATTACGAACAGCCAGTAGAACAGCTTGAACCACGGACGATAGACCGCCGAGCGCACCTTTGAGGTGTCGAGCCAGGGCAGGAAGAACAGCACGATGATGGCGCCGAACATGACCAGAACGCCGCCGAGCTTGGAGTCGATCGGGCCGACATTGAAGGTGATCGAGCGCAGCATCGCGTAGAACGGCAGGAAGTACCACTCCGGAACGATGTGGGCCGGGGTCTTCAGCGGATCGGCCGGGATGTAGTTGTCGGCATGGCCGAGATAGTTCGGCAGGTAGAAGACGAAGTAGGCATAGACGATCAGGAAGACCGAAACGCCGAGCGCATCCTTGAGCGTTGCGTAAGGCGTGAAACGAACCGTATCCGTCTTGGTCTTGACCTCGACGCCCGTCGGGTTGGTCTGGCCGGTAACGTGCAGCGCCCAGATGTGCAGGACGACGACGCCGGCGATCATGAAGGGCAGCAGGTAATGCAGCGAGAAGAAGCGGTTCAGCGTCGGCTGGTCGACGGCAAAGCCGCCAAGCAGGAACTGCTGGACCCATTCGCCAACCAGCGGAAAGGCCGAGAAGAAGCCGGTGATGACGGTTGCGCCCCAGAAGGACATCTGGCCCCAGGGCAGGACATAGCCCATGAAGCCGGTTGCCATCATCAGGAGGTAGATGACGACGCCGAGGATCCAGAGAATTTCGCGCGGCGCCTTGTACGAACCGTAATAGAGGCCGCGGGCGATGTGCAGGTATACGGCGACGAAGAAGAAGGATGCGCCGTTGGCATGCAGGTAACGCAGCAGCCAGCCGTGATTGACGTCACGCATGATCTTTTCAACAGAGTTGAACGCGATCGTGGTGTCGGCGGCATAGTGCATGGCGAGCGTTACGCCCGTCAGGATCTGCACGATCAGCATGACGGCGAGCATGGCGCCGAACGTGTAGGCATAGTTCAGGTTCCGCGGAACCGGATAGGCAATGAAGCTGTCATAGACCATGCGCGGCAGCGGAAGGCGCGCATCGACCCATTTTTCCAAGCCGGTTGATGGCTCGTAGCTGGAATGGCCACTCATTAATCAGTCTCCCCTCAACCGATCTTGATCTTTGTGTCGGACAAAAATGAAAAGGTCGGGATCGCCAGGTTCTGCGGCGCCGGGCCTTTGCGGATACGGCCGGCCGTGTCGTAGACCGAACCATGGCAGGGACAGAACCAACCATTGTATTCGCCGGCCTGACCGAGCGGAACGCAGCCGAGATGGGTGCAGGTGCCGATCATGACGATCCAGTTTTCCTTGCCCTTGCCGCCGGAGCGGTCATCGCCCGTTGCAGGCGCGTCGGCAGGAAGGTTTGCATTGCGGGCGATCGGATCCTTGAGGTCCGACAGCTGGACATCGGCTGCAGCCGTGACTTCTTCCGGTGTGCGGTTGCGGATGAAGATCGGTTTGCCGCGCCACTTGACGGTCAGCGACATGCCGGGCGTAAGGCTTGTGACGTCCACTTCGATGGAAGCCAGCGCGAGCGTCGACGCATCCGGACGCATCTGGTCGATGAACGGCCAGGCAACCGCAACGGCGCCGACCGCACCGGCCATGCCAGTGGTGAGATAAAGGAAATCACGGCGAGTGGGCTCTGAAGCCTCGCTTGTCGTTACGTGTTCGCTCACGGCTTAACCATCCTCTGCGCAATTGTCGCGGAATTCCGCCCTGCCCCTCCAGAGGCGGCGAATCTATCAGAACATATTTCGGCCATAGATTCCCCACCAATCCGGCGCGTTCTATGCTTGATCGCAAATTATGTCCAGCCTTGACAAGGGGATGGGGGCACAATGTCGCGGGAAATTTGAGTGAATTTTTTAAGGCAATCACTGGCTTGCAACTTTGCTGCATTGCAACAAACTGGGGCGCGTGTTAGGCGCTGGTGAGTTTGCCATACGAATTTGGATTTGCGCCGATGAGGCATACTGTTTTCTGCGTATTGAGCGTCCTCATCACCATTGTTCTCGCCCTCGTTTCGCTCCGTTATCTTACCGATTTCTGGCTGCTTTCGCTCGTTTACAGCTTCCAGGTTCATCTCAGCATCATCTGTGCTGTCGGTGCCGTTATTGCCCTCTTTTTCAAGCGGCACTGGTATGGGTTCCTGATGCTGGCGGTGGCAACCTTCCTGAATATCCATGGCGTCATCATGCTGCGCGAATTCGCCGGCAAGCCGCCTTCGGAGAACGCCCCTCGCCTTTTCCGGCTCATGTCCTTCAATATCGAGAATGACAATTTTGAAAACGGCGGGCGGATTGCTGATGCCATTCTGGCCTCGGGCGCCGACGTGGTCGACATCATGGAGGCCGAGCCGGTCTTCGCGCAGTTGCCACGGCTTCAGCAGCTCTATCCCTACCGGATCGGCTGCGATGCGAGCGCGACATGCGATACGCTCGTGCTGTCGAAACGTCCCTTTGCCCGGCAGGAGATCCGCGACATCGGCGAGCTTTGGAAACAGCGGCTCGTGTCGATTTCGATCGACTTCGACGGGACGCCTGTCGATCTGCTGTTCCCCCATCTCTCCAAGCCGTATTTTGATGATTTTCAGGCTGACGAGCTCGAGGATCTCACCGCTTTCATGAAGCCTCATACAGGCGCACTTGTGGTTGCCGGAGATTTCAATTCTTCAATCTTGGCGCCCACCATCCAGCACTTTTTGCGCGGAACGGGACTGAAGACGGATTTCCCGGAACCAACCACCTGGCCGGTCAGCGCGGGCTCCTTCGGCATCAGCATCGACCATATCTTCGCAAGGACGCCACTGCTCATCCGCTCGACGAGCCGGCTGGAAGACAGCTTCGGCTCGAACCATTACGGCCTAGTCAGCGATTTCGTTCGCGAACACTGAACGCGTATCGTCGTCGTCGGAAGCGAGGAAGCCGCCGGACTGGCGTGCCCAGAGCTCGGCATAAAGGCCGCCCTGTTTCAGAAGCGCATCATGCGTGCCTTCCTCGATGATCTTGCCGCGATCGATCACGACAAGCCTGTCGAGCGCGGCGATGGTCGAAAGCCGGTGAGCGATCGCAAGCACCGTCTTGCCTTCCATCACGCGATTGAGGTTCGACTGGATCGCCTCTTCCACTTCCGAATCGAGCGCCGAGGTCGCCTCGTCGAGAACGAGGATCGGCGCATCCTTCAGCATCACCCGTGCAATGGCGATACGCTGCCGCTGGCCGCCCGAAAGCTTGACGCCACGTTCGCCG
This sequence comes from Rhizobium sp. 05N49, assembly GCF_056396805.1. Classification (NCBI taxonomy): domain Bacteria; kingdom Pseudomonadati; phylum Pseudomonadota; class Alphaproteobacteria; order Hyphomicrobiales; family Rhizobiaceae; genus Rhizobium; species Rhizobium sp. 05N49. Next base: position 691,031 of record NZ_JBFTME010000001.1, read on the forward strand.
ACATGGGCATCAAAACCCTTGCGCCCCTGCTGGTCTCGCAGCCGCTCGATGAAATCGAGCGCCTCGGCGCGTCTGGCGGCCTCGACAAGCCGTTCCTCCCCGGCATCAGGCCGACCGAACAGGATATTGTCCCGCACGGAGCGATGCAGCAGCGACGTATCCTGGCTGACCATGCCGATCTGCATGCGCAGCGATTCCTGGGTGACGCCGGCAATATCCTGCCCGTCGATCAGGATGCGCCCGCCTTCGAGATCGTAGAGGCGCAGGAGAATGTTGACGAGCGTCGATTTGCCCGCACCGGAGCGGCCGATGATGCCGACCTTTTCGCCCGGACGGATCGTCAGCGAAAATTTGTCGATGACGGCATTCTCCTTGCCGTAATGGAAAGACACGTTCTCGAAACGGATGCCTGGCTGCTTGATGACGAGTTCTTTCGCATCGGGACGGTTGACGAGATGCAGCGGCTGGGAGATCAGCTCGGCCGCGTTCTGGATGGTGCCGAGATTGCGCATGATGCCGTTGAACTGCGTCATCAGACGTCCGAGCAGGAAGTTCAGTCTCAGAACCAGCGTCAGCGAGAAGGCGACGCCCCCGGAGCTGATCAGTCCGCGCAGCCACAGGTCCACGCTGATGCCGGCCATGGTCACGATCATCAGGCCCGACAGCAGCGCCATCGAGGCGCGCACGCCGGTGATGAAACGCGTGAACTGCAGCACCGTGTCCTGATAGGTGTTGAAGCCATTGAGCATGTAGCGGTCGCTCTCTTCGTCGCGGGCGAAGAGCTTCAGCGTCTGGATATTGCTATAGGCATCGACGATGCGGCCATTGAGCAGCGAGGCTGCCTCAGCGGTTTCACGCGAATGATAGCGGATACGCGGCACGAAATAGCGGGCAAGCACGCTGAAAGCCATCAGCCAGAAGAGCACCACCGCAGCCAGTGAGAAATCAAGCTGCCCGACCAGAACCAGCGTGGTGACGGCATAGATGCCGACAAACCAGACGCTTTCCATCAGCGATGTCACGAGATCGCCCGTCGCCTGGCCCGCTGACCAGACCTTGGTAACGATGCGCCCGGAAAAATCGCTCTGGAAGAAGGCGAGCGACTGGCGCGACACATGCAGATAGGACTGCCAGCGCGCAAGATTATAGAAACCGGGCGTAATCACCTGCTGGTCGATGAGCGCAATCAGGAAGGCGACGACGAAGCGAACGATGCCGATCAGTGCCAGCATGCCGAAGATCTCGCCGCCATGGGCGGTCAGAAGCGTGCTCCAACCGGCTCCCGGCTTGATCGTGCTGAGGATGTCGACGAGCCTGCCGACGAACCAGAAGAGCGCCGCTTCGATCGCAGCCGACATGCCCCCGAGGATCAGCATGGCGATAAACGGCCACTTGGCCTGGCCGATATAGAAGGCGATGAATCCAAATGTACTGCGCGGCGGCTGAAGATTGTCGCGAGCGCGGAAGGGATCTATCCAGGTTTCGAACAGGCGAAGGATCGGAGTGAGCAGCATCACCGCGATATAGGCCCGTTCAGAATTGTGGCAAAGAGAATATAGGGCCGCCAAAACCTTATATTTTGGTAATGATCTGTAATATCGGCGTCATCACCATTGATACGGGTGGCAGCGACCACGATCTCGTGCCATGATCGCTACTTACCGGAGACCGCGGATATGGAAACGAAAACGCTCAATGCGCATCTTCCGCTTCCCCTTGCGGAAAAGCTCGACGCCCTGGCCGACGCGCTCGATGTGCCACGCGACAGCATCGTGACGGAGGCGATCGCGAGCTGGATCGAACGGGAAGAGCGGCAGCGCATCTTCACGCTGCAGTCGCTTGCCTCGAACTCAATCATGGTAGTGGAACATCATCGCGTCATCGACTGGGCCGACAGTCTCTGCGCGGATCGGGTCCGCACGCTCTAGCGATATGGCCGGACAAGGAAAAGCCCTCCCCGCTCATGCGGGAAGGGCTTTTTTATTGGGCTGCGACTTCAGCCTCTTCCTCGTGATCGGCAAGGAAGCCGCCGGACTGGCGGGTCCAGAGGTCGGCATAAATGCCACCGTGGCTCACCAACTCTGCATGTGTGCCGCTTTCGATGATGCGGCCCTTGTCGAGCACGATCAGGCGGTCCATCTCGGTCAGCGTCGACAGGCGGTGGGCGATCGCGATGACGGTCTTGCCTTCCATCAGCGCGAAGAGGTTTTCCTGGATCGCCGCTTCCACTTCGGAATCGAGCGCCGAGGTCGCCTCGTCGAGCACCAGGATCGGCGCATCCTTCAGGAAGACACGCGCGATCGCGATACGCTGTCTCTGGCCGCCGGAAAGCTTGACGCCGCGCTCGCCGACCTGTGCATCCAGCCCCTTGCGGCCCTGCATGTCGACAAGCCCTTCGATGAACTCCCAGGCGTTGGCCCGCCTTGCCGCCTCGATGATGTCCTCGTCACTCGCATCCGGGCGACCATAGGCGATGTTGTCGCGGATCGAGCGATGCAGGAGCGAGGTATCCTGCGTCACCACGCCGATCAGCGCACGCAGGCTGTCCTGCGACACGGCAGAAATATCCTGTCCATCAACGGTGATGCGCCCGGACTCAAGATCGTAGAACCGCAGGAGCAGGTTCATCAGCGTCGTCTTGCCAGCACCCGATCGCCCGACGAGGCCGACCTTTTCGCCGGCTCGGATATCGAGCGACAGGTTCTCGATGATGCCCTTGCCCTTGCCATAGTGGAAGCCGATCCGGTCGTAATGGATCGCACCCTTCTTCGCCGTCAGCGGGGCGGCGCCCGGCTTGTCGACGATATCGTGCTGCTTCGACATCATCTCCATGCCGTCATAGACGGTACCGATGTTTTCGAAGAGTGCGGAGACTTCCCACATGATCCATTGCGACATGCCGTTGACGCGCATCGCAAGACCAATGGCGATGGAAATCGCGCCGACCGAGATCGTGCCGTTCAGCCATAGATAGATCGACAGGCTGGAGATGACGAACAACGAGATGCAGTTGTTCAGATAGACGCTCATGTGAAAGAGCGTCACCTTGCGCATCTGCTGGTGAACCGTATCCAGGAACCCGTCCATGCTTTCCCGCGCATAGACCTCTTCACGGCCGGCATGGGAAAACAGCTTCACGGTCGCGATATTCGTATAGCTGTCCACCACGCGGCCAGTCATCAGCGAGCGTGCATCGGCCTGCTGGGCCGCGATCTTGCGAAGCCGCGGCACGAAATAGGCAACGATACCGATGTAGATACCAAGCCAGGCGAGGACAGGCAGCATCAACCGCCAGTCGGCGGCCGCGATGATGACGATCATCGACAGGAAATAGGTCACGACATAGACGAAGACGTCGAGGATTTTCATGACCGTTTCGCGCACGGCAAGCGACGTCTGCATGACCTTGGTGGCAACGCGTCCGGCGAACTCGTTGGCGAAGAAGGTCATGCTGTGACGCAGCAGGAAGCGGTGCATCTGCCAGCGCGCGATCATCGGGTAATTGCCGAGCATCATCTGGTGCATGATAAGGGAATCGAGACCGGCAACGAGCGGCAGGCCGATCAGCACCAGCGCACCCATCCAGATGAGCTTGTGGCCTTCGTTCTGCAGGAAGGTCGCGCGGTCGGCATTCGTCAGCCAGTCGACGATATCGCCGAGGAACTGGAACAGCGCCACTTCGCCGATGGCGATCGTCGCCGTCAGAACGGCCATGAGTGCAAGCCATCCTGCCGCCGGCTTCGTATAGTGCCAGCAGAAGGCAAAAAGGCCTTTCGGGGGAGCAACCGGCTCCTCGCTCGGAAAGGGATTAAGTCGCTGCTCGAACCAGCCAAACATGAAAATCGCTCCGGAATTTCCGCGTTCCGGCCCCGTCTTCGCGCCCGCAGGGGCGCATGCAAGCACATATGGGAACCGGAGGCTCAAGGGGCGAGGCCATAACGGCCGCGCAATGAATCAAATGGGCAATTAGGGAAGAAAAGCGCTTTATACGCGCCAGATCACCAACAGCGGCATCACAGGCGGGAGACGCATCAGCACAAAAATATCCATGTCGGCGCTCCCTGTTGGCGATTGAAGATATGCACCGATAACGCGAAAATGCCCAAATTTCCAGCCCCGCCGCATCGGAAAATGACCATCAAATGGTCAAAAAACGTCCTGTTGCGTCAAAATCACAGTTCGGATAGGCCATTTTTGCATCATCGTAACGGACAACTTCCCATGGCAGACCTCAGGCTTGCGCTCTACCAGCCCGATATTCCCGGCAATACCGGCACAATCCTGCGCCTAGCCGCCTGCCTTGGCTTTGCAGTCGACATCATCGAACCGGCCGGCTTCGACATTTCCGATCGCAACCTGAAGCGCGCGGGCATGGACTATCTGGCCGCTGCCGCACTGACACGCCATGTCAATTGGGACCGCTTCGAGGAATGGCGTGCAGCCACCGGCCGCCGCCTGATCCTCGCCACGACGAAAGCATCGCAGCGCTACACGGATTTCGCCTTCCGGCCCGACGATATCCTGCTCTTCGGCCGTGAAAGCGCCGGCGTGCCCGATCACGTGCATGAACGTGCCGATGGGCGCGTCCTGATCCCGATGGTGGAAGGCCAGCGTTCGATCAACCTCGCCGTCTCCGCCGCGATGATAACAGGCGAGGCAATGCGCCAGACCGCCTGGTCGTGAACCTGCACCCATGCCGATGCTTGGCGGCCTTGATGTCGCAAACACCGCTTTGAATCGACGCAAAATCGCCTATATTAATTAGCCAGGCAATCAATAAATCTGCACAAGCGGTGAGATTCCAATAATTTACTCGACTGCGCAAATGTAGAATCGGGAAAAGCTTCTCAAGAAGAAGAAAAAGATCAGGACCATGGAATCCACAATCGTCATGATCAATCTGTTCGGCGCGATCGCGCTGCTGCTCTTCGGCCTGGCACAGGTCAAGGACGGCGTCACGCGCGCCTTCGGAGCACGTCTGAGGACAGGGCTTGCAACCGGCACGGCGAGCGGCCCACGCTCGATCCTGTCAGGCTTCCTGGCAACCATCGCCCTTCAGAGTTCGACGGCGACAGCCCTGATGACGGCGTCTTTCGTGGAGCGCGATCTCATCAAGCCGCGCATGGCACAGATCGTGTTGCTGGGCGCCAATGTCGGAACGGCTGTGACCGCCTGGATCGTCGCAACCGGCATCGAGTGGCTGTCGCCGCTTCTCATCCTCCTCGGCATCGTGCTCTATCGCGGCAAGTCTGCTGCCCGCCACGGCGGAGGTGCGGCCATGATCGGCATCGGCCTGATGCTGCTCTCGCTGCATCTGCTCAGCAACGCGACGGAACCGATGCGCAGCTCTCCGGCGCTGGCCGCGTTCATCGGCCTTCTCGGAGATGCCTGGCCGGTCGCTTTGGCCCTTTCGGCAGCCCTCGCCTTCATCTCGTCGTCCAGTCTCGCCGTCGTCGTGCTGATCCTCTCATTGGCCTCGACCGGCATCGTCTCGCCTGAACTGATCGTCATTCTCGTGCTTGGAGCCAACCTGGGCGGCGCAATCCCGCCTGTCATCGCCACCCTCTCCGGTCCGGCATCGGCAAGGCGGGTGACGCTTGGCAATCTTATCGTTCGTACGGCCGGCTGCCTCGTGGCGCTGCCGCTTGCCGGCTACGCGGCGCCGCTCCTCGAAATGCTGCCTTTTGGCCCTTCCAAACTGCCGGTCGATACGCATCTGATCTTCAATATCCTGCTCGCCGCCGTCGCGTGGCCCTTTTCCCCGATGCTTGCCGCTTTGACCAGCCGCCTCGTGCCCGACGATGTTCAGCCGGATCAGGGGCCRAAATTTCTCGACATGCAGGAATTGTCCACACCCGTGGTGGCGCTTGCGAGTGCCACCCGCGAAGTGCTCGGTGTCGGCGACCTGATCGAACGCATGCTGATGCGCAGCTCGGAAGCTTTCCAGCACAACGACATGTCGAAGCTGGCCGAGATCCCATCTCTCGAGAAGAGGGTCGATCTCCTGCAACAGGAGGTGAAGATCTATCTTTCCAAGCTCGGCCGCGTCGGCCTGAGCGACGAGAATGCACGGCGCTCGATCGTCATCATCGACTACGCGATCAATCTCGAGCACATCGGCGACATCATCGAGAAGGGCCTGCTGGAACAGGTCGGCAAGAAGGTCTCGCTCGGCCTGAAATTCTCGGAGGATGGTTACAGGGAACTGCACAAGCTGTTTGACCTGACGATCGACAACTTGCGCGTCGCGCAGACGATCTTCGTCACCCGCGACTTCAACCTTGCCAAACAGATGATGGAAGTGAAGGTCGAAGTCCGCCGCATGGAGAAGCAATCTGCCGAGCGGCATCTGGAGCGGCTTCGTGACGGGCGTGCCGACAGCCTGCAGACCAGCTCACTCCATCTCGACATGCTGCGGGATCTGAAGCGTATCAACGCTCATATCGTGTCGGTAGCGCACCCGATCCTCGATGAAAGCGGCTTGCTGATCGAAAGCCGTCTGCGCGATGCGGCGGAATAGGGTCAGTCGGCGGATGGCAGGCGGCGCATGGTGAATTCGATCTGGTCGCCTTCAAGCTGGCGCCAGCTCTCCACCTCTGTCCAGTAGGCAGCTTTGGGATATTCATCGAACCATTCGCGCGCCTTGGCGCGGGCTTCCAGAAGCCCCATCCGATACGTCTCGCGGACGAAGTGATCTTTCTGACGGGCGGACGCTTCTGCCCGATGCTTTGCGATCCTGCGCTTCAAGCCTTCAAAGGGCGGAGGCCCCGGAATTTTCGCCATAAAACCTACCTCTTGATCGAAAGGTAGTATCGAAATCGCCCCTTTGCGAGTCGAATCTTGCAAGCCCTTGCAGCCACCTCCCTGTGCTGGCGGGCGCCTGCTGCACCTGCTAAACGATAGTCATAATCAGGAAAGAGCGAATCGCATGGAAAGACCGGAACTGCCGATCGGCCTGCCCGAAGACATCGAGGACAAGAAGACCGCCGCCCGAACATGGTTCGAAGGATTGCGCGACACGATCTGCTCTTCCTTCGAGGCACTGGAAGACGAACTCGAAGGCCCGCTATCCGATCAGGAGCCCGGCCGTTTCGTCGCCAAGGACTGGTCGCGCGAAAACGGTGCAGGTGGCGGTGGCCGCATGTCGATGATGGAGGGTCGGGTCTTCGAGAAGGTCGGCGTGCACACCTCCACCGTCTACGGCGAGTTCTCATCGGATTTCCGGGCGCAGATACCAGGCGCCAGTGAGGATCCACGCTTCTGGGCGTCAGGCATTTCGCTGATCGCCCATCCGGTCAATCCCAATGTGCCGGCCGTTCACATGAACACCCGCATGGTCGTCACTACCAGCCGCTGGTTCGGCGGCGGCGCTGATCTGACCCCGGTGCTCTCTCGCCGCCGCACGCAGGAGGACGAGGACACACTGCTCTTCCACAAGGCCATGGAAATCACCTGCCGCAACCATGCGGTCGCCGATTACGATGCCTACAAGAAATGGTGCGACGATTATTTCTTCCTGAAGCATCGCAACGAAGCGCGTGGCGTTGGCGGCATCTTCTACGACTGGCTGCATTCCGCCGAGGAAGCCGGCGGCTGGAATGCAGATTTCGCCTTCACGCGGGATGTCGGCCGGGCCTTCGCCATGGTCTACCCAAAGATCGTCCGTTCAAACTTCAACAAGGACTGGACGGAAGCCGACCGTGACGAACAATTGATTCGCCGTGGTCGCTACGTCGAGTTTAATCTGCTCTACGACCGGGGAACGATCTTCGGCCTGAAAACCGGCGGCAATGTCGAATCCATTCTCTCTTCGCTGCCACCCGTCGTGCGCTGGCCATAAGCCAGCGCCAAGCGTGCGGGACCGGCACGCTGATAAATTTGAAACACAATTCCGGTAAAATCGCGTTGAAAGGCCTTCATCAGAACTGAGTGCGTCCTAAATTAGCTTCTGTGCGTTACAATCGGAGGAGGATTGTCATGACGGTACAAAGCAGCCCCCCTGCTTCTGCAGGTGTTCAGGAAACGTCCCGCGCAATCGAAGCGCCCGAGTTTCTAACGCGCATCGCCGAAGACTTGAGAGCGAAAAGCGGCTCCGACCTGCCGCTGTCCTGCTTTGTTGAGCAGGTGAAATTGCAGCTCGCAGGCGGCAAGACCCCGGAAGAACTTGAACAGCAGGCAACAGGTGCTGCCAACAGCAACAAGCCCGCACACCTTTCGGACACTTACATGGCCTGGGCAATGCCCCACCAATAACGAGCCTTTCGGCCGACTTCCAGGTCGGCCGGAGCTTTCCTCCGCCGGAACCTTCTCCATTGCCGCACATTCCCCAGTCGCGCGAAAGCGCGTTGGTTCTGCATTTCAGAGACAGGAGAAGACCATGCGACTTTTCGAATGCGGTACGCTCGTTCCCGGATGCGATTGGCACACAAGGGCCGATAATGATGCTGAAGTTGTTCGCCGCGCCGTCGAGCATATGAGAACCGCCCACGGCGAAACGACCATTCGCGAAAACATGGTGGACAATATCAAGGCCCGCATCCGCGACGAGGCGAACGCGGCCTGACCTCAACCTGCAATCTCCGAGAGCCGGGCGAGCAATGCCGCCCGGTCGGAGACGAAATTCTCTTCCACCCACTGGTTTTCCAGGGTCGACAGGATTTCGCCGACCTTCGGGCCGGCTGGTATGCCTGTGGCCATCACGTCCGCGCCATTCAACGGAAACTGCGGTTTTTTCCAGATGCTCGCATGATCCAGAAGCTTTGAAAGCCGCGCCGAACGGCTCATCTCATCGAAATTGCCATTCTCTGCCTTGCCGCGGGCAACGCCAAGCGCCAGCTTCAGCCGTACGACGATACCGTCTGGGCCGTCTCTGTAGAGCAGCTTTTCGAAGGCTGCTGCGGAAATCTCGTCATTGACCGGAGCAGCCTTCGCCCAGGCCCGCAAATAGGCCGATTCCGTATTTGAAAATTTCAGCCGTGCAGCCAATTCCTCCAGCCGCGCCGCATCAGGCGGAACGATCGAGGCAAGCCGCAGCAGGGGATCAGGCGTCCAGCCCAGCGCTTTTTCGGTTGAAACGAGCGCCGGAATGGCATCGATGCCCCATTTCTCCGTTTCCGGCAGGATTTCCGAGAGAACCGCAACCTGTCGCATCCAGAGAAGCGCCCGGCCTGGATCTTCGGCCGCGAGCAGCTTCCGCAGTTCAGACCAGACCCGTTCGGCCGACAGTGTCTTCAGCTTCGACCTTGCAGCCGAAGAGGCCTTCAGTCCCTCCGCATCGGGCCGGCCGGAACCATACCAGGCAAAGAAGCGGAAGAAGCGCAGAATGCGCAGATAGTCCTCTTCGATCCGCGTCGCTGCATTGCCGATGAAACGAATGTTGCGCTTCTCGATATCGGCAAGTCCTCCGACGAGATCGATCACCTCACCCGAGGCATTCGCATAAAGCGCGTTGATGGTGAGGTCGCGCCGCTCGGCATCGGACTGCCAGTCCATGCTGAAAGCGACCTTGGCGCGGCGTCCATCCGTCTCCACGTCGGTGCGCAGCGTCGTCACCTCGAAGGGCCGTCCGTCGATGACGAGCGTCACGGTGCCATGCGCGATGCCTGTCGGCACCGCCTTGATGCCGGCCGCAGCCGCCCGTTCCATCACGGTCTCCGGTAGCAGGGTTGTTGCGATATCGATATCGGCGACCGCAAGCCCCATCAGGCTGTTGCGCACGGCACCGCCGACAACGCGCCCTTCTCCGCCATCGGCGTTCAGGAGCGCAAAAACACGGCCGAGCGCCGGATCCTGAAACCATGGCTGATCGACCACTGAGGTCATGCATAGAGCCTTTCATAGAGCGTGCGGACGATGCCGGCGGTGATGCCCCAGATCATCCATGTTTCATATGGCATGCGATAGAAATGCCGCTCGATGCCATCAACAACGCGCTTGTCCCTGTTGTGATTGGCCGGATTCATCAGGAAGGAAAGCGGCACCTCGAAAACATCGTCCACTTCGATCGGATTGAGTTGCAGTGAGAAACCGCGCTGCACCACGCCGAGGACGGGCGTGATACGGAACCCGGTGGATGACAGATAGTTCGGCAACCGCCCGACCGTCTCGACGAAACCGCCGTCAAGGCCGATCTCCTCTTCGGTTTCCCGAATCGCGGCCTTCTCGGGCGAGACATCGTCCGGATCGATCGAACCACCGGGAAAGGCGATCTGGCCGGAATGCTTGCGCAACGTCGACGTCCGCTTGGTGAAGATCACCTTCGCCTCATCGCCATCGTCGACGACAGGCACCAATACGGCCGCATCGCGCAGCTTCAAGGTCTCGGCCAGCGCCACGATATCGGGATTGAGCACATGGTCGCCATGGTCGCGCCAGGCATGGTCGACAGGCGCCCCGACCTGATTGAGCGCGCGGCGGCGGAACTCGGCAGCCGAAAACGGGGGATAGATCCTGCTGATCGCTTCGCTCATCGGGAGGCTGCTTCCAGTTCATCCGCCGGCATGATCGGAAAGATCTCGCCGCCGGAGCGAACGACGAACATATCCCGGCCGGCAACCTCGGCCACTTCCCCGAGTTCTACCATTTCATACATCACGGCGCGTGACACGAGCGCTTCAAGCCGCCCCCGCACATGCAGATAGGGCTTCAGTTCGCTGTCTTTCCCATTTGCTTGCCCATGTCCTGGCCCATCTCCCGGCCCATGCCCTGGAAAACGCAGAGGATGATCCTTGCCGGCCTCTATGACATCGCCGACATTGGTGCGGAAGGTCAGAACCTTCTGTCCGTCCTTCTCGCTCGCATTCATCTCGACGGCGACAAAGGGCGCGTCGACGACCCTGATGCCGACCTTTTCCACAGGAGTTACGAGGTAGGTCTTGCCGTCTTCATCTTTCCTCAAAACGGTGGAAAAGAGCTGAACCAGCGGCTGCCGGCCAATCGGCGTGCCCATATAGAACCAGGTGCCATCCGCCCTGATTTCCATGTCGATATCGCCGCAAAAGGGCGGATTCCATTTCTCGACAGGCGGCAACCCGCGCTTTTTTCCGGATTTCGCCTCGGAAGCGCGCGAAATCAGCGCGGCAAGCCCCGCTGCATCCGCCATATGCTTCATTTCCTCGGCTGCCATTCTTCTGTCCCGGTTTGCTCTTAACGAAATAAGTCACGAGATAGTCATTTGAAACAAACTTGTCAGCCCGCAACATCTTCATAACTGTATCGGGCATGAGGCACGCCTAGTAAAATCAGACGATTCGCAGCCGAATGATTTCAGCCGTTGGAGACGCCCGTGGGTATGATCAAGACCGAAGCCAGCCTCGATGAACAGGCGATTGTCGCCGCCGCAGAACGAGCGCTATCCGATATCGCCGCCATCCGCACGGAAGTTTCCAAGGTCATCTTCGGTCAGGAAAGCGTGGTTGAAAATACGCTTCTCGCCGTTCTCTCCGGTGGTCATGCCCTTCTCGTCGGCGTTCCCGGCCTTGCCAAGACCAGGCTCGTGACGACGCTTGGCGAAGTCCTCGGCCTTGCTGCAAACCGTATCCAGTTCACCCCCGACCTGATGCCATCCGATATCCTCGGCTCTGAAGTGATGGACCAGGACGACAATGGCCGCCGCTCCTTCCGTTTCGTCAAGGGTCCCGTCTTCGCCCAGCTTCTGATGGCTGACGAAATCAACCGCGCCTCGCCACGCACCCAGTCTGCTTTGCTGCAGGCGATGCAGGAATACCATATCACCATTGCCGGCCAGCGTTATGACCTGCCCTCGCCCTTCCACGTTCTGGCAACGCAGAACCCGCTTGAACAGGAAGGCACCTATCCGCTTCCCGAAGCCCAGCTCGACCGTTTCCTTCTGCAGGTCGATGTCAACTATCCCGAACTTGCCGCCGAACGCCAGATCCTGCTGGAAACCACGGGCCTGACCGAAGCCAAGCCCGAACCGGTCATCAATGCGGCACGTCTGTCCGAAATTCAGACGCTCGTCCGCCAGATGCCGGTCAGCGACACCGTCGTCGATGCCATCCTCTCGCTCGTACGCTCAGCCCGCCCGGGCCAAGGCAATGCCTCCACCGACAAGCATGTCGCCTGGGGCCCCGGCCCGCGCGCCGGCCAGGCGATGATGCTCTGCGCCCGCGCTCGCGCGCTCTACGAAGGCCGTCTGGCACCCTCGCTCGACGATATCTACGCACTCGCCGAGCCTGTTCTCGAGCACCGCATGGCCCTGACCTTTGCCGCCCGTGCCGAGGGCATGTCGGTGCGCGACGTCATAGCCGGACTGGTCAGGCAGGCAAAGGGATAAGGAAGCGTAGCGCGTGGCATCCATCGGACAGATCGTCAACCCGACGTCAGGCAATGATGCCCTTTCCCGCGCAAGGCAGCGGGCCGCTCTCGTGCCGGATTGCCTGGTTGAAGCCAAGCGTATCGCCAATACCGTGATTGCCGGCTGGCATGGCCGCCGCAAACGCGGCATCGGCGAGAATTTCTGGCAGTTCCGCCCCTATAGCGAAGGCGAAAGCCTGTCGCGCATCGACTGGCGCCGCTCCGCCCGCGACGACCATACCTATGTGCGCGACCGAGAATGGGAGGCCGCCCACACGATCTGGCTCTGGGCCGATATGTCGCCCTCGATGATGTACAAGTCGACCTATGGCAGCGCATCGAAGGAGAGCCGTGCGCTGGTCATCATGCTGGCGCTGGCCGAGATCCTCGCCCGCTCCGGGGAGCGTATCGGTTGTCCCGGGGTGATGGAGCCCGTCTCCGCCCGCAACGCCGCCGAAAGGCTTGCAGCTGTCCTGATGCACACGCCGTTGACCGGCGGCCTGCCGGAAACTGCGATGGTGCGCGGCTGGAGCGATCTCATCCTCATCGGTGATTTTCTTGATGACGCACCCGCCATTATGGCCCGTCTCGGGCCGCTTGCCCGCCGCGGCCTGCGCGGCCATGTGGTCGAAATCGCCGATCCGGCCGAGGAAATCTTCCCCTACAACGGCCGCACCGAATTCACCGATCCGGAAACCGGCGAAAGGCTGACCTCCGGACGAGCCGAGAGCCTGCGCGAAGCCTATCGCAACGCATATCTCGCCCGGCGCGAAAACCTCGGTCAATCACTGCGCCATCTCGGCTGGACCTTCGTCAGCCACCGCACAGATCACCTGGCGTCCGAAGCGCTGGTCGCAATCCATATGTATCTTTCGGGAATGCCGGCAAAGGCAACGCATGGAGGACAGCTTTGAGCGCTCTTCCTTTCGCCTTTGCCTATCCCGCCATCCTTGGCGCGTTGATTGCCCTTCCCGTTATCTGGTGGTTGCTCCGGCTCACGCCGCCGCGTCCGCAGGCAGAAGTCTTCCCGCCGCTGAAGATCCTCGCGACCGTGCTGAAGCGCGAGGAAACGCCGGCGAAAAGCCCCTGGTGGCTGACGCTGCTGCGCATGCTTCTGGCCGCCGCGATAATCTTTGCGATCGCCGATCCAGTCTTCAATCCGCGGACCAGCACGCTTGCGTCCGGTGGTCCGCTCGTCCTTTTCGTCGACAATAGCTGGGCTTCGGCACCCGACTGGGAGCGCCGTGTCCAGACGGCCGACGCACTGATCGACGATGCCGAGTCCGCCGGTGCTGTCGTCTCGGTCGCCTTCACCGCAGAGCCCACAAACGACGCGACACCCGGGACGGCCTCGGCCGCCCGCGAAAAACTGCGTGCCGCCCAGCCGAAGCCGCTCGTGCCCGATCGCCAACGGGCATTCGAGGCCCTGCGCTCGGCGCTCAACGGCACGCATCCGGGTACGCTTGTCTTCCTCACCGACGGCGCGGCAAGCAGTGATAACGACGCCATCGTGCGTCAACTCTCCGACCTTCAGCCCACCGAACTGCGCGTGATCGAAGGCGATGCGGCCCAGACGGTCGCAATCTCCGGCGCCGCCAATGCAGCTGACGCGATGACGGTCAAAGTGACCCGCCTCAGCCCCGGTGGCGCGATCTCCGTCCCGCTCAACGCACAGGACGCACAGGGCCGCGTGATCGCCACCGGCAGGGCAGATTTCGCCCCCGGCGAGACAGCCGTCAATGCCGGCATTTCCGCTCCTTTCGAGATGCGCAACGATTTTGCCCGCGTCAGCATCAATACTGGCGCCACCGCGGGCGCCGTGCATTTGCTCGACGATGCCTTCAAGCGCCGCAGGGTCGTGCTGCTGTCGGGCGAAAGCGGCGATGAATTCCAGCCGCTGCTATCCCCGCTCTACTACATTCAGCGGGCGCTTGAACCCTATGCGGACCTGGTGAGGCCGACCGATGCCAATCTTTCGGTCGCCATCCCGAAACTGCTCGCCAACAATCCCTCCGTCATCATCATGGCCGATATCGGCCGTCTTCCGGAGGATACCTACGCGCCTCTCCAGCGCTGGATATCGAATGGCGGCATGCTGCTGCGCTTTGCCGGCCCGCGCCTGGCTGCAGCCCCTGCCGAAGACCCGCTGATCCCGGTCACTTTGCGACAAGGCGAACGGGCGCTTGGCGGCAGCCTGTCCTGGAGCGAACCGCAGGCGCTTGCCGAATTCCCCGCTTTCGGCCCGTTTGCCGGCATACCGCGCCCGACCGACGTCACGATCAACCGTCAGGTTTTGGCGGAGCCGACGCCTGATCTTGCCGAACGCACATGGGCAAGCCTTGCCGATGGCACGCCGCTCGTAACGATGAACAAGATGAATGCCGGCCAGATCGTTCTCTTCCACGTGAGCGCCGAAGCCACCTGGTCAAACCTGCCGATTTCAGGCACGTTCGTCGAAATGCTGCGACACCTCATCCAGATCTCGCGTTCTGGCGGCGTGACCTCGGAATCGACAGGCAGCGCGCGTGTCGCCGAAACCCTGCCTCCCTTCCGCATGCTGACGGCCAAGGGCACGTTGGTGACGGAAACCGGCAACGCCCGTCCGCTGATACCGAATGCCAAGGCCGCGCCCCTTGCCAATTTTGACAACCCGCCCGGCCTCTACGGTTCGGAAGATGGTTTTGCGGCGCTCAACGTGTTGCCCGAAAACGCGAACCTGAAACCACTCGACATTGCTGGCGTTAATGTCGTCCGCGCCGGTCTCATCGGCGGCGAAAGCTGGTCTGCCAAGCCCCTGCTCTTCTTCATCGCCTTCCTGCTGCTCCTCGCCGACAGCCTGATCGTGCTCTTCATGAACGGCGCCTTCTCCCGCATGCGCCCGCGCGCCAGGGCTGCCGCGACGATCGCCGTGGCGCTTGCGGCCGGACTGATGCTGCGGCCGGACATCTCGCATGCCAATGACACCCAGCCAGGCGACGACATCATCATGCAGCGGCTGGACAATACCCATCTCGCCTATGTCGTGACCGGCGAACAGGATGTCGACAATATTTCCGAAGAGGGGCTCGACGGCCTCACGAAATTCCTGACTTACCGCACGACGCTGGAGCCGGCTCCGCCCGTCGGCGTTGACCTGAACAAGGACGAGCTGTCCTTCTACCCGATCATCTACTGGCCTGTTTCCGCAACCGCGCCGATGCCGTCCAACGCCGCCATCAGCCGTATCGACGCCTACATGCGCAACGGCGGAACGGTGCTTTTCGATACGCGCGACCAGATCGACTCTCTCGAAGGCGGCAGCGACACGACTGCCAACGGCCAGCGCCTGCAGCAGATCCTCGCCAATCTGGATATTCCGCCGCTGGAACCCGTACCGCACGACCACGTGCTGACCAAGTCCTTCTATCTGCTGTCCAGCTTCCCCGGCCGCTACGCCGGCAGCCCGCTCTGGATCGAAGCGCGGCAGGGAGGTCAGAACCAGAGCAATGCCAATAGGCCGGCCGCTGCCGCAGACGGCGTCTCGCCGATCCTGATTACCGCGAACGATTTTGCCGGTGCCTGGGCCGTCGACGATAATGACACACCGCTCCTGCCCACTGTGCCGCCGGATGAGACGCAGCGCGAATATGCCTTCCGCGCAGGCGTCAACATCATGATGTACATGCTGACCGGCAACTACAAGACGGACCAGGTCCACGTGCCCGACCTGCTCGAACGGCTGGGGCAGTGACATGACGATCGATTATTCGCCTTTCCTTCCCTGGCCCTTTCTGGCGGTGCTGACAGGCATCGTCCTTCTGATCGCCATATTCGCGATCTGGCGTGGCATTCGCGGCGCGTGGATCCGCACTCTTGCCGCTCTCGCCCTCCTCGCAGCACTTGCCAACCCGGTATTGCTGCAGGAGGACCGCGATCAGCTGTCAACCATCGTTCCCGTTATCGTCGACCGCAGCCAGAGCCAGCAGACGGCCGATCGCATGACGATGACCGATGAGGCGCTCGCCTCGCTGAAGACGCAGCTGGCGCGCTTTCCGCAAATCGAGCCGCGGTTCGTGGACGTGAACGAGGACCGGAATTCCGATGTGCCCTCCACGCGTCTCTTCGATGCGCTCTCGGCCTCGATCGCCGACGTGCCGCCTTCGCGCGTCGGCGGCGCGATCATGCTGACGGATGGCGAAGTGCATGACGTACCCGGCGTCAATCAGGCGCTCGGCTTCGACGCACCGATCCATGGCCTGATCACCGGCAAGCCGAACGAGTTCGATCGCCGCATCGAAGTCATCAAGGCCCCCCGCTTCGGCATCGTCAACGAGGAGCAGCAGCTCGTCCTGCGGGTCTTCGACGACGGCCCGAGCCCGGGCGGCGCGGCAAATGTGACGGTGCGCCTCAATGGCGACGAGATCGCCACCCTTCAAGCAACACCCGGCCAGGATACGCCCTTCTCCTTCAAGGTGGCCCGCGGTGGCCCGAATGTGCTGGAATTCTCCGTTGCCGGCATTCCCGGCGAGGTAACGGATGCCAATAACCGCGCCGTGCACATCATCGATGGCATCCGCCAGAACCTGCGCGTCCTCCTCGTCTCGGGCGAACCGCATGCCGGCGAGCGCGCCTGGCGTAACCTCCTGAAATCCGACGCGTCGGTCGATCTCGTACATTTCACCATTCTGCGGCCGCCAGAAAAGCAGGACGGCACGCCGATCAACGAGCTGTCGCTGATCGCCTTCCCGACGCGAGAGCTCTTCGTCGACAAGATCAAGGATTTCGATCTGATCATCTTCGACCGCTATCAGGACCGCGCCAATGTGCTGCCGATGCTCTATTACGACAACATCGCGCAATACGTGGAAAACGGCGGCGCGCTGCTGATTGCCGCCGGCCCCGAGCATGCAAGCCCGGAATCGATCGCCATGACGCCGCTCGCCTCCGTGCTGCCGGCAGAGCCGACCGGCCGGATGATCGAGCAAGCCTTCTACCCCCGCCTGTCAGAACAGGGCCGCAAGCATCCCGTCACGCGCGGGCTTGACGGCTCCGGCGACGAGCCGCCGCATTGGGGCCGCTGGTTCCGCAGCGTCGATGTCGACCGGCCGCAGGGCCAGACCGTTATGGTTGGCGCCGACAACCATCCGCTGCTGGTTCTCAACCGCGCCGGCCAGGGACGGGTCGCCATGCTGCTTTCCGACCAGGGCTGGCTCTGGGCGCGTGGCTTCGAGGGCGGCGGCCCGCATGTCTCGCTCTATCGCCGCATCGCCCACTGGCTGATGAAGGAACCGGCGCTGGAAGAAGAGGCACTGACAGCGCGCACCTCCGGCCGCACGCTGGAAATCACCCGCCAGACGATCGGCGATGCCCCCGGTGACGCGGTCGTCCGCTACCCCTCGGGCAAGACCGAGAACCTGCCGCTGACGCAGACCGAGCCCGGCCTCTACAAGGCCGAAAAGCGCATGGACGAGATCGGCCTTTTCGAAATCCGCAATGGCGACCTGACGACACTCGCCCATGTCGGCGCTGTCGATGCCCCGGAATTCAAGGCGATGATCTCGACGACGGCGGCTCTGAAGCCTATCACCGACAAGAGCCGCGGCCTCGTGACCCGTGTCGTCAACAATGCCGGCGCCATCAGTGTCCCGCCGATCCTTCCCGTGCGGGGCCAGGTACGCGTCACCGACAATGACCGCATGCAGATCCGCATGACCAACGAGACCGTGTTGAAGGGCATCAACACCTTGCCGCTCTTCGCAGGCTTTGCAGGTGTCGGCATTCTGCTTCTCGCCTTTGGCGCCATGTGGTGGCGCGAAGGACGATAAAAATGCCGGAATTCGAGCTCACCGCTTCCCCTTCACCGGAAGAGCTCGCTGTCATCACCGATGGCCTGACGGCTTTCAACACCGAGGATGTCGGCCCGTCCGAGCGGCAGGCGCTTGCCGTTCTGATCCGCGATACCGACGGCAAGGTTTCCGGCGGTCTGTCCGGCTACACTGCCTGGGGCTGGCTCTTCGTACAGTTGCTCTACATTCCCGATACGCTCCGCGGCAGCGGCATGGCCGGCAAGATCCTTGCAAAGGCGGAAGAAGAAGCCGCTGCCCGCGGCTGCCGCGGGGCCTGGATCGATACGTTCAATCCGAATGCGCTCAGCGCGTACAAGCGTCAGGGCTACGAGGTCTTCGGCGAACTGCCGGATTTTCCCGACGGCCGGACGCGGACCTTCCTCAAGAAGATGCTGTGACGAGAGCAATTCCAGCAAAAAAGGACGGAAATGCCCTACTTCCGCCAGGCAATCTTGCCCCTCAGCCGGGCATGCGCATCTTCCGCGAATGGCACGACGAGAACGCGGCTCGGATCGACCGGACCAGGAAAGGTCAGCGCGGCATAAGCGACCTTTTCGAAGCCGAGCGGGCAATAGTAGGGCGGGTCGCCGACCAGTATGACGGCTTCCGAGCCCTTGCGTTTGGCAGCTTCCACCGCAATGCGCACCAGCTCCCGGCCAATGCCCTTGCTTTTGTGCGACGGCCGCACCGCAAGAGGTCCGAGCAGATGCCCCTTCACCGTTCCGGCCATAACCGGCGTCATTCGCACAGAAGCGATCGTTTCGCCGTCATCGGCGCAGATGAAGGAGAGCGACAGGTCATGCGGTCCCTGCTCGCGGATGCGTGCAGCGGCGCGCGTATGCCGGCCCGGGCCGAAGGCTTCTTCGTTGATGTGTTCGATAGCGGCGTCGTGAGACGCATCCTCGGTGAGGTAGACGAGATCGTGCTTGTACATGAGCATGGTAACAGAGACCGTATAGACGCAGATATATGGGTTCGCGAACACGCCCTCAGGCGTTCGGGAACATCAGCGTCGTCGCAGGCCTCTGAGAATAGACATCAAGCAGGATTCCAGAATTTTGTGAGGAAGGCGGATAGCAGGAAAAATTTCCGGCGTCCATTGCAAAAATTCGGTCAAGAACTGGGTGGCCGAGACGCAGTGTTCAATCTTTGCCAACCTGCAAAATGCGGCGCACTGCAATATCTATGCTGCAACAACCAATTTCAGAGGTAGAAAACATGGGCATGCTGGTAGACGGCGTCTGGCATGACGTCTGGTACGATACGAAGGAAACGAAGGGTCATTTCAAGCGTCAGCCATCGCAGTTCCGCAACTGGATCACGGCCGACGGTGAAGCCGGTCCCAGCGGCAAAGGCGGCTTCAAGGCGGAAGCGGGTCGCTATCATCTCTATGTTTCCCTCGCCTGTCCCTGGGCGCATCGCACGCTGATCTTCCGCAAGCTGAAGAAGCTCGAAGACTTGATTTCCGTTTCGGTCGTCGATCCGCTGATGGTGGAAAACGGCTGGGAGTTCAAAGTCGGCAATGGCGCCACCGGCGACCATCTTTTTGGCTCCAAGGCGCTCTGGGAAATCTACGTGAAGGCCGATCCGCACTATTCCGGCCGCGTCACTGTCCCTGTTCTCTGGGACAAGCAAACCGGCACGATCGTCAACAACGAGTCGGCCGAAATCATCCGCATGTTCAACAGCGCCTTCAATCACCTGACGGGCTCGACAGCGGATTATTACCCGGATGACCTGCGGGCAGACATCGATGCGCTGAACGATGTGGTTTATGACACCGTCAACAACGGCGTCTACAAGTCAGGCTTTGCCACCACGCAAGCAGCCTACGAGGAAAATGTCGTCAAGCTCTTCGAAACGCTGGACAGGCTCGATGAGCGCCTTGGCAAGGGCCGTTACCTTTTCGGCGATCGCCAGACCGAAGCCGACTGGCGGCTCTTTACGACGCTCGTACGTTTCGATCCCGTTTATGTCGGCCACTTCAAATGCAATATCCGCCGTATCGAGGACTACCGCAACCTGCCGGCCTATCTGCGTGACCTCTATCAGACCCCTAGTGTTGCCGACACGGTGAACCTGCGACACATCAAGGAACACTATTACCGGAGCCACAAGACCATCAACCCGACCGGCATCGTGCCCGTTGGTCCGGCGCTCGATCTCGACCGGCCACATGGCCGTGACAAGCTTTTAGCCGCAGCCTGAGCTTTACCAGTAATGTGCCGGCTCCGCCTCGCCGCGGAGCTCGGTCAGCCTCCTATGCGTCGCTTCGGTCGTTTCCGCCGGCAGGTTGTCGATCTCGAAAAAGCCGCTATCGGCAATTTCCCAGTCCGGCGGCCGAGGTGCCGTCTGTTCCACGGTGGCGCGATAGAAGACCACATGATCGCGCCGGGTGATACTGGTGTTGAAATAGACGTGGAAGAGTTGCGGCTTGCCGACGATCCTAAGGTTGCCTTCCTCCCGCAATTCCTTGATGAGCGCTTCTTCTGCCGTCTCGTTTCGCTCCAGCCCGCCGCCTGGCATATGCCATCCGCCGGTATAGCCGTGACGAACGAGAAAGAGGCGTCCCTGCTCGTCGAAACAGGCTGCACGGACCCCCATCGTCATTCCGCGCGCGATGGAAAAATACACGTGCAGCAGCCGCACCAACACTTTCATGTGAAGGGGCCATGTTTGTTTGTCTGCCATGGGCTCTTTCATACTCTCATCGCGCGGATGTGTTTGAATTGTAAATAAGCTGGTCTATGTGTCGTTGCATGTTCAAGCTAGCGCATATCTCCGACGTCCATCTCGGACCCCTGCCCCGCCTTTCCATTCACGAACTTTTTTCAAAACGTATTACGGGCTTTGTGAACTGGCACCGCAACCGGCGCAAGCATCTTTTCGGCAGCACGCTCGATCTGCTGCTGAACGATATCCGTTCGCATAAGGCTGACCATCTGGCGGTGACCGGCGACCTCGTCAACCTCGCAAGCGGCATCGAGATCCGCGCCGCCGCAGCCTGGCTGCGCGAACTCGGCGATCCCGCCGCTACCTCGGTCGTTCCCGGCAACCACGATGCCTATGTGCCAGGCTCCTATGAGAAGTCGATGCGCGCTTGGTACGACTATGTGCGCGGCGACCTCGCTCCGCCGCAATGGGAAGAAGACCGCCACATCTTCCCCTACCTTCGCATCCGCGACAAGGTCGCAATCGTCGGCTGCTCGACGGCCGTCGCAACCCCACCCTTCGCGGCCTCCGGCTTCTTCGGCGCGCGCCAGGCGCGCGATACGGTCAACATGCTGCGCGCTGCCGGTGAAGCCGGCCTCTTCCGTGTCGTCATGATCCACCATCCGCCCATCCGCGGCGCGACCTCCTTTTACAAGCGCATGATCGGCATCCGCCGTTTCGCAGCCGTCATTTCCACCGGCGGAGCGGAACTCGTGCTGCATGGCCATACGCATCTCAATACGCTCTACTGGCTGCGCGGGCAGACAGGTCCCGTCCCTGTCATCGGCATCGCCTCTGCCTCGCAGGGACCGGGCGGCATCAAGCCCCGCGCCGCCTACAATCTCTTCTCCATTTCCGGTTCTCCCGGCGCCTGGGAGGTGAAGGGCGAGCGCTTCAGCATCAACGACACCGGTGACGGCATGATGCCGGAAAGCGCTGATATTTTCGCATTTTAACGCCGTTTGCGGAATCAGTTCCGACGGCGATTGAAGCAACGCGTGAAGAGCGTTTGCCAGTGTCGCAAGATCAGCAATAAAGGCCGCCGGGGCTCTTGGTATTTTCAATCGTCGGCGTACAATCCGACAACCGCAGCGTTTCAAAACGGAGTACGCCCGATGACTGCTTCTCTTCGTCGCCTGTGCAGACTTTCGCTTGTTTCCGTCTTTGCTTTAGGCCTCGCCACGTCCGCTTTCGCGGTCGGCGACAACAATGACGAGACTTCCCCGCCGCAGAAGACCCAGACGACCAAGACCTGCAGCAAAGGCAAGGTGTGGGATGCCAAGAAGAAAGAATGCGTCGACCCGAAGAAGCAGAGCTTCAACGATGACGATCTCTACAAGTTCGCTCGCGAATTCGCCTATGCCGGCCAATATGAAAACGCCATCACGGTGCTCAATCTCGCCAAAAATCAGGACGATCCGCGCATCCTGAACTATCTTGGCTATGCCAACCGCAAGGCCGGCCGCGTGGAGCTCGGCATGTCCTACTACAAGAAGGCGCTGCAGCAGGATGAGAACTACATCCTCGCACGCTCCTATATGGGCATGGCGCTTGCCGAGCAGGGCGACATCCAGGGCGCCCGCGTCCAGCTCGTCGAGATTCGCGATCGCGGCGGCGAAAACACCTGGGCCTATCGCGCTCTGCTGCAGAGCCTGAACGGCTACAGGACATATTGAGACAAGCTCCGCGGGGTATCGTGCGTAAATCCCCTGGCAAGGGATGGATGAATTGCACCCCGCGCTTGCGAAGTACAGGCGACCTGTTCCATAAAAGCCGCCTGTATGGCCGGGATGAATACGATGGCTTCGCGCCCGCCGGGCAAGCCCCGCATGCGAAGCTGGCCCATATTCGATGCTGGTATGAGTTTCGGCCAACGTGAATGCTTCTTGGAAAGACCATGCGCCAACCCGCAACCACCACCGATATCCGGCGTGACCTCGTCGGTCTCTTGCCCCGCCTCCGCCGCTTTGCCATTACGCTCGCGGGAGAGACGACCGCGGCCGATGAGCTGGTTCAGTCGGTGTGTCTGCGCGCTATTTCCAAGGGACATCAGTGGAACGGCGAAGGCCGGCTCGAAAGCTGGATCTATATGCTGGCCCGCCAGCAATGGGCGGAAGACAGTCGCAAGCGCAAGCCGCGTCCGGCCGCGCGAGGCAATGTGACCGATATCCGCGACGCCATTCGCGACCGCGTGGCCGCCGTCGATACCGACGCACTGCACCGCATGCTTGCGGAGATGCCCGAGGGCGTGGCCAGCATTTTCGTGCTGATCGACGTGGAAGGCCACAGCTATCAGCAGGCAGCCGAAATCATGGGCATCACAATCGGCAATATTGCCGGCCAGCTTGCCACCGCACGACTCCATTTCGCCGCATTGTCCGGTCACAATCCGCCCGTTCACAGGTACTGACTGATTTGCTCGATTTCAAAAAACAGCCGCTCGAAGCCCAGCTCGCCGCCCTCCTCGATGGCGAAACCACACCGGAACAGGAGCTGGAGCTCGAAGGCCGGCTGGCGACGGATGAAAGTGCCCGCAAGATCTACGACAAGCTCCGCCACGGCGTCGATTTCGGACGCCGCAAGCTGGACGACATGCTGAAAGAACCTGTTCCGCTGGCGCTTGTCCGCTCCATCAAGAGCACGCAGCCGCCGAAGACGCCGATCGCCCCGCGCAGCGCGCGCCCGCAGCTGAAGCTCGCGCCGAACGGCCGTCAGGCGCTTGCCGCTGCCCTCATTCTCTTCGTCGTCGGTGGTGGCATCGGCTATTTCATCGGCAATGCGCCGGATACGGATGACGCTGCACCGGTCGCGGCGGCGCAGATCAACACCAATGACTGGCTGGGCGACGTCACCGCCTTTCAGCGGCTTCTCGTGCGCCAGCCGCGTCACCTCGTCGAGGTGCCGGCCTCCCAAGCCGAGGAAATCTCCTCCTGGCTCACAACGGCGATCGGCGTGCCGTTCCGCGTGCCGGATCTTTCCGCTGGATCCTGGACCTTCCAGGGCGCGCGCGTGATCCTTGGCGACAACCGCCCTGTCGGCCAGCTTGTCTATTCCAACACAGATGGCGATATCATCTCGATATGTTTCCGCAAGGATGCGCAGCCACCGGAAACGGAAGATTTCAAGGAAACGATCCGCGACGAAATCGGCCTTGTGACCTGGCACAATGCGGGCACGTCCTATGTATTGGCCGGCCCCTCCGCCGAGGCTTCTCTCGGCCAGCTCGCCATGGAAGTCGCCGCCGCCATTTGATGGTCAAGGCACCAGAACGACTTTTCCGCTGATCCGGCGCTCTTCGAGCACGCGATGCGCCTCAGCCGCTTCATCAAGTGAAAAACTCCCGCCGTGCACGACCTTCAACGCTGCGGTTGCGGCGAGATCGAAGAGGAGAGCGAGATCGCCCTTCCATTTGTCAGCGGCAATCAACGGCAGGAGCGAAAAACCCTTCAATGACTGGTTTGCATCGAGCATGGAGCGGATTTCGGAAAGCTCCAGCGAGAACCGCCCCATGGCCGCCAAGAGCATTTCTCCGGCCGGAGCAAGTGCGGCCAGAGACGCCCTCGCGACATCACCGCCAACCGTCTCGTAAATGACATCGGCGCCCTGCCCTCCGGTCGCTGCCTTGACGGGACCGGCCCAATCTTTGGCGGTATAATCGACCGCCACGTCGGCGCCGAGCGAAAGTGCAATTTTCCTCTTGGCCTCGCTGCCTGCTGCGGCAATGATCAGGCTTGCTCCTTCCCGCCTGGCAAGCTGCAGCAACAGCGATCCGACCCCGCCGCCGGCAGCGTTGACGAGCACCACCTTTCCTTTCGGCGGACTACGACGCACCATGTGCAGAGCCGTCAGGCCCTGCACCATCAACGCCGCCGCATCTGCAAAGGAAAGGCTGTCCGGCAAACGCACCGCCGCTCCAGCTTCCACAGCCACATATTCGGCATAACCGCCAAAGCCACGCCCGATTGCGAAGAGCGGGACAGCGACACGTGCGCCAGAGAGCGACGGATCGGCATCCGCCCCAATGTTTTCGACAATGCCTGCCACCTCCACACCGGGAAAGACAGGCAGTGGCGGCGTGACGGCATAACGATCCGCCCGCATCAGAACCTCAAAGAAATTGACGCCGGCAGCATGGACACGCACCAGCACCTCGCCGCCATTGGGTTCCGGTTTCGGCACCTCGATCGTTTCGAGAACCTCAGGCGGACCGAAGCGGGTGAATTGAACGGCTTTCATGGCGGACCTCACGTTTTGATGGCGTGAAGCAGGCCTTAGCACTCGATTTACAGTTCAAAATACACACATATCAGTGCTATACCCACCAGGAGGTGACCATGGCCGAGCCCATGAAAAGATTACCGAAACTGCCTGTGGAACGCGCTTTGAAGGTCATTTCCGGGCGATGGAAACCCGTCATCCTCTATCACGTCTTCTCAGGACCCAGGCGACTTTCGGAACTCAAGCGCATGATGCCTGACATCACCCAGAAGGTGCTGATCCAGCAGCTACGGGAAATGGAAGAGCACGGCCTTGTACGCCGAAAGATCTTTGCCGAGGTGCCGACGCGGGTGGAATATAGCACAACCGAGCTCGGCCTCGGGCTGGAGCCAATTCTACTCGCACTCTGCCAATGGGGACAGAACCACGCGAAGGCGCAGGGCGAACTCGATGAGCTCGCCGATTGCATCGTCAGGCCGCGTCATCCTGAGGCGATCGCGGCCTGATCGGAATGCTCAGGCCTTGCCGGCCTTCACGTCGAGCACGCGGTTGGCAGCCGACACGATCGCTTCGAGCGATGCCGCGACGATATTGGTGTTGATACCGGCACCAAAGAGCTTGCCGCCCGGGTAGGACGTCTCGACATAGGAGATAGCGGCGGCATTGGAGCCGTGCTGCAACGAATGTTCCGAATAGTCCTCGACCGACATCTCGATGCCGAGATAATGCGACAGCGCGTTGATGAAGCCGTCGATCGGGCCATTGCCGCGGCCTTCGATACGCTTGATCTCGCCATTGTCGGTGATTTCGGCCGCCACGACCCTCTGTCCCTTGCGCTCGGTGTCAGGGTAGGTGTGATGATCGACGAACTTCAGGCGGCCATCCGGCTGGGTCACGTAGCGCTCGATGAAGCGGTCGTGGATACGCTTTGACGGAAGCTCCTTACCTTCTTCATCGGTAATGCGCTGGATGTCTCCGCGGAATTCGACCTGCAGGTTGCGCGGCAGGTTGAGCCCGTAGTCCTGCTGCAGGATATAGGCGATGCCGCCCTTGCCGGACTGCGAATTGATGCGGATGATCGCTTCGTAGGAGCGGCCAACGTCGCGCGGGTCGATCGGCAGGTACGGCACTTCCCAGACCGGATGGTTGGCGACTTGTGCTGCCTTCATGCCCTTGTTGATCGCATCCTGATGCGAGCCGGAGAAGGCCGTGTAGACCAGTTCGCCGACATAGGGATGACGTTCGGTGATCGCCATCTGGTTCGAATATTCGAACACTTCCTTGATGCGCTCGATATTGGAGCAGTCGATCTGCGGATCGACACCCTGCGTGAACATGTTGAGCGCCATGGTGACGACATCGACATTGCCGGTGCGCTCGCCATTGCCGAAGAGCGTGCCCTCGACGCGGTCCGCACCAGCCAGCAGAGCGAGCTCGGCAGCGGCGATCCCGGTGCCGCGGTCATTATGCGGATGCAGAGAGATGATCAGGTTCTCACGGTTGTCGAGATTGCGGCACATCCACTCGATCTGGTCGGCGTAGACGTTCGGCGTCGCCATCTCTACCGTCGAAGGCAGGTTGATGATGAGCTTGTTGTCAGGCGTCGGCTTCATCACCTCGATGACGGCGTTACAGATCTCCAGCGCCACATCCAGCTCGGTGCCGGTGAAACTTTCTGGCGAATATTCGAAACGATAGCCGCCTCCGGCCTTGGCCGCCATGTCGCTGATCATCTTGGCGGCATCGACGGCAATCTGCTTGATGCCGTGCACATCCTTGGCGAAGACCACGCGGCGCTGCAATTCGCTGGTGGAATTGTAGAAGTGCACGATCGGCTGCTTTGCGCCTTCCAGCGCCTCGAAGGTGCGGGTGATCAGTTCGGGTCGGCACTGGACCAGCACTTGCAGCGAGACGTCGTCAGGCACATTGCCCTCTTCCACGCACCAGCGGGCGAAATCGAAGTCGGTTTGCGAGGCGGACGGGAAACCGATCTCTATTTCCTTGAAGCCCATTTCCAGGAGCAGGTGGAACATGCGCGCCTTGCGGTCATGGCCCATCGGATCGACGAGTGCCTGGTTGCCATCGCGCAGGTCGACGGAGCACCAGATCGGCGCCTTGGAAATGGTCTTGGTCGGCCAGGTGCGGTCGGGGATATTCACCTGCGGATAGGGCCGGTATTTGACGGCGGCGTCGGGCATGCCCTTGGCGCCTGCGGAGGATCGGCGGGTGGTCGTGTCCATTGTCTTGTCTCCTCGTCCCGGCATTTGCCTCGCGTCTTAGCCGATCATATCAGGCTTGGCGACTGCAAATGCGGACCTTTGATCGGTCGTTTGGTCAATTTTGAAAGTGAGTCGCGAGGAGCGATGGCCGGGCGGGCTTTCGGCCGCCGGGCGCTCCTCAAAGGACCCGGCAACCGCGCGTAAGGCCGAGGAGAAGAAGCGAGGTCAGGGCGCGCGTATTGTCACGCAGGGCCGTGCGGCCGCGTGCAATCGTCTCGGAAATCCGTGCGCTTGTGCTCTTCATGTCCGCGCTTATAGCCTCCGCCGGAAAATCCGGCAACCCCTCGCCTATTTTTTCCTCGCCTGCACGATACGGGACAGCGCCAGCATCAGCCCGCCCGCGATCAGCCCCCAGAAGGCGCCGGATATGCCGCCGAAGGAAACGCCTGACGCAGTGACGAGGAAGGTGATTGCGGCTGCCTCACGCGATTCCGGTGCCTGGAAAGCGGCCATGGCTGAACTGGAGAAGGCGCCGACAAGTGCCAGACCGGCCACGGCCTCGATAAGGATCGGTGGCGCCAGCGCGACAAAGGCCGTCACCGCTCCGGCAAGCAGGCCGAAAATGACGTAGCCGACACCCGAGATCAGCGCCGCCCAATACCGCCGCGAGGGATCGGCATGCGCGTCCTGCCCGGCGCACATCGCTGCGGTGATCGCCGCCAGGTTGACCGCATGGCCGCCAAAAGGCGCCGCCAGAAGCGAGAAGACGCCGGTTACCGCGAAGAGCGGCCCCGGCATCGGATCATAGTGATTGACCTTCAGCACCGCGATGCCAGGAATATTCTGCGACGCCATGGTCACGATGAAGAGCGGCAGGGCAATCGACACGAAACCCGAGAGATTGAAGACCGGATGCACGATATCGATGACCGGCACCAGCGACTGCTCGAGCGAAGAGAAGGCACCCGCGGGAATATCGACACCGAAGGCCAGTACCAGCACGAAAGCCACCAGCGCCGCCGGCACCGCCCAAAGGCGCTTGAAGGCGCCGACCACGATCCAGGTCAGAATGATCGGCAGACCGAGCAGCGGATTGAAGGCGACGGCCTTGACCGGCGCAAAACAAAGGCCGAGCAGCACGCCCGACAGCATTGCATTGGCAAGCGGCGCAGGAATGGCGGCAACCGCCCGTCCGAGCGGCTTGAACAGCCCGGCGACAACGATCAGCACGCCGCAAAGAATGAACGCGCCGACCGCTGCATTGAAGCCACCATCAATCGTTCCGATGCTCGCAAGCAGTGCAGCCCCTGGGGTCGACCAGGCGATACTGACCGGCAGACGCGTGACGGCGCTGAGTATGACAGCGCAAAGCCCCATCGAGATCGACAACGCCATCAGCCCCGAAGCCGCCTGCGCATCCGTCGCACCCACCGCCTGAAGCCCATGCAACACGACGGCAAAGGAACTGGTGAACCCGACGAAAGCCGTCAGAAGCCCCATGAACAGGCTCTGTACGGAGAAATCTTTGAGCATGGCGCGACTCCGGCTGCGAAGATTGCGCATGGAGCAGCATAAGCGAATTGCGCGCAAGCCGGATTGCCCCTGGAAATGTTCGCTTGCGCGGCAATCCCACTAGATTGCATGGCAGCATGCCGGCAGACATGGAAACGCCCCGCCTGCGGATCGCAAACGGGGCGTCAATTCAAGGCAGCATCAGCGAAAAAATCAGATTTCGCTCTGCGAGGTCACGACGCGAGCGACGAGACCATAGGCAATGGCGTCTTCAGCCGAGAGCCAGTAATCGCGGTCGATATCCTTGGCGATCTTTTCTTCCGACTGGCCGGTAGCCTTCGAGAAGATCTTGATCAGGCGCTCGTTCATCTTGATGATCTCGCGTGCCTGGATCTCGATATCCGAAGCCATGCCGCGGGTGCCGCCGGACGGCTGGTGCAGCAGGAAACGGGTGTTCGGCAGGCAGATGCGGCGTTCCTTCGGAGCTGCGGCATAGATGAGGGCGCCGGCCGAGGCAACCCAGCCCGTACCGATCATCCAGACCTTCGGCTTGATGAACTTGATCATGTCGTGAATGGAATCGCCGGATTCGACGTGGCCGCCAGGCGAATTCACATAGATTCGGATGTCTTCGTCATTGGCAGCGGCGAGCGCCACGAGCTGGGTGCAGACCTTCTGCGCCAGTTCCTGCGTGATCGGCCCGTAGATGAAGATCGAACGCGACTTGAAAAGGTTCGCCTCCGTTTCCTTGCCGAGCGGCAGTTCCTTCGTCTTGTCGTCCTGTTCTTCTTCGTCGTTCATTCGAACCTCTCTCGTCCAATGCGGTTCCTCGCACATAGTGCGACTCAATGCGTAAAACAATGCGGGAAAAAGAGGAAGCAGGAAGCGGTGAAGATATTCTTATGACAAACGGACGATATCATCGCATCATCTGAAAAGCCCGGGAGAAACATAAAATGGCCTCCACCTTTCTGCGTGCTGCCATCAGCAATAATGCATTCTGGTGCGATGCGGTCTGCAAGGCGCTGGGCTCGCCAGGTGAGTTCACGTCCACACTCTGGTTTCACCGCCGTGGTACGCCGCCCTTCTATCCTGACATCGTGACGCTGACGGAGGCGGACGGCGAGCAGACGGAGGCGATCGCGACTCTTGTTAACAGCGAGGAACGCGTTTGGGCGATCAAGGATAGCTATGCGGCCCTCGATATTGAGCCGCTCGGCTTCACGCTGCTGTTCGAGGCCGAATGGATCGGAATGCGCACGCCAGTTTCAGTGCCATCTCCAATCTCCTGGAAGCGCATGGAAAGCGCTGCCGATCTTACCCGATGGGAGGTGGAATGGAGCAAGGCGAACAGCCCGGTAGCGCAGAGGATCTTTAGCGAACCCTTGCTCCACGACCCCGAAATCGCCTTTCTGCTCGGCTTCGAACACGACAAGCCGATTGGCGGCGGCATCCTCAATCGCGATGCCGGAGTAGTCGGCCTATCGAACCTGTTTGCCGAAGGCCGGCACGGCGAAACCATCCGTCGTGGGCTGATTGCGCAGGCGGCCGAGCTCTATCCGCGAGAGCCGCTTGTCGGTTATGAACGCGGCGACGAGCTGGACGAAGCGGTGCGCGCGGGCTTCGAAATTCTGGGACCTCTGCGCATCTGGCTGAAGGAGGTCTGAGCTTACTGAAATGTAAGTCGCCAAGGCTTTGAAATGCCCTAATCGCTTCCTAACTCAGCTTTACGCGGCCCATCCGCCGAATGGTAAGGCCGCAGAACTTTAAAGGAGACAGAACATGTCACCGGAAGAACGCCAATTGCTGACCTCCCTTTTCGATCGCGTCCGCACCGCAGGCACAACACCGCGCGATCCGGAAGCCGAAGCGCTGATATCGGAAGCGACCCGCACGCAGCCCTCCGCCACCTACTATCTGGCGCAGGCCGTCATCGTGCAGGAAAAGGGCCTGGAGGCGGCGGCCAACCACATCAAGGAACTGGAAGAGCGTGTACGGCAGTTTGAAGCCGGCGCCGGTGATCACCGCCAGGCCGAGCAGGGCGGCTTCCTGAGCTCGATCTTCGGCAGCACCCAGACGCAGCAGCCGGCCCCCGCTCCCGGTCCCTGGGGCAGCGCGCCGAGGGACAGCTACGAACAGCCGCCGCGCGGCTATGACAACAATCGCCAGATGCCGCAGCAGCCGACCGGCCCATGGAGCCAGCAGGCCTCGGCACCCTCTGCCGGCGGCAGCTTCCTGCGTGGCGCTCTCGGCACCGCGGCCGGCGTGGCCGGCGGCATGCTTCTCGCCAACTCCCTCTCAGGCATTTTCGGCAACCACATGTCGTCGCTCGGCTTGGGTTCGCCTTTTGGCGGCGCCAATCCCTTCGGCAATGCCGGTGCGCCCACCGAGGAAACCGTCATCAACAATTACTACGGCGACAACAGTCAGGCGGATGATTCCAGAGCTGACAACAATGATAACAACGACAACATCCAGCAGGCCGATTACGACGACAACGATGACTTCACGGATGATTCCGGTGACGACACGACGGATGTTTAGGATTTAGCTTTAAGGAAAGAGTGGCAGTTGGTTTCAATTGCCACATCGTTTCCGGGCCCTTCGCCTTGAGCTCAGGGCGTTCGCCGTTGCAATCGATTCACTGGATCGATCGCTGGCTGCGCCCGACCACGTCTCACCCACGTCCACGATAGGTGGCGACACCCTGATCCGGCAACCATACGCCTTCCGGCGGCTTGCCGGTCTGCCAGAAGACGTCGATCGGAATGCCGCCGCGCGGATACCAGTAGGCGCCGATGCGCAGCCACTTCGGATCCAGAAGCTCGACGATGCGCTTGGCGATATAGATCGAGCAATCCTCGTGGAAGGCTCCGTGATTGCGGAAGGAATGCAGGAAGAGCTTCAGCGACTTCGA
This sequence comes from Rhizobium sp. 05N49, assembly GCF_056396805.1. NCBI lineage: Bacteria > Pseudomonadati > Pseudomonadota > Alphaproteobacteria > Hyphomicrobiales > Rhizobiaceae > Rhizobium > Rhizobium sp. 05N49. The sequence goes on from NZ_JBFTME010000001.1 coordinate 722,749, forward strand.
TTCCACCAGAAATTCATTGGGAATGTAATCGATGACGATATGGGCGAAATCCGGCTGTCCGGTCATTGGGCAGAGCGAGGTGAATTCCGGCGCGGTGAAGCGCACGACATAATCGGTGCCGGCATGATTGGATGGCACCTTTTCCAGAATCGCCTCTTCGGGGTTCTTGGCGGTTTCCGTCTGCTGGCCCAGCATCGAAAGGCTGGAAACGTCTGTATTGGGCATTACGCCTCCTTGATCACTTTGACGCGGATGCCATGGGCCTTTTCGCCCTCCGGCTCCACGTGAATGGCAATTGTCGCGCCCGCATGCACGGCGCGGATGGCATCTTCAAGGCGGTCGCAAATATCATGCGCTTCGCGAACCGTCATCTTGCCGGGCACGACGAGATGGAAATCGACGAAGGTGACCGAGCCCGCACGCCGGGTCTTGAGATCATGCACACCGATAGAGCCTGCCGCATGGGTGGCGATTGCCTGCTTGATCGCCTCCTGTTCCTGCGGCTCGACCGCCTGATCCATCAGTCCGCCGACCGACTGCGAGATCACTTTCCAGCCTTGATAGAGAATGTTGAGCGCAACGAGAATGGCGAGAATGGGATCGAAGATCGCATAACCGGTCGCAAGCGCCAGAAGCAGGCCAACGAGAACGCCAACCGAAGTGACCACATCCGACATGATGTGCTGCCCATCCGCCATCAAGGCTGCAGAGCGGTGCTGTCGCCCGGTACGGATCAAAAGCCGCGCCCAGACGGTATTGATGACACCGGCGGCAATATTGATTGCAAGGCCGAGCACGGGCGCCTCGAGCATGCGCGGGTTGGCGAGATGGCCGACGGCCTGCTGAACGATCAGCAGCGCGGCAACGACGATCATCACGCCTTCGGTGACGGCCGAAAGATATTCGGCCTTGTGATGGCCGAAGGGATGGTCATGGTCTGCCGGCTTCTGCGCATAACGGATGACGAAGAAGGCGATGAAGGCCGCCACCACGTTGACGAAGGATTCCAGCCCGTCCGAAAGCAGAGCCACAGAGCCCGTCACCCACCAGGCGACCATCTTCAGTCCCATGACGCCAAGCGACATGGGAATGCCCCAGAACGCCAGTTTCCGAACCGTGAGATTGCCCTCGTCGCTCATATCGTCCCCCTGCGGTTGCGAATGAATTGCAGCATTTAAGCCATTGAAACGCAAAACCGCCCGCGCGGGAATCGCGCAGGCGGCTGATGCGGGTGATATGGGCAATCGCACTCGAAATGTCAAAGGCTTTGGCACTTCGGAACAAAGACAGATCTGATTGACGAAAATTTTATAACCATTTATATAACCTGTAATGTAATTGGGAGAAACGGCCTTGGTGGAAGATGTCGTGAAATCGCTGGGCTACCTTTGCCTCGGCAGCCGCTTCCGCCGCATTGGTGAGCGTCTGCAGGCCGATACGCAGCAGGTGATCGAGGGGCTGGGCGTCTCCATCCAAGCCGCGCAATATCCTTTCCTCGGCGCCATCGACAGGCTCGGCCCACTGACGATAGGCGAACTGGCGCAAGCCGTCGGCATAACCCAGCCCGGCGCGACCCGCACCGCCTCCCAGCTGATGGAACTCGGCTTCCTCGACATGCAGCCATCCGCTGAGGATCAACGGCGCAGGGTCGTGTCGCTGACACCGAAAGGACAGGAACTCGTCGATTATTCCAGGCAACAGGTTTGGCCGCATATCGCAGCCGCCGTTGCCGATCTCTGCCGGGATCTCAACGGCCCGTTGCTGGAACAGCTTGCAGCAATCGAAGACGGCCTCGCCGAAGCACCGCTTACCCGCCGGACGAGCGCCCTGAAGGAGAAGACCCCATGAGCCATATTCTCGATCGGCCGATCTGGAACGCGCTCCACACCGCACATGCCGATCTCGCCGAAGGCGGCGAACGGGCGATGCGCTACCCGCCCTCAATCGTCCCCTTCGCGGCCGCCGCCGACGATACGCGCGAAAGCCTCGAAGCGCTGGAGAACCTTCCTGCCGTTGATGAGGCCATGGCGATTGTCGAAGCCGGACCCGTCATCATACCGCAGGGACTGACGGTCGTCGCCGAGGGAAAGCTGGTGCAGATGGTCGCCGAGCGGCCTTACGAGCGCATTTCCGACAGCCGGTTGCAGCCACTGACCTCTGACGATGCGGAGGAAATGCTCGCGCTGGCGACGCTGACCAAACCCGGTCCCTTCACGCTCCGCGCCCAGAGCCTGGGCACCTTCTGGGGCGTGAAGATCGACGGTCGTCTCGTCGCCATGGCTGGACAGCGCCTGCGCCACCCGGGGTTTGGCGAACTCAGCGGCCTCTGCACCCACCCGGATTTTCAGGGACGTGGCCTCGGTACCCTGCTGTTCCGCTATGTCGCGGGCGAAATCTCCGCCAGGGGCGACACAGTTTTCCTGCATGCCTATTACACCAACACGCCGGCCATCACGCTCTACAAGGCGCTCGGCTTCAAACTGCGGTCCGAAATGAACCTGCGTGTCGTCAAGCGAGGCGCATAGGTCAGCCAAAACGCCGCGGTCTCCTGCTTTTGCCGTTTGTGCCATGATAGCGACCCAATTGCATGGTGTTGACGGCCCTGCAGTCAATTGGGGACCGCGCGGATATGCATTGGATTAATCGCTACATCGACCAACCGTTGCTCGACGGCGCGGCCAGTTCCTTGCGGGCCTGGCATAGTCGCACCGGCCTGTCGCCTGAGCGGCTGGAGCCGCTCTGGAATATTGCAGTGACAGGCCTCCTGCTCTTTGCTGCCGGGCATTTCCTCTCCGGGCCGGCGCTGCTTCTGTGTTACGGCGGCCTGGCCATGTTGACGCTTCCCTCCGCCTGGATGCTCTTTACATCCGGCCGCGACATGGGCGGCTACGACGTCGCGGCCTACAAGAAGCTGAGAACCAGGGCGTTCATGAAGCGAGAGGCGGAATGGGCCGTCCGGCTCGCCATCCTCTTCACCGCCATCTGCCTTCCCTTCGTCTCGCGCTCGGATGATCCAACGGCCGCCTATTTCATGATCGGCGCCAGTCTCTGGTTCGTGCTGACCGGCCCGGCCAGATCCTATCTGGCAGCCGCCGAACCGCCCATGCCACGCGACGGCGATCCCTCATTCAAGGCCGACCTGCAGTTCAGCTGAAAAGCATTGGTCCAGCACGTAATTCAATTGGTCGCGGCACCAATGGAACGAAGCGCTCTCGTTTCCGTTATATTGCCAGCAACCGATAAAGGAGATCGCGATGCTGTACTATGCTCTGGTATTTCTCGTCGTAGCCCTGATTGCAGGCGTCCTTGGATTTGGCGGCATTGCCGGCGCATCCGCTTCGATCGCCCAGGTCCTGTTTTTCATCTTCCTGGTGCTGTTCGTCGTATCCATCGTCGCCCGGCTCATGCGGCGCGTATAGACGAACATCCCAAACATAAAAAACCCGCCGTTTCCGGCGGGTTTTTTATGCGTTCAAGAGAAAGGCCTTCAGGCCGCCTTGGTCTTGGCCCGGCGGGCGAGATGCGCCACCACATTCTCGATCATCCGCATGCCGGCATCGCCGCCGAGCGTCATGATCGATTCCGGATGGAACTGCACGGCCGCGATCGGCTCCTTGGCATGCTCGATACCCATGATCGTGCCATCCTCGCTTTCGGCGGTGATGATGAAATCCCGCGGCAGCGTCGAAGGATCGGCAAAGATCGAGTGATAACGGCCGACCGTGACTTCCTTGGCAAGCCCCGAGAAGACGATGCCCGGCTCCAGCACGCGAATGCGCGACGGTTTGCCATGCATCGGCAGAGCCAGATGACGAAGCTCGCCGCCATAGGCTTCGGCCAGCGCCTGCAAGCCCAGGCAGACGCCAAAGATCGGAAGGTTGCGAGCGCGGGCCTTCTTGATCGTCGCCTTGCAGTCGAAATCCTTCGGGTTCCCAGGTCCCGGCGACAGAACGACGAGATCAGGGTTCAGCCGATCGAAGATTTCTTCCGGCACCGGCGTACGCACAGTCGAGACGGTCGCCCCCGTCTGGCGGAAATAATTTGCTAGCGTATGCACGAAACTGTCTTCGTGGTCGATCAACAGGATGTTGACGCCCTTGCCAACAGAGGCGACATCGCGCTGGGTCTTGCCGGAATTGCCGGTCTTGGCATCGCGGATGGCGGAAAGCATGGCAGAGGCCTTCAGTTCGGTTTCGGCTTCTTCTTCCTCGGGAATGGAATCGTTGAGCAGCGTCGCACCAGCGCGCACTTCGGCAATCCCATCCTTGATGCGCACGGTGCGCAGCGTCAGGCCGGTATTCATGTCGCCATTGAAGCCGACCATGCCGATCGCCCCACCATACCATGCGCGCGGGCTCTTCTCATGCGCTTCGATGAAACGCATGGCCCAGAGCTTCGGCGCACCGGTTACAGTCACGGCCCAGGCATGGCTCAGGAAGCCGTCGAAGGCGTCCATATCGTCCCGCAGACGGCCTTCGATATGGTCGACCGTGTGGATGAGGCGCGAATACATCTCGATCTGGCGGCGACCGATGACCTTGACCGAACCCGGCTCGCAGACGCGGCTCTTGTCGTTGCGGTCGACGTCCGAGCACATGGTGAGTTCGGACTCGTCCTTCTTCGAGTTCAGGAGCTTGAGAATCTGCTCGCTGTCGGCGATCGGATCGTCGCCGCGCTTGATCGTGCCCGAGATCGGGCAGGTCTCGATGCGGCGACCGGAAACACGCACGAACATTTCCGGCGAGGCACCGACCAGATATTCCTGGTTTCCAAGGTTGATGAAGAAGGAATAGGGGGACGGATTGATCGCCTTCAGCCGCTTGGAAATATCCGAAGGCTTGCTTTCGCAGCGCTCCATGAACTTCTGCCCGGGCACCACTTCGAAGAGATCGCCCTTGCGGAAGCTCTCCTTCGCCTTGACGACGAGCTCGGCATATTCGCCCGGACGATGATCGCTCTTCGGCGGGATCGTATCCGTGCGGACAAACGGCTCGGCTGCGATGTCGCCTGCCCTGCCCTCGGTCGTCTTGCCGTTCTTGGAGAAATCGTAGCGATCAACCCAGGCCTTGGCGGCATAGTTATCAACAACGAGGATTTCATCCGGCAGGTAAAGCACCATGTCGCGCTGGTCGGAAGGTCGTTCCAGCTTCAGATTGATCGCGTCGAACTGGAAGGCGAGATCATAGCCGAAAGCGCCATAGAAGCCGATGCTGGCATCGGCTTGCGAATAGAAAAGATCGGTGATGGCGCGAAGTACGGTAAACACCGTCGGCATCTTCGAGCGCTCTTCTTCGGTGAAAACGCGGTCAGGCATCTTGACCGTCAGATCGAGCCTGCGCGCGGTCAGTGCGCCGAGTTCCAGTTCGCTGACGGTCTTCAGTCGCTCGACGATGAACTCGAGGATGACCTCGCCGCGCTCGTTATAGGCTTCGATCCAGACATTGCGGCCGAAGGAGGAGACACCGAGCGGCGGATCGACGACAGCCGTATCCCAACGCGTATAGCGGCCCGGATATTCGTAGTTCGACGAGAAGACGGCGCCGCGCCGCTCATCGAGCTTGTCGACATAGGACGAGACAGCATCGGCATAGGGAATGGCCCGCCTTTGCCGCGTGACGGTAATACCGCCCTTGGTCTCGTAGATTTCCGCACCATCATCCCGCAGGATCGTTACCATAGTTCCACTCCGTTATCGGGCCCGGACGAAAGGCGGCCTTTGAAACAAAAAAGCCGCCTCGAAGTTTCGGGCGGCTCGTTCGTCGTCTTTGGACACGATTGGTCGAGGCCGCCTCAGCGAGCCCACCACCAAACTGCAATGTTCAAGGACTTCTTCATGGGCGAAATTGTTAGCCTGAGATGAAGCCAAGCGCAAGAGGCGATCAGCCCACGAAAAAGGGCGGCCCGAAAGCCGCCCCTGCCCCAGCCTTGAAGGCTGATTTCTCATCAGAATGTCTTGGTGACCGAGATCTTGAAGGTACGGCCCGGCTCCGAATACCACTCCTTGGGCTGCGAAGACGTCGCGCTGAGGTTCACGTCGCGAACGGCGAGCGCACTATAATATTCCTGGTCGAAGATGTTGTAGACACCACCCTGGATGCGCAGTCCCTTGACCTGCTCCGGCGTCCACCATGCCGTCAGGTCGACGATACCATAACCAGGTGCGTCAAACGACGTCAGTGCATTGTCGTTGCCGGTCATCTGGGACGAGAGCGTCGAGGAAAGGTCGAACCCGTATTCGTCATTGCTCCAGCCACCGCCGATGATCGCCTTGAACGGCGCCACGGAACGCAACCGCTCCTGCGTGTCGTCATTGCGGCCATAAGTGTAGGCCAGCGAGGTGTGAAGGTTGATACCGTTGTCGAACGTCTTGATGAGGTTGGCTTCGAGACCGGAGATCGAAGCTGAAGAAACGTTCGTGTAGTTGAACGTCGTAAAGCCGCCCGCGTCAACGGTTGTCACGGTCTCGATGAAGTTCYGATAGCGGGTATGGAAGGCCGCAACCCGCCCCTGCAGACCACCTGTGTCGAAGTTGGCGCCAATCTCGATACCACGGCCGATTTCCGGATCCAGATCCGGATTGCCGAGCTGTGCGTAGCGACCGGTCGGGTTGTRGAAGCGGCTGTAGAGTTCATCCACGGTAGGAGCACGGAAACCGACGGCAAGCTGTGCGTAGAGCTGCACGTCGGGCGTCAGATCATAGGTCGCAAGCAGCTTCGGCGACATGGCGGCTTCCGTGCGGTCATGCAAAGTGCCGAAACGCGTAACACCGGTATTTGTCGCGAAGCCACCGCCGGCCGAAGGATTGTAATTGAACCAATCGAAGCGGAAGCCGGGCGTCAAAGCGAAACCGGTATTGCCGATCTCGATCCTGTCTTCGAAAGTCAGCGCAAGATTCTGGCTGTCGACATCAGGCACCTCCGCCTGGTTGTTGAGCGACGGGCACGTGGTTGGGGTCGGGCAAAGGGCCGAGCTATACTGCGTCCACTTGGAAACACCGATATCAAGACCGATGCGAACCGAGTGATTGAGGCCGGAATATTCGAAATCCTTGGTCGCCGTGCCGCTGAAGCCCCAGGTTTCGTTTTCGATCTCGTTGTTGCGACCGTAGGCAACGTTGGCAGCGGTTCGGCCGTGGCTGCCGGCTTCCTTCTTCAGATCAAGCCAGTAGAGTGTCGCCCGAGCACTGCTGAAAAAGGCGTCGGAAGACTGCGCTTCATAGTCATAATCGAGCGAGACACGATCACGATCGCGCAGGTCGCGGCCGTCGAAATTGTTGATCATGTAGGTGCGGCCAGTGCCCTGCTGCTCCCGGAGATCGGTTTTCAGGTCACGCCGGAAACGCTCAGCCGTCAGCCCGATGCGATGACCGCCTTCGAGATCCTGACGCAACTTGAAGAGCAGGTTGTGCTGATCGAAATCCGCAGGATCCGCCTCGGTGCGCAAACGGCCGTAGCTGTCATTGTCACCCTTGTTGTCGCGCTCATGGCCCTTGCGGTAGCTGCCTTGGAAGAGGATCGACGTATTGCCGACCTTCTTGGCGGCGGCTGCGGATCCGGAAATGCTGCGATCTTCGCTGTCATAGGTCGATTTGACGATCGCGCCCCAGTCGCGGTCTTCCGGAATGAGGTCTTCGGGCTCGAGTGTATTGAGGACGAAGGCGCCGCCCAGCATGCCCGATCCGCCCTTGCTCGAATCCGCGCCGCGCACGATGTCGAGAGAGGAGAGTGAATCGAAATCGAACGTGTCGCCGCCGCCATTGGCGTTGCTGGTCGCGAACGCGCCCTGGCGAGAGCTGTTGGACAGATACGGGATCGGGATCCCATCGATCGTCGTCAGGATACGCGGGCCGGAGAGGCCGCGCAGGTTGAAGCCCGCGTCTGCACGCGAATAGTTCACCGTCGCATCGACGCTACGGCCGATATCGTCGTAATTCGTGACCTGCTTCTGGATCAGTTCCTTCTGATCGATCTCAGTCGCAAGCGGCGTGTCGGCAATACTGCCGGGAGCCGCGCGATTTCCCTTGACGACGATTTTCTGAAGGACCGTTGCGCCTTCGGCATTCGTGGCCGGCGTGCTCGCCGGAGCGCTCTGAGCGAAAGCGTTTGAAACTGGAAGAACAAGTGCGGCTGCTGTGCAGACCATTAGAACCGAGCGCCAATGCCGGACGATCATAACCTACCCTCAAATGGAAATTACCGGGCTGGCTGTCGTGGCGTTTCGGGCGCTCGAGGGGCTGGCTAGGTTTGCGGACGACGGCGGAGATTTCCGCCTTCTTTTTGCCGCATAAAAAACATGAGTTATATTGTCAATATATTCAGCCAATTTATGTTGAATAACACAATCAAGTTTTACCGATGTCGACAAAACGTTGCGCAGTTGCAACGAAACCGGTCCTTTCGCGTTAACTTTCCGCTCGATCAACGACGGGAAACGACGTGTGAGAGAATTTCGGAAGATGGCGGTCCTCCTCGCCGCACTCGCCCTGCTCCCTGGTGCAAGATTGCCGCGAACCGGCCCCTTGCCGGAACCCAAGCCGGAGACGGCGACCGAAAGCCCTTCGGTCCAGCCTGAAAAAAAGCCGGAAACGGAGGCAGTTCCTGAAGCCAAACCGGAGCTAAAACCCGATACGCCGCCGCAGGCTTCCGACATTCCGACGCCCGAGCCCAAGCCGAAGCCGAGCGAAACCTCTGCCACGCCATCGGCTGAAAAATTTGGCCCGCCGCCGCCCCCGCTGGAAGACCAGAAACCACCGAGCCCGGCCGAGCAGACGCTCGAAGAACAGCACCTGACCATCGAGCCGGAGAGCGACGCGGACCATGCCGAATGCGTGAAGGAACTGCAGAGCCTTGGCGTCGTCTTTCGCGAAACACCCCGCATCGACGACGGCAACGGCTGCGGCATCGACAAGCCCATCATTGTCTCCCAGGCTTTGCCCGGTATTACGTTGAAACCCGAAGCCACACTTCGCTGCCCGACGGCACTGGCGCTTGCACGGTGGATGAAGGGTAGTGTCATTCCAGCAGCTTCGGTCGCACTGCCGGCCAACGGTGGCATTACCACCATCAATCAGGCCTCCGCCTATATCTGCCGTCTGCGCAACAGCGCCGAGACCGGCAAGATTTCCGAACATGCGCGCGGCAATGCCATCGACATTGGAAGCTTCAGCTTTAACAAGGGCGAGCCTGTCGAGGTCCGCTCACGACGCGAGGATTCGACACTGACAGGCGCATTCCAGCGCACCGTCAGCGCCGCAGGCTGCCTCTATTTCACGACCGTGCTCGACCCCGAAAGCGATGCCGCCCATGAGACCCATTTCCATCTTGACGTGATCGAGAGAAAGGGCGGTTATCGCTACTGCCACTAAAAATTTCAGACACTTGAGATGACAGCTTGAATCAGATCCTCAAATACCCAGATCAAAGTCTCGGGACGACGATGTCGAGGATCGCAAGTGCATGAAGGCTATTGCAGCCTGCATTATCTTCGGACTGCTTGTTATTGCCATAGGCTTGCTGTTTTCAGGCCATGTCTTTTGGCTCCTGCCGATAGCGATATTGGCTGGCGGAAGCTTTCAGCGGCTGTTCGTTTGGCTATTCATCGACCCCGACGACGAGAAGCGTCGACGCCATCTCATCACGAGCAGCGCGAACGCCACTGGGGATCAGAACAACCCTTCGATATAACCCTGATCGTTGAGGAAAATCCGTTCCGCCGACGGCGATTTCGGCAAGCCGGGCATGGTCATGATCTCGCCGGTAATGACGACGACAAAGCCGGCGCCCGCCGACAGCCTTACTTCGCGCACCGACACTACATGCCCCTCCGGCGCACCGCGCAGGTTCGGATCTGTCGAGAAGGAATATTGCGTCTTCGCCATGCAGACCGGCAGCTTGCCATAGCCTTGTGCTTCCCAGGCCGCCAGCTGGTCGCGGACCGCCTTGTCGGCCGTCACCTCGCCGGCATGATAGATCTTCGAAGCGACGATCTCGATCTTTTCGATGAGCGGCAGGTCGTCGCCATAAAGCGGCTCGAACCTTGCCTGTCCGGATTCGGCTAGCTCCACGACCTTGTAGGCAAGGTCCTCGATGCCGGCAGAACCTTCCGCCCAGTGACGGCAAAGGATGGCTTCRGCGCCATGACGCGCGACATATTCCTGCACGGCGGCGATTTCAGCATCGGTATCCGAAACGAAATGATTAATCGCAACGACGACAGGAACGCCGAACCTGCGCACATTGGCGATATGGCGGCCAAGATTGGAGCAGCCGCGAACCAGCGCCTGAACATTCTCCGCACCGAGATCGTCCTTCTTGACGCCGCCATTCATCTTCAGCGCCCGGACTGTCGCGACGATCACCGCGGCACTCGGTTTCAAGCCGGCCTTGCGGCATTTGATGTTGAAGAATTTCTCCGCGCCGAGATCCGCTCCGAAGCCCGCTTCCGTCACGACATAGTCGCCGAGCTTCAACGCAGTCTTCGTCGCGACCACCGAGTTGCAGCCATGGGCGATATTGGCGAATGGACCGCCATGCACGAAGGCCGGATTATTTTCGAGCGTCTGCACGAGGTTCGGCTGCATCGCATCCTTCAGCAGGACGGCCATCGCGCCATCGGCCTTGAGATCGCGGGCATAGACCGGCGTCTTGTCGAAGCGGTAACCGATGATGATCTCTCCGAGCCTTCGCTCCAGATCCTTGAGATCGGTCGCAAGGCACAGTATCGCCATGACTTCGGACGCGACGGTGATATCGAAGCCGTTCTGCCGCGGGAACCCGTTGGATACGCCGCCGAGCGAGGACACCATGCTGCGTAGCGCCCGGTCGTTCATGTCCATCACCCGTCGCCATGTGATGCGGCGCAGATCAATGTTCTCTTCGTTGCCCCAATAGATGTGATTGTCGATCATCGCCGCCAGCAGATTATGCGCCGAGGTGATCGCGTGGAAATCGCCGGTGAAATGCAGGTTGATGTCTTCCATCGGCACGACCTGGGCATATCCGCCGCCTGCCGCTCCACCCTTCACACCGAAGCAGGGACCGAGCGAGGCCTCGCGCACGCAGACGATCGCTTTCTTGCCGATGCGGTTGAGCCCGTCGCCGAGACCGACGGTGGTCGTCGTCTTGCCCTCGCCTGCCGGCGTCGGATTGATGGCAGTGACAAGGATCAGCTTGCCGTCCTTCTTGTCCTCCTGGGCGGCGATGAACTCGGCGCTGATCTTCGCCTTGTCGTGACCGTAGGGAACGAGCTGCTCCGGCGGGATGCCGAGCTTGGCGCCGATCTCGAAAATCGGCTTCTTTGTTGCCTCACGCGCAATTTCGATATCGGATTTGATGGCAGCCATGGATCGTGTTCCCGTTTTCTCTGCGCGCCCGATTTCTCTATGCGCGACGGACTCGGCGCTTATTTCAATCGGATAGCGAAATATGCCCAAACTGTGAATAGCGCCGCGCCTTGCCCTGCGGCTATTCCATTGTTTATTAGGGGTCAGCGATTCTAAGACTTACGGGGGTAGACCGTGAAATCACTCGAACTTTTGGTCGAGCGCATCATCCTTTCCAGCCGTTGGCTGCTTGTGGTCTTCTATATCGGCCTTGTCCTTGCCTTGGCCGTCTATGCCGTGGCCTTCGCTTTCAAATTTCTGAAGGTCGCAGGAAGCGTGTTCGAGCTCGGCGAGGCCGAAATGATCCTCGCCATGCTCGGTCTCATCGATGCGGCACTCGTCGCAAGCCTCATCGTCATGGTCATGATCTCCGGCTACGAGAATTTCGTCAGCCGCTTCGACGAGGCTGAAAAGGAAGGCGAAGTCTCCTTCCTCGGCAAGCTCGATTCCGGCAGCCTGAAGATCAAGGTCGCCTCCTCCATCGTCGCCATCTCCTCCATCCACCTGCTGCAGGTCTTCCTCAACGTCGATCAATATACCGACGGCAAGATCATGTGGCTGACCCTCATGCATCTGGCCTTCGTTGTGTCTGCGGTCATGCTCGGCTTCCTAGAAAAGTTGATGAGCGTGACCTCGAAGAACGACCTGAAGGACAAGGGCTAAAGCGGCGTCAGGCCGCAAAAGACGGCGGTGTGAAGCAGAAGCGCCGTGTCGCGGCGGCGCCTCTTTTCGAAACTCGGCATCAGTTAACTGAAGCAGACGCCGGAACGATTGCCGCCTCGGATTTTCTGGGGCACAGAACGCTAGCGTTCGGTCCGCAGACATGAAGGCCGGGCTCCTCATCGTAGGGGATCACACCATCGATGATCTCAAGCCTGAGCGCCTGAGGCGGATATATATCTCCTCTCCCGAAAGACGGCGTTATCATCATCGTGTCGAATGTCTCGGGACTGACGCCCATCTCACTGAAATAGGCAATGAATTTTCCGCGCTCAGTCTCCGTAACCTTGGTCGCCGGTTGGCTGAGGCCGAGAGCGGAAGTCCGTCCCACGAGCCGCGACGTTCCGCCCATAAAGGCAATGGTGCAGCTCGAAAAACAGTACGCCCCACCGGCAAAGACTTCCCCCTCGGTCGGCCCGCTTTTGGCCATGCTCGCGGTACAACGCGGATCCTGCATCGGACAATTCGGCAGGCGCGTTCTGCCAATTGACGTATCGAGGCCCGCAGCGCGGATCATACGTCCCATTGCGAAAGCTGCATCCTTGTCTCCACCAAAGGACTGAAAGACGACCGGCAACTTTCTGTCGCCGAGTGTCTTCAAGATCGCTTCCAGCTGAGCCGGTGTATCCGGCATGATGTCGCCATCCGCCGAGATCCACTGCGTGCATTCTTCCTGGCAATTGCCTTTGTACATCACGAGGAAGTCCATCGGATGGGTTTTAGGCGCAGGATAGTTTGGGGATACGGTCGCGCTCTTAACAGGCGGCTCAGGGACAGCAGCTTTGGGCGCCGGATGGCGATAGCATGCGGCATCGGCCGCTGCGTCCTGCGCGCAGAGCGGCATGCCGGGCCATTCATTGTAAGCCAGCATATCCGTGATCAGACCTGTCCGAAGTGCTTCAGTCGGCACGACCATCGCCATGCTGTCGGGTGTGGCGCTCATCATCAGGTCAACGATGTCATCGCTGACCCCCATCTCTTTCAGATACGCCTTCAGAGTCGCGCTAGCTTTTTTGCCGAGCTTGGTGGAACTGCTCTGCCCGGTAACTTTGCGGCCAATCTCCTTACGGGAAACTTCCTGCTTCTTCCCATTCACCATCTTGTATTCGATGCGATAGGACACGCGCATCTTGTTGTAGACGGTCGTGATCTGATGGACGCCGATATAGGCCCATTGAGACGAAACTCGCGTCGTGCCGCCCGCCAAAGCCAGCGGGCACGCAGAAACGCAATATGCGCCATACGAATAGGTGGATCCAGCTGCAGCGCCATTCCGGCCGATGGCAGCCGCGCAACGCAAATCCTCAGGCGGACAGCCTCCCAGCCGCGTACCACCGACCGCCGTTTCCAGCCCAGCCTTGCGAATCATTCGTCCCATTACATAGGCGGCATTCACATCCCCACCTTCGGAACGGAACACGATCGGCAATTTCCGATTCCCGATCTTCCTGAGAATTCTTCTCATTTGGGCAGGTGTGTCGGAGGTTATGCGCCCCTCTGCCGAAATCCATTCCGGACAGTCTTGCTTGCAGACAGATTTATGCACGATGACGAAGCTCATCGGTGGATGTTCCGACTGCTTCTGCTCTGCGGCCTGCAAAAGCGCAATTGGAAGGCTGGAAAGAACTAAAGCAAGTATTATTCGAGAAAACAGATACTTTACGGAAAGGAAAATTGCAAAGCGCACGATTAGATTGCCTCAGTTGCATCCGATCATACGCTTAGCAATTGGTTTGAACGGCAGCAAGCGGGGTTCCCACAGACTTGCTGCCATTTCATTACTTCATTCGCCCATCGCGATCAGGCTGGCATTGCCACCAGCCGCGGCGGTGTTTACCGAGATCACCTGTTCCAGCGCAAAACGCTGCAGATAGGCCGGACCGCCAGCCTTGAAGCCGGTGCCGGAAAGGCTAGAGCCACCAAACGGCTGGGTGCCGACAACGGCGCCGATCATGTTGCGGTTGACATAGATATTGCCGGTATCGAGCGCATCGGTGACGGTGCGGATCGTGGATTCGATACGGCTGTGGATGCCGAGCGTCAGGCCGTAGCCGGAAGCCTGGATCTCCTGCAACACTTTCGGCAGTTCCTTCGCCTTCCACCTGACGATGTGCAGAACCGGACCGAAGACCTCCTTGGTCAGCGCGGCAGCCTTGTCGAGCTCGACGATATGCGGCGCAAAGAAGCTGCCGCCGGCAGGCGCCTTGCCGGCAAAACGCACCTTCTGCGTCTTCTGCATGTCGGCGATATGGGCCTCCAGCATAGCCTTCTGCTTGTCGTCGATGATCGGGCCGACATCGGTGGTTTCGAGTGCGGGGTCACCGAGCTGCAGTTCGCGCGCCGCGCCTTCGATCATCTTCGTCATGTGCTCGGCCACATCCTCCTGCAGGAAGAGCAGGCGCAGTGCCGAGCAGCGCTGACCGGCAGAACGGAAGGCCGAGAGGACCACGTCGTCAGCCACCTGCTCACCGAGAGCCGTCGCATCGACCACCATGGCATTGAGCCCACCGGTTTCGGCAATCAGCGGCACGATCGGCCCATCCTTGGCGGCGAGCGCACGGTTGATCGCCCAGGCCGTCTTCGTCGACCCGGTGAAAGCCACACCGGCAAGGGCTGCATGTGCCGTGATCGCAGCACCGACATCGGGACCGCCGGGCACGAAAAGCAGCGCATCTTCCGGCACGCCGGCTTTGTGGAACAGCTTGACCGCCTCATAGGCAATGAGAGGGGTCTGCGGCGCCGGCTTTGCGAGCACGGCATTGCCGGACACGAGGGCTGCCGAAACCTGCCCGAGGAAGATCGCCAGAGGGAAGTTCCAGGGCGAGATGCAGGCAAAGACGCCACGCCCGCGCCAGAGGTAGCGATTGTCCTCACCGGTCGGCCCCGGCATCTTCGTGACAGTGCCAAACAGCCGGCGTGCCTCATCGGCATAGTAGCGGCAGAAATCCACGGCTTCGCGTACTTCGGCCACACCGTCATCGAGCGTCTTGCCGGCCTCAGCTGCCAGAAGCACCAGCAGCCTGTCGCGGTTTTCCTCCATGAGGTCGGCCATGCGCTCCAGCGCCGATGCACGTTCCTCGACGGAGCGCCGCGACCATGTCTTGAAGCCCTTGGCCGCAATCGCAAAAGCCTTGTCGATATCGGCCGCGGTGGCATTGCGCACCGAACCGACGGTCTTCGAATGATTGGAGGGCGAAACCACGGAAACGTCGGAACCGCTGGCAGCGACGCCGGGGATCAGCGGTGTGGCGGAAATGGCAGCAATGCCCTTGCCGATATTGCCCATCAGCCTCTCGAGCGTCGCGCGATGGCCGAATTCCAGCCCGGCGCTGTTCTTGCGCTTGCCATAGAGCTGCAATGGCAAAGGAATCTTGCTGTTGCGCGCGCTGGCCCCGACATCGAATTCGAGCTTGTCGACCGGACGCTCCAGCAGTGCCTTGATCGGCACGTTCTTGTCGCCGGCCATGGCGACGAAGGAAGAGTTGGCGCCATTTTCGAGCAGACGTCGGACGAGATAGGCGAGCAGGTCGCGATAACCGCCGACCGGCGCATAGATGCGGCAGGCGATGCGGTCGTTGGTATCAAGCAGATGATTGTAGAGGCTCTCGCCCATGCCATGCAGGCGCTGGAACTCGAAGCCGGAGCGATCATTGCCCGCAAGCTCGAGAATGGTGGAAACCGTCAACGCGTTGTGCGTGGCAAATTGCGGAAAGATGCGCGCCCGTTTGGCAAGCATGTGCTGCGCACAGGCAAGGTAGGAAAGGTCCGTCGCCTGCTTGCGTGTCCAGACCGGATAATCATCAAGCCCGCGCTCCTGGGCGCGCTTCACCTCGGTATCCCAGTAGGCGCCCTTGACGAGACGCACCATCATGCGGCGCCCGAGCTTTGCGCAGAGTTCGTCGATATAGTCGATCACGGCAACTGCACGCTTCTGATAGGCTTGGATAGCCAAGCCGAAACCATCCCAGCCGGCGAGCGACGGATCGGAAAAGACGGCGGCGATCACGTCCAGCGAAAGCTCCAGCCGGTCGGCCTCTTCGGCATCAATGGTGAAATTGAGCTGATGCGCCTTCGCCATCTGCGCGAGCTTCAGGAGATCCGGCACCAGCTCCTTCATCACCCGGTCGCGATGCGTGGCGAGATAACGCGGATGCAGCGCCGAAAGCTTGACGGAAATACCCATGCGGTCGGGCAGATCCTTGCCCTTGCCGTTCTTCGCCATCCAGCCGCCGATCGCCTCGATCGCCATCGCGTAGGATTGCCAGTAACGCTTGGCGTCTTCGGCGGTGCGGGCACCCTCGCCAAGCATGTCGAAGGAATGGCGATAGCCCTTTTCCTCACTCTTGGCAGCGCGGTTCAGCGCGTCCTTGATCGTCTCGCCGAGCACGAAATGATGACCGAGGAAACGCATGGCCTGCTTGGTGGCGTTGCGTACGGTCGGCAGGCCCATGCGTTTGACGAGACCCCGCACCACACCTTCAGGCGTCTCGCCGGGCCTGATGATGCGGGCCGAAAGGCCAAGTGCCCAGGCCGAAGCGGAAACGAACCAGCTGTCGGCCTTGCCCTCATGCTCGCTCCAGCCGCCTTCCTTCAGCTTGTCCTCGATCAGCTTGTCCTGCGTCAGCGCATCGGGTACGCGCAGCAGCGCTTCGGCAAGCACCATCAATGCCAGGCCCTCCTTGGTGGAAAGCCCGTATTCCCTGAGGAAGTCCTCAACGCCGCCGATCGATCCCGAATTGCTGCGGATCGCCTCGATCATGCCGCCGGCGCGCTTGTCGATCGCCCCGTCCTGGGAGGCCGAAAAGCGCAGGCCTTCAGCAAAACCATGCAGCAGGCGGTCATCGTCACCGGCAAATGGAGCGTTGAACAGGGCAAAAGGCGTGGAAATCTGGGTCGGCATGTAGTGTTCTCCGTGATTTCGGCAACATAGCTGTTCATTCGTGGTGTTTTTCACTAAACTGAGGCCGACCAACACGATCTTCGCCTACCGACCGCCTGAAAGGCCGCGAAAAATGAAAGAACTCGACCGTCTTGACCGCAAGATTCTCCGCGCACTGCAGAAGGAAGGGCGGCTTTCCAACATAGAGCTCGCTGAACGCGTCAACCTGTCTCCCACGGCCACTGCCGAGCGCGTCAAGCGACTGAGCCGGGACGGTTATATCACGGGCTATATGGCAATCCTTTCACCGGAGAAACTCGGCCGCAGCCTCCTCGTCTTCGTACAGGTTAAACTTGACCGCACCACGCCTGATGTTTTCGACGCATTTGCTGCGGCAGTAAAACGCAGCGACGACGTGATGGAATGTCATATGGTCGCGGGAGGCTTCGACTATCTTGTAAAGGCGCGCATGGCGGGGATGGATGCTTATCGCCAATTCCTCTCGGAAGTGATTCTTTCCCTCCCCGGCGTACGCGAGACACACACCTATGCGGTCATGGAGGAAGTGAAAGGGACGGCGCTTCTACCCGTATAGGCGGTAAATCAACTTAGGCGCGTTTTTCACTGGTTAATTTATCAGAAAATGAATTAATCAGTGTGTGCTAAGTCAATTAGGGCTAGCATGCCCGCGTATTTACGTATTTGATAGCGGTAACATGGGGACCTGCGGGGGCACATAATGTCTTACATGACTACCTCTGAAAGGCAGTCATTACTATCGAGCGAATTCGCAGTGGCCCGCACGCGCGGCCTGTTCGGGCAAGCGCTTGGAAGGGTGGCAGCCGCATTCGGTTTTGAGCATATCACTCTGCTGAACGCTCCGGCGAAAGAAGATTTGCTGCTCAAACCGCTGATCATCGAGAGCTCGCTCCCGGTTTCCTACATCAGGGATTTCGATCGTGGACATATGCTGCGGGCATGTCCCTTCGCCGCGCGCATGAGAGAATCGGCGGTGCCGCAGGTCTGGCATCTCAACGATCCCGCCCATGCCCAGTCTTTCCCAGCCGGCATCAGGAATTTGATGCTGCAGCATGGCATGACCGCCGGTATCGCGATGCCCGTCAACTCCGGGGATGGACAGCGCCTCGTCTTCTGGTTCGGTGGCGAACGCGCATCCCTCGGACAGAGCGAGATCAATGAACTCGCGATGATTATTCTCTACGCCCTCGACACCTACAATACGGTCAAGCGCAATGAGGAGAGCTCCCACAACGCGCTCTCGGCACGCGAGCTCGAGGTCGTGCGATGGACCGCGCAAGGCAAGACCTCGATCGAGATCGGCCAGATCCTGGCGCTATCGGATCACACGGTAAATGCCTATATGACCAACGCAATTAAAAAACTCGATTGCGTCAACCGCACTCAGTTGGTAGCAAAAGCCATCCGATTGAAGCTGATCAACTGAGGAATCAGAAGAGAATCAGCGCGTCATCCCAATCAGGGGGAAACCGTGCCTCTTCGTTTCGAACAGCCGGCCGTCGAACATCGGCTGCAATCGCGTGCCCACATTGGTGTGACAGATGCCGAAGCGCTCACCATGTTCGCGGCCTACCGCCTCTTCGGCTTCTGGCGGATGAACATCGAGACCGGACATTTCTTCGCCAGCGAAGACGTACATGAGATTTTCGATCTTCCCTACAGCGAAGGTCCGGTCAACCTGACCGAACTCATGTCGCGCATCCATCCGGAAGACCGGCTGCTGATCGCCGAAACCTTCGAGCAGGCGAGCCTTCACCGTGCCGGCTTCCACTATGTCTATCGCGTCGACAACGGGCTCGGCGGCTACAAGATGGTGCGCTCCGTCGGGCAGTTCCGCGACGATGCCAGCGGAGGCGGCATCGTCGGCATCACCTATGAATTCGTCGAGAAGCTGCACATCCTCGGCTTCGAAGACAACGGCGATCCTGCTTAGCGGCTAAGAAGCCAGGGCATCTGCCGTGCGTCCGAATGGACGTTCCGCGCTCTAGCGGTCCAATACCGAGCGAATTTCAACGAGATTCGAACGCACCCTCAATATGTAGAAGCCCATCGTGGCGAGGTGGCTCGGCATGATCCAGCCGTCTTCACGTCCGTTGGAAATGATCGCCGGCTGGATGCGAAGTGCTGCCTGGAACTGGCGTGTCGTACCCGACCAGATGGCGCCGAGATTTCGCTCCGACACAACCTGAGAGAAGTCTGCCTGTGCGGCCGACAAAATCGCGTAATAAGCGTAGAGTTGACCATATGCGAACCAGAATCGGTCGTCAGCACGCGTGTCGAACCAGCCGCGATCATGATTTTCCGAGCGTTCGGCCAGCATGTCGGATGTGCTGCCGAGATCGTTGGCAATACGGTCGATGAACTGGATGAGGTTGTCGGCGCGACCGTCGAAAACGGCATTGCAGCCAGCCAGATCCGTATTGAACTTCCTCAGGCTATCGATCGCCGTGCGATAATAGGCCGGCGTCGGTGTCTTCGGTCCGAACGGGTTCAGGCCGAAATACCAGCTATACTCATCGAACTGCAGATTGCCCCGCGCATTCTGCAGATCGCTATTTATGCCGGACGTACCGCGCACGCGCCCCAGCGTATCCACCAGTTCCACGGACGTACGGCGAACGGCCTGATTGATGCCGCGCTGGAAGGATGCCTTGTTGTCGAGGAAGGGCGTGTGATCCCAATCGATGCCGAAGAAGCCCATCTTGTAGAGCACCATCGACGAGATCCAGGCATTCTGGTTGACGTTGAAATCCGTCAGATCGGCCGCGACATCAACGATTGCCGAGCGCTGGCAGCTCTTGGCAGCAGTCCCGTCCGCCGTCGGAATTTCCTGCCCCGCCGGCACCTTTCTATCCGAAAGTCGATACTGGTCGACAAAGTTCGTGTTGAAATTCGACCAGACCTGCGTCTGCCAGATGAAATAGCCATAGAGGACGACGAGAAGCGCGAGAAAGCCGATTATCGGCAGCCGGATCGCCCAGGTCCGCCGCGCATACCATCCGTGCGCGGCCAGGAAGGGCCAGAAGGCCCAGGCGGCAAAAAGGCGAACCCAGCGGCCGATCGTCTGGCCGATCAGTCTGAAAAAACCGGCAATCCGGTCGAACATCGTCGTCTCCTGTCAGGCGGCGAAATGAGGGTATCCCTCCCCACCACATATGCGCTCGATCGCTCAAGTACAACAACAGACAAGGATATTTCGGCCGATGGTACGCGATCTGTCAGGGACGGCAGACTGCCCTCGCCGTCCTGTCAGGAACGCAGCGAACGCAAGAAACCGAGGCCGAATACGGGAGATTTTCGCACCACGTCGATCAACGGTGCATCCGAGGGCTCATCGGCATAGGCCGGAAATTTGCGGGCAAAGTCCTGGTCTGCGCGGCTCTTTCGCTGAACCAGATCCTGAGGCACCAGCATGCCCTTTTCGAAAAGCGCTATGGATGCGGCGATATTTGGGAAAAGCTCCGGCTTGATCCTTACTTTCATGCCCGGACGGTCGGTGTCGACCTGTGCCTGGTAGATGACGAGCCGCTCCTCGGTATCGACCGATAGCTTGCGGATGAGCGCATTGCAGCCGGCGATACGGCCGTTCAACCTGTCGACGAAGGTCTGGAACATGCCGATGAAGCGTTCGCGCCGCTGGCTTTCGTCGCGCATCGCATGTTCCTCGACGGAAATGCGCTCTGCCTCCGCTTTCAGCGCGAGGCGCTCCGCCTCCATCTGCTCCCAATGCGCCTTGTTGCCGTAGACGCCGATGCGACCCTGTGCGTTCAATGCCTTGGCGTTGAGCTCCTTCATCCGCATTCGCGCAATGTCAATCTCGTCGACGAGTCGTCGCCGGTGCTCGACAATGTCGACGAGGCTCAGTTCGGCGCTCTTGTGACGCTCGACAAGCGATTGCCTCTGGTCCTTGAGCAGCGTTGCCAACAGATCGGATTTCGCCAGGAGATCGAGCAGTTGTTCCACGACCGGTGCCTCGCGCACCCGCGCGCTGTGCATGCGCCACATGCGCTGTCGCGAAAACCAGCCGGCCATCTTTTCGCGCCGCGTCAATCCGCGAAAACTGTCGAGGTCCGCCGAAACCTTGGCAGTGAACTGGTCGAGCGAGAAGACGAGTTCCGCAAGCAGCACATCAAGCGTGGAACTATCGGTCAAGAAGGCCTGAAATCGCGCATTCTGCTCCAGGAAAAGCTCATCGGACGAGCGCTGCCCGTCACCATCGAAGCCGGCGATGCAAGCGGCACAATAGTCCGCCTCCCCGCCCATGGCCTCGGCAAGGTCGCGGGCGGCATCATACTGGCTGTCGAAGGGCGGGCTCTTGCGCACCGGGCACTCCAGGGAATCTGCAGATTGCAGATTAGTCATTTGCATCGCCGAAGAAAACAGGCCTTTGCCGGCTCAGACCGGCTCGGCAATCCATTCGCCGTTCATCGCGTCATCCCAATGGCGGCGACACAGCGAAACATATTTCTCGTTCCCCCCGACATCGATCTGTGCGCCTTCGTGCAGCACCTTGCCCTCCGCATCGAGCCGCACCACCATGGTGGCCTTGCGCCCGCAATGGCAAATGGTCCGCACCTCCCGCATCTCGTCGGCGATTGCCAGGAGTTCCTGAGAGGCCGGGAAGAGCTTGCCCTGGAAATCCGTTCTCAGGCCGTAGACCATGACGGGTATGCCAAGCCTGTCGACCACGCGGGCAAGCTGCCAGATGTGATCGCGGGTCATGAAATGTGCCTCGTCGACGAAGACGCAGGAGATCGCCTGCCCTTTACTGCTGAGTTTGCGCACCAGCGCATAGAGATCGCTGTCGCCTTCGAAGGGGATTGCCTCTGCCTCGAGCCCGATGCGCGAACCGATGACACCCCGCCCGACCCGATCGTCGAAGGCCGCGATCAGGAGAACCGTGCGCATGCCGCGTTCGTGGTAATTGTAGGAGGCCTGCAGCAGCATGGTCGACTTGCCGGCATTCATCGTCGAGTAGTTGAAATAGAGCTTTGCCATCGAATTCTCCTTATCTGGCTTCTTGGAAGCTGGAGAACGCAAAGAAAAGCCCCAAGAAATCGATAATCACAGGAAATCCAGGCGGCGAAATCCCCAAAAGCCTTGAAATTCAAGCTTTCTCAAAAAACGCCGGAGCGTCGCAATCATATAGTCCGGAACGCCGCAAACGCGCCGAGATCGCTTGTAAAACTGGTCTATTGATGGTTGGCTTGGGAACGTAAGACTGGGAGTCTAAAATGAAAACAACAAGCGCATTCAAACTCGTCACCGCAACTGCAGTCGCCGCGCTCTCTGTCGCGACCGCTGCTTTCTCCGCAGATCCTGAAAGCTGCTCCACTGTCCATCTCTCGGACATCGGCTGGACGGACGTCACCTCGACCACTGCGACCGCTTCCCTGCTTCTGAAGAAGCTCGGTTATGAGGCCGATATCAAGGTTCTCTCCCTGCCGGTCACCTATACCTCGATGAAGAACAAGGACATCGACGTCTTCCTCGGCAACTGGATGCAGTCCCAGAAGGCCGATATCCAGCCTTATCTGGACGACAAGTCGGTCGAATCCTACGGTCCGAACCTTGTCGGCGCCAAATATACGCTGGCGACCAATGCCAAGGGCGCCGAGCTCGGCATCAAGGACTTCAAGGATATCGCGGCTCACAAGGACGATCTCGACGGCAAGATCTACGGCATCGAGCCCGGCAACGACGGCAACCGGCATGTCATCGACATGATCGACAAGGACACCTTCGGCATGAAGGCCATGGAGCTCGTCGAATCCTCCGAGCAGGGCATGCTGGCTCAGGTCGCCCGCGCCGAGAAGGAAGGCAAGCCGATCGTCTTCCTCGGCTGGGAACCGCATCCGATGAACACCAACTTCAAGATGACCTATCTGTCGGGTGGCGACGACACGTTCGGACCGAATTTCGGCGGCGCCGAAGTCTATACCAACGTGCGTGCCGGCTATCTCGGCGAGTGCCCGAACGTCGGGACGCTGGTCAAGAATCTCAAGTTCTCCCTGAAGATGGAGAACGAGATCATGAACAAGATCCTGAATGAGGGCGAAGATCCGGAAAAGGCAGCGGGCGAATGGCTGAAGGCCAATCCGTCCGCGGTCGAGCCCTGGCTCGCCGGCGTCAAGACGCGCGATGGCAGCAGCGACGGCCTCGCAGCCGTCAAGTCCGGCCTCGGCCTCTGATGAAATGAACGGGGCGGGTCTGCCGCCCCGTTTTCGTTTTCATCCCGATCTTCGTTCTCAAAAGACAGGCGCGCCTCGTGAATTGGATCACCGACGCTAAAATTCCCATTGGCCCCTGGGCTAAGTCCTTTGTCGATTGGCTGACATCGAACGGCGAATGGTTTTTCAACCAACTCTCCGCCCTGTTGTCGCACGTCATTAATGCTTTGCTTTTCGTGCTGCAGACGCCCAATCCGCTGATTGCGGTCCTTGCCATCAGTCTCCTCGCCTGGTGGCTGCGCCGGTCGATTACAGTAGCGGTCTTCACCTGTCTTGGGCTGCTGCTCATCATGAATCAGGGCTACTGGAAGGAGACGACGGAAACGCTGGCGCTCGTGCTCGCCGCAACTTTCGTCAGCATGGTGATCGGCATTCCGCTCGGCATTGCGGCTGCCCGCCGCGCCTGGATCTATGCCGCCATGCGGCCCGTCCTGGACCTCATGCAGACCATTCCGACTTTCGTCTATCTGATTCCAGCGCTTATCCTTTTCGGCCTCGGCATGGTGCCGGGCCTGATCGCAACCGTCATCTTCGCCATCCCCGCTCCCATCCGCCTCACCCGCCTCGGCATCATCTCGACGCCGCCCTCCCTCGTCGAAGCAGCCGTCGCCTTCGGCGCAACGCCGATGCAGGTTCTGCGCAAGGTAGAGCTGCCCTTCGCGACGCCGCAGATCATGGCCGGACTGACACAGACCATCATGCTCTCCCTCTCGATGGTCGTCATCGCCGCCCTCGTCGGCGCTCCCGGTCTCGGCGTACCGGTGGTACGTGCCCTGAACACCGTCAACATTGCCAAGGGTTTTGAGGCAGGCTTCTGCATCGTTATTCTGGCGATCATTCTGGACCGCATGTTCCGCACCGCAGGCGAAGGAGACGGCGCATGACCGCGGTCAGTTTCAATGACGTCAGCATCATCTTCGGCGACCGGCCGGAAATTGGGCTCGCGATGGTCGACCAAGGTCGCTCACGCGACGAGATCAGCGCCGAGACTGGCCTCGTTCTCGGCGTCGCCAACGCCTCGCTGACGATCCAGGAAGGCGAAATCCTCGTGCTGATGGGCCTTTCAGGCTCCGGCAAGTCCACGCTCTTGCGTGCCGTCAACGGGCTCGCGCCCGTCGTGCGCGGCGACGTCGCCGTCTCGGCGGCAACGGGACCGGTAAACCCCTACAGATGCAATGCCAAGGCGCTGCGCGACCTGCGCACGCATACGGTTTCCATGGTGTTCCAGCAGTTCGCCCTTCTTCCCTGGCGCACCGTCGCGGAGAATGTCGGCTTCGGCCTCGAGCTCTCGGGCGTACGGGAAGCCGAACGCAAGAGCCGTGTCGGCGAGCAACTCGAACTCGTCAACCTGACGAAATGGGCGGACCGCAAGGTCAACGAACTCTCCGGCGGCATGCAGCAGCGCGTCGGCCTTGCCCGCGCATTTGCCACCGGCGCCCCGATCCTTCTGATGGACGAGCCTTTCTCGGCACTTGACCCGCTGATCCGCACGCGACTGCAGGACGAATTGTTGGAATTCCAGCGGCGACTGAAGAAGACCATTCTCTTTGTCAGCCATGATCTCGACGAGGCCTTCCGCATCGGCAACCGCATCGCCATCATGGAGGGCGGAAGGATCATCCAGTGCGGAACGCCACAGGAGATCGTCAAGAACCCGGCCGATCAATATGTCGCCGATTTCGTGCAGAACATGAACCCGATCAATATGCTGATGGCCTCTGACATCATGCAGCCCGGGCTTGGCGATGCGGCAATCGGCATGTCGGTCAGCGCCACCGCGCGCCCCACGACGCCGCTCGTCGATGTCCTCGATGCCCTCGCCCGGCAGCCCGGCAGTATCGGTGTCGTCGACAACGGCCAGATCGTTGGCACGATCTCGGCGCAGGAT
Organism: Rhizobium sp. 05N49; assembly: GCF_056396805.1. Classification (NCBI taxonomy): domain Bacteria; kingdom Pseudomonadati; phylum Pseudomonadota; class Alphaproteobacteria; order Hyphomicrobiales; family Rhizobiaceae; genus Rhizobium; species Rhizobium sp. 05N49. The sequence continues at coordinate 747,885 of NZ_JBFTME010000001.1, forward strand.
GTCGTCACCGGCCTCACCCGGCACAGGCGCAAGGCCTGAAGCAGGTTCGCGATACGGCACCGAAAACAAAGCACTGAAGCGCGGCGAGCAAATCTCGGAGATCGAGCCACGCTTTAGACTTGATCCTTCCACTCCGCTTTGCGACAACGCGGATATGAAAGAGCCATCCTCAACGCTTCGCGAAACCGACGACGAGGCCCGTAAGCTGGCGCGCACCCTCTTGCGCTCTGCCCGCTATGCGGCCCTCGCCGTTCTCGATCCTGAAACCGGCTTTCCCTTCGCAAGCCGGGTTCTCCTCGGCACCGACATAGACGGCGTTCCGGTCATTCTCGTTTCCGCGCTCTCGACCCACACGAAAGCACTTGCCGCCGATACCAGAGCCTCGCTGCTGACCGGCGAGCCCGGCAAGGGCGATCCGCTTGCCCATGCGCGGTTGACGACCCAGTGCCGTGCGGAACGGGTGGAGCGGGATACGCTCCTTCATGCGCGCATTCGCACCCGCTTTCTCGCACGTCACCCAAAGGCGAACCTCTATATCGACTTCCCGGATTTCTGCTTCTTCCGCCTTGTCCCGCAATCGGCGAGCCTCAATGGCGGCTTCGGTCGTGCATACATTTTGGACGGAAGTGATCTCGTGATTCCCTCCGCGGCAAATGATGACATCGCGGAAAAAGCTGACGCCGCAGTGCAAGATTTAATAGCGCGCCATCCGGACCTGATGTCAGCGCTGGCATTGAGGCTAAAGGCCCCGGAGGCCGGTCTCTGGCGCATAAGCGGTGTCGATTCCGCCGGTTTTGATATGATTTCAGGTGACTTATTGTTGCGTTGCGAGTTCGATATACCCGCTGAGGATTTGGATCACATTTGTTCAAACATATCTAAAATAGCATACCTGATACCTTAAATTTAGGTATATACAATCTTCAAACCCAATTGCTAGTTTTCGCCGTCAGTCAAAGAACCGTCTGACGGCCTGTGCCTGTACGGATGATGTACGTTTCGCATTAGGAAGAAGAAAATATGGAAACCTCTGATTTGGCCGAGCACACCAATGTGGCGGCAGCTTTATTATCGGCCATGGCCAACCCCAAGCGTTTGCTGATCCTCACCAGCCTGGTAAAGGGAGAAGTGCCTGTCGGCGTTCTCGCTACCCAGGTTGGCCTGAGCCAGTCGGCCCTCTCCCAGCATCTGTCGAAATTGCGCGCTCAGAAGCTGGTCAAGACCCGTCGTGATGCACAGACGATCTACTATTCCAGCAATTCCGAGCCGGTCATGAAGATCCTTGCAACACTCGAGGATATCTACGTGGCTCAGAACCGGAGCAGGTCTGCAGCCTGATGTTAGCGCTGACATGATGTCAGTCTGAGCAACGTTCCAGGAGATGTTTCCGCGGACGCTGCTTATGCTATTTTTCAGCACGTGAAGCCTTAGAGGCCGGCAATTCGCAAGAATTGCCGGCCTTGTTTGGTTGGAGAAGCGGGCTTAGCTGCCCACCACTCCGTTCTTGCTGCGCGTCAGCACGACAAGCGACGGACGGGCCGGTACGCCCGGCTTGAAGTCCGGCCAGCTGGTGCCGGCATCTTCCATCGAAGTCGCATCCTCGTTGTCGGCCATGCGCAATTCGCCCGGATGCTGGACCGAGAGGAAGACGCTGGAACCATCAGAGGTGAAGGTCGGAGAACAGGTCTCCGAACCGACGGGCGCGATATAGATGAGCTTCGGCAGCGCGCGGCCCGGACCTTCTGTATCCATCACATAGACGGAATCGGCGATGCCTTCCGGCGGCGGACCGTCGGTCGTCACCCAAAGACGGCCTGCCGGATCGACGGCAAGATTATCAGGATCAGTAAACCATCCGGCCGAAGTGGTCGCCGGATGGAACATCGCCTGGTCTTCGGGCTTTGCCGGATCCCCGCAAAGGACGAAGACGTCCCATTTGAAGCTCTCGGCTGCGTAATCAGGCTTGTCCGGACCGCCGGGGGTTACCAGTTCCAGCAGATGCCCATGCGGATTGGGGCCACGCGGATTGGCAACGTTGACCTGTTCCTTCTCGTCGTCACCCTGGCCTTTCGGCAGGCGGTCCTCATTCTCGGTCATGGCAACATAGAGCTTGCCGGTGCCGAGATGCGGGATGAAACCTTCCGGGCCGTCCATCGGTGTCGCACTGACGAGATCGGCCGCAGCGCGCGTTGCGAGGACCACATCGGCCTGCGTCTTGAAACCGGCTTCCGCCGTTAGCGGGCCTTCGCCGGCAACGAGCGGGATCCAGCGCATCGTGCCGTCGCTCTCGAACTTGGCGACCGACAGCGTGCCGTGGTCGAGCAGGTCCTTGTTGGCGGCACGATCGTCAGGGTTCCACGGATCGCGGGTGACGAAGCGATAGATATATTCGAAATCGTCATCATCGCCCATGAAGACCACGACGCGGCCATCCGGCGCCACGCAACACTGTGCGCCTTCATGTGTCATGCGGCCGAGCGATGTACGCTTGACCGGCTTTGCCGAGGGATCGAAGGGATCGATTTCGACGACCCAGTCGAAACGCATCCATTCGTTCGGCTCTTCCTCGAACTTGAAGCGCGGTTCGACGCGGCTGACGGAATAGATGTCGTTCTCGTCCTCGTCCCAGCCCTGTCGCTCGACCAGTTCCTGGTTCGGGAGCTTTTTATAGTCGCCGGCAAAGACGTCCATTGCGCCTTCTTCACCTGAGAGCATCGTGCCCCAGGGCGTGATGCCGCCATTGCAGTTCGAGATCGTGCCGAAGACGACCGTGCCGGTCGGATCGGCCTTGGTCTTGAGGCGGTCATCACCGGCAGCCGGGCCGGAAATGCCGATTTCCGTGCTCATGTGGATGCGGCGATTATATTTGCCGTCCTTGACCACCTGCCACTGATTGCCGTCCTTGCGCACCTCAAAGACGGAGACGCCGACAGCGGCCATGACCGCACGGATCTGGTCCTCGGTCAGCTTCTCGCGATAATTCTCCGCCGTCAGGCCCGGGAACATCAGGAAGGGCGTCGCATATTCGTGGCTGACGACCATCAGGCCGTGGTCCGAGCTCTTCTCGCCCCAGGGCAATGGCAGGAACTGCGTGAAGTCGTTATTGTAGCCGAACTGGCGTTCGGCGGCCTTGCCGTTGAGCTTGGCCACGTCGAATTCCGGGCTGTCGGCAAAGAGCGCGTCGCCCCAGCGCACCAGGATCTGGCGCTCATAGCCTTCAGGCCAGTGGTCGGCGGTGTCGCGCACGCGCTTCAGTTCTGGGAAAGTGAGCGTCGACTCGGCGGCTTCTGCCTTGGTAGCTTCGAAAGCCGGCGCAAAAGCAGCCGCGCCCATGGCTGCGATGAAGCCTTTCAGAATGGTACGGCGACGAACGCCTTCTTCGAGAATGGTGCCGTAGCTCGGCGCAAATGCACGCCGCGGATTGGGGCGCGGCCTGGTTTTCTGGCGGTCCGTCATGACTACCTCCGGTAAAAACGGTTGAATTTCAAGGAAATGAATGAAATGCCCTTGGCCATTGCGGCCATCGATTTCTGTAGCAATGCCCAGCGAAGGATTGATGACGCCTCAAGCGTCTCGGGAACGGCATTTGGCGGCGCTTCTTCGGCTTGACGCCTTGCCCGGCGCTGATAATTTGACCGGGCAGTAAAAATAAACGGCGCCAAGCCTAAAACGGGAACGGCCTCCCCAACGGCCAGGAGAACAGCATGTCCAACCGCCTGAATGCAACGCCAAACGACCTTCGCGCCTTTTGGATGCCCTTTACCGCGAACCGCCAGTTCAAGAAGGAACCGCGCCTTTTCGTGAGCGCGAAGGATATGTACTACCAGACCCATGACGGCCGTCAGGTGCTGGACGGTACGGCTGGCCTCTGGTGCGTGAATGCCGGACACTGCCGCCCGAAGATCACCGAAGCGATCCGCGAGCAGGCGGGCGAACTCGATTACGCCCCCGCTTTCCAGCTCGGTCACCCCAAGGCCTTTGAACTCGCCAACCGCTTGGTCGACATCGCCCCCGAGGGATTGGATCACGTCCTCTACACCAATTCCGGTTCTGAATCGGTGGAAACGGCGCTCAAGGTGGCGCTTGCCTATCACCGCGTGAAGGGCAATGGCTCACGCTTCCGCCTGATCGGCCGCGAGCGCGGCTATCACGGCGTCAATTTCGGCGGTATCTCCGTCGGCGGCATCGTCACCAACCGCAAGATGTTCGGCACGCTTTTGACCGGCGTCGACCACATGCCGCACACCCACCTGCCCGGCAAGAACAACTTCACCCGCGGCGAGCCTGAAATTGGCGGCGATCTCGCCACCGAACTCGAGCGCATCGTCACCCTGCATGACGCCTCGACGGTCGCCGCCGTCATCGTCGAGCCGGTCGCCGGCTCTACCGGCGTGCTCATTCCGCCGAAGGGTTACCTGCAGAAACTGCGCGAAATCTGCACTAAGCACGGCATCCTGCTGATCTTCGACGAAGTCATCACCGGCTTCGGCCGCCTCGGTGCTCCCTTCGCTGCCCAGTATTACGACGTGAAGCCCGACATGATCACCGCCGCCAAGGGCCTGACCAACGGCGTCATCCCGATGGGCGCCGTCTTCGTGACCTCGGAAATCCACGATGCCTTCATGAATGGCCCCGAGCACATGATCGAGTTCTTCCACGGTTATACCTATTCGGGTAACCCGATCGCTTCGGCCGCAGCCCTTGCAACGCTCGACACCTACAAGGAAGAAGGCCTGCTGACACGCGCAGCCGAGCTCGCCGACTATTGGGCCGATGCGCTGCATTCGCTGAAGGATTGCCCCAACGTCATCGACATCAGAAATACGGGTCTCATCGGCGCCATCGAGCTCGACCCGATTGCCGGCGAGCCAACCAAGCGCGCCTTCACGGCCTTCCTCAAGGCCTATGAAAGCGGTCTGCTGATCCGCACGACAGGCGACATTATCGCGCTCTCGCCGCCGCTGATCATCGAGAAGAAGCACATCGACGAGCTCTTCGGCAAACTGCGCACGATCCTGCAGAACAACATCTGAGCGCAATCATCCCGGATGAATTCAAGGGCGAGGCTCCGGCCTCGCCCTTTCTTTTTGATGTCGGCGACCTCGATCGCGTAATCGGTCTCCGGTGTGACGGATTTCCTGCAGACAGGGCAAATCACCCCAATGGAGATCCCATGCAAAGACTCGTCTTCCTTCTCTCCCTCGCCCTGCTGCTGGCACCTGCAGCACACGCCGGAACCGGTTTTCGTGAAATCACCCTGGCCGGCAAGAATAGCGATAGCCCTGTTCATGTCAGCATCTGGTATCCAACCGCATCCGACGCCGCGCCGGTTCTTCTCGGCGAAACCCCGGCCTTTATCGGTCAGCCCGTGATCCGGGATGCCGCACCCATGACCGGCCCGCATCCGCTGGTCGTCCTCTCCCATGGTTACGGCGGCAGCTGGCGCAACCTCGCCTGGCTTGCCGCCGACCTCGTTGACGCAGGCTATGTCGTTGCCGCGCCCGATCATCCGGGTACGACGACATTCGACATGCGAAAACCCGACGCCGTCGAACTGTGGAAACGCCCCGGCGACCTCAGCCGCGTGATCGATGCTCTGCTCGGCAATCCCGATCTGACGGGCGGCGTGGCATCCGGTCGGATTGCCGCCATCGGCCATTCACTCGGCGGCTGGACGGTCGTCGAACTGGCGGGCGGACGCTTCGATGCGGCCAGGGTAACGAGGAATTGCGCGGCTGAATTCAGCCCGATCTATTGCAAGATATTCGTGGCGCTGGGCATCGGGCGCGATGCCGCCTCCAGTGCGGCACTGGCCGCCGATCACAGCGATGCGAGAATCCGCGCCGTCGTGGCACTCGACCTCGGCCCCGGCCGCGGGCTGATGCCGGAGAGCCTTGCGGCAATCCACATCCCCGTCATGGTGCTGGGTGCTCAGGCGGACGTCGATGCGGAGACGGCAATCAAGGCGGACATCGCAGCCACGAACAAGGATTCCGGCTATATTGCCCGCTATCTGCCGCCAGCAACCACTACCTACAGCCTGATCCCCGGATCGCTGCATTTCAGCTTCATGCAGACATGCAAACCTGGCGCCGCCGAACTGATCGAGGAGGAGGCGCCCGGCGAGAGCATCGTCTGCCGGGATGGTGCCGGCGCCGATCGCGCTGCCATTCACCGGCAGGTTTCCGGCATGGTTACGGATTTCCTGAGAACCGCGCTCGCCGATCAGTAGACAAGGCCCCTCATCCTCGCGCCTCAGAGAGCCGTGAATGACGAAGACGCAGGCCGCGGATCAGATCCGCGGGCCTGCGTCTCGAAACGGATACGTTCAGGAGACGGAGGCGACCGAAAGGCAGAGGGCAAACTTTTTGACGAGCCGGCGATCGAAATGCCCTTCGTTGGCCAGCATCCAGGTCAGCGCCTCTTTCGCGCTCCACGCTGACTTGTAGGGGCGTGCCGAAGTGACCGCGTCATAGACATCGCAAATCGCCGCAAGGCGTGCGTGAAGGCTGATTTCGCCATGGGACAGCTTGCGCGGATAACCCTTGCCGTCGATCCGTTCATGATGATTGAGGCAGACGTCGAGAACAATTTCCGACATGCCCTCCTGACGCGCCAGGATCGCATGCCCCTTTTCCGGATGATCGCGGATCAGTTGCATCTCGTCTTCGTTCAGGCGCCCCTCCTTGTTGAGCACTTCGAGCGGAATTTCGAGCTTGCCGACATCGTGCAACAGCCCCGCCGTGCCGAGCGCCTGCACCACTTCCTCATCTAGCCCGAGGTGGCGGCTGAAAAGGATCATCAGGGCACTGACCGAAAGGGAATGCAGAAAGGTGACTTCATCCTTGGATTTCAGCCGGGTAACGCTGATGAAGACGGCAGGATGGTCATCCATCGATTTGGAAACAGAGGAAATTACCGGCTCGACCTGGTCGACGGAGATCGCATCTCCGCCCCGCAGCCGGCCGAAGACATTTTCCAGCACTTCCACGGATTTCTGAATGGTCTCGCGCGCCGCCTTGATGTCGATCTCGATCTTGCGGGAGGTACCTCCGACATCGATGCCCTTGGTGGTGTTGATCACGACACCTGCATCCGCACATTCATTGAGCTTCAGCGTATCGCTCTCACGCCGCAGTAAGAACCGTCGCCGGGATAGAAGAGGATGGTCCCAGACACCCTCGACCATCTCGATAAACATTCCGGTCCGCACTTGCCTAGCTTCAATACGCTTGAGCATTCAGATATCTGTTCCCGCTATATGTCTGAATCGACAAATCGAATATTTTATTGCACCGCAACAATATACTAGGGAATAGTAGTTATACTCGGATTCTCAGAATCAATTGTTAACTCGCTAAAACAGCAAAGCAAAAACAGTGATCAGCGGCGCCATTGCCAGATATGGGCTTATCCTCAGCCGCCGATATGCTCCGTTGAGGACAGCTTCGCCCTACAAGTCCGCACGACTGAACGTATCGGGCCGGAAGAACCCAACTCTGACAATTGCGGATTGAGATTGCCCTGACAGGGGTGCCGTGATCTGCCGATCAGCCGGGCAGGACAGACCGAAAATTGCGGGAAATGGACTGAAAAATCAAAAAATCGGGCGCAATCTTTTCAGATTTGGCGAAATCGGCCCCGATCTTGTTATCATCTTGCGGAATCTCACCGAAATTTCTAGAAATCTTGCCATGCGCCGGGCGAGCCAAATATGGCCGCGGGGCTCATTGATCGTGCAGCTTTTCCTTGTCCTTGGCACGCTCCTAACGGGATCGCTGACAAAAGAATGGCCTGCGCGACAAGCAACCGGTGGTCGAAGACGACCCTACCCAAGGAGACAGAACATGACCCTGAAGACTCTGACGGCGACGCTGGTCGCCTCGCTGGCATTTGCCCCGCTCGCGCATGCGGATATCGTCATCGGCCTCATCGCGCCGCTGACCGGTCCGGTGGCAGCCTATGGCGACCAGGTAAAGAACGGCGCGCAGACCGCCGTCGATGAAATCAACAAGAGCGGCGGCATTCTCGGCGAGAAGGTCGTGCTCGAACTCGCTGACGATGCCGGTGAGCCGAAGCAGGGCGTTTCTGCTGCGAACAAGGTTGTCGGCGAAGGCATCCGCTTCGTCGTCGGCCCGGTCACCTCGGGAGTTGCCATCCCGGTTTCTGACGTTCTGGCCGAAAACGGCGTGCTGATGGTCACCCCGACCGCCACGGCGCCTGACCTCACCAAGCGCGGCCTGACCAATGTTCTGCGCACCTGCGGCCGGGACGACCAGCAGGCCGAAGTCGCCGCCAAATACGTTCTCGAACATTTCAAGGACAAGCGCGTCGCCATCATCAACGACAAGGGCGCTTACGGTAAGGGTCTCGCCGACGCCTTCAAGGCAACGCTGAACGCTGGTGGCATCACCGAAGTCATCAACGACTCCATCACGCCCGGCGACAAGGACTTCTCCGCGCTGACCACCCGCGTCAAGGCTGAGAAGGTCGATCTCATCTATTTCGGCGGCTACCACCCGGAAGGTGGCTTGCTTGCCCGTCAGCTGCATGACCTTTCGGTCAATGCCCAGATCATCGGCGGCGACGGCCTTTCCAACACGGAATTCTGGACGATCGGCACCGATGCGGCAGCTGGCACGCTGTTCACCAATGCCTCCGACGCCACCAAGAGCCCGGACTCCAAGGCTGCGGCCGATGCGCTCGCCGCCAAGAAGATCCCGGCCGAAGCCTTCACACTCAACGCCTATGCTGCCGTTGAAGTCCTGAAGGCCGGTATCGAGAAGGCCGGCAGCGCCGAAGATGCAGAAGCCGTTGCTACTGCCTTGAAGGGCGGCGAGCAGATCCCGACGGCGATTGGCAAGCTCACCTATGGCGAGACCGGCGACCTTTCCTCGCAGAGCTTCTCGCTCTACAAGTGGGAAGGCGGCAAGATCGTTGCTGCCGAGTAATCGGAACGAATGGAACATGCGACCGGGCGCCAATGGCGCCCGGTTTCGTTTGCGGGCATCGAATCCACAAGCAGATGCGCTATAACTCGCGGAATCGATTGCATCGCGAGGGTAGTCATGACCGCCAAACTCGAACGTCTTATTGATCAGGGTGTGGGTCGGGTGCCGGCCGACATCGTGCTGAAAGGCGGACGCTTCTTCGATCTAGTAACCGGCGAACTCGTCCAGTCGGACATTGCCATCGGCGGCGACCGCATCGTCGGCACCTGTGGCAACTACAGCGGCCAAACCGAGATCGACATTTCCGGCAAGATCATCGTTCCCGGCTTCATCGATACGCATCTGCATATCGAATCCTCTCTCGTCACGCCGCACGAATTCGACCGCTGCGTCCTGCCCTATGGCGTCACGACCGTGATCTGCGACCCCCACGAGATCGCCAATGTGCTCGGCAAGGAAGGCATCGAATTCTTCCTCGCTTCGGCGCTGGAAACGATCATGGATATCCGCGTCCAGCTGTCCTCCTGCGTGCCGGCTACCCATCTGGAGACATCAGGCGCCGACCTGCCGGTCGAAAGCCTCCTGCCCTACCGCGACCATCCCAAGGTCATCGGGCTTGCCGAATTCATGAATTTCCCGGGCGTGATCCATAAGGATCCCGTCTGCATGGCGAAGCTCGATGCTTTCCAGGGCGGGCATATCGACGGCCATGCGCCACTGCTCTCAGGCAATGATCTGAACGGTTATCTCTCGACAGGCATCCGCACCGAGCACGAATGCACGAGCGCGGCCGAAGCCCTGGAGAAAATCCGCAAGGGCATGCACATCCTCGTCCGCGAAGGCTCCGTCTCGAAGGATCTTCACGCCCTGATGCCCATCATCACCGAGCGCCTCTCGCCCTACCTTGCGCTCTGCACCGATGACCGCAATCCGCTCGATATCGCCGAGCAGGGCCATCTCGACTACATGATCCGCACGGCGATCACCCATGGTGTCGAGCCGCTCGCTGTCTACCGCGCCGCCTCGATCTCGGCTGCCCGCGCCTTCGGCCTGCGCGACCGTGGCCTCGTCGCGCCCGGCTGGAGAGCCGATCTCGTCGTCATCGACAGCCTGGAGAATTGTCGGGCGGAAATGGTCTTCTCGGCCGGCCGTCACGTCACCGATACGCTTTTTGCCACCCGCAAGTCCGTGTCGCCCGTTGGCCTCGACAGCGTCAAGGCTCGCCCCGTCAATGCAGCCCATTTCGGCGTGCCTGTTTCGGAGGGAGAAACGCCCGTCATCGGCGTCATGCCCGGCAAGATCATCACCGAGCATCGCCGCTACCGCCTGCCGGCCAGAGGCAATCAGACGACCGTCGATCTCGGCAACGACATCATCAAGGTCGCCGTCATCGAGCGTCACGGCAAAAACGGTAATCACGCCAACGGCTTCGTTCAGGGATTCGGATTGAAGAAGGGCGCCATCGCCTCGACGGTCGGCCATGACAGCCACAATATTTGCGTCGTCGGCGTCAACGAGGACGACATGGCGCTTGCGGCCAATCGTCTGGGCGAGATCAAGGGTGGCTTCGTCGTCGTCGAAGACGGCAAGGTCACGGGTGAGATTGCGCTCCCCGTCGCCGGCCTGATGAGCCTGGACCCCTATGAAACCGTGCGCGACACGCTGCATGATCTGCGCAAGGCAGCCTATGCCCTGGGCACGACCCTGGAGGAACCCTTCCTGCAGGTCGCCTTTCTGCCCCTGCCCGTGATCCCGCATCTGAAGATCTCGGACAAGGGGATGGTGGACGTCGATCGCTTCGCGCTGATCAGCTGATACGAGCGCAGAAGGCGTCAAGCGCCTTGAGCTGCACTGTCTTGGCGCTGGCGGTGGCTTTGAACCCGGGCATGGGCAATGGAGCGCCCAGCACCGTGCCGGCAGGAAGCTGAAACTCCGCGGCCTCACGCGTCAGGTTGAAGACGAAGAGCAGTTTCTCGTCTCCCTTCTCCCTGATGAAGGCGAGCAGGTCCTGATTGCTGCCAACGAATTCCATGCTGCCGTCGATCAGCACCGGATAGCTCTTCCGGAATTCGAGCGTACGCCGGTAATGATGCAGCACGGAGCTGTCATCGTTTTCCTGGGTGTCCACGGAAAGCGCCGCCTGTTCATAGGGCACCGGCAGCCAGCTCTTCTCGGCGCTGGTAAAACCGGCATGCGCTTTGCCGGCTTCCCATGGCATCGGCGTACGGCATCCGTCACGGCCCTTGAAAGCCGGCCAGAAGCGAATGCCATAGGGGTCGCGCAGGTCTTCGAAGGCAAGCTCTGCCTCCGGCAGCCCTAGCTCCTCGCCCTGATAGAGGCAGATCGAACCGCGAAGCGCTGCCAGCACCGAAATCGCCAGCTTGGCGATGACGGGCCGTTCCTCTTCCGTTAGCGCGAAGCGGCTGACATGGCGGTTGACGTCGTGATTGGAGAAAGCCCAGCAGACCCAACCATCTTTCACCATGCGCTGGAAGGTCTCGACGCAGCTTCGGACATGCGTGGCGGTAAATTCGGGGCCGAGCAGATCGAAAGTGTAGCACATATGCAGCTTGTCGCCGCCGGTCGTGTAGGCAGCAACGGTCTTCAATGAGCGTGCCCCATCGCCCACTTCACCTACCGTCGTGCGTCCCTCGTATTGATTGAGAAGGGCCCGGAAGCGTTTGAGGAATTCGAGGTTTTCCGGCTGCGTCTTATCGTAGAGGTGGTTCTGCATACCATAGGGATTGCTGTCGGGCGCATCGAGACCGGCCTGGTCCGGATCCGGAACATGCGGCGGATTGTCCCGGAGCAGCTTGTCGCAGAAATAATAGTTCACCGTGTCGAGGCGGAAACCGTCGACGCCGCGGTCGAGCCAGAACTTTACCGTCTTCAGCAGTGCGTCCTGAACCGGCTTGCTGTGGAAATTCAGGTCCGGCTGCGAGGTCAGGAAGTTGTGCTGGTAATATTGCCGGCGCACGCCATCCCATTCCCATCCCGGCCCGCCGAAGATCGACAGCCAGTTGTTCGGCGCCGTCCCGTCCGGCTTGGGATCGGCCCAGACATACCAGTCCGCCTTGTCATTCGTGCGGCTGGAGCGGCTTTCCACGAACCATGGATGCCGGTCGGACGTATGGGAAATCACCTGGTCGATGATGACTTTTATGCCGAGCCTGTGGGCTTCCGACATCATTGCGTCGAAATCGTCGAGCGTGCCGAAAATCGGATCGACATCGCAATAGTCGGAGACGTCATAGCCCATGTCGGCCATCGGCGACTTGAAGAAAGGGGAGAGCCAGATCGCATCGACGCCGAGGCTTGCGATATGGGAGAGGCGCCGGGTTATCCCCTTGAGATCGCCGAGCCCGTCACCATTCGTATCCTGAAACGAGCGCGGATAGACCTGATAGATCACCGCGCCGCGCCACCAATCCGCATTCCCGCCTGTCTGCAACGCCATGAGCCGCCGTCTCCTGCTTCATTTCGCCCGCAAGACTAATGGCGGCGAAGCAAAAAACAACAGCTCAATGGCCCATTCTCGAGCAAAGATCAGCTAGTCGCGATCGGACAAAAGGGAGACGCTTATAAGCTTGTCCACACCCGAATGCTACCCACTGGTTTAGGGGTTGCAACGCCAAACCTTTGCGTTAAGGTGCCGTTGACCTGCACGTAACAGGTCAAACCGGGAACAAATGACCAAAGAAAAGGCGAAAAGCCTAGAAAGGTGGACCCTCCATGTCCTTTTTCACGAAAAAATTTCTCGCGTCTGCAATGGTTGGCTCATTGCTCGCATTTTCGGCCCATGCGGCCACACTGAATATCCATAATGGTGGCGACCCCACCTCGCTGGATCCGCAAAAGCTCTCCGGCGACTGGGAAAACCGTATTGCCGGCGACATTTTCGAAGGCCTTGTCACTGAAGACGCCAAGGACAACCCGGTTCCCGGCCAGGCCGAAAGCTGGACCATTTCCCCCGATGGCAAAGTCTACACTTTCAAGCTGCGTGACGGCATCAAGTGGTCCGATGGCCAGCCGGTAACGGCAGGCGATTTCGTCTTCGCCTTCCAGCGCCTCATCGACCCGAAGAACGCGGCCGACTACGCCTATCTGCAGTTCACCATCAAGAACGCGGAAAAGATCAACAAGGGCGAAATCACCGATCTCAACGAACTCGGCGTCAAGGCGATCGACGACAAGACGCTCGAGATCACCCTCGAGAACCCGACCCCCTACTTCATCAACGCCCTGATGCACTACACGGCCTATCCGCTGCCGAAGCATGTCGTCGAGGCCAAGGGTCAGGACTGGGTCAAGATTGGCAACATCGTCACCAACGGTCCGTACAAGCCGACCGAATGGGTCCCCGGTTCGCACGTCACGACCGTCAAGAACGACCAGTATTACGGTGCCAAGGATATCAAGATCGACGGCGCGAAGTTCTTCGTGCTTGAAGATCAGGAAGCCGCTCTGAAGCGCTACCGCGCCGGCGAATTCGATATTCTCACCGACTTCCCGACCGACCAGTATGAGTGGATGAAGAAGAACCTGCCGGGCCAGGCGCATGTCGCTCCCTTCTCCGGCCTTTACTACTACGTCATCAACTCGACCAAGCCGCCCTTCAACGACAAGCGCGTCCGCCAGGCTCTGTCCATGGCGATCAACCGCGAAGTCATCGGCCCGCAGATCCTCGGCACCGGCGAACTGCCGGCTTACTCCTGGGTCCCGCCGGGCACGGCAAACTACGGTGAGCCCGCCTATGTCTCCTGGAAGGATCTTTCCTACAAGGACAAGGTCGAAGAAGCCAAGAAGCTGCTGAAGGAAGCAGGCTTCGGCCCGGATCACCCGCTGACCACCGAGCTCAAGTACAACACCAACGACAACCACAAGCGCATTGCCGTCGCGATCGCCTCCATGTGGAAGCCGCTTGGCGTCAATGTCGAGCTCGTCAATGCTGAAACGAAGGTCCACTACGATCAGCTGCAGCGTGGTGAAGTGCAGATCGGCCGTGCCGGCTGGCTCGCCGACTACAACGATCCGGACAACTTCCTGAACCTGCTCGTCACCGGCGTTCAGATGAACTACGGTCGCTGGTCGAATGCCGACTATGACAAGCTGATCAAGGACGGCAACGCTCAGACCGATCTGACGAAGCGCGCCGAGATCTTCAAGAAGGCCGAACAGCTCGCGCTGGACGATTCCGCAGCACTTCCGATCTATTACTACGTCTCCAAGAACGTCGTCTCGCCCAAGATCGAGGGCTTCGTCGACAACGTTCAGGACATCCACCGCACGCGCTGGCTGTCCATCAAGGAATAAGGATGAAAGGCTCTTCCCGGTCAACCCGGGAAGAGCCGCTCCACGCCCATGATCAAATATGCACTCCGTCGATTGCTGTCGACGATCCCCGTCCTGTGGATCGCCGTCACAGCTTGCTTTTTCGTTTTGCGCCTCGCCCCCGGCGGCCCCTTCGATGGCGAAAGGCCATTGCCGCCGGTGATCCTGAAAAACCTCGCGGTTCACTACAATCTGGATAAACCGCTCATCCAGCAGTACCTGATCTACGTTGGTGATCTCCTGCACGGCGACCTCGGCCCCTCCTTCGCGAGCGAGGATTTCACTGTCGCCCAGCAGATCGCGATCGGTCTGCCCTACACCTTCACCATCGGTACGGCTGCCTTCCTGATCGCCATCATCGTCGGCGTCGCCGTCGGCTGTCTTGGGGCGCTCTATCAGAACAAGGCACCGGACTATATTCTGAGTGCTCTCATTCTGGTGGGCGTCGTGCTGCCGAACTTCCTGATCGCGCCCATCATGCAGCTCGTCTTCGGCATCCATCTCGCGTGGTTTCCGGTCGGCGGCTGGGGTGATGGCTCGATCAAATATCTCGTCCTGCCGATCTTCGTTCTGGCGCTGCCGCATGCCGGCCGCATCTCGCGCATCACCCGAGGCTCTATGATCGAGGTGATGAACCAGAACTTCATCCGCACTGCCAAGGCCAAGGGGATCGGCCCGCGTCTGACGGTCATGCGCCACGCGCTGAAACCCGCCATGATGCCCGTCGTGTCCTATCTCGGACCGGCGGCAAGTTATCTTCTCACCGGCTCGCTGGTTGTCGAAAGCATCTTCGGATTGCCCGGCATCGGTCGCTATTTCGTCAACGCAGCGCTGAACCGCGATTACGGCATGGTTCTCGGTACGGTCATCTTCTACATGGTGCTGATCGTGTTCCTGAACCTTCTGGTCGACATCGCCTATGCCTGGCTGGATCCGAAAGTGAGAAACAGATGATCCTCAATCCCGCAAAAAGGGAGCTGCTCGCAGCCGAACTGCTGGAAGCGGAAGGCCTGTCTCCGGAAGGCCGCTCGCTGACCAAGGATGCACTGCGCCGCCTCTCGCGCAACAAGGCAGCCGTCATCTCGATCGGCGTGCTGGTTCTGCTTATCATCGTAGCCTTCCTCGGCCCGAACTTCATCCCCTTCAATTATGAAGACCCGGATTGGGCCGCCTTCCGCGCGCCTCCGTCCTTAGAAAGCGGCCATTATTTCGGCACTGACCCGAACGGTCGCGACCTGCTCGCCCGTGTGCTCTACGGCACGCGCGTTTCGCTTGCCGTGGCGCTGACGGCCACGCTCGTCTCCGTCGTCATCGGCGTGCTCTATGGCGCCGTTTCCGGCTATATCGGCGGCAGGCTGGACTCGATCATGATGCGCTTCGTCGACATCATGTACGCGCTTCCCTACATCCTCTTCGTCATCCTGCTGATGGTGATCTTCGGTCGCAATGTTTACCTGCTCTTTGCGGCGATCGGTGCGCTCGAATGGCTGACCATGGCCCGCATCGTGCGCGGCCAGACCCTGTCGCTCAAACACCGCGAATTCGTGGAAGCCGCGCGCGCCTCCGGTCAGAAACCCTTCAAGATCATCACCAAGCACATCATCCCGAATCTCGTCGGCCCCGTCGTCATCTTCGCGGCGCTGACCGTACCTGAGATCATCGCGACCGAGAGCTTCCTCTCCTATCTCGGCTTCGGCGTGCAGGAACCCCTGACCTCGCTCGGCACCCTCATTGCCGAAGGCACCGACGCCATGGA
Source organism: Rhizobium sp. 05N49 (assembly GCF_056396805.1). Classification (NCBI taxonomy): domain Bacteria; kingdom Pseudomonadati; phylum Pseudomonadota; class Alphaproteobacteria; order Hyphomicrobiales; family Rhizobiaceae; genus Rhizobium; species Rhizobium sp. 05N49. Next base: position 763,923 of record NZ_JBFTME010000001.1, read on the forward strand.
AAGCATGCCCTGGCTGCTGGTCTTCCCGGCAAGCTTCCTTGTGGCCCTGCTCCTCAGCCTTCTGTTCATCGGCGACGGGCTGCGCGACGCATTCGACCCGAAGGATCGATAGGATGACCCAGGAAAATAAAAAAGAAAAACAGCAGGATACCCTTCTCGAACTGAAGGACTATTCGATCACCTTCGAGACCCCCGAGGGCCAGGTGAAGGCGGTCTCCAACATGAACCTGACGGTCCGCCGCGGCGAGCGCATCGCCATCGTCGGCGAATCCGGTTCCGGCAAGAGCCAGACCTTTCTCGGCGTCATGGGCCTGCTTGCCAAGAACGGCAGGACCACCGGCCAGGCCCTGCTCGAAGGCAAGGACGTGCTGGCGCTGAAACCGCGCGAGCTCGACCATGTCCGCGGCAAGGACATGGCCATGGTCTTCCAGGATCCGATGACGGCACTCAACCCGTCGCTGCGGATTTCCCGGCAACTGACGGAACAGCTTGAAATCCACCGCGGCTTCACGGCCAAGGCGGCATCGGCTGCGGCTCTCGACATGCTGAAGCGTGTCGGCATTCCCGACCCGACGCGCCGTTTCGGCCTTTATCCGCACGAGCTTTCGGGCGGCATGCGCCAGCGTATCGTCATTGCCATGGCGCTGCTAACGAAGCCGAAGCTTCTGATCGCCGACGAGCCGACGACAGCGCTCGACGTGACCATCCAGGCGCAGATCCTCGATCTCTTCAATGATCTGACGGCAGAGATGAACACGGCGCTGATCATGATCACCCACGACCTCGGCGTCGTGGCCGGTCTCGCCGACAAGGTGGCCGTCATGTATGCCGGCCGTATCGTCGAGGAGGCCCCGGTCGACGAACTCTTCGAGAACCCGGCGCACCCCTATACCGCAGCCCTGCACGCTTCGATCCCGCGCCCGGATCAGGATGTCGACGACCTCGTCGTCATCCCCGGCCGCCCGCCGAACCTGCAGCACCTGCCGAAGGGCTGCAATTTCTCGCCGCGCTGCTCGCAGGTTCAGGACGATTGCATCGACCGCCCGCCGCAGCTTCAACAGCAGGGGGCAAACCACTGTGCCGCCTGCTTCCACCCCTTCCCCCGCCGCGAGGAGTTGCTGGTCCATGGCTGAACGCTCGCTTCTGAGGGTCGAGAACCTGACGACCCAGTTCGAGATCCCCTCGAAATCCTTCTTCAAGCCGCCGCTGATGCTGACGGCCGTCAACAATGTCAGCTTCGATCTCGCCGAAGGCCGCACGCTTGGCATCGTCGGCGAATCCGGGTGCGGCAAGTCGACGCTCGGCCGCTCGATCTTGCGTCTCCTGAAGTCGCAGAAAGGCCGTATTCTCTGGCAGGGCCGCAACCTGCTCGACCTGTCGGATGAGGAAATGCGTGCCGCACGCCGCGACATGCAGATCATCTTCCAGGATCCGATTGCCTCGCTCGACCCGCGCATGACGGTCGGCGACATCATCGCCGAGCCGCTCACCGTCTTCGAACCGAAGCTTTCGAAGGCCCAGCGTCTCGACCGCGTGCGCGAGATCATGACCGCCGTCGGCCTGGTGCCGGAGATGATCAACCGCTACCCGCACGAATTTTCGGGCGGTCAGGCGCAACGTATCGGCATTGCCCGCGCCGTCGTCACCAAGCCGAAGCTCATCATCTGCGACGAGCCGGTATCGGCTCTCGACGTGTCGATCCAGGGTCAGGTCATCACGCTGCTTCGCAAGCTGCGCAAGGAGTTTGGGCTGACGCTGATCTTCATCAGCCACGACCTCTCGGTCGTGCGCCTGATCTCCGATGACGTGCTGGTTCTCTATCTGGGCAAGGTGGTCGAAGCCGGCGATTGCGCCACCGTCTTCGAACATCCGGCCCACCCCTATACGCAGGCGCTGTTCTCCGCGGCCCCGATCCCGGATCCGAAGCTCGCGCGCCTGCGCAGCCGCATCCGCCTGCAGGGAGACCCGCCCTCGCCGCTCAACCCGCCGAAGGGCTGTGTCTTCTCGCCGCGCTGCTGGAAGGCGACCGACGTCTGTCGCACCGAAATGCCGCCGACGGAACTGGTTCGTCCCGGCCAGACGGCCGCTTGCTATCATATGGACCGGCCCTGACATGATATTCTCCATCGCCCCGCCCTCGGGGCGATGGACTTTCAACTCTCCTTGACTTGTCTCCTCCCGCCTCTTCGCGTATCCGCAAGAGCAGAAAAAATCCGGGAGGAAAGCTTGAGCGGACGGTTTCTATCGATCGGCGAATGCATGGTGGAGCTCTCGCAGGCCGGTGAAGGCCTGCTGCGCAAGGGCTTTGCCGGCGACACTTTCAACACCGCATGGTATGCTCGCGCCTGCCTGCCGCCCGCCTGGTCGGTCGACTATTTCACCGCGCTCGGCGATGATCCGATGTCCGACGAAATGGCAGCTTTCATGGACAAGGCCGGCGTCGGCACCGGTCTCATCCGCCGCATCAAGGGCAAGACGCCCGGCCTCTACATGATCAATCTCAGGAACGGCGAACGCTCCTTCAGCTACTGGCGCGACAGTTCCGCCGCCCGCAGCCTTGCCACCGATCCTGATCGCCTGCGTGAGGCAGTGGAAAGTGCTGACGTCGTCTATTTCTCCGGCATTACGCTCGCCATCCTCTCCCATGACGACGCCGACACGCTGCTTGCAGAAATCCGTCGCGCCAAGGCAGTCGGCAAATTTGTCGTCTTCGATCCAAACATCCGTCCCCGCCTCTGGTCGAGCTACGATGTGATGCACACGACGATCAGCGAAGGCGGCCGCGCTTCCTCGCTGGTCATGCCGAGCTTCGACGACGAGGTTGCCCATTTCGGCGACGCCTCCATCGACGCCACCATTGAACGCTATCTTGCACTCGGCGCCTCGCACGTCGTCGTCAAGAACGGTGCGGAAGGTGCAACGCTGAGCTTCGCCAACGACAAAACCCATGTGCCGGCAGAAAAGGTTGAAAAAGTCGTCGACACGACAAGCGCCGGCGACAGCTTCAACGGCGCATTCCTTGCCCATTATCTGGAGAACCGGGACGCCCCGGCAGCCGCCCGCTTTGGGGCTAAAATCGCCGCTCGCGTGGTCAGCGAACATGGCGCACTGGTGCCGAAGGAAAAGCTCGGCCTTTGACATCAGGTTGAAGCCTGCGCATGTCGCTTGATCAAGCGGCCCGCGCAGGCTCGCCCCCGCCTCAGCGGTCAATCATATCGATCGTCAGATCAGGAATTGGGCTTCTTGTCGTCGATGCGGACGGCCTCATCGTGATACCAGCAGCTGTCGAGCGCATCGCACACTCCGGCAGCCTCACGCTCCATCATCCGAAAGCGCTCGAAGCGGTTCGAGGCCTGAACGGCCTTGATCGGAAACTGGTAGATCGTCGCGGATTCGCGATGGAAATCGATTGCCATGAGATAGCCTTTCTTTAGCTCGGCCTATCAACATTCACGGTCGCTACAATAGCACAATGCACATAGTTTATGCAAATTGCACAAAATAGATGCAATGTCGCAATTATAAACGCTCGACGCGGCATTTGCTGATTAAGGCCCTGCTGATTTGGTCAAAACTTCATCCATTGCTGACAACGCCGGAATTTTGATCTGGTTCCTGCCTCTTAAATGGCCTCTGCCAAGGACGATAGCCGCGAACCCTCATCGCCTCGCGGGCCGGAAACCTCTCTCGCAAACGCCTGCAACACGGTGATTCGTAAATTTTTTATGTCAGCTGTCCGAACTGGCACGCTACGTGCTTTAGAATAGGCATCCCCTGGCGAGAGGGCGCGCGCTTGCGCCCTTGCCTCAGGATTGCTCAAGTTCGCAGCAGAGAGAGACGCGATGACAAAGTATAAGCTCGAGTACATTTGGCTCGATGGGTACACTCCGGTACCGAACCTGCGTGGCAAGACTCAGGTCAAGGAATTCGAAAATTTCCCGACGCTCGAACAGCTCCCGCTCTGGGGCTTCGACGGTTCGTCGACGATGCAGGCCGAAGGCCGCAGCTCTGATTGCGTGTTGAAGCCGGTTGCCATCTATCCGGATCCGGCCCGCACCAACGGCGTGCTCGTCATGTGCGAAGTCATGATGCCAGATGGCGTCACGCCGCATGCAAGCAACGCCCGCGCCACGATCCTCGACGATGAGGACGCGTGGTTCGGCTTCGAACAGGAATATTTCTTCTACGAAAACGGCCGTCCGCTCGGCTTCCCCGAGACCGGCTATCCGGCTCCGCAGGGCCCCTACTACACCGGAGTCGGCTATTCGAATGTCGGCTCGATTGCCCGCGAAATCGTCGAAGAGCATCTCGATCTCTGCCTCGCTGCCGGCATCAACCACGAAGGCATCAATGCCGAAGTGGCCAAGGGCCAGTGGGAATTCCAGATTTTCGGCAAGGGCTCCAAGAAGGCCGCCGACCAGATCTGGATGGCGCGCTACCTCCTGCAGCGCCTGACCGAAAAGTACGGCATCGACATCGAGTATCATTGCAAGCCGCTCGGCGACACCGACTGGAACGGTTCGGGCATGCATTGCAACTTCTCGACAAAGTTCATGCGCGAAGTTGGCGGCAAGGCCTATTTCGAAGCGCTGATGGCCCAGTTCGACAAGAACCTGATGGACCACATCAACGTTTACGGCCCTGACAACGACAAGCGCCTGACCGGCAAGCACGAGACGGCTCCGTGGAACAAGTTCTCCTACGGCGTTGCCGACCGTGGTGCCTCGATCCGCGTTCCGCACTCGTTCGTCAAGAACGACTACAAGGGCTATCTCGAAGATCGCCGCCCGAACTCCCAGGGCTGCCCCTATCAGATCGCCTCGCAGGTTCTGAAGACGATCTCGGAAGTTCCGACCTCCGGCTTCGCTTCGGCTGCAGCCTAAGTTTTACTGCGGCGCCGACCTCCCCGTCGGCGCCGTTCCTTTTTCAAGGCAAAGCGCCCAAAGGCGATCCATCGCTGACATAATTGGCCGGTTTCTCCTGCCATAAAGCCCTGTATATACTCGCAGAGGGCTGTAATATTTCCATCATGCACTTCCGCCAAAATAGATAAGCGGGAATCGCCATTCCGGAACCCCGCCAGGGGTGGTGCGTTGCCAGAACCAAGCGACGCTGATGGAAATGGAAGCATGCTGCAACGTCCGTCAAATTCATATAGCGGCGAAAGCTGGGCTAGTGCCGCGGCCGCTGGAGCCGTGCCGGAGCGGCTGGTGATCGTGACTGACGCCTGGCACCCGCAGGTCAACGGGGTCGTCCGCTCGATTGAGAATACGAATCGGGAACTCGCCAGGATGGGCGTTGAAGTCTCGATGGTGACGCCGGAGCGTTTCGCCAGCATCCCCTGCCCCACCTATCCCGAAATCCGCCTGTCGATCGCCTGGTACAGCCGCGTTGCCCGCGAGATCGAAAAGCACAAGCCTTCCTATGTTCACATCGCGACGGAAGGCCCGCTGGGACTGACGGCGCGCCGCTGGTGCCTTCGCAAGCGCATGCCTTTCTCCACCAGCTATCACACCCGTTTTCCCGAATATGTCTCGGCCCGGCTGCCCATCCCCGCAAGCTGGCTCTACGCCTTCGTGCGCTGGTTTCACAATGGTGGCGCCGGCTGCATGGTCGCGACCCCGAGCCTCGCCCGCGAGCTCTCCGCAAAGGGTATCAAGAACCTCATGCCGTGGAGCCGTGGCATCGATGCCACCCAGTTCCATCCGATGCCGCTGGAAGAAAAACCGTTCGGCCTTGCCCGCCCGATCTTCATGACAGTCGGCCGCGTGGCGCTGGAAAAGAACCTGCCGGCTTTCCTCGATCTCGACCTGCCCGGTTCGAAGGTGGTGGTCGGTGACGGCCCGGCGCGCGCCGAGCTGGCAGAGCGCTATCCGAATGTGCATTTTACCGGCGTGAAATTCGGTGAGGAACTGGCAAAAGCCTATGCCCAGGCCGATGTTTTCGTCTTCCCGTCGCTGACGGATACGTTCGGCAATACCATTCTGGAAGCGCTGGCCTCAGGCGTCCCCGTCGCGGCCTATCCCGTCACTGGCCCGCTGGACATCATCGGCGAAGAAAGCCTTGTCGGCGCACTCAACGAGAACCTGCAGACTGCCTGCCTGGCCGCTCTGTCGGGCTCGCGGGAGAAGGCGCGCGAGCTTGCCATGCAATATTCCTGGGAAGCAGCCACACTACAGTTCATCAACAATATCCGCGCCGCCAATGGCGTCATCACGCCAAAGTGGAAGAAAGCGTGGCAATATGCCACCAAGTCCCTTCCAAGAAGCAGAAAGCCCGGCGATAGCGCCGGGCCTCTTCCATCATCTGATTGAGCCTTACTTGTGAAGGGCGGCCCGCAGCGTGTCGTTGGCCACTGAAATTGCGCTGCGGACAGCGGGCGTTTCGGCAATTGCATTCAAGAGCACGAAGTCGTGGATCGTGCCATTAAAGCGGATCGATGTGACCTTTACGCCTGCCTGGGACAGCTTGCGGGCATAGGCCTCGCCTTCGTCACGAAGCACGTCATTTTCATCGACGATGACAAGCGCCGGCGGCAAGCCGTTCAGCTGCTCGAGCGAGGCCTGAAGCGGTGAAGCGGTCGGTTCCTTGCGCTTGGCCTCGTCAGGCAAATAAGCATTCCAGAACCACTTCATCGCTTCCTTGGTCAGCCACGGGCCGTTGGCGAACTGGTTGTAAGAACCGGTATCGAAATTGGCGTCGGTGACGGGGTAGAACAGCACCTGCTGGTCGATGGCAGGTCCGCCGCGCTCCTTGGCGAGCAGCGTCACCGCAGCCGTCATATTGCCGCCGACGCTATCGCCGGCGACGGCGAAGCGGCTGGCATCGACGCGGAATTCCTTCGCGTGCTCGGCGACATATTTGGTCGCGGCGTAAGCCTGTTCGATGGCAACAGGATAACGGGCTTCCGGCGAACGGTCATAATCGACGAAGACAACGGCAGCCTGTGCGCCATTGGCGATCTCGCGCACCAGCCGGTCATGCGTATCGGCATCACCCAGCACCCAGCCGCCGCCGTGGAAATATATGACGACAGGCAGCGTGCCCTTGGCGCCCTCCGGGCGGATGATGCGCAGCTTGACGCTGCCGGTCGGACCAACCTTGATAACCTTGTCTTCTTCCTGGGCCGCGAGCTTCTTCACGTCACCCTTCTGGGCACCGGCGAGAATGTTGCGGGCATCGGCAGGCGAGAACGTGTAGATCGGCTTGGAGCCGGCCAGGCTATCGATGAATTTCTGCGTTGTCGGTTCGAGCACCGGATCGGCAAACGCTCCGGCTGCGGAAGCTGCCAGGATTGCTGCTGCGGAAACTGCGGTCTTGATGCCAGACATTGTCGTATCCTCTTGGTTCGTTGCGTTCGTCCTGAACACGCTTTTAATATCGCACACGATTATTTATCATACGATATAAATTATCGCATAGCTGCCATGCACTAAAAGCGGATACGATTATTTATCGCACGATGTAATATCCGCGGGTTCCGGAGATTGAGCCATGTCAGACCAGCTGAAACTCGACACTTTCATCTGCTTTGCCGTCTATACGGCCAGCCACGCCTTCAATCGTGCCTACAAGCCTCTGCTCGACGAGCTCGGCCTCACCTACCCGCAATATCTGGCGATGGTCTGCCTGTGGGAAGAGGACGGCCAGACCGTCGGCGGCCTTGGCGAAAAGCTCTTCCTGGAATCGAGCACGCTGACTCCTCTTCTGAAGCGCCTGGAAATGGCCGGCTACATCCACCGCGAACGCAGCAAGCAGGACGAGCGCGTCGTCGTGCTGCGACTGACGGAGGAAGGCAAGCGGCTGAAGGAAAGGGCAGAGACCGTGCCGGGCTGCATCATCGACGCAAGCGGCCGCAACGCCGACCAGCTCGCGCGACTGCAGGCAGAGATCGTCGCACTGCGGGAAGCCCTGAACAAGAGCGCATCCTGACGCCACGCCTGCTCGGGCAAGCTCATCCCGGCTTGCGCGGCAACGCTGGAAAACGCGCTAAGTCCGCTTCTTCTTCCCCTCAAAGGGATTGTCCGGCGAGCGGTAATGGATCCGGATCGGTACGCTCGGCATATCGAAATCCGCACGCAGCCCGTTGATCAGGTAGCGCGTATAGGATTCCGGCAGCGCATCCGAGCGGGTGCAGGACACCATGAAGGCCGGCGGACGGGCCTTTACCTGCGTCATGTATTTAAGCTTGATACGGCGACCGGAAACGGCCGGTGGCGGGTGCTGCACCTGCTGCTGCTCCAGCCAGCGATTGAGCTTGGCGGTGGAAATGCGCTTGTTCCAGACACGATCCGTGTCGATGATCGACTGCATGAGCTTGTCGAGCCCCCAGCCTGTCTGGCCGGAGATCGGAACGGCGCGGATGCCGCGTGCCTGCGGCAAGAGCCGGTCGGTCTTTTCGCGCAGGTCCGCCAGCACCGCCTGGCGGTCCTCGATCATGTCCCACTTGTTGAAGGCGAGCACGGCCGCGCGTCCTTCGCGCAGCACGAGATCGACAATATGGAGATCCTGCTTCTCGAACGGGATCGTCGCGTCGAAGACGATAACCACGGTCTCGGCAAAACGAATGGCGCGCAGCGCATCGGCGACCGAAAGCTTTTCGAGCTTTTCAATCACCTTGGCCTTGCGGCGCATGCCTGCCGTATCGAACATCTTGATCGTGCGGCCGCGCCATTCCCACTCCACGGAGATGGAATCACGCGTGATGCCGGCCTCCGGGCCGGTCAGCAGCCGGTCCTCGCCGAGGAAACGATTGATGAGTGTCGACTTGCCGGCATTGGGGCGGCCGACGATCGCGACACGCAGCGGCTTGCTGTCATCGTAGACGGGTTCTTCGTCTTCCTCGTCCTCCTCGCCTGATGACTGCGGCAGATCGACATCGGTGACCGCGACATCATCCTTCGGCGGAAAGGCAATATCCTCGCCGACTGCCGCGACGATGGCATCGCGCAGATCGAGCATGCCCTGCCCGTGTTCGGCTGAGATCGCCACCGGTTCGCCAAGCCCGAGCGAAAAGGCGTCGTAGAAACCGCTATCGGACCCGCGCGCTTCGGATTTGTTGGCAACGAGCACGACGGGCCTTCCGCGTCGGCGCAGCATCTCGCCGAGAGCCGTATCAACAGGCGTCAGTCCCGTCTTGGCATCGACGATGAAGAGCGAAAGGTCGGCTTCGTCGATCGCCGCTTCGGTCTGCTGGCGCATGCGGCCCTGCAGGCTTTCGTCGGTCGCCTCTTCCAGACCCGCTGTATCGATGATCGTGAAGCGCAGATCGACAAGACGCGCGTCACCCGGCCGGCGGTCACGCGTCACACCCGGCGTGTCATCGACAAGCGCTAGCTTCTTCCCAACCAGACGGTTGAAAAGCGTCGACTTGCCGACATTCGGGCGTCCGACGATGGCGACCGTAAAACTCATTCTTTTCCCTTAAGCCTTAACCCTGCGCGGCGGGCGCCTTGCCGGATGCGGTGATGAGATCAAGCATCATATGAGCACGATTGCCAACAGCGCGCGGGCTGTCCGGATCGTCAACGATAGCCTGGAACCACTGGCGCGCCTGCGCCATGTTGCCGGCCTTGTAAGCGGCAAGACCAAGCGCCTCGCGCGCCGAGTGGCGGAAGGCGTTGCCCGGGACGGCCATTTCCTCGACAGCAGCAGAAACCTGGTCGTAGGTGCCGTTCTCGATCAGCAGCCAGCCGGCGCGCATCTTGGCGGCATCCTGCACGGCAGCCGGAACGGACTTGTCCTTGGCTATCTCCTGGAACGAGGCGATGGCACCGGCATTGTCGCCCTTCTGGGCCTGGACGGTCGCAGCACGCATACGCGCCAGAACCGGATAGGCGCCATGGCCTTCCTTCTCCAGTTTATCGAGTGCGGCAAGCGCCTCGTCGGTCTTGTTCTCGTCGGCAAGCTTCATCGCCGCCAGGAACTGGTCGCCGGCGCCGGAGGACGCGTTATTGTCCCAATATTCATAGGCGACCTTGCCGATGGTTCCGAGGACGATAAGAACAGCAATGGCAATGATATAGCGGCCAAACCGGCGCACTGCGCCCTTCATCTGGTCGGAACGCAGTTCCTCGTTGACTTCACGAATGAAGCTGTCGTCGTTGAATGCCATTCTCGTCTCCGGCCGCGGATACCCATACACAGTGCAAAACGCACATTGTCGGGCCTTCTACTCCATTTTGCGGCCGTTGTAAGGGGGATATCGCAGAATCGTCACGAAGCAAGCATCGGTAGTGGTGCAACGCCGATCAGCCATTCGTGAACGCGCCAGATCATCAGCGCCCAGACCACCACGCCGATGATGACGGCATAGACGTCATATTTGGCCGAAACGAAAGCCGGCAGCGTTATCTCGCCGCGGCGCTGGCGCCGCTTCAGCGAAATGCGCAGCACCACACCCCAGGCAAGGAATGCCGCAAAGAGCAGCACCGAATAGGCCTCGCCATTCGACAGGAGATGGGCCAGCGCCCAGATTTTCACCGACAATACGATCGGATGTTTCGTCTTCGTCTTGATGTAACCGGCCGGCAGGAAACCAGCGACGAGACAGATTACCGCAATCAGCATCAGGGTGACGGTGAGATGCGCCATACCCATGGGCGGATTGTAGAGCATGCCGATCGGCTCTCTGCGTGCCGCCCCGAAGGCATAGATCACGAAGATCAGCGTCAGGATGCTCGCAATCGCATGAAAGGCGATCCAGGCCGGCTTGCCGACCCTGTCGATCATCGCCTGCCGGAAGCCCGGCACGACGACGCGGATCAGGTGCAGGCCGAGGAAGAGAATAAGACTGAGGACGAGCAGAGCCATGGTGATCTTGTTTTCCCGTTTCTTGGTCAGCCATGGATTACCGGCACAAGATGAAAAATGCCAGCGAGACCGCAGCTTCGCCGCATTTCTGTAACAGGAAAACCGCAATGCAAATTGTCGCGGTGCCCATGTTTCGTTCCATTTTTTCTGCGTCCCTCGCCCTCTCCCTGTTTTTTCCTGCTGTCGCCGGCGCCGCCGACAAGCCGAAGCAGCTTGTCATCATTTCCTTTGACGGCGCACACGACAACGCGCTCTGGCAAAAGAGCCGCGAGATGGCGGCAAAGAACGGCGCCCATTTCACCTATTTCCTCTCCTGTACCTTTTTGATGAATCAGGAAGCGAAGCAGGCCTACCAGGCGCCTCATCAGAAACGCGGAAGATCCAATGTCGGCTTCGCGCAGAGCGATGACGAAATCCGCGAGCGGCTCGGCAATATCTGGCACGCCCACCTCGAGGGCCATGATATTTCCAGTCATGCCTGCGGCCATTTCGACGGCCGCCAATGGAGCGAAGCGGACTGGTCAGCCGAATATGCGACTTTCAAGACCACGCTGAAGAACGCCTGGAAAAGCGTCGGCCTGCAGGAGCCGGCAGGCTGGCAGGATCTCGTCGATCGCGGCATCAGCGGCTTTCGCGCCCCCTACCTTTCGACCGGCGGCGGTGCCGACATGATCGCGGCCGAAAAGAAGGCCGGCTTTACCTATGACGCAAGCCTCGTCACCAAAGGCCCGGCCCTGCCGGTTGATGAAGACGGTATCATACGCTTCGGCTTGCCGCTCATTCCGGAGGGCCCGGGCGAGAAGCCGATCATCGGAATGGATTACAATCTCTTCGTGCGTCACTCCAAGGGCGAGGAAGATGCAGCCGACAGCGCCGCTTTCGAAGAGCGCGCCTATGCGGCGTTCAAGGAAGCCTTCGACAAGCAATATGCAGGCAGCCGCATCCCCCTGCAGCTCGGCTTCCACTTTGTGGAAATGAACGGTGGCGCCTACTGGCGCGCGCTCGACAGGCTGGTCAGCGACGTTTGCCACAGATCAGATGTTGCCTGTGTCAGCTATTCCGACGCAATTCCGATGATCAAGGCCCGCGGCAAGCTGCAGGAGACATCCGGGTTGTAAGCTTCTTCGCTTAAAACCTCTGGATATCAAAAACAACCGCACGTATTGATTGCATCGCGGCTACACTTCGATAAACATTGCCTCAAACGTGCTGCAAGCATGGGGAGGTGACGTCATGACCTTTATAGAAAACCTGGAGTGCCTGGCCGACAAAGACGAATTTCCGGTCTGCGAAACCGGCTTTTTTACCTGGGATATCGTTGCCAACCTGCTCTATGGCGACGGAGCAGTCGCCGAAATCTTCGGACTCGACGCCGCGGAAACGGCAAGCGGCCTGCCGCTCGAAACCTATGTCGCCCGCATCCATCCGGACGATCAACCCGCCGCCGCCAAAGTCATCCGTGATACGATCCTCACACAGGAGCCGGAGCAACAGCGCTACCGGGTCCGTCGCGCCAACGGCGTCTTCCAGCAGGTCATGGCATTCGGGCGATGCTTCCGCGACAAGAACGGCGTCCCGTCTCTTTACGGCGGAATCATCTTTCCGCTCCCCGAGGAGGCCCCTGCTGCGGCGACACCGCTGCTCGATCATTGCCTGGCCGCATATGACATCGCCATCAAGGAGGGCAACATGGCCGTGGCCGACCATATCGTGGAAGCCCTGATGGCTATGGACTGGAAAAATACGGGCTGCACGCGCCCGAACTGACAGTTCTTGAGGAGATGATAAAAAAGAAGGGCCACCGCAGCGGTGGCCCTTTTTCATTCCGCGTCAGCCGTCGACATGTACGACACCGGCCTCGCGCTCGAGATAGCGCTGGTCGATATCCGGCAACGGCTCGTCGTCGATCGCCGCCTCAAAGGCCTTGAGACGCTTGTGGATGGACAGCAGTTCGATGATCGTCGTCCAGGAGTTGACGAGATACTGGAAGGAATTGCTGACCTGTCCAAAAGCCGTCGCGATCTGCTGGAAGATACCGTAGGTGATGGCGCCGGCAACGATGGTCGGTGCCATAAAGAAATAGACGAAAAGATTGTCGGCCTGCAGATAGAACGAGCGGGCAACATTGAAATACAGATAGTGAAAATAGAGCGTGAAATAATTTCTTCGCACTCTTGAGAACAACTCCTGCATCGTCGGCGGCTGTGCTCGGTCGGCATGATCCTCGCCATAGACCAACTCTTTGCGATAGGCCGCCTCTACGCGCTGGTTCTTGAAGTTCAAGCCAGGCAGCTTGATACCCGCGAAAGCCAGCAGAACGGTACCGAAAGCCGACCAGAAGATGGCTAACCAGAAGAGAGAGTTCGGCACTTCACCGAGAAACGGCAGGCTTGTCACGTAATGCGACAGCGCCAGCATGATCGGCAAGAAGACGACCAGCGTCATCACTGAATTGATCAGGTTGATGCCGAGCCCTTCTAATGTCTGGGAAAAGCGCATCGTATCTTCCTGTACGCGCTGAGATGCGCCTTCGATATGACGAAGCTTTTCCCAATTGGCCATGTAGAAATTGTTCATCGCCGTTCGCCAGCGGAAGATGTAGTGGCTGGTGAAAAAGTCGGTCAGGATCGACACGAGCATGCTGAGGAAGGCGATTTGCGCGAAGATCAGAAATAGGTCGTAGAAATTCTCGACGGTGATACCCGGCTTTTTCGTCAGCGCATTTTGCAGCAGATCGCCGAACGGCCGGCGCCAGTTGTTGATGACGACAGTGATCTGCACGCCAAAATAGGTCACGAAGATGATCAGCGCCGAGCCCCAGATGGACCACATCTTCCACGGATGGCTGAGTGCCTTCAGATGCCAGAAACCGCAAAAGATCAGAGCCGCTAAAAGGAAGTATCCGTAAAACCAGAGATTTTCCGGCAGCAGAAAGAACGAGAGATCGATCGGCTGCTGCTCTTCGGGAACCGCCGTAAAACCAAGTGAAGCACCGAGACCGGCGGCGAAGAAATACCAGCCGAAAATTGCGGCCAGCGTCCAGACTACGAGCGAAGTAAAGAACGCCTTTGGCTGGGGAAAGAAGGAATGAAACACGGGAGGTTTTGCTTTCCTGAACTGGAGTCACGGAAGAGTGGCGAACCACTGATTGCCCGGAAATTAAGGCAGTTCGAAGAAAGCGGCAATGGGCTCAAGCCATTGTTACGCACTTGTAACCACTTAAGGGATTTTCTTCATCACAGGCATGACGAGAGCCGCGCAGAAAACCAGCACAACCGCGGCAATAATGGTCGGCAGCACGAAATTTCCCGTTACCTGCGCGATCCAGCCGGCGACGACAGGCCCGATGATCTGGCCGACGCCGAAGGCGGCTGTCATCAGCGCGAGAATGCGGCGCGGGCTATCGGGCGAGAGCCGGCGGCCGATCTGCAAACCATAGGCAGTGATAGCAAGGAAGGTCGCCCCGAACAGTGCGCCGCCGATGAGCGGCGCCACCGAATGCGGCAGCGCTACTGTCGCAAGCACGCCGATCGCTTCGATGATGAGAGCCGCGACATAGACGCCGCCAAGTCCGAGCAGCCGCACGAAAGGTTTCCAGATGAACAGCGCTACCGTTGCCGTCAGCCCGGCAATGAACCAGCAGAGAAATTCGACGATCGGCCCTGAGGCGCTCATGCGGGCGATGGCGACGAGGAAGGTTGCGGTGATGACATAGCCGAAGCCGAAGGAGCCGTAAGAGAGCGTCAGCAGCACCATCGGCCGGTTCCAGACAAGCGCTGGTTCCTTCGCCTGGCCCGTATGCACCGGCCCCTTCGGCAGCAAGGCCCAGGCCACACCTAAGCTGACGAGGCAGAAGAGCGCGCCACCGATCCAGTCCGCGCGCCAGCCGCCGGCCGCGTCGTCAAAGACATAGCCGAGCGCAAGCACCATAACGGAAGAAATCGCAATCCCCGCCCCCGGCCCGCCGAAATGCGCGGCCTGGACATGATCGTTGCCTGCGACAGCCCCGTGGCTCAGCACGATTGCAGACGTGAAGACCAAGGTGAAGGCGCTCGCCACGCCTGCAAGGAACCGGATGACCGCAAAGACCAGGACAGATTCCGTTGCCGCCATGGCAGCCAGCAGGATCGCGGTCGCAAGGAGGGAAAGAAGCGCCACCAGCCGCTCGCGCCCTGCCGCCCAGCCATAGGCGCCGAGAACCGCACCGACGAGATAACCAACGAAATTCGCGGAGGCGATGAAACCGGCATCGGCCGCCGATAGCGGCACGCCGGCCATCATGCCCGGCAGGATCGGCGTGAAGGAAAAGCGCCCGAAACCCATGGCCGCCGCCATGGCGACGGCGCCTGCCAGCGCTGTGGTGAAGAGATTGACCGGACGGTCGTTATTGGGAGCCAACATGCCACTTTTATCGCGCCGCAACATGGTCGTCTCAAGTGAGTAATTCTGATGGCTTCTTCAATTTCGCGAACAGATTTTTGGCACCGCCCCTTGAACGACATATCTTACGATATATGTTTTACGACATAGTGCGATACATCTGAACACAAAGGAGTTCGTTATGAGAGGTTTTCGAGGCGGCTTCGTCGGCGAGGCCATGCGCATGGGAATGGGCCGCAGGTTTTCCGCGGGCGAATTGCAGACGATCCTGCTGGCGCTGCTGGAAGAGCGTCCCAGCCACGGTTATGAACTGATCAAGACGCTGGAGGAGCGCTCCGGCGGCTTTTATGTCCCGAGCCCGGGCGTCATCTATCCGGCGCTGACCTATCTGGAGGAAACAGGACTGGCGGAAGTGGAGAACGACGGGACAAAGAAGCTCTACAAGATCACCGATGCCGGCCGCCAGAAGGTGGAAGAAAACCGTGCCATGATCGACCAGGCACTTGCCAAGCTGGAGCGCATTGCCGAGGGCATGGCCTTCGTCAACCGCATGTTCGACCCGGAGCAGCAGCAGGGAGGCGGCGGTGGACGGCGCCGGCGCGACGAGGAGGACGACGACTTCGGCCGCGACGACGGCAGTGTCCGCGCCGCCCGTCAATTGCTGCGTTCGGCACTGCGCATGCGCCATCCCTGGTCGGCAAGCGAAGCAGCCAGGATTTCCGGAATTTTGGAGCGCGCTGCCATGGAAATCCTGCAGGGCGGCAAGACCGAGCCGCAACGGGATTGAGGCCATATCGACGATTGGCGGCGTGAACCGCCGCCTCGTCGGTGTCAGGTCTTCAGCAGGCCACTCGCAAGATCGCGAAAGGCCTCGACGACCTTGGCGAGAAGGCTGTGCGGGTCTTCCACGGCGGCGATCCAGAGAGCAGCGCTAAGCGACGCGCCGTTGAGCAAGCGCGCGGCAGCTTCCGCATCGACGGGCTTGACGGTGCCCTCATCGATCAGCGCCTGAATTGTCTGGGTTGTCGTTCGAAGGCACGCATTCTGACTGGGCCACTGCGAGGGATCGCCGAGCACCGCCGGCCCATCGAGCAGCATGATGCGCTGGATTTCCGGCTCCAGAGCCATTTCGATATAGGCGGTATATTCCGCCAGCAACCCGAGCCAGGTCGTCTCGGCACGATCCCGCTCGATACGCAACCGCTCCCCCATCTCGCCGTCGATCTGGTCGATCACGGCCTGCAGCAAGCCCTTCTTGTCACCAAAATTGTGGTAGAGCGCCCCGCGTGTCAGCCCCACATCGGCGGTCAGATCGTCCATGGAAGCAGCCGCGTAGCCCTTGACTGCAAAGGCTTTTCGGCCCGCCTGGATGAGCTTCGCCCGCGTCTTCTCCATCATCTGCGCCCGGGTCTTTGCGACCATCACTATCTCCCAAAATACACATACGGACCGTATGTGTATTGACATACGCGTCGTATCTCTGATTATATCCACATACGGAGCGTATATCAATTGCTCCGGAATGGGCTGGCCATACCCACAAATCCTCGTCGCCATCGACGAGCAAATGCCCGGCGAAAGGCACCCTTTTGCCTGAACAGGAGAAAAGCAATGACCAAACGCGAAGCAATCTTTCCCGCCGGCCGGCAGGCTCTCTATGAGATCAACCGCTATTCAGCGGCGATCCGCTCCGGTGACCTTCTCTTCGTCTCCGGCCAGGTCGGCAGCCGTGAAGACGGCTCGCCCGAACCCGATTTCGCAAAGCAGGTACAGCTTGCCTTCGATAATCTGAAAGCCGTGCTGAAGGCCGCCGGCTGCAGTTTCGACGACGTTGTCGACATCACGTCCTTCCACACCGATCCTGCCGCGCAATGGCCCGTGATCTCCGATATTCGCTTCAAGGAAATCGGCGAAGCGCCCTATCCGAACTGGACGGCCGTCGGCGTGAACTGGCTGGCGGGCTTTGATTTCGAAATCAAGGTCATTGCTCGCCTTCCTCAGGCTGCCTGACCGGCCCTCTCAAAAGCAGTGAATTGAGCGCGACGCCGGAAACGCGTGCGGCGGTCAGGAAATCTCGATGATTTCGAGTTCCTGGTCGCCGACGACAGCGATATCGCCGACGGCCTTGCCCGTGAGAACCCGGGCGACCGGCGCGACATAGGAAATCGATCCGGCTTTCGGATCGGCTTCATCCTCTCCCACGATACGATATGTCTGGACGCGCCCATCGTCACGGCTGAAGGTGACAGTGCTTCCGAAGGCGACCGTCGCCGTCGATGTCGGGGCCGGAACAGGCTGGGCCGTGCGAAGGCGCTCGACGAAATAGCGCAGATCACGCAGAGGATTTGCTTGCTGCCGCCGCCGTTCGTTGACGTCCTCGATCGTACTTGCCGCCTCATAGGCCTGGCGCGCTTCCTGCATTTGCAGTTCGAGAGCTTTCAGCCCGGCCTCCGTCACGAGATTTGGATGAGGCGAAATCGCGCGGTCGGGTAGCAGCGTTTCCGCTGCGGTTTCGGCACTCTCTTCCTTGGTGAAGGCAACTGCCATCTCGACCTCCAACAGCGAGGGGAAATCCCCCTCAAGCCGCCAATGTCAGAATGATCGGTCCGTTGCGGGTCGCAACGACCGTATGTTCGTATTGCACTGTCGGGGCCTTGGGATCGGCGTAAAGCGTCCAGGCATCATCGCCGCCTTCAGCCCACGTGGCACCAAGCGAAAGAAAAGGCTCGACGGTAAAGACGAGGCCTTCCGTCATCATGCGCCGTTCTGAAGGATCAGGCCAGGTGGAAAGTTCGGCCGGTTCCTCGTGCAGCGAGCGGCCGACGCCGTGGCTCGCGAGATTGGCAACGAGCGTGTAGCGGTTCTTCTGTGCGAAGGCGCCGACGGCATTGCCGATCTTCGCCAGCGGCTCGCCCGCCTTGATCTGGTTCAGACCCACCCAGAGCGCCCGTCTGCCGTCCCGGCAGAGCCTCTCGATGCGGGATGCGACCGGCGGCACGGCGAAGGAGGCGCCGGTATCCGCAAAGAAGCCGTCCTTTTCCGCCGAAACGTCGATATTGACGAGATCACCGGGACGAATGACACGCGGGCCGGGAATGCCGTGGGCGATTTCTTCGTTGACGCTGATGCAGGTCGCACCCGGAAACTGGTAACAGAATTCGGGTGCCGAGCGCGCACCGGCGTCTTCCAGAACTTTGCGGCCGATCTGGTCGAGCTCCAGCGTCGTCATGCCCGGTTCCATCGCTGCCGCCATGACCTGGATGGCATTGGCGCAAATACGGCCGATCTCTTTGAGCTTGGAAAGTTCTTCGTCGTTCTCGATAACCATAGACACGTTCCGGCTTTGCCGAGAGCGACAGGCTCTTCGTCAGGCGGTGGCTTTCGCGCCTTCGGAAGTTTCAGTCAATGCCTTTCTGACGATCGGCGCCACTTTTGTCCCGTAGAGCTCGATGCCGCGCATGACCTGATCATGCGGCATCAGGCCGATCGCCATCTGCAGCAGGAAGCGATCGTTGCGGAAAACCTTGTGTGCAGCAACGATCTTCTCGGCCACGAGTTCCGGATCGCCAAGGAAGAGATTGCCGGTCGGGCCGCGCGACATGTCGAAATGCGCCCGGCTCGTCGGACCCCAGCCGCGCTCGCGGCCGATGCGGTTCATCACTTCAGCCTGCGGACCGTAAAACTGGTCTGCCGCCGCCTCGGTCGTATCGGCGATGAAACCATGCACATTGATGCTGGTCTTCAGCTTTGCCGCATCCTGCCCTGCCCGGCGGGCGGCTTCCCGATAGAGGTCGAAGAGTGGCGCAAAGCGCGGGTATTCGCCGCCGATGATGGCAAGCGCGACCGGCAGACCGAGCGCGCCGGCACGCGCCACGGACTGCGGCGTGCCGCCGACGGCAATCCACAAAGGCAGCGGATCCTGCAGCGGCCGCGGATAGACGCCGCGCCCATTGATCGGCGCGCGCAGTTCGCCCTGCCAGTTGATGATCTCGCTGTCGCGCAGAGCCAGAAGAAGATCGAGCTTCTCTTCGAAGAGCTGATCATAATCTTCGAGATTGTAGCCGAAGAGCGGGAAGGATTCGATGAAGGAGCCCCGCCCCGCCATGATCTCGGCGCGCCCGTTGGAAATCAGGTCCAGCGTCGCAAACTGCTGGAACACCCGCACCGGATCGTCGGAGGAAAGAACTGTGACGGCGCTGCTGAGACGGATGTTCTTCGTCTTCGCCGCAGCCGCCGCAAGCGCCACCACCGGCGCCGATGCCACATAGTCAGGCCGATGATGTTCGCCGAGCCCGAAGACATCGAGCCCTACCTGATCGGCAAGCTCGATCTCCTCGATCAGATGCTTGATCCGCTCGGCCGCTTCCACGCCCTTGCTGCGGGACGGATTGGGGTTGACGTCCGCGAATGTATAAAGGCCCAGTTCCATGGTCGGTATCCTGTTTAACTTGCGCCTGAGATAAGGTCCGGCAGGGCTCGGAGCAAACGGAAATTCTGGAACGGATTGTTCGACAAAGTTGATAGCTGCGTCAGGCCGATGCCCGCCACGGATCGATGATTTCCACGCCCGTGCCCCGAAAGTCGCGGGCGGCATCCCATGAAGGTACAGCTTATTTCGCCGCCGGCTGCGCCGCTTCTTCCTGCATCTTGTCGATCTGCCGGCGGATATGGGCAGCTTCCGCTGCGGAATGGGCAAGCGCGATGGCGCGGTCGAAGGCAATGCGGGCCGGCGCGATACGGCCAAGCTGCTTCAGCAGGTTGCCGCGCAGGCCGTGATAATAGAAGTAGCCGTCGAGCTTCTCGCCCAGCGGTTCGATGAGATCGAGCGCCTCCTGCGGTCCATTCAGCTTTGAGACCACGACCGCCCGGTTGAGCGTCACCACCGGTGAAGGCTGGACGCGCTCCAGCGCGCGGTAGAGCAGATCGATTTCCACCCAGTCGGTATCCGCGGCGCGTTTTGCACGGGAATGGACGGCCGCAATTGCTGCCTGGAGCTGATAGGGGCCGGGCTTGCGGTGACGTAGCGCCTTGTCGAGCAGAGCCAGCGCTTCGTTGATCAGGGGCTGGTTCCAGAGCGAACGGTCCTGATCCTCGAGCAACACGATCTCATCTTCGGCGCTGAAGCGTGCCTGCCGGCGGGAAATCTGCAAAAGCATGAGGGAAAGCAGCCCCATGAGTTCCGGTTCGGCGGGGAAGATATGCAGCATCAGCCGCGCCAGCCGGATCGCCTCGTCGCTGAAGGCAGCCGCCTCCTGTTCCGGATCCGCCTGACTGTAGCCCTCGTTGAAGATCAGATAGATCATCGTACTGACGATCACCAGCCGCTCCGCCCTCTCCTGCGGGCTCGGCGTCTCGAAGGGCACACCGGCTTTCGCCACACGCGCCTTGGCCCGTGTGATGCGCTGCTCCATGGCGCTTTCGGAGACGAGGAACGCACGCGCGATCTGTGTCACCGACAGGCCGGAAACGATGCGCAGCGCCAGCGCGATCTGCTGGGTGGCCGGCAGGTCCGGATGGCAGCAGATGAAGAGCAGCCGGAGGATATCGTCGCGATAATGGGAATCGTCCAGCCGATCGGCAATATCGCTTTCGGCGTCCTCCTTGTCTGAAATCTGATCCTCATCCGGCAAGGCCTGGATTTTCGCCCGCTTGCGCACCGCATCGATGCCGCTGTTGCGACCAACGAAGATCAGCCAGGCCGTCGGGTCGCGCGGCGGCCCTTTTTCCGGCCAGGTCCGGATCGCCCTCAGGCACGCCTCCTGAAACGCCTCTTCCGCAGTATCGAGATTGCGGAAATAGCGCAGCAGAGCGCCAAGAGCCTTCGGCCGGGCCGAGGCAAGCGCGAGGTCGATCCAGGCAATGTCTGTCATGATGCGATCTCTCCCGGCCTGAAGGTGTAGAACGGCCGAATTTCGTAAGAGGTGGAACCCGGATTGACCGCCGAAAGCTGTTTCGAGAAGGCGATCGCCTCATCCAGCGTTTCGAAATCAACCGTATAGAAGCCGAGAAGCGCCTCTTTCGTTTCCGCAAACGGACCATCGACAACGAAGGCCTCGTCCCTGCCCTTGCGCACGGTCGCTGCGGCCGTCGTCGGCATCAGCCGGCCGGTCGGGCCAAGCTTGCCGGCAGCGGCGAGCGGCTCGATCACGGCATGCAGATTTCCCATGACGGCAGCCTCTTCCTCCTCGGTCCAGGCAAAAACGGTTTCCTCGTTGGCGTAGCAAAGGATTGCGTAAAGCATCGGTAACTCCTCTTTCCGAATGACGAAGGAGTAACCGTTTGGCCGACAGGCCGCATCAAAAAATTACGAATAGGAAAATCAGTAAATCTGATCGAAGCGCTGCAGTTAGCCTGTGACAGGGCTTCGAAATCCACGCCATTGAGTTGCCTGATTTGGCCCTGAGAGCTGTCGGCGCTTCCATCACCTTTCCATTCGAGAGCCCCGTGAACAAATCTCAGAAACTTCTCGCAGCACTTGCCACTCTCGTATTGTCGACGCAGGCTGCCCACGCCGCCTCCGCCCCTGAAAATTTTCTCTATATGGGCGCCGGCGACCTCGCCGCTGCAAAGGCGAAACTCGCCCGGCCCGATATCGGCGGCGTACAGGTCGTCTATGCCTGGAAGAGCCTGGAAACGGCAAAAGGTCAGTATGATTTTTCGGCGATCGAGCAGGACCTGGCCATCGCCAAAAGCCTGAACAAGAAGATGTTCATCCAGGTGCAGGATCGCTTCTTCAATCCGAAGGCGCGCAACATCCCTGACTATATGCTGACCGAACCGGAATATGATTGCGGCCTGACCCCGCAATTCGACAATCCCGGCGAAAACAAGCCGGTCGGTTCCGGCTGGGTCGCCCAGCAATGGAACCCGGCCGTTCGAGCTCGCTATCAGGCGCTGTTGAAGGCACTTGCCGAAAAATTCGACGGCCAGGTCTATGGCATCAACCTGCCGGAAACCTCCATCGATCTCGACCCGAAGCATGAGCCGAAGGGCTTTTCCTGCGATGCCTATTTCTCGGCCGAGATGGAAAACCTCGCCTTCGCCCGCGAGGCCTTCGAAAAGTCGCTCGTCGTGCAATATGTGAACTTCTGGCCCTGCGAATGGGAGAACGACCATAATTACATGGGCCGCCTCTTCGATTTTGCGGCGAAGCACAATGTCGGCCTCGGCGGCCCTGACATCGTACCGAACCGCAAGGCGCAGATGAAGAACTCCTACCCCTTCTTCAACAAGTACAAGGGCAAGCTCTCCTATGTCGGCCTTGCCGTGCAGGAGCCGACGCTCACCTATAGAAACCCCGCGACCAGGAAGCCCTTCACCAAGGAAGAGTTCACTGCCTTCGCAGAGGACTATCTCGGCGCCGACGTGATCTTCTGGAGCACGGCAACGCCCTGGCTGAAGAAATGACGATAACAGGCAGGCGGTTACCAAGTCGCCTGCCACCGCCCCCTGGGGCTTAGCCGCCCCAGGCCGAATTGCGGATCACGCTGCAGAAATTACCCCTGTGGAAATGCGGTTCCTTGTCGGCTATCACATCCGCCTTCACATTACCGAAGGTCGTTTCCGGCTTGTGCTTGATGCCGTCATAGAAAGTCTGGATGATATCCTCCTTGAAATGCGGCGTGCGCGGATGGGCGTGCACCACCGCTTCGCGATCGGCATCACCGAAGCCGTGATAGTTGATGCCGAGTACATCCATCTCCACGCCTGCCGTCACCAGGGCCACGACCGGATGCATGTGCTTCGGAATGCCGGGTGTCGTATGCAGCGCGATTGCCGTCCAGACGGTGTCGATATCGACCTGCGAGATGCCGTAGCTTTTCAGGAAGTCACGAGCGGCATTGGCGCCGTCGACCTCGAAGCGCTCGTGCTCCGAACTATGCTGGTGCATCAGCCCCATGTCATGGAACATGGCTCCGGCATAAAGCAGTTCCGGGTCAAAGTTCAAGCCGCGGCGTTGGCCCGAGAGCGCACCGAAATAATAGACCCGGCTGGAATGATGAAAGAGCAGCGGCGATTCCGTGTCCCTGACAAGTTCGGTAATGTCGCGTGCCAGCTTGCTGTCGGGAATGCTGATGCCGCCGATCGTCAATGTCATCGTCTTTCTCCTTGATGGTGGATGCCAAGGAGCGTAAAAGCGGCTGGATATGTCAGCAATCGACGCTATCCGTCATTTTCTGCCAAAACCATTCCGCTGCGGACATGAGGCCGTCAGATGAAGCCCAGGACCATCGCCATCCTTGCAGTTCCCGGCGTCCAGCTTCTGGACGTTTCCGGCCCCCTCGATGTTTTCGCCGAAGCCAATCTGCAGAGTGGCAGGCAAGTCTATCGCCCCGTCGTCATCGCCACCACGCACGGGCATATCCGCAGTTCCTCCGGCATCCGCCTGATCGCCGACTATACGATCGAGGACGAGACCGGCCCGCTCGATACGCTGCTTGTCGCCGGCTGTCCCAATGCAGCTGAAATCGAGCATGATGCAAAGCTTCTGGCATGGCTCGGCAAGGCCGGCCCCGGCGCCCGCCGTTACGGCTCGGTCTGCAGCGGCGCATTCCTGCTCGCAGCCGCCGGCCTGCTGGAGGGCCGCCGGGTAACCACGCACTGGGCCGTCGCAGAGAGGTTGAGACAGGCCTATCCCGGCGTGACGGTGGAGGAGGACGCGATCCATGTGGCCGACGGAGAGTTGAGAACCGCTGCCGGCGTCACAGCGGGACTGGATCTTGCCCTCTCCCTTGTCGAAGAGGACCTCGCCCGTGACGTGGCGATGCGTATCGCAGCCCAGCTCGTCATGTTCTTCAAGCGCTCCGGTGGCCAGATGCAGTTCAGCCGAAAGGGCGAAGCTGCTCCTGCCGGACGCTCGGCCCTTCAGGAAGTACAGCGCTGGATCGCCGCCAATCCCGCTGCCGACCATAGCGTCGCCGAACTCGCCCGCCGGATGGAACTCAGCCCGCGGCATTTCGCCCGGCTCTTCCGCGACGAGGTTGGCATGACGCCGGCAGCCTGGGTCGAATCCACACGCATCGCCGCCGCCCGCCGGCTGCTCGAAAGCGGCCATGTACCGAAACAGGTAGCCAGCGAATGCGGCTTTGCCGATGACGACACCTTGCGCCGCGCCTTCACGCGCCATCTCGGCGTCACGCCTGCGGAATACCGCAAGCAATATGCACACATGAGCCCGGTGAGTTGAGCGATCAGAGCTCGCTCAACGTCCGCTTCACCGCATTCTTCCAGCCCCTGAGCTTTACGGCACGGGTCTTCTCGTCCATCGAGGGTTCGAAGCGCCGGTCACGCTTCCAGGTCGCGGAAAACTTCTCGCGATCCGGCCACACCCCGGCTCTGCTGCCGGCCAGCCAGGCAGCGCCCAACGCCGTCGTCTCCAGAATGACGGGGCGGTCTACCGGTGCTTCCAGCAGGTCGGAGAGACGCTGCATCGTCCAGTCGGAAGCCACCATGCCGCCATCGACACGCAGCACCGTGTCGTCCGTGCCGTTCTTCCAGTCCTTTTGCATCGCCTCCAGGAGATCGCGGGTCTGGTAACAGACAGCCTCCAGCGCCGCCCTCGAAAGCTCGGCCGGGCCACTATTGCGCGTCAGGCCATAGATCGCGCCGCGTGCCTTGGCATCCCAATGCGGCGCGCCGAGCCCGGTAAAGGCGGGCACGAGATAAACCTCCTGCGTCGGATCGGCTTTCTCCGCCAGATCGTTGGTATCGGATGCCCTGTCGATGATCCCGAGACCATCGCGCAGCCATTGGACCGCCGCACCGGCAATGAAGATCGAGCCCTCGAGCGCGTAGGTCGTCTCGCCGTCGAGGCGATAGGCGATGGTCGTCAGCAACCGGTTCTTCGATCGCACCATGTCGCTGCCGGTATTCAGAAGCGCGAAGCAGCCAGTGCCATAAGTCGATTTCAGCATGCCCGGCTCGAAGCAGGCCTGACCGATGGTCGCCGCCTGCTGATCGCCGGCAACGCCGAGGATCGGGATCGCGGCACCAAACAGCTCGGGATCGACGATGCCGAAATCATCGGCGCAATCCTTCACTTCCGGCAGCATGGCGGCCGGTACGCGCAGGATGTCGAGCAGATCCTCGTCCCATTCGTTGGTGGCGATATTGAACATCAGCGTGCGCGAGGCATTGGTCGCGTCGGTCACGAAGCTCTTGCCACCCGTCAGCCGCCAGATGAGGAACGTGTCGATCGTGCCGAAGCAGAGGTCGCCGCGCGCTGCTCTCGCCCGCGCGCCCTTCACGTTTGCAAGCATCCAGGAAAGCTTGGTGCCCGAGAAATAGGGATCGAGAATGAGCCCGGTCTTCTTCGTGAAGGTGCGCTCCAGATCCTGCCGCTTCAGATTGTCGCAATAGCTTGCCGTGCGCCGGTCCTGCCAGACGATGGCATTCTGGATCGGCTTGCCGCTCCCGCGCTCCCAGACGACAACGGTCTCGCGCTGGTTGGTGATGCCGAGTGCTGCAATATCCTTTGCCGTGACCTTGGCTTCGCGCAGCGCCATATGGACGGTGGAAACGACCGAATCCCAGATTTCCTCGGGATCATGTTCCACCCAGCCGGAGCGCGGATAGAACTGCGTGAATTCCTTCTGGCCCATGCCGGCGATCTTCATGTCGCCATCGAAGACGATCGCCCGCGTCGAGGTCGTTCCCTGATCGACCGCCAGAACATATCCACCCATGCGATTCCTCCCGCTGCATGCTGTTGCCGTGGCAAATCAATAGGGCAGGTCCGCCCGGCTTGGAAGGGCGTAACTGGCAGTGGCGCCCTCAACCACTTCCCGATTGCCAGCCCGACGCCTTTGAGCATAACCTCGCTCTAACGCTGCAATGCAGCATCTCATCATCAGGGAGGAAGAAGCATGAGCAGATCAGTCGTCGTCACCGGCTCCACCAGCGGCATCGGCCTTGCGATTGCCACTGCCTTTGCCGCCAGGGGCGACAACGTCGTCATCAACGGCTTCGGAAAAGAAGATGAAATCAAAGCGATAGTCGAGCGCCTTGAATCATCGTCGAAAGCCAAGGCCCTCTATCACCCAGCCGATATGACGAAGCCATCAGAGATTGCCGATCTGATCGAAACTGCGGCCAGGACCTTCGGGACGGTCGATGTGCTCGTCAACAATGCCGGCATCCAGCATGTCGAAAAGATCGAGGATTTCCCGATCGAAAAGTGGGACCAGATCATCGCCATCAATCTGTCCAGCTCTTTCCATACGATGCGTGCTGCGATCCCGCTGATGAAGGCGAAAAAACACGGCCGCATCATCAACATCGCTTCGGCGCATGGCCTGGTCGCCTCGCCCTTCAAATCTGCCTATGTAGCGGCAAAGCATGGTATATTGGGTCTGACAAAGACGGCCGCCCTTGAACTCGCCGAATTCGGCGTGACGGTAAATGCGATCTGCCCCGGTTACGTGCTGACCCCGCTGGTCGAAAAACAGATCCCGGATACAGCAAAGGCGCGCGGTATGACGGAGGAGCAGGTCAAGACCGAGGTCATCCTCAAGGCGCAACCGACGCACGAATTCGTCAAGGCCGAGGAGATCGGCGCGCTGGCGCTCTACCTCGCAAGCGAGGAAGCCCGGCAGGTGACTGGCACGCATATCTCGATTGACGGGGGCTGGACGGCGGCATAACGATTTTAGAAAACATCCGGGAATATCATGAACGACAGCATCCGTTTCATCCTCAATGGCGAGGACGTTACTTTGGGCAACGTCCGGCCGACGGAGACTCTTCTCGATTTTCTCCGGCTGAAGCGACGGCTGACAGGCACCAAGGAAGGCTGCGCCGAAGGCGATTGCGGAGCCTGCACCGTGCTGATCGGCCGGCTCATTGACGGCAAGCTCTTCTATGAATCCGTCAATGCCTGCATCCGCTTCATCGGCTCGCTGCACGCGACCCACGTCGTGACGATCGAGCACCTGGCTGCAAAGGATGGCACGCTGCATCCGGTGCAACAGGCCATGGTCGATTGCCACGGTTCCCAATGCGGCTTCTGCACGCCCGGCTTCGTCATGTCCCTGTACGGGCTCTGGCTCTCCAACGATAAACCGGATCGTGCCGAGATCGAAAAGGCGCTGCAGGGCAATCTCTGTCGCTGCACCGGCTACGAGCCCATCGTCAAGGCCGCCGAGCAGGTGAGCCTGCAGCGCCCAAGCACGCTTTTCGATCCGCTTGAAAAGACCCGCGCCGAAATCATTGCCCGTCTCTGGGCCATGCAGGCATCGGAGACGATCTCGATTGCGTCAGAAGAGGGCCGCCTCATTGTGCCCCGCTCCGCCGACGCGCTTGCGCGGGTGCTGGCCGCCGAGCCGACGGCGACCATCGTTGCCGGCTCCACCGATGTCGGCCTCTGGGTGACGAAGCAGATGCGTGAGCTAGATCCCGTCATCTTCATCAATCATCTGACGGAGCTTCAGTCGATCATCGCAGGCGAATACGGCATTACCATCGGCGCCGGCGTCACCTATACCCGTGCGCTTGAGACCATCGCCCGTAAGATACCCGCCTTTGCCCGCCTCATAACGCGCATCGGCGGCGATCAGGTGCGCAACATGGGCACCATCGGCGGCAACATCGCCAACGGCTCGCCGATCGGCGACAGCCCGCCGCCCCTCATCGCGCTCGGCGCACAACTGACGCTGCGTTCGATCGAAGGTGTGCGCAGGCTGCCGCTCGAGGATTACTTCATCGCCTATGGCAAGCAGGATCGGAAACCGGGCGAATTCGTCGAGAGCGTCTTCGTGCCCTACCCGGTCGCAGACGCCAAGTTTGCCGCCTACAAGATCAGCAAACGCCGAGACGAGGATATTACCGCCGTGCTCGGTGCCTTCTATCTGGTGCTGGACGAAGCCGAGCGCRTCACCGAGATCCACATTGCCTTTGGCGGCATGGCGGCAATACCCAAGCGCGCCCGCAGCGTCGAGGCCGAGCTGATCGGCAAGCCCTGGAGCGAAGCGACCATCGAGGCTGCACGCCCTGCCTTTGACGCCGACTTCCAGCCGCTGACGGACTGGCGCGCCACAGCGGAATATCGCCAACTGACGGCCAAGAACCTGCTGACGCGGTTTTACCTCGAAACGGTCGGTGCGCCCGCCGAGCTGAAGCGGTTCGAGGAGGTGGCATGATAAGGATGGTGTTTGTTGGTGCCGTGTGGCCCCCTCATCCGGCTGCCGCCACCTTCTCCCCGTTGGGGAGAAGGGGATGCCGCGCCGTCTCCTTCCCCCCTTCTCCCCTGGGGGAGAAGGTGCCCGAAGGGCGGATGAGGGGGCTACACGGCACCACATCTCCCCACGAAGGAGCCATCTGATGGACAAGTCCACCTTCGAGGATCGCAAGCTCATCAACGGCCAGATGCATGTCTCGCTGCGCCATGATTCAGCGCATAAGCATGTCACCGGAAGTGCCGATTATATCGACGATATTCCAGAACCCGCAGATCTCCTGCATGGCGCGCTCGGAATGTCTGACCGCGCCCATGCCGAGATCCTCTCGATAGATCTCTCCGAGGTCGCGGCCTGCCCCGGCGTCGTCTGGGTCTTCACCGGCAAGGACATTCCCGGCGTCAACGACGTCAGCTCGAACGGCAGCCACGATGAGCCGCTGCTTGCCGAAACCAAGGTCGAATTCCATGGCCAGCCGATCTTTGCGGTGATCGCGCAAACCCGCGAGATCGCGCGCCGCGCCGCGCGCAAGGCAAAGATCGAATATCGCGATCTCCCCCATTGGAGCGACATCGACGGCGCCATTGAAAATGGCAGCCCGCTCGTCATAACCCCGATGACGCTGCAGCGTGGCGAAGCGAAAGCGGAAATGGAAAATGCTCCACGCCGGCTGAAGGGCCAGATGCGCATCGGCGGCCAGGAGCATTTCTACCTTGAGAGCCATATTGCCATGGCGATCCCCGGTGAGGACGATGAGGTCGCCGTCTGGTCCTCGACCCAGCATCCGAGCGAAATCCAGCATATCGTCGGGCATGTGCTGAACATTCCCTCGAACGCCGTCACCGTCAACGTGCGCCGCATGGGCGGTGGCTTCGGCGGCAAGGAAACGCAGGGCAATCAATTCGCAGCGTTGGCCGCAGTGGCAGCCAAGAAGCTGAAGCGCGCCATCAAGTTTCGCCCGGACCGTGACGAGGACATGAGCGCCACCGGCAAGCGGCACGACTTTCGGGTCGATTATGAACTCGGTTTCGATGACGAAGGCCGTATCCATGCGGTCGACGCCACCTATTCCGCCCGCTGCGGCTTTTCCTCGGACCTGTCCGGCCCGGTCACCGACCGTGCGCTGTTCCATGCCGATTCCAGCTATTTTTATCCGCATGTGCATCTGATCTCGCAGCCGCTGAAGACCCATACGGTCTCCAACACCGCCTTTCGCGGTTTCGGCGGCCCGCAGGGCATGCTCGGCGCCGAGCGCTTCATTGAAGAAATCGCCTATGCCGTCGGCAAGGACCCGCTCGATATCCGCAAGCTGAATTTCTACGGACAGCCGGGATCGGGGCGCACGACCACGCCTTATCATCAGGAGGTCGAGGACAACATCATCGCCCGCGTCGTCGAGGAACTCGAAGACAGCGCCGACTACCGTGCCCGGCGCAACGCCATCGTCGCCTTCAATCGCGACAACCGCTATATCCGCAAGGGCATTGCGCTGACGCCAGTGAAATTCGGCATCTCCTTCACCATGACCGCCTTCAACCAGGCCGGCGCCCTCGTCCATATCTATCAGGATGGCTCGATCCATCTGAACCATGGCGGCACGGAAATGGGCCAGGGCCTCTACACCAAGGTGGCGCAGGTTCTCGCCGACAGTTTCCAGGTCGATATAGACCGCGTGAAAATCACGGCGACCACGACGGGCAAGGTGCCGAACACATCGGCGACCGCCGCCTCCTCCGGTTCGGACCTCAACGGCATGGCAGCCTATGATGCCGCCCGCCAGCTTAGGGAACGGCTGGTCGCATTCGCAGCGGAGAAATGGGAAGTACCGGTTTCGGAGGTCATCTTCCTGCCGAACCGCGTGCGGGTCGGCGAGATCGAAATCCCCTTCCCTGATTTCATCAAGCAGGCCTATTTCGCCCGTGTTCAGCTGTCGGCCGCCGGCTTCTACAAGACGCCGAAGATCCATTGGGACCGCAAGGCCGGCCGCGGCACGCCCTTCTATTATTTCGCCTATGGCGCCGCCTGCACCGAGGTCACGATCGACACGCTGACCGGCGAATATCTGATCGACCGTACCGACATCCTCCACGATGTCGGCCGTTCGCTGAACCCGGCAATCGATATCGGCCAGGTCGAGGGCGCCTTCGTCCAGGGCATGGGCTGGCTGACGACGGAAGAACTGTGGTGGGACGACAAGGGCCGCCTGCGCACGCACGCCCCCTCCACCTACAAGATCCCCCTCGCCTCCGACCGGCCGAAGATCTTCAACGTGCGCCTCGCCGAATGGTCCGAGAATGCGGAAGCCACGATCGGCCGTTCCAAGGCCGTCGGCGAACCGCCCTTCATGCTGGCGATCTCCGTGCTGGAAGCGCTCTCCATGGCCGTCGCCAGCGTCGCCAACTACCGCGTCTGCCCCCATCTCGATGCCCCCGCAACGCCCGAACGCGTGCTGATGGCGGTCGAGAGGATGAAGAGGGTGTAGCCATGACCCGGCGCGAAATCCTTTCCGGTTTTGTGCCCGGCAGCGACTTCCGCGCCTTTCTGGCCCTCCAGCCCGATGTGATCCTTGTCGAAATAACTGGCACGCAGGGCTCGACACCGCGCGAGACCGGCGCCTTCATGCTGGTTTCGGGCAGCAGCCTCTGGGGCACGATCGGAGGCGGCCAGTTCGAATTCATGGCGATCGGCAATGCCCGCGACCTGCTCGCCGGCACTGGCGGTACTGACACCATGGATATTCCGCTCGGCCCCGAAATCGGCCAGTGCTGCGGCGGCCGCACGCAACTGCGCTTCCGGCCTGTAACGGATGCAGTCAGGAACGAGCTGGAGAAAAAGCGGGAAAGCGAAGCCGAACAGCTGCCGGAAGTCTATGTCTTCGGTGCCGGCCATGTCGGCCGTGCGCTTGCCGCGGCACTCGCGCCGCTGCCGCTTTCGGTCACCGTCATCGAGACCCGGAAAGACGAACTCGCCAATCTTCCGGTCTCGACGAAGAGCCTGTTGGTGCCGATGCCCGAGGCATTGGTGAAGGACATGCCTGCAGGTGCGGCACTCGTCATCCTCACCCATGACCATGCGCTGGATTTTCTGATCGCGCGGGAAGCACTCGCCCGCGCAGACCTTGCCTATACTGGCATGATCGGCTCAGCCACCAAACGGGCAACCTTCGCGAACTGGCTTTCCCGCGAGGCAGGCGGCGAACGCTCCTGGCTCGATCGCCTTACACTGCCGATCGGCGGATCGGCAGTGAAGGACAAGCGCCCTCACGTCATTGCCGCCATGACGGCCGCCGAGATCCTGACCGCACTCGCCTCCTATCGCGACCGATCATCCTCATAGTGCGGATCGCGCCCGTCCAGGAAACCGAGATCGCGTTTGATGCGATCGGGCATGGCATCCATATCCAGCCGCGGAATTCGGCTGCCGATTCCGCCGGCCAGCCGGCGAATGACGGTGGTGATTAGCGCCTCTCTTGCTGGAGAACGGCTCTCGTCGATAGCTTGGCAATCCATGACATCACCTCGATGGTTTGATGAGATGATTGCAGTTTGCCGAGAAAAATGCTGCAATTCCAATCGAACAACCGTCTGCACCCATAAAGAGAACTTATTCATGAAACTGTCGAAGCAGTTCCCGCTGAATGCGCTGCGCGTCTTCGAAGCCGTGGCCCGGCTCGGCAGCTTCACCAGGGCCGGGGATGAACTCGGCATGACGCAGACGGCCGTCAGCTACCAGATCAAGCTTCTGGAAGAGAATATCGGTGAGCCCCTTTTCCTGCGCCGGCCGCGTCAGATCGAGCTGACCGAAGCAGGCGAACACCTGGCGCCGAGAGTTTTGGATGCATTCAACATCCTGATCGAAGCCATGGCCTCGATGCGCAAGACGACGGAGGAAACGCTGACGATCCATTCGACGGCGACTTTCGCCCAGCAATGGCTGTCGCGCTATATCGGTTCCTTCCAGCTGCAGTTCCCCAATATTGCCGTCAGGCTGGTCACCTCGGGCAATATCGTCGATTTCCAGAAAGAGGCCGCAGATGTGGCGATCCGCTGGGGTCGCGGCGACTGGCCGGGGCTCATCAGCCACCGGCTGATGAAACTCGACTATTCCCCCATGCTGAGCCCCAGGCTCGCTGCCGAAATGGGCGGCATCCACGAACCCGCAGATCTTCTGAAACTGTTCCTGATCAGCGCCGGCGATTCCTGGTGGGCGGAATGGTTCGCGGCCGCCGGCGTCAAGGATGCCGATCTCTCCCGCTATCCGAAAAGCGAATTCGGCACCCAGATCCTCGATGCCAGCATAGCGATCGCCGGCGGCGGTGTCGCTATGCTCAATCCCGGCCATTTCCAGGACGATGTCGCGGCCGGCAGGCTTTACCAGCCCTTCGAACTGACCGGCAATGACGGACGCGACTATTGGCTCGCCTATCCCGAAAACAGGCGAAACGTTCCGAAAATCAGGAATTTCCGGAAATGGCTGCTCGAGAAATTCAACGTCGAGCAAGCCTGACTATACAGCGCGTTAAGAAATGCGCGTCGCTCAGTATCCCATGTCGGGCGCATAGAAACATCGCGGCGTATCCTCGTTCGGAAACAGGCAGAGATGGTAGTCGCTGTCACCCGAATGCATCGCCTTGGTCATCGGCAGCAGAAAAACATGGTCGCGCGTCACAAGCCGGTGATCGCCGGGCCTTAACGTCAGAAGATAGCCATTGGGAGTAATGGCCACGGTTTTGGACGGGATCATCTGGCAATCGCCGTTATGAGCATCTCCATTGCAACAGTAAGGGTCGTAACTCCAACCCGTAGCGGCGTCGTGGGCCGTCGCAAACGACGCATATGCAATCATCACGCATGTCAGAATGCTGCGCATGGGCATCTTCTCCGTCGATGAATGCGCCGCCAGTGTCGTGCGGTTTCCACCTCGTTCCGGCGGCCCAATATTTAACAACTGTAATTCGATCTGCACATTTCAAGGAACCTTCTGTTCCACATTGACGCATTCACGGCGGATAAAATGTCGCAGAAATCGGCCGTTTTTTAAGGCACGCGAAACACACGTCTGCTTGGCAGCAGGATGCACAACCAGATTGCCACCTCAAATTGCGCGGATATAAATATTCTGATGGAAGACCAGCGATATGCTTTTGGCCGTTTCATGCTCGACCCCGCCAGCGGCATTCTGCGCCGGGATGGCCAGCCAGTCCCGCTCGGCCAGCGCGCAATCGCTCTGCTCACGGCACTGCTGGATGCGGACGGCAGACCGGTCGGAAAGGATGCCCTGATCGAAGCGGGCTGGCCGGGACTGATGGTCGAGGAAGGTAATCTTTCCGTACAGATCGCACATCTGCGCAAGGCGCTCGGGCAGCGACCCGACGGGCAGGAATGGATCGTCACGCTGCCACGCCTCGGCTATCGCCTCTTCAGGAGTCAAACGCCGACCGCTGATGTCGGCGACGACATATTCCCGTCTCTCGCGATACTGCCTTTCGAAAATCTCAGCGGCGACCCCGAGCAGCAATATTTTGCCGATGGGGTTGTTGACGATGTCATCACCGCACTCAGCCGCTTCAGGTCCTTTGCGGTCATCGCCCGCAATACCAGCTTCGTCTATCGCGGCATGGGTGACGTCAGGAAGATCGCCGGAGAACTCGGCGTCAAATATGTGCTGGAAGGAAGCCTGCGCAAATCCGGCAACAGATTACGCATCTATGCCCGGCTGGTGGATGCCGCCGCCAACATGCAGCTCTGGGCGCAAAGCTTTGACGGCGACCTCGAAGATGTCTTCGAGTTTCAGGACCGCATTACCGAATCCGTCGCCATAGGAATCGAGCCCCATGTCCAGCGCGCCGAACTGGAACACGCACGCCGGGAACGGCCCGGCAGCATCTCCGTCTATGATATCTGCCTGCAGGTCCTGCCGAAAATTCTTGCCGAAACCTCCAGGCAGAATGCAGAAGCCCATGCTCTGTTGACCGAGGCGCTCGAACGCGAGCCGGATAATGCCCGCATTCTGGCGCTCGCCTCCTATACTCTCGAACATCGCAGAACGATGGGCTGGCCGTCCTTTGGGCCCGATGATGCAGAAAAATGTGTCGCGCTCGCATGCCGGGGCATCGAACTGGCGAAAGGCGACGCCACGATCATGGCCACCTGCGGCATGTCGCTCATTCAGGTCGGACGCGAATATGATTGGGGTCTGGCAATCATGCAGGCCGCCGTCGATCTCAACCCCAACAGCCTGAGCGTTGTCGTAAGAGCTGGAATTGCCCACGTTCATTGCGGCAATCTTGATCGGGGGGAACAATATCTCACGCGTGCCCACCGCCTGAGCCCGCTTGATCCCTACGCCCACATCACCTTCTGCGGCCTCGCCGACATCGAGATGATCCGCGGCAATTATGAGCAATCGCTTCTGTGGGCATCGCGTTCACTGGCGTTGAACCCGAATTTCGATCCGACGGTCTGGATCCTGATCACCGACAATATGAACCTCGGTCGTGTCGAAGAGGCCAAACGCTTCCTGCAACATCTGTTGCGCATCGCGCCTGACAGCACGCTGGCAAGCATCGCGGCCGGGCAGGCAACCAAAATTCCCGAACGCCGGGCCCTTGTCCTGGAGGGTCTACGCAGCGCCGGCCTGCCGGAGGCTTAGGGACGCTTCGGAATTATTTGGATCTTTTAGGGGGCCGCTAAAGGACCCTGCGCACGCCCGCGAAGCAATCTCCTCTTACCGCGCAAGGAGCGCGGCACACCGGGAGGTTTCGATGTTATCGCCCTTGATGATACTGTCACTCGATCAGGGCAGGCTCGCCCCTGCACCACGATCTGTCGGCCAATTCGATGCCCGCCTGCTGGAGGACATTGCCGACTGCATCGCCGAGCCAGAGGTTCGAGCCTCAGCCGATCCGAAGAACGCAGGAATGATTGCCTTCATCCGCAAAAGCTTGCGAAATTGGCCAGCGATCCCTGGGTATGGGATTTTGCTTCGTCCGGCTCAGCCGCACCGGCCGAAACCGTAGATCAGTGTTTCTTCTGCTGCTGTTCGGCAGCGGCAACCCGGTTCAGCATCGCCACCATCTTGGTCTTGATCGATCCGTAGGTGCCGAGTTCGAAATTGCAGCTGAAGCAAGTGATGATGTCGCTGTCGATCGGCTGCGGGCGCGGAAATTTCATGCGCGTGTTGCGGCACTTCGGGCAAGGGACTTCGATCTGCATGTTTCAGCGGCTCCTTATTAGCGTCGTTGCGATGCCTTAGCACATATGCCGCACCCGGCAAGCTCTTACTGCAACGTCCACTGCGGCAAGAAACCCCAAGTTCCCCCTTTCCTCCCGCTTGAATTTCTCGCAATCTCACGAGTCGGGAAGAAGAACAGGGGAACTGAATGTATGAATATGCAATAGCCTGGGAGTGGCTGGCCTTTGCGGCGCGCTGGTTCCACGTCGTTACCGCGATCGCCTGGATCGGATCGTCCTTCTATTTCATCGCGCTCGATCTCGGCCTGGTGAAACGCCCGCATCTGCCCGCCGGAGTTCACGGAGAGGAATGGCAGGTCCATGGCGGCGGCTTCTATCACATCCAGAAATATCTGGTGGCGCCGGCCGAGATGCCGGAACACCTGACCTGGTTCAAATATGAGAGCTATTTCACCTGGCTCTCCGGTTTCCTCATGCTCTGCATCGTCTATTACGGCGGCGCCGACCTCTTCCTCATCGATCGCCATGTGCTGGATATTTCCAAGCCGGTCGCCATCCTGATCTCGCTCGCATCGCTCGGCTTCGGCTG
The DNA here is from genome assembly GCF_056396805.1 of Rhizobium sp. 05N49. NCBI lineage: Bacteria > Pseudomonadati > Pseudomonadota > Alphaproteobacteria > Hyphomicrobiales > Rhizobiaceae > Rhizobium > Rhizobium sp. 05N49. The sequence goes on from NZ_JBFTME010000001.1 coordinate 800,069, forward strand.
GATCGTCTACGACCTGCTCTGCAAGTCGCCGCTCGGAAAGAACACCTGGGGCCTGATGGCGGTGCTCTATGTCGTGCTGGTCTTCATGGGCTGGGGCTATACGCAGGTCTTCACCGGCCGTGCCGCCTTCCTGCATCTCGGCGCCTTCACCGCCACGATCATGTCGGCCAACGTCTTCATGATCATCATTCCCAACCAGAAGATCGTCGTCGCCGACCTGATCGCGGGCCGCACGCCGGATGCCAAATATGGCTATATGGCCAAGCAGCGCTCGCTGCATAACAACTACCTGACGCTGCCTGTCATCTTCTTCATGCTGTCGAACCACTATCCGCTGGCCTTCGGCACCGCCTTCAACTGGGTGATCGCCGCACTGGTCTTCCTGATGGGAGTCACGATACGCCACTGGTTCAACACCACCCATGCCCGCAAGGGACGACCGACCTGGACCTGGATCGTCACAGTCGTGCTCTTCATCCTCATCATGTGGCTTTCGACGGCACCGAAGATCCTGACCGGTGAGGATCAGAGCGCATCGGTGGCACCCGCCTTCCAGCAATTTGCCGGCGATCCGCATTTTCCAGCCGTCAAACAGCTGATCGGCACGCGCTGTTCCATGTGTCATGCGGCAGAGCCGGTCTATGAAGGTATCGCCCGGCCGCCGAAGGGCGTAATCTTGGAAAATGACGCAGAAATCGCTTCGCACGCCCGCGAAATCTATATACAGGCGGGCCGCAGCCATGCCATGCCGCCGGGGAACGTGACCGATATTACACCGGATGAGCGCAAGCTGCTCGTTGCCTGGTTCGAAAGCGCAGTCGAAGGCAAACAAGAATGACCATGACACTCCTGCGCGGGCGCCTGCTCTCCTTCCGCCGCGCTCCGCTCAGCCTCGCCGATAGCGAGAGCTATTTCTACGAGACAGACGGTGGTCTGTTGATCGAGAATGGCATCATCGCTGCTATCGGCGCCTATGCTGACGTCAAGGCAAAGGCGCCTGCCGAGGTCGCCGAAATCGATCACCGTCCGAATCTGATCATGCCCGGCCTCATCGACATGCACCTGCATTTCCCACAGATGCAGGTGATCGCTTCCTATGCCGCAAACCTTCTGGAGTGGCTGAATACCTACACATTCCCCGAGGAATGCCGCTTCGTCGAAAGCGCCCATGCCGAGAAGATTGCCACGCATTTCTACGACGAACTGATCCGTCACGGCACGACGACGGCCGTCGCCTATTGCTCTGTCCACAAGACCTCGGCCGATGCCTTTTTTGCGGAAGCCATGCGCCGAAACATGCGCATGGTCGGCGGCAAGGTGATGATGGACCGCAATGCGCCGCAAGGCCTGCTCGATACGCCCGAGATGGGCTACGACGAGACCCGGCAGGTGATCGCCGACTGGCACGGCAGGGGCCGCAACCACGTTGCCATCACGCCACGCTTCGCAATCACCTCGACGCCTGAGCAGATGGAGGCGACGGCAGCGCTTGCCCGCGAGTTCCCCGATCTGCACATCCAGACGCATCTGTCGGAAAACCACGACGAGATCAAGTTCACCTGCGAGCTCTATCCTGATGCGGCCGACTACACCGATATCTACGCCCGTTATGGCCTGCTCGGACCGAAGAGCCTCTTCGGCCACGCCATCCATCTTTCGGACCGTGAGGCCGATGCCATGAGCGAGGCCGGAGCGGTCGCCGTCCATTGCCCGACCTCCAACCTTTTCCTCGGCTCCGGCCTCTTCCCGCTGAAGGCGCTCGCCCGCCGCGAGAAGCCCGTTCGCATCGGCGTTGCCACCGATATCGGCGGTGGTTCCAGCTATTCCATGCTCCGAACCATGGACGAAGCCTACAAGATCCAGCAGCTTCTCGGCGAACGGCTGAACCCGCTCGACAGCTACTATTATATGACCCTCGGCAATGCCGAGGCGCTATCTCTTGCGGACAGGATCGGCACGCTGGAGCCGGGCTCGGACGCGGACCTGGTCGTTCTCAACGCGGCCGCAACACCGGCCATGGCCCTGAGAATGGATGTCGTAAAGACGCTTTCGGAGGAACTCTTCCTGCTGCAGACCATGGGTGACGACCGTGCCGTTGCGGAAACTTATGTCGCGGGCGTCGCGATGAAAAGCGGGCTCTAGCAGGGCGGTGGCCTGACGGCAAAACCCTCTGAAATCAAATACCAAAGGCTGAAGAAGCGTGGTATTCGACCACGTCATCAGATGTGAAAGTTCGCTCATGACCAAGCCGCTGACGATCGCCGATCTCAAGAAAATGGCTCAGCGCCGCGTTCCGAAGATGTTCTTCGACTACGCGGATTCCGGCGCCTGGACGGAATCGACCTACGCCGCCAACGAAGCCGATTTTCGCGACATCAAACTGCGCCAGCGCGTGCTGGTCGACATCACCAACCGCACGCTTGAAACCACGATGATCGGCCAGAAAGTGTCGATGCCGGTGGCCCTTGCCCCGACGGGCATGACCGGCATGCAGCATGCCGATGGCGAGATGCTGGCGGCGCGCGCGGCGGAAGAATTCGGCGTGCCCTTCACGCTCTCGACCATGAGCATCTGCTCCATCGAGGATGTCGCCTCCGTCACGACGAAGCCTTTCTGGTTTCAGCTTTATGTTATGCGCGACAGAGGCTTCGTGCTCGATCTCATCAACCGCGCCAAGGCCGCAAAATGCTCTGCGTTGGTGCTGACCGCCGACCTGCAGATCATCGGCCAGCGCCACAAGGACCTGCGCAACGGCCTCTCGGCACCGCCGAAACTCACGCCGAAACATATCTGGCAGATCGCGACGCGCCCCTTCTGGTGCATGGAGATGATGAAGACGAAGCGCCGCAGCTTCGGCAACATCGTCGGCCACGCCAAGGGCCTCGCCGATCTTCCCTCGATCACGACTTTCGCGAATGAACAATTCGACCCGCAGCTGTCGTGGAGAGATGTCGCCTGGATCAAGGAACAGTGGGGCGGCCCCCTGATCATCAAGGGTATCCTCGATGTCGAGGATGCCAGGCACGCCGCCGAAACCGGCGCCGATGCCATCATCGTCTCCAATCACGGCGGCCGTCAGCTCGATGGCGCCCCCTCTTCGATCAGCATGCTGCCGAAGATCGTCGATGCCGTCGCCGATCGTGTCGAAGTGCATATCGATGGTGGTATCCGCTCCGGTCAGGATGTGCTGAAGGCCGTGGCGCTCGGCGCGCGTGGCACCTATATCGGCCGCCCTTTCCTCTATGGCCTCGGCGCCATGGGCAAGGACGGCGTTACGCGGGCACTCGAGATCATCCGCAAGGAGATGGATATCACCATGGCGCTCTGCGGCAAACGCGACATCAGGGATATCGATTCCTCGATCATTGCCGGCCGGCAGTAACTTACGGCATCCGGCCCGTCGCGAGTGCCACGGCCCATTCCGGGCGACCATTGGCCTTTGCCAGCGCCGACATGGCCATGTTGTCATAGCCGATATTGCGGAAATGCGCCGTCCATCCACTGGCTAATTTTTCCAGCACAGCGTAACTCGCCATCGCGTGGCCGGTCTCGACCTTATGCGGATAAGGCTTGTCATCGTCATAGGCCGGGGCGCCGACACTGCCGGGATTGACCACAAGACGACCGCCGGAAAGTGCTGCCATGCGCGGAATATGCGTGTGGCCACACAGGATCAGCGGGCTTTTGATGCCTTCTGCCAGCGCCTCGATCTCCGCCTGCGGCCGCAGCACCACGCTGCCATCGGCAACGGCCGTATCCAGCCAGTAGAGATTGTCGTCCTCAGGGGTCGCGTGGCAGAGATAGACCTCGTCCCTGTAGATCAGGTCGACTGGCAGCGATCGCAGCCAGTCGAGATGCGCCGCGCCAAGCTGCGCATAGGCGGCGGCATCCGAAATATGCATTTCTTCCGGCTGCTGCTCGATCAGATAGCGGTCGTGGTTGCCGCGCACGGTCGGAATGGAGAGCGACAACAACCGCTCAGCCACCCTGCCTGCCTCCAGCGGACCGCTGAAACAATCGCCGAGATTGACGATGCCAGTAATCCCCTGGGCAGCGATGTCAGCCAGCACGGCTTCAAGCGCAAGGTAGTTTCCATGGATATCGGCGATCGCGGCAAAGCGCATGTCAGCTCCCGCGATAGGTGGAATAACCGTAGGGCGAGATCAGCAGCGGCACATGATAATGCGCCGCAATGTCGGCAATGCCGAAACGGATCGGCACGAGATCGAGGAAGGCCGGATGCGGCAGAGGCGTCCCGCTTGCCCTCAGATAATCTCCGGCATGAAAAAGCAGTTCGTAGGTGCCGGCACGAAAGCTCTCGCCGGTCAGGATCGGCCCGTCATCGACGCGGCCATCGGCATTGGTCTCGACCGTCTTGATAAGGTGGCGAAGCTCCCCCTCGATGTGAAAGAGATCGATCCGCAGCCCCTGGGCCGGTTTGCCGAGAGCCGTGTCGAGAACATGGGTGGTCAGTCCGGTCATGGCGCGGCCTCTCTGATGATGAAGGGGCTGTCGAAGAAGAATTCTTCCAGATTGTTGCCCGGCCCGTCACGGTCGACAACGAGAAAGTCGCTCGGCTCGCCGAGTGCCATCAGCGGATGATGCCAGACATTGCGCCGATAATTCACGCCCTGGTCGCCGCCCGCGAGAAAGACCTGCGGACGCCCCGGACGGCCGCCTTCATCTTCGGAAACGACGACGAGGAAGGGGCGGCCCGATATCGGCGAGAAGCTCTGGCTACCGAACGGGTGCCGCTCCATCATGCCGACCTCGTAAGGAAAGCTGCGCGGCTGGCCGCGAAAGAGATTGATGATGACGCGCGCCCCTTCACCCACGGCTTCGGGCGCTGCAAGCGCATGAAAACGCTCGGTATTGCCGCCGTTGATATAGCGCATGCTCGCAGGATCGGCGTCGATCACGTCGCCGAAGGGCGCGAAGGCGGATTTTGTTAGAGACTGTATTTCGAGATATTTGGACACGGAATTACTCGCCCTGAACGCGCCAGTGGCGAACATTTTCAAGTTGGGAAACCAGAGCCGGAAGTTCGGTCCTCGCCGTCTGCCAGATGACGGGCAATTCTGCCCGATAATAATCGTGAACGATCAGGTCTCGCATGCCCTTTATCCGGGTCCACGGAATATCCTGATGATCCTGAATAAAGCCGGGGTCGCCAGCCGCAATTCGCGCCGCTGCTTCGCCGACGAGGACCAGCGACATCGTCACTGCCAACTGGGTACGAATATCATGGAGAAACTGCTCCTGGCTCATGCCCTCTGTCAGGTCGAAGGCCTGCTGCGCGGCCTCCTGCATGCGATCCACATGTTCAAGAAGGCGCTCGCGGCTCATATGGCGGAGGCTTCCGACAGAACACGGTGTTTAATGCGCTCCGGCAATCCACCCGCAGTAACCAGATCCACCTTAACCCCCAGAATATCCTGCAATTCTTCCAGCAGCCCGCCAAGATCGAACAGCGTTGTCCCTGGCAGCGCATCCACCAGAATATCCAGATCGCTGTCCGGCCGATCCTCGCCGCGGGCAACCGAGCCGAACACGCGCGGGTTTGCCGCGTTGAAGCGCTTGGTCGCTTCGCGGATCGCCTGCCTGTTCTTCTCCAGCACTTCCGACGGCCTCATCGCGGCATCACTCCTGATGCCGCGAATATAAGGGACGGGACTGAAAGAGGAAAGAACTCAAGCCTTCACCCCGAAGAGCCTGAGGCGCATCGTACCGCCATCCGGATGCATGGCATAACGCACATGCGTGATCGGGCCGATATCGGCAATCGCGTCGCTGCCATATTCATGGATATGGTCCATCTGCAGCTTGCTGCGCGGCAGGATCGGCTTCCAGTTTTCCGAAGCCGCAATATCAGCCTCAGACAGCGTATCGCCAAGATCGGGCAGATAGGCGCCGAAGAGTTCGCACGTATCGGGGAAATTGCCCTTGAAAAAGGCAGTATCGACGATCACGCGCTTGATCGTGCCGGCATGGCCAAGCCGAATGATCGCCCAGTCGTGACCGGGACCACGGCGGCGCTTGGTTTCCCAGCCGTCGCCCATGTTGAGGCCGCGTCCAGGACCGAGCAGCTTGTCCGGATGGCCATAATGCGCATCCGACCAGGCAAGCGCTTTTGCACCGTTGAAAATATAGGCGAGATCGACTTCCTCGCCGGCGCCGACTTTCGACCAGTCGAAATAGGCCGAGCCATAGACGCGAAGACGCGCCACACCACCATCCGGATAGATATGCAGGCGAAGATGCGTCCAGATCTTCTGCTTGTCAGCATTTTCGAAGAAATGATGGGCGCTGGAGCCGAGCGGCGACTTGGCCAGGATTTCGGTCCACTGCGTCGCATCATCAGGATCGCCGCTTTCGAGAAAGGCAGCCTCGATCGAGCAATGCGGCGGATAATTGCCCGTGAAATAGCTGGTATCGACATCGAAGCCGAAGATGCGGCCCGGCATGGCGAGCTTCACGATTGCCCAGTCGTGGCCGGGAACACGCTTGCGGCGGCTTTCCCAGCCGTCCATGTACTTGCCGTTATCGTCGTAGAGGTCCGGATCGAAGCTTGCCGGCACGTCCTGCAGCATGCGCTCCAACGGCGCGAAGAATTCGTCCGTGGCGCAGAGACCCTTGGCGCCGAGACGGGCCGAGGCAAGATTGATGGCGCCCGTGGCGAAAGCTGGCAGGCTGGTATCGGTCGTATCGGTCATTCAGGTCTCCGGAAGCATGGATGTCAGGCGCAGCAGCGCGATCTTTTCGACCTCGGCTGCCGCAGTCACGAATTCTTCGTCGGTGGTATTGTCGATCCGCTTTTCGAAAGCGGCAAGGATATCGTCCTTGTTCAGCCCCTTCACCGCGATGATGAAGGGAAAACCGAATTTCTGCGTGTAGGAGGAATTAAGGTCGGTAAAACGCACATGCTCTTCAGGGCTCAACCGGTCGAGCCCGGCACCGGCCTGTTCCTTCTTGCTGTCTTCCGTCAGTTCGCCCGCGACCGCCAGCCGGCCGGCAAGATCGGGATGAGCGCGCAATACACCGAGGCGCTCTTCCCTGCTCGCCGCGCGGAAAATGGCGACGAGCTCCGTATGCACACGATCCACCGTCAGCTTCTCACCGACAAAGCCATCGTCATAGGCCCGCTCGGCGATGAAGGGCGAATGCTCGAAGACGCCACCGAAGCGAGACACAAATTCGTTGCGCGAAATCATCAGATCGTTTCCGGCTTGTGGTTCGCATGCCAGTGCTGCGCAATCTCGATCCGGCGCGGGACCCACACCTTGTCGTGCTTCAGCACATATTCCATGAAACGCTTGAGCGACGCCACGCGTCCCGGCCGGCCGACGAGGCGGCAATGCAGTCCGACCGACATCATCTTCGGGCTGCCCTCCTTGCCTTCCTCGTAGAGCGTATCGAAGGCGTCCTTGAGGTAGGTGAAGAACTGGTCGCCGGAATTGAAGCCCTGCGGCGTGGCAAACCGCATATCGTTGGTCTCGAGCGTATAGGGAATGATGAGGAACGGATTTTCATCGGCACTCTTCACCCAATAGGGCAGATCATCGGCGTAAGAATCCGACGAATAAAGGAAGCCGCCCTCCTCCTGCACCAGCCGCAGTGTGTTGTCCGAAGGCTTGCCCTGGTACATGCCGTAGGGGCGCTCACCGGTTAGTTCCGTATGCAGGCGCACGGCTTCGAGGATGTGCTTGCGCTCCAGATCCTCCGGGAAATCCTTGTATTCCAGCCAACGATAGCCGTGGCTGGCAATCTCCCAGCCCGCCTCCTTCATCGCGGCGACCGCTTCCGGATTGCGGGCCATGGCGAGCGTGACGCCATAGACGGTCGCCTGCATCTTGAGATCGGTGAAAAGACGCCAAAGCCGCCAGAAGCCGGCGCGCGAGCCGTATTCGTAGATCGATTCCATGTTGAGATTGCGCTGGTTCGGCCAGGGCTGCGCGCCGACGATTTCCGACAGCAGGTTCTCCGAAGCCGGATCGCCGTCGAGGATGGAGCTCTCGCCGCCCTCTTCGTAATTGATGACGAACTGTACTGCGACGCGTGCCTCGCCCGGCCATTTCGGGTCGGGCGTGTTGCGCCCGTAACCGACGAGATTGCGCGGATAGGTCTCGGATACCATCAAATCACCTTTTGAAAAGACAGGTGAAACGGTAGCATCCGTGACCGGAATGTCGAGGCGTAAAAGTGCGTATTTGGCCTTCGACCTGTCGCGTGTAACTCAGGCGATCTTGCGCGCGCTCACCTTGCCCATCGGATGCAGCGAGTGCACCCGGAACGGGCCGCCGGCCCCTTCCTCGATCATCAGCGCAACATTCGAGACCGTTACCGGTTCGGCAAGAACCGGATCGAACATCGCCCGTAGCGCCTGCTCGATGCGCGGCATATCGACCGCGTTCACCGGGCCGGTAACCGGCATATGGAAACGGAACTCGTCCATCACATAGGGGTTGCCCCAGCGATGCAGGTTGGCAAATTGCGCCGCCGAAAGTCCGTCAGGATCGCTCCGCTCGATATCGGCCTCCGAGAGCGGCGCACGAAAACGGTCGAACTCCTGAACGATTGCCGAGGAAAGAAAGTGAACCTGATCGCAGGGGCGGATCGGTGACAGGCTGTAGAAAGTGCCGAGGCGCGCAACTTCCAGACGCGGAATCTGGAAGGGTGACAACGTCCCGCAAAAGCGCATGAGGTCGCGCAGGAGTTGCGGTTCGGAGACCTCGGACGAAAGGTGGAAAGGGGCTTTCAGCACGCCGTGGAATCCATAGCGACGCGGCACAGCCGTATGAAAGGCGATCTCGTGGATGCCAAGCCCGCGGATTGCCGGCGGTTCGACCATCTCGCCTGAAAATACGTTGCGGCCAAGCCAACTGGCCGCCACATGCGAGAGCGGATCGCTCGCTGATGGCGTGAAGCAAATGGCATAGCGCATGCGATTTCCTCCATCTGACTGAAGTAGGCGCGGACCAATTCCCGCGCCATCGATGCGCAAGCAGATAGGTGATTTGCATGACAGAATAACGAAGCGGAGCGCCTTCTAATTCACGTTTAACGTGAAGAGACTGCAATGTGGTTTGAAATTGCAAAGCTTTCCGGCAATAAAAATTCTGTATTTACATCGCTTGCAATGCATATCGCCGCTTCCGCCAGCCGATRTGCGAGCCCGAAACTGACCTTGAAACCGCCGGTCAGTGCGATGAGATTTTGATTCTCCGGATGCGCGCCGACCATCGGATCGCGGTCGATCGCCTTGGGGCGCAATCCGGCCCAGCGCTCGATAACGGGCGCATCGCGCAAGCCGGGAACCATATCGCGGGCGGCTTCGATCAGCGCATCGAGCTGCTCGTCCGTGGAAAAGGGATCGGCAAAGCTGTTCTCGCTGGTGCTGCCGATGGCCACATGCCCACCCTCATGGGCAACGACATAGAGCCCGTCGCGAAAGATCGTGGGCAAGCCGGGGTCGACATCAGCGGCAAGCAGTGCCGCCTGTCCTTTGACGGCCTGCCCGAGAGGTTTCTGCAACCCCGATGTTAGCGACTCGAGTAACGGAAAGGACCGATATCCGGCAGCAAGGATGGCGCGGCCGAAGGCGAGACTTTTGCCGCCTATGGATACCGTTCCCCGCGCCGGGTCAAGTGACGTTATCTCGGTATTTTCGAGTATGCGAACATGCCGTGCCGTGCGCAGAAACGCCGCCAGTGCCGCGACCAGCGAGCGCGGCGCGACGCGGGCTGCGAGCGTGTCATGCACGAAACCGCTTTCGCCTGCAGCCGGATCGATCCAGCCGTCACCCGGTGGCCGATCGAGCACATGCCAGTGAAAACACCGCTCTCCCGCTCTCCAGTGCGCCTTAGCATCTTCGGAATGGCCGAGCGCGATCTTGAGCAAATGCGGCTTCGGCAGCGGGATCAACCGGCCGGAGCGTCGGTATCCGGCCGAAAGCCCGGTCGCCGCTTCGATATCGGCAATGTCGGCTTCTAACGACACCAGCGCATCAAACTGGAACTGCTTCTTTGCCGACCAGCGGTCCGGCATGTGCGGCATCAGCGCGCCGAGCAGCCCGCCGCTTGCCCCGCCGCCGAGACGCCCGGAATCGACAAGCAGCGTTTTCACGCCGCGGCGCTCGGCATGCACGGCCGCCCACAGGCCCATGATGCCGCCGCCGATGATGATGACGTCGATCGATGATTGACCCGAGGCCGGGGCAGGACTATCGGCTTTTTCCATGACAGACATCAATCCGGATCAGATCGGCGCGGGCAAGCCGCAGCCTCTCGAATGGCGCGACGGCGATATGCCCTATTCGACCGCCTTTGGCGACCATTTTTATTGCCAGACGGACGGGCGGCTGGAATGCGGCCACGTCTTCCTCTCGGGAAACGGCCTGCCCGAACGATGGAGCGACCGCTCGGCCTTTCTCATCGGCGAACTCGGCTTCGGCACGGGGCTGAATGTCTCGGAAACCTGGCGGCAATGGAAACTTCACCGCCAGCCCGGACAGCATCTGCATTTCATGTCCTTCGAGCTCTATCCGATGCGCCGCGAGGAAATCGACCGAGCGCTTGCCCATTGGCCCGAGATCGATGCCGAGCGCCAGGCGCTGACCGCCCTCTGGCCGGACAGTCCCGAAGGCATTGTCTCACTCGCCCTGGACGAGCAGACGAAGCTCAGCGTCGTCTGCGGCCAGGCCTTCGACGGCGTTTCTCGGTCTGCCGCCGAATTCGACGCCTGGTATCTCGATGGCTTCGCTCCGTCGCGCAACGGCGACATGTGGTCGGCAGAGTTGATGCGCCTCGTCTGCGAAAAGACCGTTCCGGGCGGAAGCTTTGCGACTTATGCCGCAGCAGGCTTCGTGCGCCGCAATCTCGCGGCGGCCGGGTTCACCGTCGAGCGGCGCCAGGGTTTCGCCGGAAAGCGGGAAATGCTCTGCGGCACAAAGCCTCAATAACCGGAACGGCCGGGTTTCAACTCGCCGCCAAGCCATTGGCGGATCTTGTCTTCCAGGAGTTCCGGGCTGATCGGCTTCGACATGTAGTCGTCCATGCCGGCATCGAGGCAGAGTTCCCTGTCGCTTTCCAGCGCATGCGCCGTGACACCGATAACAGGTACGCGATGGCCCTGCCCCTGCTCCTTCTCGCGGATCAGCATGGTTGCCTGATGGCCGTTCATGACAGGCATTGAGACATCCATCATGATCAGGCGTGGCGTATGCCGCTCCCATGCCTCCACAGCCTCTTCGCCATTATTGACGACGAGGAAGGAAAGCCCGGTACCCTGCAGGATCTGCGTGAAGACGATCTGGTTGACCTCGTTGTCTTCGGCCACGAGCACGTCGACGAACTCGGCAGCCCGTTTTTGCGGAACAGGCGCAGGTGCCGGCGGCGGTGTCTCCGCCTCTTTCTGCAGCCGCGTGATCTCGGCCTCGGAAGCCTGTTTGACACGGCTTGCCCGCACCACCTCGACGACCGTATTGCGCAGCAAGTTGGCGCGCGCCGGTTTCATCAGATGCGCATGACCATTCAGCGCCGCAAACTCCTTCTCGGTGCCCGAAATATCCATCGAGGTCAGGAAGATGATCGGCAGCTCCGCGAAACGACTGTCAGCGCGAAGACGGCGGGCGACCTCGGCGCCGTTCATGTCGGGCATATGATAGTCGAGCACGACGGCATCGACCTTGATGCCGAGATCAGCGGCAGCCTCCAGAATGGCAAAGCCGGTGGCGCCGCCTTCCGCGGCAACGCCGTCGAAGCCCCAGAGGCCCAGCTGTTCGGTCAGGATACGGCGATTGACCTCGTTGTCATCGATGACGAGGATACGCGCACCCTGCACATTGATCGGCAGCGGCTTCGGCTCGATCCGGGCGGCAGCGACCGCAAAGGGCAGCCTGACGGTGAAGATCGAACCCCTGCCCCATTCGCTTTCGACATTGATATAGCCGCCGAAGAGGTCGACGAGACCCGCCGTGATCGCAAGACCGAGGCCAGTGCCTTCATGCCGCCGGGTCGATGAGGAATCGACCTGAGAGAACTTGTCGAAGACGGACTCCACCTTCTCGGGCGGAATGCCGATGCCGGTATCCTCGATGCGGATGCTGGTCATGATCTCGTCGCCGCCGGAAGCCTCGAAACCGATATCGACGAAGACATGGCCGCGCTCGGTGAATTTCACGGCATTGCCGACGAGATTGGTGACGATCTGGCGGAAGCGCCCGGCGTCGCCGATGACGGCAGCCGGCAGATCCGGTGCTGCCCGCACCAGAAGCTCGATATCCTTTTCCGCCGCAGGCGAAGACAGCAGCGTCGCCACATCCTCGACGGCCTCGACGAGATCGAAGGCCGCCTTGCGCAGCTTCATCTGGCCGGCATCGATCTTCGAGAAATCGAGGATATCGTTGATGATCGTCAAGAGCGCATTGCCCGATTTGACGATGATATCGACAAAGGTCTTCTGGCGGGTATCGAGATTGGTCTTGGCGAGCAGTTCCGCCATGCCAAGCACACCGTTCATCGGGGTGCGGATCTCATGGCTCATATTGGCGAGGAACTCGGACTTGGCGCGGTCGGCAGCCTCGGCGCGCGACAGAAGCTCAGTCAGATCCTCTTCGCGCTGCTTGAGTTCGGTCACGTCGGTAAACAGCGCCACCCAATGCTGCCGTTCGCTGATGGTGGCTTCCATATTCACCCAGCGCTCGCCGCCGACATGGAAGACGGTCGAGATCGGTTGACGCGCGGCGATATTGGCACGCCACTCCTCGAGCGTTTCGACGGCATTGTCGTGGAAATCGCCACGATTGGCACAGAACTGGAAAAGGTCGATCCATTCCCTGCCCGCCTCGGTCAGCTCGGCCGGAATGCGCAGTACTTCGGCAAGCCCGTCATTGGAAAGCTTGATCACGCCGTCCCGAACGATCGCGAGCCCCTGCGACATGGCATGCGTCGCGTCACGCATCATCTCGCCGAGGCTTTCCAGTGCGGCGCGCGCCTCGTGGATTTCCTGCTCGCGCTCGCGGACGGCGGAAATATCGGAATAGGTCAGCAGGATGCGGTTGGAGGAAATGCGCCTGGAGTCGAAGATGACGGACTTGCCGGCAGCCCAATCGAGCTGGATCGGCTCGGGGTTTTCATCTTCGAAAAGCCCCTTGCGGAACGAATAGATTTCGTCCGGCGTCTGCGTATCGCCGTAGCGGCCGAGCTCGTAATTGCGCTTGACGACATCGATGAACGGCCGCCCGTCGAAACGGTCGTCGAGCGGCAGTTCCCAGATGCTGTAGAACTCGTCATTGACGTAGAGAATGGTGTGATCATTGTCGAGGATCAGCACGCCGACCGGAAGCGAGCGCAGGATGCTCTCGATTTCCTGATGCAGGATTTCCTCTTGCTGGCGCGCGTCTATCAGTTCCTTCTCACGCGCTTTCAGCGGCGTGATATCGGAGAAGGAACCGACGACATAACGCTTGCCGTCGGGCGTGACGACCCGGTTGACGCGGGAGATCACCTGGAAGATTTCGCCGTCCGTATTTGGCAGATAGCTCTCGACCTCGATCAGCACGCCGTTTTCGAGCGCGAGGAGGTTTTCCCGATAGATCGCCTCACCCGCCGCCGGTCCGAACATGTCGTGCTCGGTCAGGCCCAGTGCCCTGGAACGGGCATGACCGGTGAAGGTCTCGTAATACTGGTTGGCATAGACCAGCCGATGGTCTTCGTCGCGCACGAAAGCCGCGACCGGAAGATCCTCCATGATGGTGCGCAAGAGGTCGCGTTCGCGCACGCTTTCGTGCCAGGAGGCCTCGCCTGCCGGCAGGGCCGTGGCGCCCTCGGGCGCAAACTGGCTGCCCTCAGGCGCATACCTGCTGCCGCCGCGGTAGGCGGCATTGACGACCAGCGGACGGCCGTCTTTGGCAAAGATGCCGATCGGGTGATCGAGATTTTCAAGCGCCTCGCGGATATGGCCAAGATCGGTCGCCATCGTATCGGCGACCTCGGGAATGGCACGTCGCGGTTCGCGTATATCGAAGATGCCGAGCACGTAAGCCCGGTCCTGCGAGGGCGAAAAACTCTCGATCAGCACGCGCTCATGGCTGAGGCCGGCGGCATCGAAAGAGATGGCGCTCTCTTCCGTACCGAACACAAGCGCACGGCGTTCGCGATCCTCGCGCTCCTCTTCTTCCGGTCGATCGAACAATTCGCGGCTGCGCCGCCCGATGAAATCGGAAATCTCGCGGCCGAAGAAGCGGGCATAGGCCTCGTTGACGGCGACATAGCGGAGTTCGCTGTTTTTGACATAGGCCGGGGTATCCAGATCAGCGATCCGGCGGCAGGCCAGTTCCAAGAGTTCCCCGGTAAAGTTCAAAAAATCTTCACTCCCGCAATGAACGAAATATCCCCCACAACAACTATAACGCCAAGGCTTTTAACAAGCTGTTAACCATAAAATTCCAYTGACAAAAATTCCAAGCCGGCTCATGAAGTTGATGAATCAGACTGACAACAAAGGCTTGCACGAAACTGAAATGGCTTGAAGATTCACGGGGAAACCCAGCCGGGCATGGCGAACGCGCGATCCGACGACGGCCGAGCATGGAGAAAATTTAATCCCGGCACGGCTTGCGCATCCATAAGCGCGCCGCGATCGCAGCAGATTCTGGCAATGGCTTCAATGACGAGCCTACCACGAAAGGAATTCGACATGTCCGTTCTTCATAAGACAATGGCGGCGGGCCTGGTTGCACTGACATTTGCAGGAGCCTCGCTGGCAACGGCCGATACCGCAAGCGCTCACTCCGGCGATGCCTTCTGGGGCGGTGTTGCCGGCGGTGTCGTCGGCGGTCTCGTGGGTGGAGCGATCGCCTCCGGTCCGGCCTATCCGGCACCTTACGCCTACTATCCCCGCCCCTATGCTTATTATCCTGCCTACCCCGCCTATTACGGCCCGCGCTACTGCCATCCGGAATGGCGCCATAATCGCTGGGGCCAGCCCTATCGCATCGAAATCTGCAGGCGCTGAGGGCTTTCCAGGCATCGCTTGACCTCTCGCCTTCATCGGGCCATGCATCGCATGACCCGAGGGGAGATTGCGCCGATGCCCGAACCACTGAAGAACCTTCTGCATACAGCGCTCGTACGCGCGATGGCGGACATTATCTCGGCCAATGCGCCCTCCTTCGACCGCGACCGCTTCACCGCACTCGCAACAGATGGCATCGAATCGCTGGAGCTCATGGAGCGCGCAACACTGATCCGCGACGCGCTGTTTGCGACCCTGCCCGAAAGCTTCCCCGAGGCGGCAGCCATTCTCGGCGCAAGCCTGCCGGCCGCCGGCAAGGCCGGGCTGACAGGCTGGATGCTCCTGCCCGTCAACCAGTTCATCGCCGCGCGCGGCCTTGGGCATTTCGATATCGCGCTTGATCTCCTCAAGGCGCTGACGCCGCATTTCACGGCGGAGTTCG
Source organism: Rhizobium sp. 05N49 (assembly GCF_056396805.1). Lineage (NCBI taxonomy): Bacteria > Pseudomonadati > Pseudomonadota > Alphaproteobacteria > Hyphomicrobiales > Rhizobiaceae > Rhizobium > Rhizobium sp. 05N49. The sequence goes on from NZ_JBFTME010000001.1 coordinate 815,523, forward strand.
GCATCCGTCCGTTCATCCATCAGGACCAGGATCGCGCGCTGGCGACGATCATCCGCTGGGTGGACGACGCCAGCCACCATGTCCGCAGGCTCGCGAGCGAGGGTACCCGCCCGCGCCTGCCCTGGGCGATGCGCCTGCCGCAATTGATCAAGGACCCCTCGCCGATAATCCCGATCCTTTCCGCGCTGATGGACGATCCCGAAGATTATGTCCGCCGCTCCGTCGCAAACAGCCTGAACGACATCGCCAAGGATCATCCCGATCTCGTCGCGGCCTTTATCGCCGAGCATATCGAGGGCGCCTCGGCAGAGCGCCGCTGGCTGCTGAAACACGCCTCCCGCACGCTGCTTAAGAAGGGCCATGCTCAGGCGCTTGCCAATTTCGGCTTCGGCGCGGCAGCTTCCCTGCATTGCGAATTGTTGCTGGCAAATCCTGCCGTGCTGTTCGGCGAAGGCCTCGATTTCGAGATCCGCCTGCGCAATGCCGGCGACATCCCCCAATCGCTGATGATCGACTATGCCATCCACCACGTGAAGGCCGATGGCTCGCTGTCGCCGAAAGTCTTCAAGTGGAAGACGGTGTCATTGGCCGCGGGTGAAGATCATGTCGTCCAGCGACGCCACGCCATGCGGCCGATCACGACGCGGCGCTACTATCCCGGCGAGCACCGCATCGTCATCCTCATCAATGGTGCCGAGACGGCGACAGGACGCTTTGTCCTCTCCATGCCGGCAGACCCTGCGGCCTGATCCTCAGTTCTCGCGCAGAAACTTCGAGATCAGCGTATTGATTGCCTCCGGGCTGTCTTCGAAGCTGTAGTGTCCGGCACCTGGCAGGCGATGGATCGGCCCATGCGGAAAGAGCTCTTCAAAGAGCGGCAGGAAATATTCCGCATTGAGGGTACGATCGGCATCTCCCCAGATGGCCAGAGCCGGCTTGCCACGTATTGTACGGATGGCAGCCGCATCGGGCATTTCGATCCTGTGAGCGCCGGTGGCAAATCCCTTCGCCCAACCGATCGCGCCAAGACAATCGGCAGGACCTTCGAATGGCGCGGCATAGGCACGGATGAAACTGTCGGTGATGATGTCATTGTTCTCGAAGCCGTTGAGCTTCAATGTGCTGAGGATGTTGTAGCCGAGCTGGCCGAGCACGCTCTCAAGCACGCCCTCGCCCTCGGCCTTCAATATCCACTGGAACCACGGCGCAACGCTTGCATTTGCGACCAGCCGATCAACGGCATCGGCCTGACCGAAAGATGTCGGACCGTTCACCGAGATGATGCGGCGGATGCGACCGGGATGCCGGGCAGCAAGCCCCATGCCGACTGGACCGCCAAAATCGTGCATGACGAGAGTGATGCCGGTGAGATCGAGCGCCAGCACGAATGCCTCGATATTATCGATGTGATCCTGAAGCCAATAGCTGCGGTTGGGCGGCGTCTCACTCTTTCCAAAGCCCATATGGTCGGGAACGATCAACCGATGCGTCTCGCTCAAGGACGCGATGAGATGGCGAAACAGATAGCCCCATGTCGGCTCACCATGCAGGCAAAGCACCACCTCGCCATCATCAGGTCCCTCATCGACATAATGCATCCGGAAACCCGGCACCTCGGTGAAATGAGGTGCGAATGAGAAGGTGCCGGTAAAAGTCTCGTGGGAATCGATCATAGTGCTCTCCAACGTGGTTTCAAACTAAAACCACGCCTCGGTAGACCTTGCGGTTTCAACTTGCAACCAATATGTTTTGCGCCATCGCAATTCACCGGCGACACGGAGCGGACGGGATCACCATGGCCAAGAGAATAAGTCACAGCACATCGCTCTGCGGGGTTGCGCGGCCGCTGGATGCGATCGGCGACTGGTGGTCGCTGCTGATCATCCGCGATGCCTTCGATGGCCTGCGCCGGTTCGGGGAGTTTCAGAAAAGCCTCGGACTCGCGAAAAACATCCTGTCGGCCCGGCTGCGCAACCTCGTCGTCCACGGCATCCTGGAAACCGTGCCGGCTTCGGATGGCAGCCCCTATCAGGAATATGTGCTGACGGAAAAAGGGCGCGGCCTGTTTCCGGTTCTTGTCGCACTACGGCAATGGGGCGAGGAATTCTTCTTCGAACCCGGCGAGCCGCATGTACAGCTGGTCGATAAACGGGCCGGCCGACCTGTTCGAAGGCTGGAACTGCGTGCCGAGGACGGACGCATCGTCAGCCCCGACGACACCGTGGTGCGCCTGCCAGACAATGCCGGCGCGGTATCCTCTTGACTTTCAGTCCGAAATAGACCACATGCACCGCAGCTTTCACCTTCCGGCCGCCGCGTGAGCGTGCCACTGCAACAGATGCTGAAGAAGGATAGAGCGCATTCTGATGATGCCGCGACCCAAGAGCGGCAAGACGCGCAGGAAGCTTTTTCCAACTTACAAGTTCCCATTTCACGCGGGGTTCTTGACGCTAGATTGACACCGGACCGCAATGTCGCGATCCGGCGTTTATGTTTGGCGCGCCCTAAAAGGTTATGACTTGACCAATTTTGAATCGCTCGGTGTCTCCAAGCCGGTCGTCGCCACCCTGTTTCAGCTCGGCATCGAAACGCCGACGCCCATTCAGGAACAGGCTATCCCCCTTCTCATCCAGGGCCGCGACCTGATCGGCCTTGCCCAGACCGGCACCGGCAAGACCGCTGCCTTCGGCCTGCCGCTCATCGAGCGCCTGCTCAAGGAAGAAAAGCGTCCCGACAACCGCTCCGTTCGTACGCTGATCCTGGCCCCGACCCGCGAACTGGTTAACCAGATCGCCGACAACCTCCGGAAATTCATCCGCAAGTCGCCGCTGCGCATCAATGTCGTCGTCGGCGGCGTCTCCATCAACAAGCAGCAGTTGCAGCTCGAGAAGGGCACCGACATCCTCGTCRCCACGCCCGGCCGCCTGCTCGACCTCTGCAACCGCAACGCCATCACGCTGACGGCCGTGCGCTACCTCGTGCTCGATGAAGCCGACCAGATGCTCGACCTCGGCTTCGTGCATGACCTGCGCAAGATCGCCAAGATGGTGCCGAAGCGCCGCCAGACCATGCTCTTCTCGGCCACCATGCCGAAGGCGATTGCCGATCTCGCCGGCGATTACCTGACCGATCCGGTCAAGGTCGAAGTGACGCCTCCGGGCAAGGCTGCCGACAAGGTCGAGCAGTATGTCCACTTCGTCCCAGGCAAGAACGACAAGACCGTCCTGCTCAAGAAGACGCTGACCGAAAACCCCGATGGCCGCTCCATCGTCTTCCTGCGCACCAAGCACGGCGCCGAAAAGCTCGCCAAGCATCTGGAGCAGGTCGGCTATTCCGTTGCCTCCATTCACGGCAACAAGAGCCAGGGCCAGCGCGAGCGCGCCCTCAAGGGCTTCCGCGACGGCGCCATCAAGACACTGATCGCCACCGACGTCGCTGCCCGCGGCATCGATATCCCGGCCGTCAGCCACGTCTTCAACTACGACCTGCCGGAAGTGCCTGACGCCTACGTGCATCGCATCGGCCGGACGGCCCGCGCCGGCCGCGACGGCATTGCCATTGCCTTCTGCGCCCCCGATGAGGCTCGCCTGCTGCGCGACATCGAAAAGCTGATGGGCATCGACATCACCGTTGCCAGCGGCGAACCGCCGGCTGACCTGCGTGCTGCACCCCGCAGCAACAATCGCGGTCGTGGCGGCCAAGGCCAGCAGCGTGGCCAGGGCGGTCGCGGTGAAGGCCGTGGTGAAGGTGGACAGCGTGGCGAACGCCGTGAAGGCGGCCGCAGCGAAACCCGCAATGGCAGCGGCCGTCCAGCCGGCCATGGCGACCGCCGTCCGCGCCACGAAGGCGATGTCTCGGAAGCGCGTGGCGGTGAAGAGCGTCGCGCTCGTCCCCAGCGCAACAACCGCAACCAGGACTTCCGCGGCCAGCGCCGCAACGAGCAGGCACCGGATCTCGGCCCGGACAACGATCTGGCCTCGACCTCGGATTTCCGCCCGGCCCGCAATCAGCAGCAGCGTCCGGCCCAGACGGAAGCGACCGGCCATCACCGGGGCAACAAGCAGCACGTCCATGGCCGCCCGCCGCGCAACCACGGCGACCAGCAGCCGCAGGGCGAACAGCGCCGTGACGGCAATGGCGGTCTCCGCCGCAAGGGCCGCAATGGTGGTGGCCCGCGCCGCGAACGCGCTTAAGCCAATGATATCAGGGAGGGCCGGAGTGATCCGGCCCTTTTCTTTTGACCGTCTCGGTCACAGGCGCGGGCAGAGTTTGGTCCGTCGCCCGGGCATGAAATGATCACCTGCCCATCTTTTGTGCGCCAAGTCAGGATTGCCAAAAGCACACCTCGCACCAACTGCCGATAAATGCCCAGTTTTTGACCCGTTTTTGCATTGCAGAAGATTTTATGAATCTTCCATGCGAACTGTGCATGGTTCTTGCATTGCCTATTGCGTTGTATTCAAATGAACAAAAAAGGGGAGCCACACCTTTGGCATTTGATGAAATGATCACCGGAGACGAAAGTCCCCGAGCGCCATATGACAAATACTTTGAGTGGTACAACAGCCAAGACCGGGCACACCTGATTTCAAAGTCCCGCGACGCTGAAAACATCTTCCGCAAAACCGGCATCACCTTCGCGGTTTACGGCCACGCCGACAGTTCCGAAAAACTCATCCCCTTCGATATCATCCCGCGCATCATCTCGGCCCGCGAATGGCGCAAACTCGCCCAGGGCATCGAGCAGCGGGTGATCGCGCTGAACGCCTTCCTCGACGATATCTACCACAAGCAGGAAATCATCCGCGCCGGCCGCATCCCGCGCGAACTGATCGAGAAGAACGTTGCCTTCCTGCCCGAGATGATCGGCTTCCGGCCGCCGGGCGGCGTCTACACCCATATCGTCGGCACCGATATCGTACGAACCGGCGAAGACCAGTTCTATGTGCTGGAGGATAATGCCCGCACACCCTCCGGCGTCAGCTACATGCTGGAAAACCGGGAAACCATGATGCAGATGTTCCCGGAACTCTTCCATGAGAACAAGGTGCAGCGCGTCGAGGACTACCCCTATCTCCTGCGCCAGAGCCTCGCTTCGCTCGCCCCTCCCGGCTGCAAGGGCAAGCCGCGAGTCGCCGTTTTGACCCCCGGCATTTACAACTCCGCTTACTACGAGCATTCCTTCCTCGCTGACACGATGGGTGTCGAGCTGGTCGAAGGCTCGGATCTGCGCGTCATCGACGGCAAGGTGAAGATGCGCACGACGCGCGGCTACGAGGCGATCGACGTGCTCTATCGCCGGGTCGACGACGACTTCCTCGATCCCCTCACCTTCCGCCCGGAATCGGCCCTCGGCATTCCCGGCATCATGGATGTCTACCGCTCCGGCAACATCACCATCGCCAATGCACCCGGCACCGGCATTTCCGACGACAAGGCGATCTATTCCTACATGCCCGAGATCGTCGAGTTCTATACCGGCCGCAAGCCGATCCTCGAGAACGTGCCGACCTGGCGCTGTTCGGAAGCCGGCAGCCTGAAATATGTGCTGGAGCATCTGGAGGAACTGGTGGTCAAGGAAGTGCACGGTTCCGGCGGCTACGGCATGCTTGTCGGCCCGACCGCTTCCAAGAAGGAACGCGCCGATTTCGCCGAGAAACTGAAAGCCAAGCCCAGCAATTACATCGCCCAGCCCACGCTTTCTCTGTCCACCGTTCCGATCCTCGTCAACAAGGGCATCGCACCCCGCCATGTCGACCTGCGCCCCTATGTGTTGGTCTCCGACAAGGTGCAGATTATTCCGGGCGGGCTTACCCGCGTGGCGCTGAAGCAAGGCTCGCTGGTGGTCAATTCCAGCCAGGGCGGCGGCACCAAAGACACCTGGGTATTGGAGGACTGATGCTCGGAAGAACTGCAAACGGGCTCTACTGGATGTTCCGGTATATCGAGCGCGCCGAAAATATCGCTCGCCTTGTCGATGCCGGCCTGCGCATGTCACTGACGCGGAGCGACGCCGGTGATGACAATTGGGACGGCGTGCTGCAAAGCGCCGGCGTGCGCGAACTCTATGACGAGAGCCATTCGAAGCTGACCGGTCCTGATGTCATCGACTACATGTTGCGCGACCGCCAGAACGCGTCGAGCGTCATGTCCTGCATCGATTTCGGGCGTAACAACGCCCGCATGGTGCGCACCGCGCTGACGCGTGAGACCTGGGAAGCAACCAACGAATGCTGGATCGATCTCAAGGAGCTTCTGTCGAAAAAGCTGAAGCCGGCGGAACTGCCCGAAGTCATCGATGTCATCAAGCATCGCGCCGGCCTCATCCGCGGCGCCTTCCATGGTTCGATGCTACGCAACGAACTCTATAATTTCGCCCGCATCGGCACCTTCATCGAGCGCGCGGACAATACGAGCCGCATACTCGACGTGAAATATTACGTCCTGCTGCCGTCGATCTCGCAGGTCGGTTCTTCGGTCGACAACGTTCAGTGGGAGTCGATCCTGCGTTCAGTCTCTGCCCACCGCTCCTACAGCTGGGCCTATGACGGCGAATACCGGGCCATGAACATCGCCGACTTCCTGATCCTGAACGGTCAGATGCCGCGTTCGCTTGCCTATTGTTACGAGAAGATCGTCAGCAACCTCGGCTATATCGCCAAGGACTACGGCGAGCGGCTTGCAGCGCACGATACGGCGGATGCCATTCGCGCCACGCTGCAGACCCTGAAGATCAAGGATGTCATGGATCAGGGCCTGCATGAGTTCCTCGAAGATTTCGTCTCGCGCAACAACAAGCTCGGCAACGAAATCTCCGATGGCTACCGGTTCTATGTTTAAGCGGGTCAGATCATGAGACTGAAGATCAGCCACCTCACCGAATACCGCTACGACGAACCGGCGCAGTTTTCGCTGCAGCGGCTGCGCCTGACGCCGCCGAATGCCGTTGGCCAGACCGTGCTCAACTGGTCGCTGCATGTCGAAGGCGCCAAGCCGGAAGTCGAGTATGACGACCAGTTCGGCAATCACGTGAACCTCGTCTCGCTGGAAGGCGAACAGCAGGTCACGCGCATCGTCGCCGAGGGCGAGATCGAGACCGAAGACCGCAACGGCGTCACCGGCCCGCATACCGGCTTCTGCCCGCTCTGGCTCTTCCTGCGCGAGACGCCGCTGACGAAGAGCGGCAGGCTGGTGAAGGAATTGATCAAGGGCGTGACTGGCGAGAACGACCTTGCCCGCATGCATGCGCTGATGGCGGCAATCCACGAGGCGGTCGAATACAAGCCTGGCACCAGCAGTACGGAGACCACGGCCGAACAGGCGCTGGAGAAGAAGAGCGGCGTCTGCCAGGACCATGCCCATATTTTCGTTGCCTCCGCCCGCGCACTGGAGATCCCGGCGCGTTATGTCTCCGGCTATCTGATGATGGAAGAGAAGGTCGATCAGGCCGCCACGCATGCCTGGGGCGAGGCGCATATTCCCGGCCTCGGCTGGGTCGGCTTCGACCCTGCCAACAAGATCTGCCCGGATGACCGCTATGTCCGCATGGCCTCCGGCCTCTGCTACCGCGATGCCGCGCCCGTATCGGGCATGCGCATCGGCACCCCGGGCGAGAAGCTCTCGGTCACGGTAAAGGTCGAAAACGGCGACCAGATGCAGAGCCAAAGCCAGAGCTGACAAAAGCAGGCGAAGTTGCCATGGCGATTATGCGCGTTCAAACACGCAATAATTGCTGTTGCAACCAATTCTCTACTTCAAACTAACCCGATGTTAAAGCCGCAGGCGGAAGCTGTGCGCTATGAGCTCGCATTTGTGGGCACCGGCGCAAAGCGCGCCGGCCTGTTTTGAGATTTCAGTAGGTCGTTTTATGTCTCTTCTTCTTATCGACGACAGCAAATCCAGCCTGCTTGCCCTTGAAACCGCCGTCCGCCGCTTTGCCGGCTGCGCGATCGAAAGCTTCACCAATCCACTGGAAGCCCTCGAGCGCACGACGCACGTCGAATTCGATCTTGTCCTGGTCGACTATATGATGCCCGAACTCAACGGCGTCGCCGTAATCCGCCGCCTGCGCAGCCAGCGCGGCTATGAGACCGTGCCCATCGTGATGATCACCTCGCAGACGGAACGCGCCGTGCGGCTGGAAGCGCTGGAGGCCGGTGCCACGGACTTCCTCGCAAAACCCTTCGATCCGCTGGAGCTCGAGGCCCGCATCCTGAACCTTCTCGCCCTGCGCAGCGCCCAGCTTGCCCTCGTCGATCGTGCCCGTTCGCTTGATCAGGCCTTCCGCCGCGCCACCGAACGGGCCGATATCCGCGAACAGGAAATAGTCTGGTGCCTGGCGCAGGCCATGGCCTCGCGTGACGGCAATACCGGCGATCACATCGAGCGTGTCGCCAACATTGCCGAACTGATTGCCGAAGGCCTCGGCATGGACCGTATCCAGCGCCGCAACATCTATCTCGCTGCCCCCCTGCACGATATCGGCAAGATCGGCATTCCCGACGCCATCCTGCAGAAGCCAGGCAAGCTGGAGCCGGATGAGATCGAAAAGATGCGCGAGCATGTGCCGATCGGCGTTTCGATCCTGCGCAATAGTTCCGCCGAGCTTTCGCGCGTTGCTACCGCCATCATCGGCGGGCATCACGAAAAATGGGACGGCACCGGCTACCCGCAGGGCCTTGCGGGCGAAGAGATACCGATCGAGGCCCGTATCGTCGCCGTTGCCGACGTCTTCGATGCACTCTGCTCCGAGCGCCCCTACAAGCGGGCATGGCCGATCGACGAAGCCTTCCGGGAAATCATCGCCTGCAGCGGCACGCATTTCGATCCGGCTTGCGTGGCGGCTTTCCGCCGCAAATGGCCGGAGATCCGTCTGCTCTTCGATCAGTTTGAGATGGAAGAAGACCGCCTGCGCTCCAGCGGTTGACATCCGATCGGGTTCCGCGACGCTTTCCCGACAGATCGGCGAGCCGGTAACGGCGGCCAATTGCCGAAATCCTCCGTATGAGCCTATGGTGCAGTCATGTCTCGCATGAACCTTCATTTTCTTGATGCACGCGGCCCGCTCTCGGACCTGCGGGATTGGCTGGACAACCGGCTGTCCGACGCATTCGATAAGGGGAGCGCTTTACTGCGCATAGAGCCTGTCGATGTCGTGGTGAAAGCAGGAGCCCGCGTACTTCCTGAAAAGGGTCATGTTGGATATGCGCCGGAGCCCGGCTTGATCTATGTCACGGTCGACCCCGCCAATCCGGTTCTTGCTGCAAACGCTGACGCATCCCTGGAGCGGATGTTTGTGCATGAGCTGCATCACGCCGCCCGATCGGATGGACCCGGATACGGAAATTCACTGGGAGAAGCATTGGTCTCTGAAGGCCTGGCGGGGCATTTTGCGCAGGAAATCTATGGCGGCCCGCTTGAGCCCTGGGAAAGACTGCCGAGGGATGAAATCCGCAGATATGTGACGGAGGCGGCTGGGGAGTGGGACAGCCGCAGCTATGACCATGAGGCCTGGTTCTTCGGCACTGCCGATTTCCCTGGCCAGCTGGGATATTCGATGGGTTTCCAGCTCGTCGCTGATCACCTGATGCGAACGGGCCAAAGATCATCTGCTCTGGTTCACGAGGCAGCATCGGCATTCAGACCTTCTCTGGATCAAATCTAGAATTCGCCCCCGCCCGGCGTTCAGCCAACACAGGTGGCATTTTCGGGATAGTTGGTTTGGCGAAACTATGGACGAGGGAGAGGCTATGTCGCTTAGCGAGAAGCAATTCATGGAGTCTGTCCGCCGCAACCCGATAAACGCCGAGTTGTTGAGCCGGTTGCGCACCCTGGGGGTTCCCGAGGCCAATCTGACTGCCGGCTGCCTCGTGCAGACGGTCTGGAACCTGAAATCGGGTTATGATCCGCAGTACGGGATAAAGGACTACGACGTCTTCTACTTCGATGACGCCGACCTGTCATGGGAGGCCGAAGACCTCGTTATTCGCAACGTGCAGAAGGCGGTCGACGATCTGCCCGTCAAGGTGGAGGTCAGGAACCAGGCTCGGGTCCATCTCTGGTACAAGGACAAGTTTGGAGCCGAATACCCAAAGCTACAAAAGGCCGAGGATGGCATCGACCGTTATCTTACCCTTTGCACAAGGGTCGGCATCCGCCTTCACGACGGCAGCCTCTATGCGCCTGACGGCCTGGATGACATGTGGAACGGCATCCTGCGCCTGAACCCTGCCAATCCTCAGCGTGGCCTGTTTCTGGATAAATGCGCACAGTACGTGCAGCGATGGCCGTGGCTGACGATTATCGATGATCAGATCGGGGGGTGCGATCCGCAGCCACAATGACGGTTCGCATTTTCCGCGTTCCGTCTTCGTTGCGGAGCTCGGAACCTTCAAGACGAAACCGTCGGCCCTGACCTTCCCGCAAATCTCTGTCGCGAACCACCACGAGAGGCGGAATTTCGCGACAGAAGTATTCACGATGGCGGGGTTCTCACCCCGCCTTTCCATCGGCCTATGTCTGGAGGACGGGCCGGTTAGTGGCTATCCTTGCCGACTGCACTTCCGCGACATCCCTTCAGGAAGTCGAGGTCGGCGCCGGTATCGGCACCTTCGACATGCTGCTGATGCAGGAAGGCGTAACCCGAGGTCGGCAGGTCATGGTTCGGCTGCCATTCGGCCAGACGCTTCGCCAGTTCCTCTTCGGAAATGTCGAGATGCAGGCGGCGGTTCGGCACGTCGAGCTCGATCATGTCGCCGTTGCGGACGACGGCGAGCGGGCCGCCGACGGCAGCTTCCGGCGAGGTATGCAGAACGACGGTGCCGTAGGCCGTACCGGACATGCGGGCGTCGGAAATGCGCACCATGTCGGTGATGCCCTTCTTGAGCACCTTCGGCGGCAGACCCATGTTGCCGACTTCGGCCATGCCCGGATAGCCCTTCGGACCACAGTTCTTCATGACCATGACGCAGTTCTCGTCGATATCGAGATTGTCGTCGTTGATCTTGGCCTTGTAGTCGTCGATGTCTTCGAAGACGACCGCCCTGCCCTTGTGCACCATCAGATGCGGCGAAGCGGCGGACGGCTTCAGAACAGCGCCCTTCGGCGCCAGATTGCCGCGGACCACGACGATGCCGCCGGATTGCGTCAATGCCTTTTCAGCCGGCAGGATGACGTCTTCGTTCCAGTTGACGACGTCCTTGACTTCGTCCCAGACGGTCTCGCCCGAAACCGTCACTGCATCCTTGTGCAGGAGGCCGGCTTCGCCGAGGCGCTTCAGCACGACGGGCAGGCCGCCGGCATAGAAGAACTCTTCCATCAGGTACTTGCCCGACGGCATCAGGTTGACGATCGTCGGCACGTCGCGACCACAGCGGTCCCAGTCGTCGAGCGTCAGGTCGACGCCGACACGGCCGGCCATGGCGAGCAGGTGGATGACGGCATTGGTCGATCCGCCGATGGCCGCATTGGTGCGGATGGCGTTTTCGAAGGCCTGCTTCGTCATGATGTCGGAAGGCTTCAGGTCGTCCTTGACCATCTGCACGATACGGCGGCCGGTCAGCTGCGCCATCACCTTGCGGCGGGAATCGACGCCAGGAATCGCGGCATTGCCTGACAGTGCCATGCCGAGCGCTTCGGCCATGGATGCCATCGTGGAAGCGGTACCCATCGTGTTGCAGGTGCCCGACGAACGGCTCATCGAAGCTTCAGCCTCGAGGAATTCGGCCTGCGTCATCTCGCCGGCCTTTACCATTTCGGAGAACTTCCACAAATGCGTGCCCGAACCGACGCGCTCGCCGCGGAAATAACCGTTCAGCATCGGACCGCCGGTAACGACGATCGACGGCAGGTCGACGGAGGCTGCCCCCATCAAGAGCGACGGCGTGGTCTTGTCGCAGCCGACGAGCAGCACGCAGCCATCCATCGGCTGGCCACGGATCGCTTCTTCGACTGCGAGCGCCGCGAGGTTGCGATACATCATCGCGGTCGGACGGAAGGTGTTTTCAGAGGCCGAGAAAACGGGCACTTCAAGCGGGAAACCACCGGCTTCCCAGACACCGGCCTTCACCTTTTCGGCGAGCTCGCGCAGGTGGCCGTTGCACGGCGTCATGTCCGACCAGGTATTGAGGATACCGATGACCGGGCGGCCGTCGAACAGGTCGTGCGGGTAACCCTGGTTTTTCAGCCAGCCGCGGTGGTAGATCACGTCGCGGCTCGTGCCGCCGTACCATTCCTGCGAGCGCAACTTGCGCGGCCATTCTGCTTTCTTCTTCATAATTTCTGTCCCTCAGGATATCCCCTGACCGCCTCGTACGATCAGGGTTATCGCGCTTTGTCTTAGGCCAGCGTATAGGCGGTTTTGACGGTTGTGTAGAATTCGGCGGCGTACTTGCCCTGCTCGCGCGGGCCGTAGGACGAGCCCTTGCGGCCGCCGAAGGGAACGTGGAAGTCGACGCCGGCGGTCGGCAGGTTCACCATCACCATGCCGGCCTCGGAGTTGCGCTTGAAATGCGTCGCGTGTTTGAGGCTCGTCGTGGCAATGCCTGCCGACAGGCCGAACGGCGTGTCGTTGGCAGTCGCCAACGCCTCTTCGTAATCCTTCACGCGAATGACGGAAACGACAGGCCCGAAGATCTCTTCGCGCGAGATGCGCATCTGGTTCGTCGCTTCGGTAAAGAGCGTCGGCTGCAGGTAGAAGCCGGGCGTGTCGCGCGAGATGAGTTCGCCGCCGAAGGCGAGCTTGGCGCCCTCTTCCTTGCCGATCTTGATGTAGTCGGTGTCGGTCTGAAGCTGGCGGGCATCGACGACGGGGCCGATATGGGTGCCGGGCTTCATGGCATTGTCGACGACGACGGTCTTCAGCTTTTCGGTGAGTGCCGCAACGAACTTGTCGTGAATGCCTTCGGTGACGATCAGGCGCGACGAAGCGGTGCAGCGCTGGCCCGTGGAGAAGAAGCCGGAATTGGCGGCTGCCTCGACGGCAACGGTGAGATCCGCATCGTCGAGCACGACCATCGGGTTCTTGCCGCCCATTTCCAGCTGGAACTTGCGGTTATGCTCGATGGAGGAAGTGGCGACGCGTTTGCCCGTACCGGTCGAACCGGTAAAGGTGATGCCGGCAATGTCAGGGCTGTCGAGCATGGCCTGGCCAACGACCGAGCCCTTGCCCATGACGAGGTTCAGAACGCCCTTCGGCAGGCCTGCGCGATGCAGGATGTCGGCAATCGCCCACGAACAGCCGGGGACGAGATCGGCCGGCTTGAAGACGACGGTGTTGCCGTAGCAGAGCGCCGGCGCGATCTTCCAGGCCGGAATGGCGATCGGGAAGTTCCAGGGCGTGATGATGCCGATGACACCGAGCGGCTCGCGGGTGATCTCGACGCCAATGTTCGGGCGCACCGAGGGAACGACCTCGCCGGCAAGGCGCAGCGCTTCGCCAGCGAAAAATTCGAAGATCTGCGACGCGCGGATCGTTTCGCCGATCGCTTCGGGAAGCGTCTTGCCTTCCTCGCGGGCGAGAAGAGCGCCAAGCTCGTCCTTGCGCGCCATGATCTCGTCGCCGGCCTTCTTCAGGATGACGTGGCGCTCCCAGATGCCGGAACGCGACCAGGCCGGAAAGGCAGCCTTCGCGGCAGCGATGGCAGCCTTCGCATCCTCGGCGCTCGCCTGAGCGTAGAGACCGACGACTTCGTTCGTGTCGGACGGGTTGATGTTCTCGGCGGCATTCGTGCCGGTCCATTCGCCGGCAATGAGATTCTGATGGACGGTCATGGCCTTGGAGCCTCCTCTATGTCAAATGACCGGCGGCTTTCGCGGCGGCCGGCCCCTTGAGATCACAGTTGAAATCAGAGCTGCTTGACGGCGATCTCTTCTTCGGCGGCAACCTTCAGCGGATTGCGCAGCGGCAGGCCGAATTCGGCAACCTCGATTTCAAAGACATCGCCCTCTTCCGCCTTGATGCCATCGGCAAAGGAAAGCGTCGCCGTACCGAACATATGTACATGCACATCACCCGGCACGCGGAAGAGGCCATATTTGAAATGGTGATATTCCAGATTGGCGAAAGTGTGCGACATGTTCGCTTCGCCCGACAGGAACGGCTTCTCGAAGATGACCTTGTCGCCGCGCTTGATGCGTGACGTCCCGCGGATATCCTCGGGAGCTACGCCGATCCGGATTTCCGGACCGAAGCTTGCCGGGCGCAGCTTGGAATGGGCGAGGAAGAGATAGTTGATCCGCTCGGTGACGTGATCGGAAAACTCGTTCGACAGCGCAAAGCCGATACGGAACGGCGTGCCATCCTTGGCGATCACGTAGATGCCGGCCATTTCAGGCTCTTCGCCGCCGTCGAGCGCGAAGGACGGCGAGACGAGCGGAGCGCCCGGAGCAGCGGCGCCATAGCCATTGCCCTTGTAGAACCATTCGGGCTGCACGCCCTTCTGGCCAGCCGCCGGCTTTCCGCCTTCGAGACCCATCCTGAACATCTTCATGGAGTCGGTCAGCGTTTCCTCTGCCGCTTCCGTGGTCTTCTTGTGCATGGAATCGCGCGTTGCGGCCGAACCCAGATGCGTCAGGCCCGTGCCGGTCAGGTGCAGGTGTGCTGCATCCGGATGCGTGATCGGCGGCAGGAAGCGGCCTTCGGCATAGGCCTTTTCAAGATCGACGGCGTCGCCATATCCATGCGCCTCGATAACGGAGACGAGCGACTTGCCGCCATCTGCGGCTTCCATCGCCAGAGCGTAGACGCTCGTAGCACCCTTGACGGTCTTGGCGGCGGCACCCGGCTCGCGCGCGGCGACGATGATCTCTCCGTTGGAGCCTTTGATCTGCGAAATAAGCACGGTCCTGATCCTTTTCGTTCGGCGACGGCAAAGCTACGCCGCTCCGGCTCCCCGAGGAGCCGGAATTCGTTTTCATACGACTGCGAATGCGCAGGCTGAGTTAGGCCTCAGCCCTTGTTCTTGTTGTAGACGTCGAAGAAGACGGCAGCGAGAAGCACGGCGCCCTTGACCATCTGCTGGAAGTCGATGCCGAGACCGACGATCGACATGCCGTTGTTCATGACGCCCATGATGAATGCGCCGATAACCGCACCGGTGATCTTGCCGACGCCGCCCGAAGCCGACGCGCCGCCGATGAAGCAGGCCGCAATGACGTCAAGTTCGAAACCGACACCGGCCTTCGGCGTTGCCGAGTTCAGGCGCAGCGCAACGATCATGCCGGCGAGACCCGCAAGCACACCCATGTTTACGAAGGTGAAAAAGCTCAGGCGCTCGGTGTTGATACCGGAAAGCTTGGTCGCCTTTTCATTGCCACCCATGGCGTAGATGCGGCGACCGATCGTCGTGCGGCGGGTGACGAAGCTGTACGCCGCGATCAGGACCAGCATGACGATCAGAACGTTCGGCAGACCCTTGTAGGTCGACAGCAGCCAGCCGAGCCAGACGATGGCGAGCGAAATGAGGACATTCTGGCCGATGAAGAAGCCCATCGGCTCGACGTCGATGCCGTGGCTCTCATTGACCTTGCGGCGGCGCCAGGCGAGGTAGAAGAGGATGACCGGCATGATGACGGTCAGGATCAGCGAGGTGAGCTGGGTCGGAATACCGAAGATGTCGATCATGTCGCCCGGCAGGAAGCCGGTGCTGATGACCTGGAATTCCTTCGGGAACGGGCCGATGTTCTTGCCACCGAGAACGGTGAGCGTCAGGCCGCGGAAAACCAGCATGCCGGCAAGCGTCACGATGAAGGACGGGATGCGGTGATAGGCGATGAAATAGCCCTGTGCCGCACCGATGAAGCCGCCGATGATCAGGCAGAGCAGACCCGCCAGCCAGAAATTCATGCCCCAGGAAACGGTGAAGATGGCCGCCAGCGCGCCGACGAAGGCAACGATGGAGCCGACCGACAGGTCGATATGCCCAGCAACGATCACCAGCAGCATGCCGAGGGCCATGATGATGATGAAGGAGTTCTGCAGCACGAGGTTCGTCAGATTGACCGGCTTGAACAGGATACCGCCAGTGTAGAACTGGAAGAATATCATGATCGCGACGAGTGCGATCAGCATGCCATATTCGCGGATGTTGCCGCGGATATAGTCGGCAATCGAAACGACGTTGCTTTCCTCTGTGGATGTCGGGTTGACAGGAGTCATTGTTTCTTCTCCCCTGAGCGCATGATAGCGCGCATGATGGTTTCCTGGCTTGCTTCTCCTTTCGGCAGTTCGGCGACGATGCGTCCTTCGTTCATCACGTAGATGCGGTCACATGTGCCAAGCAGTTCAGGCATTTCTGACGAGATCATCAGAACGCCCTTTCCATCGGCGGCAAGCTGGTTGATGATAGTATAAATTTCGTATTTTGCGCCAACGTCGATACCACGTGTGGGCTCGTCCAGGATCAAAACATCGGGATCGGAGAACAGCCACTTCGACAGCACGACCTTTTGCTGGTTGCCGCCCGACAGGTTGACCGTTTCCTGGAAGATGCCCGATGACCGTATGCGCAGCTTCGAGCGATAGTCCGTCGCGACTTTCATCTCCTTGATGTCGTCGATGACGGTGTTCTTCGAAATGCCGAGCAGATTGGCGAGCGTGGTGTTGTGCAGGATGTTGTCGTTCAGCACGAGGCCGAGATGTTTGCGGTCTTCCGTCACATAGGCGAGACCGGCGTCGATCGCCTTGCGCACCGTCGACGTATCGACCTTCTTGCCGTCGACGAAGACGTCGCCGGTGATCTTGTGGCCATAGGACTTGCCGAACACGCTCATGGCGARYTCGGTGCGGCCAGCACCCATGAGGCCGGCGATGCCAACGACCTCGCCCTTGCGGACATTGACGTTGATGTCGTGCAGGACCTGGCGGTCGCGATGCTGCTGGTGGAAGGCGTTCCAGTTCTTCACCTCGAAGATGGTCTCGCCCACCGGCACGGAGCGCGGCGGATAACGGTCGGCGAGGTCGCGGCCCACCATATTCTTGATGATGATGTCTTCGCTGATCTCGTCCTTGTGACAGTCGAGCGTCTTGACGGTCATACCGTCGCGCAGGACCGTGATCTGGTCGGCGACCTTGCGGATCTYGTTCAGCTTGTGGGAAATGATGATCGAGGTGATGCCCTGCCTGCGGAATTCCATCAGCAGGTTGAGGAGCGCGTCTGAATCGCTTTCGTTCAGCGATGCCGTCGGCTCGTCGAGGATGAGCAGCTTGACGCTCTTCGACAGCGCCTTGGCGATCTCGACGAGCTGCTGCTTGCCGACGCCGATGTCGGTCACGAGCGTATTCGGAGATTCGCGCAGGCCTACCTTCGCCAGAAGCTGCTTGGTGCGATTGAATGTATCTTCCCAGCTGATGACGCCCTTCTTGGCGTTTTCATTGCCGAGGAAGATGTTTTCGCCGATCGACAGGAGCGGCACGAGCGCCAGCTCCTGATGGATGATGACGATGCCGATTTCTTCCGAATCCTTCAGGACTTTGAAATTGCGAACATCGCCCTCATAGACGATCTCGCCTTCATAGCTTCCTGCCGGATAGACGCCGGAGAGCACTTTCATCAGGGTCGACTTGCCGGCCCCGTTTTCGCCCACCAATGCGTGGATCTCACCCTGGCGAACCCTGAGGTTCACATTCTCGAGCGCCTTCACGCCCGGGAACGTCTTGGTGATGTTCCGCATTTCGAGGATTGTATTGTCCATGACTAAAAACCCAACGCCGCGACCGAAACTGGCCCGGCGATCATAGAATCGAAGACCGGAACCCGCAATCACGCGGGTTCCGGCCATTCATAATTACTTCAGCTGATCTTCCTTGTAGTAACCGCTGTCAACGAGAACCGTCTTGTAGTTCTCCTTGGTCACGGTAACCGGCTTCAGCAGGTAGGACGGAACGACCTTGACGCCGTTGTCGTAGGTCTTCGTGTCGTTGACTTCAGGCTCCTTGCCGGACATGACGGCGTCAACCATCTGAACGGTGACCTTTGCGAGGTCGCGGGTATCCTTGAAGATCGACGAATACTGTTCGCCAGCGATGATCGACTTGATCGACGGGATTTCCGAGTCCTGGCCGGAGACGACCGGCAACGGCTGGTCAGCCGAACCGTAGCCGACGCCCTTCAGCGACGAGATGATGCCGATCGACAGACCGTCGTACGGAGACAGGACAGCGTCAACCTTGGCGTCGGTGTAGTTAGCCGAGAGCAGGTTGTCCATGCGGGCCTGGGCCGTTGCCGGATCCCAACGCAGCGTGCCGACCTTGTCCATGCCGGTCTGGCCGGACTTCACGACGAGCTTGCCGGAGTCGATGTAGGGCTGCAGGACAGACATTGCGCCGTCATAGAAGAAGAAGGCGTTGTTGTCGTCCGGCGAACCGCCGAAGAGTTCGATGTTGAACGGGCCCTTGCCGTCCTTGAGGCCGAGCTTGTCGACGATCGTACCAGCCTGAAGAACGCCAACCTGGAAGTTGTCGAACGTGGCGTAGTAGTCAACGTTGGCAGAGTCGCGGATCAGGCGGTCATAAGCGATGACCTTGATGCCCGCGTCATGGGCCTTCTGGAGAACGTCCGAAAGGGTCGTGCCGTCGATCGAAGCGATGACGAGAACCTTGGCGCCCTTGGTGACCATGTTTTCGATCTGCGAAAGCTGGTTCGGAATATCGTCGTCAGCATACTGCAGGTCGGTCTGGTAGCCGGCTTCCTGGAGCTGCTTGACGATGTTGTTGCCGTCGTCGATCCAGCGAGCGGAGGACTTCGTCGGCATTGCGATGCCAACCAGGCCCTTGTCTGCCGCCAGAGCAGGCATAACGAACGATGCGACGCCGAAGGCGGCCGCAGCCATCAATGAGATAATGGATTTCATTTCTCTCTCCCTTGTTAAAGATTCACGGACGAAAAATCGCCCGCCCCGAAACTGTGGCAGGTTCCGTATTGGATAGTTACTTCAGATGGTGAGAAACGAAGTAGGTCTCCTCCACGATCTCACACGTGTTGAGTGCCAACCAGCACACGGCGGCAAACTGGTATGGATTCCTATAACTGTCAAATAGAATAACTGGTAATGTGCATAACAATTTTGGTATATCGTTAAAAAGTATTACTTTTGATGGAACGCAGTGGGGAGGCTGCAACCATGACGATTATCTCCGAGCTCTTTTCATTGGAACATGTCGACATTCATAGCGACAATTTTGGCGATGACAGCTTTCTACGAGCGGGACTTAAGCTGAATCACCTGCGTATGATTGTCGCAATCGAAGATAGCGGGCAGATTTCGGCTGCCGCGGAAGTACTCAACATCTCGCAGCCGGCAGCCTCCCGAATGCTGTCCGATATGGAGTCGATCGTGAAGACTCCACTCTATGAACGGGTTGCCCGTGGCGTGGTGCTGACGACCTTCGGGGAAGCGCTCGCGAGACGCGCGCGCAAGATCCTTCTGGAGCTTCGTGAGGCAAGCCGCGAGATCGGCGAATTGAAGAGCGGCAAGGGCGGATCGGTCTTCATCGGCGCGGTCACCGCACCCGCCATGAGCCTCGTCGTTCCCGCCATCAACACGGTGCGCAAGACCTTTCCCGGCATCGAGGTCAACATCCAGGTCGAGACCAGCAATGTCCTGGCGCGCGAACTTCTCGCCGCCCGCCACGACTTCATCATCAGCCGCATCCCCGACGATCTCAACCCGCGCCTTTTCGAAGTCCGCGAGATCGGCGTCGAGAAAGCCTGCCTGATCGTCCGCAGCCGCCATCCCCTATTGAAGAAGAAGACAGGCCCAAGCAGCCTGTCGGAGATCAAGGATTACGACTGGGTGTTCCAGCCGCCGGGCACGCTGCTGCGCCGCACGATAGAGGATATCTTCCTGTCGCGCGCCGTTCGGCTTCCGGAAAACATCGTCAACACCTCTTCGCTGCTGCTGACCTGCGCGATCATCTGCGAGACGGATGCAATTGCCCCCGTCGCCGTCGATGTCGCACAGTTTCTCGCCTCGCAGAGTTCGAACGCCTCGGACGTGCGAATCCTGCCGATCGATTTCGAGATCAACGTCAAGCCCTACAGCCTGATCACCGTCCGCGAACGCGCCCTGCCGCCAAGCGCCCGGCTCCTCTACGATCTCATCCTGGAAGAAAGCATCCGGCAGGCAGAGGGCTAGCGCCGAGCCACAGACTGCGATCGTTACGACAACCTTCTATAGACGCCAGGATAGTCCAGCACGATGCCGTCGCCATCGACCTCAAGCTCGGCTGCAAAGCCGGTTGACAGGCCTTCATAGAGAAAGCGGTTCCCGGCAAGTTTGGTATATCGCTGCTGGACAGGTTCGACGATCAGGTTCGGCAGGGAAACATAGGCAACGCTGATCTTCTCGGCGACACCGGTTTTTTTCCCTAGCCGTCGAATTGGCAGGGTATTGGTGAATGGAGTCGCTGCAATATCGACATCCAGGCATCCGGCCAGATCGGAAAGCTCAGCGCCATCCTCGCTGATCCAGCGACCGCGGCCGTCGGACAGAATATGCAGTCGCTGACCATTGGCGATCTGAACTCTGACGTCTCGCACCCGCCACTGCCGGTCTATCGTCAACCGGTAGGTCAGATCGTATTTGCCGGCTTCGAACTGCCCGCTCACGATACCTTCCGCAAGCACGCCCTCGTCATTGTGGGCGATGGAAAGGGTCTCAAGTCGGTCTCCGTTCCAGTCGGTCCATTGCACTGTCCGTTTCCAACCTGCCATCCATGCCCCCTTTTCTCATCCGCATCTGTCTCCTGCCGCGGCATCCGCTCCGGAGAGATCCCGTGATCCTGCCTCGAATCCAGCCCTGCGCCAACTTGGCGCCGTCTAATGCGCCGCTCGAAAAGGAAGGCGCATGCTGTTCGGACAATCGATATTCCAATCCGTTCTCGAACGACTGAAGGCGGAAGACGAAGCCTCCGGCGATGCGCAGGAACCGGCCGTCCATCGCGTCTCCGGCTTCTCGACCGGCCTCGCCTTCGATGTGATGGAAGGTGTGTCGGCCGGTTCGCAAAGGGTCGGCGAGGCTTATTTCGACAATCTCGGTGCCGAACCCGCGGCCGCAGAGCCGCCGGCGCCCGAACCCGAACCGGTCATGCCTGCGCATCTGGGCCGCATTGCCCCGGAACAGATCGCCGCAGAACTTGCGATTTCCGCCGCCGACACGCTGCAGATACTCAATGAGAAGCGACGCACCTTCGCCAAGGCCAATCATCCCGACAGCGTAGCCCAGCCGTTCCGCGGCAATGCCAACAGGCGCATGATGATCGCCAACCTGCTGATCGACGAGGCGACGCGCCGTCTGCCGCGCAGCTGAAACTTCCCCCTCCGACCGGAGGATATGATAGATTCCAGCGTTTGAAAGACTGGAGCTTTCGACGCGTTTTCGATGGGTCTTCAAGCTGCTTCGCCCGATGGCCCGGGCGGCGCATCTAGGTGGTGTGCTGCGTCGTCATTTTTTCGCGCGGCGATTGCATATACCTCATCAGCTTTTGGTGCGTGTGACGGCATAACTTCTACAGGTCCGCCATACTACGCCCTACTCCCTTTTCATTAACCCTCGCGCTATTAGGCGAAGTTGTATGCAATGCAACCTATTGTAACATGGCTCGATGTGATTGTTTTCAAAGGAGATCGCCATGTCATCCACGGAAGATCCGAAACTTCTGCCGCACAATACTGCGCGCAGACATTTTCTAGGTGTCGCTGCTGCCGCCGGTGTTCGGCTCGCGGGCGTGGCGGCATTGGCCACGGCAATTTCCACATCTCCTGCG